>JAFXVP010000052.1 GCA_017524445.1 Clostridia bacterium | reverse complement strand
TTTAACATGTTGCCCGCATCAAGAGCACCGTCAGTCTTGCCCGCTCCGACGATAGTATGCAGTTCATCGATGAACAGGATGATCCTGCCGTCGCTCTTTTTGATCTCCTCGAGGACCGCCTTGAGTCTCTCCTCAAACTCGCCGCGGTACTTCGCGCCCGCGACCAGCGCGCCCATGTCGAGGGAGAAGAGACTGCGATCCTTCAGATTGTCCGGCACGTCGCCGCGCACGATGCGAAGCGCAAGCCCTTCGACGATGGCCGTCTTGCCGACGCCCGGTTCGCCGATCAGACACGGGTTGTTCTTCGTCTTGCGGGAGAGGATGCGGATGACGCTGCGGATCTCGCTGTCACGGCCGATGACCGGATCGAGCTTGTGGGCTTTCGCGAGCTCTACAAGGTCCTGTCCGTACTTTTTCAGCACGTCGTAGGTGCCCTCGGGATTGTCGGTGTTGACCGAACGGTTGCCGCGCACCGCCTTCAGCGCCGCAAGGTACGCGTCCTTTTTGATATTGAATTCACGGAACAGCTTTTTGATCGTCTCGTCCGGCTTCTCCAAAAGTCCAAGCATCAGGTGCTCGACCGAAACGTACGCGTCGCCCATGCGCTTTGCCTGCGCGTCCGCTTCCGTGATCGCGCGGGAGATCGTCGGCGCGGCGTAGCTGCTCTGCCCGTCGCCCGTATAGGTCGGCAGCCCCGCGAGCGCGCGGTCGACCGCCGTCCGCAAAGCGGGTACGTCGACCTGCATCGAGCCGAGAAGCTGTGCGTTGAGATCGTCCTGTTCGTCGATCAGCGTTTTCAGAAGATGGATCTGCTCCACCTGCGTGTTGCGGTTCGCCTCCGCGAGTTGCTGTGCGCCGTTGATCGCTTCAATGGATTTTTGTGTAAATCGGTTCGCATTCATATGCGTCGCCTCCTGTCATTCTGCATTCTGCATTCAGCATTCTGCATTGCGTTTAGCACTCTCACTCCTCGAGTGCTAAACATATCATAGCACAGTTTATGCAAAATGCAATACGGTCGGCAAGGAGTTTGCTTTCCTGTCACAATTCTTTCAAATTGCCGTGAAAATGTTGCCGTCTGTCTTGCGCCAAAGGGGAAAACCGTGGTATTATATATGAAAAACGGGGGAGGGAAACGCGATGACGGTTGATCCTTTGATCGCGTACTGCGGCGTCAACTGCTCCGTATGTCAGGACTATACGCAGGGCAAGTGCCCCGGCTGCCGCGATACCGAATGGAGCGACGATCCCTGCATGCCGGTCCGCTGCTGCAAAGAGAAGGGTATCGACGCATGCGGGCAATGCGGCGCGTTTCCGTGCGCGGACATGGCGGAGTTCTACAAAGAATCCGAGGGACACAAGGAAGCATATCAGCGCATGCTTTTGCTGCGCAGAGAATAAAAGGAGGACAATATGGGCGTATTTTCGAAATTCAACCGGTTCCACGAGGCGGGCGAGCAGGCCAACGTCAATAACGTCGAGAAATTCGGCGAGCCGGCAAAGTCGCTGTTCACCTCGTCCAAGGTCTTTTCGCTGCATCGCCGCATCGAGGTGGTGAACGATCGGGAAGAGGTCGTGTACCGCGCCGAAAGTAAGGCGATCTCCCTGCATGACCGCACGGAGATCTTCGACGCCGCGGGCAATCTCGTCGCAAAGATGTGGAAAAAGGTCCTGACCCTGCACGAGCGTCACTTCATCGAGATGGCGGACGGCACGAATTTTCAGCTTTCTAACGAGCTTTGGCATCTCATCAAGGACGTGACGAACGTCGAAGAGCTCGGCTGGCAGCTGCGCGGCAACATCATGGCGCTGAACTTTGAGCTGTACGACGCCGACGGCAGCGTCATCGCGGTGATCGGGCAGAAAATGTTCTCACTCCACGACAAGTACTGCATCGACATCTACAAGCCGGAGCACGAGCAGAAGGTCATTGCGATCCTCATCACGCTGCAGCACATGATCCGCGACCGCGAGAACGCCGCGGCGGCTTCGTCCTCGTCGTCAAGCTCGGGCAACTGATCCATGCGGGAACCGATCCGTTCCAAGGAGGACATGGAACGGCTGATCCGGACGTTTGGATTTTTGCCGTTCTTCGAAAACGGGATCCCGGGCTTTTCGTTGGAAGAGCATACGCCCGCGGAGCTTTGGTATAACGGCTCCGTGGATGGCCGCGACGACTGGCCGGTGTGGGACTGGAAAGGTCCGGTTGCAAGCACGGGACGGTGCATCTACGGCAAGTTCTATAGTAAGAAGGCGGGATTTGTGAGCCGGGACTGGCTTCCGGACTTTCTGAACGTACGCCGAAACGGCATGACCTTCGACGAATGGTACGAAGAAGGGCTGATCTTTTATAAAGATAAAGCGCTTCTGGACGCCGTGCGCATGTACGGTTCGATGCTGACGCCGCATCTTAAGATGCAGTGCAATTACCGAAAGGGCGGCAACACGGGCTTTGATACGGTCGTGACGCGGCTGCAGATGCAAACGTGGCTCTGCATCTCGGATTTCGTGTACCGCCTCGACAAGTTCGGGAAGGAATACGGCTGGGGCGTCGCGCTCTATACCACGCCGGAATCGCAGTTCGGCGAGGACGCGCTCTTCTGCCCGCGCACGCCGGACGAATCGCGAAGCCGCATCCTCGAACACCTTTCCGCACTGCTTCCGGACGCTGACGAACAGCGGCTATTGAAGATGCTCGGATAATGAAAAGAACCACCCGCATAAACGGGTGGTTTTTTGATGCAAACCCATTACTTGATCGCGCGGGTCAGGATGAATGTCGGAACGTTGTAATCATAAAACGGTCCGGCTTCGTTCGTGTCCTCCAGCAGATCTTTCAGGATGAAGCCCGCCTTCAGCTGACCGCCGATCTGTTCTTCCATCGTATGCGAGAAAACAAGGGACATATCCTGCTCCATCAGCCGCCTTTTGACGTTTTCATCCTTGAGCGGATTGAACGGCAGCGGGTTTTGGAGCACGGCCTCGTCGCCCCAGAACGCCCAGAAGACGCCCGTGTCGAGTCCGGCAAGGAGCGTTCCGCCAGGCTTCAGCACGCGGTAGATCTCCCGGAAAACCGGGTACACATCCTCGATATAGTGATTAGAAACAGGGTTGACGACGAAATCGAAGCTGTTGTCCGCAAAGGGGAGCGGTTCTGTCATGTCTCCTTTGATCAGCGTGATCGGATAATGCTCTCTTTCGCTGACGAGGCGGTCCGACTCGATCTGCCGGTCCGAGATATCAAACAAGGTGCACTCCGCGCCGAGCGCCGACAGGATCGCCATTTGCTGCCCGCCGCCGGAGGCGAGCCCGAGGACCCGTTTCCCTTTGCAGCTGCCGTACCATGAGAACGGGACCTTTCTGAGAGGCGTCAACGTCAGGAGCTCCTCATGGTTTGCCGCGCGCAGAAAGTCTTTATGCGAGATCGGTTCCATCCACGGCAATCCGTATTTTTCTTTCCACGAATCAATGATCCGTTCGTTTTCTTCCGTATATTTCATGCAGTATGTTCTCCTTTTTCGTGATATGCGTACAAGACAATACAGCGCTGTATCACAAGCGCTTTTCGGTCCGCCCGGCGCAAATCAATGGGGAGATAAAAAGAAACCGTTTCATGGATCGCTGCTCCTTTCATTTCAACGGAGAACGCTCCGCTGTCGTCTTTATAATATTTCAGTATATCATAAAGAAAACGGCATGACAACCTTGGATTTCCCGTTGTTTTTCTTTACGGAACGCAGCGGGCGTGGTATACTGTATTCAGGAAAGCACAGGACGGAGGACGCGTATGACAGAATGGGAGCTTGATCTGATCAAATCGCTTTCAAAGGCGAACGCGCCGAGCGGCTTTGAGGACGAAACGGTGCGGGCCGCAAGGGCGGCGATCGGGGACGTCTGCGACGTCGAGGAGGACCATCTCCGAAATCTGTATCTGTATCGACGCAGGAATACCGGCAACAAGCCCGTGCTGATGCTCGACGCGCACAGCGACGAGGTCGGCTTTATGGTCCATTCGATCCGTCCGACGGGCACGCTGCGGGTCGTGCAGCTCGGCGGATGGAACCGCGCGACGCTGCCCGGCGCTGCCGTTCTGGTCCGTAACCGCTTCGGGAAATGGATCCCCGGCGTGATCGCGGCAAAGCCGCCGCATTTTATGAGCGCGGCGGAAAAGGAACGCATGGGAACGCCCGAGATCCGCGATCTTGCGGTCGATATCGGCGCAAAGAGCGCGGCGGAAGCGGCAGAGGTTTTCGGCGTTCGCATCGGCGAGCCGGTCGTGCCGAAAACGCCGTTCGAATATGACGCGGCGCACGGATTGTTTTTCGGCAAGGCGTTCGACTGCCGCATCGGCTGCGCGGCGCTGCTCGAAGTCATGCGGCGCATTGCGGATGAGGACCTTTCGGTCGACGTGGTCGGCGCGCTGTCCGTGCAGGAGGAGGTCGGCGAACGCGGCTGCAAGGTGACGGTAAACCGCATCCGTCCCGACGCGGCGCTCGTGTTCGAGGGCTGTCCCGCGGACGACACCTTCGGCGAGCCGTACGCTATGCAGACGAAGCTTAAAGAGGGACCGATGATCCGGTTCATGGACGTTTCGGTCATCTCCAACCCGCAGTTCGTGCGCTTTGCGCTCGATCTCGCAAAGGAAAAGGGCATTCCCGCGCAGGCGGCGGTCCGCGAGGGCGGCGGCAACGACGCGGCGATCATCCAGTCCCAGCTGCTCGGTGCGCCGGCGATCGTGCTCGGCGTTCCGGTGCGCTACATCCATACGCCCGCCTGCATCGCGGCGGAGAAAGATTACGAAGCGACGGTGGACCTCGCGCTTGCGCTGATCCGGGCGCTGAACAGATCGGTCATCCAATCATTTTAATCATAGGAGGCAGTTATGAACGGAGATTTTACCCTGTATACCCCCACAAAGGTCGTGTTCGGACATGACGTCGAGTCCCGCGCTGGAGAGATGGTCAAGGCGTTCGGCGGCAAGAAGGTCCTGATCCACTACGGCAGCAAGAGCGCGCAGAAGTCCGGTCTTCTGAAGCGCATCGAAAAGTCCCTCACCGCGGAGGAGATCGATTTTGTGTCGCTCGGCGGCGTGGTGCCGAACCCGCGGCTCGAAAAGGTCTACGAGGGCGTGAAGATGTGCAGAACGTACGGCGTCGACTTCATCCTTGCGGTCGGCGGCGGCAGCGTCATCGACTCGGCAAAGGCGATCGCGTATGCGCTCGCGGAGCCGGAGCGCGACGTCAGGGAGCTCTTCGAGCACACGCGCGCGCCGAAGGCGTGCTTCCCGGTCGGCGTGGTGCTGACGCTCGCGGCGTCCGGCAGCGAAATGAGCGACAGCTGCGTCATCTCCTACGAGAACAAGAAGCGCGGCGTGAACAGCGACCTGTGCCGTCCGAAGTTCGCGCTGATGGACCCCGCTCTCACGAAAACCCTGCCCGCGTACCAGACCGCGGCGGGCTGCTCGGACATTCTGATGCACACGATGGAGCGTTACTTTGTCAACGGACATCGCATGGAGATCACCGACGCGATCGCAGAAGGGCTTCTGAAAACCGTCATGCGCTACGCCAAGGTCCTGCGCGACGATCCCGAAAACTACGAGGCGCGCGCGGAGATCATGTGGGCGGGTTCGCTGTCGCACAACGGGCTCACCGGCTGCGGCAACGACGCGGGCGACTGGGCGTGCCATCGGCTCGAGCACGAGCTCGGCGCACTGTACGACGTGACCCACGGCGCGGGACTTACCGCCGTGTGGGGCAGCTGGGCGCGCTACGTCATGCACAACTGCATGCATCGGTTCGTGCGGTTTGCCATGTACGTCATGGACGTCAAGCCCTGCCCGACCGACGAGGAGACGGCTTTACTGGGCGTCGAGGCGATGGAGGACTTCTTCCGTTCGATCGGCATGCCGACAAATCTTTCGGAGCTCGGCGTTTCGCCCTCCGAGGACGATATCAAACTTCTTGCGAAAAACTGCGCGATCGCCGTCGGCGGCAAGGTCGGCAGCGCCATGCCGCTTTACGAATCCGACATGGAAGCGATCTATAAGATGGCGGCGAAATAAAATCGAATACCGGACCGGAAGCGCTTCTTTTTTGCAGAAAAAATACAGAAAATACTTGACAAGTATATCGAAGTGCGATATAGTATGTACATCGAAGCTCGATATATCGAACCGAGATAGTCAAGGAGGGCCTATGAACGATAAACTCAAAAAGGTCTACGTTCCGATGACCGAATCCGGATTCTATATCCTGTTCTGCCTGCAGACGCCGCAGCACGGATACGGGATCAGCCAGCAGGTGAAACGAATGACCGGCGGCGCGGTCACCATCGGCGCGGGCACGATGTACGGAACGCTTTCCAAGATGGAAAAGGACGGTCTGATCCGCTTTTACAGCGAGGAGGACAAGCGAAGGCTGTATCGGATCACCGAACTCGGCAGAGAAGTCTTGGAAACCGAAATCAAAAGGATCGAAAGATTGTACAAAAACAGCAAGGGGGAGAACATCGATGCGTAAAACAAAGATCCGTTTTTTCACGATCGCAGATTATGAGGACGAGGAGCTGTGGCTGAGGAAACAGCATCAGAACGGCTGGAAGCTCGTCAAGATGACGCCGCCGTGTTTCTATACGTTTGAAGAATGCGAACCGGAGGACGTCGTTTACCGGCTGGATTTCAAAAACGGCGAACAGACCGAGGAATACTTGCAGATGCTGCAGGACTTCGGCTGGGAATACTTTTTCCACTTGTTCGGCTGGCTGTATTTCCGGAAACCCGCAAGCGCGGCGAAGACGGAGGGGGAGGAGGAGCTGTTCAGTGACAACGCTTCCCGTGTGGAGATGGCAGAGCATGTCACGCGGACCAGGCTGATCCCGCTTATGGTGATCTTCCTCTGCTGCGTGATCCCGAATCTGATCAACGCGATGAACGGCGTCATGGGCAGACTCAGCATGTTCTTCGGCATCTTTTTCGGCGTCATGTTCGGGATCTATCTGTACATGATCATCCACAGCGGGATTAAGCTGAACCGGATCAGGGAAAAGTATAAGGACTGATATAAAGAAGGAGCCGTTAAGAAAACCTAAAAAGGATCTTAACGGCTCCCTTAATGAATTCTCGCTTCGCTCCGTGAATTGTCCTGCGGACATGAATTGTAAACGGGGCGCCGGGGACGTCGCCCCCTACAGCGGCACATGAATTGACAGAAAAGCCGTCATGATGGTACGCGCGATGTTACGCGCGAGAAACGCGCGACATACCGCCGTAACGAAGTGGAGCTTGTGGAAGCGCGCGATCTACCTATGTAATGTTGATTTTCCGTCCGGAAAACCTTCCTGTCATGACAACCGTAGGGGAAGATACCATCTTCCCGTTCTTCTGGTTTCACGGGCGGATAATATCCGCCCCTACGGACAATCCGGATCATTCACGGCGGAGCCAATTCACGCGGCAAAGCCGCAATTCATTGAAAAGGGGGATGTTAAGAATCGCAGCTTCTTAATATTCACTTTTTCGCTGCTTGGATCAATCGCGTCCCGCGACGTCTCGCAGCGCTTCCGCAGTCGCGTCGACGAGCGTCGCCGCGGCCATCGCGGGATCGCGGAGGATCGCCGCGCGCTGTGCGTTTTTGAGCATCCGGATCTCATGGATCATAAGCGTGTCGAACGCGATCGAGAGCGTCCCGAGCCCGAAGCGCTTCAAAAACGATTCTCTGACCGCGTCTGCGGCATACGCCGCAAGGTCGTTCACATGCGCCGGAAGCTCATGCGGACGGATTCCGCTTCGGAACAGCTCGCCTACGGCGGTACCGAGCGCGGAGACGATCTCCGCGTCAAGCTGCGGCTTCAATTCCTCGCGCCGATATTGCTCCGCGACGTTGCCGATCGCGCGGTACAGCGCGGAGGGGTCCTCGACACGGTAGGAATACACGCCCGCAAGCGACACGGACAGGTCGAAATCCGCGTCCATATTGTCGTCGCGCGCGCGGATTGTAACCGGCGCGGGCATTTCGAACCGGTTGCCGTGACATTCCTTGGTGTTGATATAATAGACCCGGTCGCGGAACGGCTGCACGTCGCCGCCGCCGAAGCCCACGCGCTCAATGACGATGCGAAAGAATCCTTTGGGCCCCGCGGGACGGTCGGGATCGATAAACTCATGCTCACCGGGATCGGTTATCACGTTCACGACTTTTCCGTGCGAGACCACGACGAGCGCCTGTCCGTCCGCGACGGACAGCAGCGAACCGCTTGTGATGACCTCATCGTCCACGCGGCCGTTCGTGCTTCGAGCCGAAACATGCTTGTGTCCGCGCGCCATCAAAATATCGATCGGGAGCGCGTCCATAAAGAACGCTTCCTTCCACTGCTCCTTCGCGATGCTGCCGAATGTACTTGCGATCGCCCGAATGACGCCCATATTTATTCCTTTCCCTGCTGTCTGCACCAGGTATTCATGACCATATTCACCGGTAAAAGCTTTACAAGCCGTACCTGCATCCGCACCGGCAGCCCGAGGATCGAGACGGTCTTTTTCTTTTTAAGGTCCTTCATGGCACGTTCCACGACCTGCTCGGATGTGTACCAACGGTCGAAATAACGGATCGTGTCGTCGTGCTTCGCGCGGTCGAAGAATTCGGTTTTGATCCAGCCGGGGCAGACGCACATGACGTGGACGCCGCGGGTTTTCAGCTCGCGGCCGAGCGCGCGGGAAAAACTCAATACGTACGCCTTCGAGGCGGCGTAGACCGTCATATAAGGCACGGGCTGCCAGCTCGAATTGGAGCCGAGGTTTATAATAGCGTCGCCGCGCTCCATGTACGGAAGCGAATAAAGGCACATCGCGGAAAGCGCCGAATCGTTCAGCGCGACGATGCCGAGCTGATTGTCCGCGTCCATCTCCCCGCACGCGCCGAACAGCCCGTAACCCGCCGCGTTGACAAGCAGGCGGATGTTCGGCTGCTCCGATTCGAGAAGCGCCTTGTACGCGTGCAGGTTTTCGGGCGCGGAAAGGTCCCAATCAAGTGCGCGGACCGGCGTTCTGCACTCGGATTTCAGCGATTCGAGCCGCTCGCTTCTTCTTGCGATCACCCAAAGCTCGTCGAGCGCGTACGCCTTGTCGATCGCCTTTACAAAATCTCTGCCCATGCCGCTGGACGCGCCGGTAATGACTGCGATATTCATAGGTTCCTCCGAAAGGGTGTTTTGTACAGTATAACCGATTTCGCCTGTTTTTCCAATATAAAAATAAGTCAGATCCGGCGACATGCGCGGCGGATCTGACGCGTTGCTGTTTCCAACATTATAATCCGTCAATTTCAGCGACATGCGCGGTGAAATTGACACCTTGCAGGACCGTCGCCCGATGGTACGCGCGGGAAGCGCGCGATCTTCCTCTGTAACGAAGCGATAGCGTAGTGGGAATCCAAAGGATATTAGACGGTCCTGAAAAACCAGCCGGTTGAAAACTTGTTTTTCAACCGGCTGAATGTTTATGCACCGTAGGTGCAGAGCGCGCCGCAATCGAAATCGATCACGTTCAGAAGCTCCGCGCCGCCTTCGAGGTTCTCATAGACGTACACGAGCGCGTAGTGGGAAACGGCGTTCGGCACGACCGGCGTGACCTTGCAGAGCAGGCAGCGGTTCGTTCCCGCAACGACCTGCGTACCGAGGTTGGCGATCGGCTTATACGCCGCGCCGTCCATGCCTTCGATCGCCTTTGCAAGACGGTCCTTCATCTCGGCGGTGACTTCGGTCGATTCCGCGTACGCCCAGCCGCCCGAGAGCGTTTCGGCTTCCGGCACGGTGACGGCGCCGTCGCCCGGGACGATCGGCATGTCGGCAATATTCATCAGCGTCGCGTTGCCCGAAAGGTCCTCATAGACGTAGACCAGAACGGGCTTCGGCTGCGCGTCGGGGTAAACGACCGTAGCTTTCGCGAGGAAGCAGTAGTTCATGCCCGCAACGATCTGCGTGCCGAGGCACGCGACCGGAACGTAGTTCACGCCGACAAGCTGTTCAAGAGCCTTTGCAAAGATCGCGGAACGCGCGTCGTCCATAGCGGGATCCTCCGCAACCGCCCAGCCGCCGGAAACCGCGGGTTCCGGTTCGTTCGGCAGCTCCGGCAGCACGATCGGCTCATTGGCAGCTTCGGCTTCCGCTTCGGGATTCGTTTCGGCTTCGGGATTCGTTTCGGCTTCGGGAGCAGCTTCGGCTTCGGGATCCGCTTCGGTTTCGGGAGCAGTTTCGGCTTCGGCGTCCGCTTCCGGCGCTTCCTGCGGCATATCGATGTCGTAGTCGACGACGTTGTTCAGTTCCGCGCCGCCCTCGAGATCCTCATAGACGTAAACGAGCGCAAAGTGGGGAACGGGGTCGGGAACGACCGGCGTGACCTTGCAGAGCAGGCAGCGGTTGAGTCCCGCAACGACCTGCGTGCCGAGATTGGCGATCGGCTCATACGACGCGCCGGTCATCCCGGAAAGCGCCTTTTCGAGCTTCGCCTTCATCTCGTCTGTGACCTCGAACGAATCCGCGTACGTCCAGCCGCCCATCAGCGTACCGGGCTCGGCGGGCACGGAAAGCTTTCCGTCGTCTCCGGCGACGATCGGCAGGTCTTCGATATCCATCACCGATACGGCGCCGGACAGATCCTCATAGAGATACACGATCATAAACTTCGGCGCGGCGTCGGGATAGACCACCGTTCCCTGTGCGAGGAAGCAGTAGTTCGTTCCCGCAACGACCTGCGTGCCCAAAAGTGCGACAGGGGTATAATTGACGCCGACAAGTTCCGTCATTCCCTTTTCAAAGATCGCGCGAAGCGCGTCGGTCAGGGAAGGATCCTCCGCGACCGCCCAGCCGCCGGAACGCGGTTCCGTGATCGGTTCGGGCTCCGATTCCGTTTCGCCGGTTTCGGGCAATTCCGTTTCATCCACAGGTGCGGGCGACGGTTCCGGCTTCTTGGAGCATGCGATCGCCGTGACGAGCAGCAGCGCGCAAAGCATGATTGCAATCAGTTTTTTCATTTTATCAATTCCTTTCGTTTTTTGTCGTACATAAGATATACCGTATTATACCCCAAAAGGTTGCACATTGCAAGAAAGATATATTTTTGTAAAAAGCAATGGACACAGGCGCGGTTCGGCTTTATAATCAAAACAGGAGGAATGCCGATGAAAAGACCCGATCACGATCTTGCGTTTATGCTGCAATACGAAAACGTCGCGTGGTATGAGGACGGCGCGGTGCGCATCCTCGACCGGCGCTGCTACCCGCGCACGGTGTCGTTCGTGACGTGCCGTCATTACGGCGAGGTGGCACAGGCGATCACGGACATGGTCACGCAGAGCGCGGGACCCTATCCCGCGGCGGCAATGGGCATGGCGCTTGCGGCGTATGAATGCCGCGACAGGAGCGAAGAGAAACAGCGCGCGTTTCTGAAAACGGCGGCGGAACGCATCTCCAACGCCCGTCCCACGACCGCAAAGCGCATGGCGCGCGTATGCGAAACGATGCTCGAAGCGGCGGACGCGGCGTGGAAAAGCGGCGAGCCGGTCGACGCGGCGATCAAACGCCGTGCGATCGAGGCAAACGACAGCCGCTATGAAAAGATTGCGAAGATCGCAACGCTTTTGGTGGACAAGTTCCCGGACGACGGCACGATCCTCACGCAGTGCTTTGCGGAAACGATCGTCGGCATGATGCTGCGCGAAGCAAAAGCGCGGGGCAAGCGGCTTCGCATCTTCTGTCCCGAAACGCGCCCGTATTTTCAGGGCGCGCGGCTCACCGCAACGGTCTGTTACGAGATGGGCTTCGACGTGACCGTCATCACGGACAATATGCCGGCGTTCGTCATGCAGCGCGAGCATGTGGACGTGTTCACCTCGGCGGCGGACGCGATCACGATGGACGGACACGTCATCAACAAGGTCGGCACGTTCCAGATCGCGATCGCGGCAAAGCACCTCGGCGTGCCGTATTACGTCACCGGCGTGCCGGACACGGTGCATCCGAAGGCAAGCGATGTGAAGATCGAGTTCCGCGATCCGGCGTTCGTGCTTGAGGCGATGGGCGTGAAGACCGCGCGCGACGGCGTCAAGGGCTACTATCCGGCGTTCGACGTGACTCCGCCGGAGCTGGTGACCGGCGTCGTCACCGATCGGGGGATCTTCAGCCCGTACGAGCTTTCCCGCTACGGCGAAAAAGACGCGTACGAGGTGGTCGTGTAGGCGCATGCGCTTCCAAAAGCCTTCCCCCTGGGGGGAAGAGAAGGCGACGCGCGACCTGACGCGCGACGGCACCGATGAAACGAAGCGCAGCGAAGTGTATACGCCGTCAGGCGGATGAGGGGGATACGCAGAAAGCATCCGCTTTCGCGGATGGATGAATTGACGCCTGCAGCGCGCCTCTGTGTCATCCTGAGGCGAAGCCGAAGGATCTTTCGGATGAATGGTGCTTTGCAGCATGAGGCCACCTCATCACCGCCTGCGGCGGAGCTTCCCCTCGAGGGGAAGCCTCCGATTCTTGCCTTCCCCCTGGGGGGAAGCTGCCGTCAGGCGGATGAGGGGAACACGCAGAAAGCGTTCGCTTTCGCGGATGAATGAATTGCGCCTGCAGTGCGTGAATTGCCTTAAGGACATGAATTGCGGCGCTGCCGCATGAAAGAGAGGAATCTATGATAACGGTCAACGTATACGAACAGTATTTTGCGGCGGACTGCGTCGCAAACAGCATCCACCGTCACGCGGCGCTGGTCATGCTGATCGCCACGAGTGAAAACGGCACGGTGCGCTACGAGGCGGCGGTGACATTCTTCCCGCACATCGACGAGAACGACTTTGCGGTGTCTTATGACGCGTACTATTCCGACGTGCTGTACGAGGCGCCGGGCAGGCGTTCAAGAAAGCGCGAGGCAGTGCTTTTGGAGACCTTCCGCGAGGATATCGACGCGCTTTGCCGTCAGGCGGGCGGCACGGTGTACTGGGATCAGCCGCTTCGCGAAGCACGGAGGGGGTAAGATGAATTGCCCTTGCGGGCGTGAATTGGCTGATGTCATATTGGGACCAACCGTTCAAGGAAGCGCGGCGAGGTTAAGACGCGCCCATGCATAGGCTTCTCCCCCTTTCAGGGTGGAGAAGCTGGCACCGTCAGGTGACTGATGAGGGGGTTGGCTGACGTCATGAATTGCGCTTTGCGCGTGAATTGTCCTACGGACATGAATTGACGCCTACGGCGTCGTGAATTGTGCAGACGCACATGAATTGCGGCGGAGCCGCATGGAGGTCATATGAATATCACGGTTTATCTCGGATCGACGCCGGGCAACGATCCCGCGCTGGAAGAAGCGGTGCGCGCGCTCGGCGCGTGGATCGGCGAAAACGGACACGATCTCGTGTACGGCGGGTCCCGCTGCGGGCTGATGGGCATGCTCGCGGAAAGCGTACTCGCTTCGGGCGGCAAGGTCACGGGCGTCGAGCCGAAATTCTTCGTGGACGCGGGCTTTGTCTACGACGATATCACCACGCTGTACGTCACGCAGGACATGTCCGAGCGCAAGGCAAAGATGATCGAGCTCGGCGACGCGTTCATCGCGTTTCCGGGCGGCACGGGCACGCTCGAGGAGATCGCGGAGATCATGAGCAAGGTCGCGCTGCATCATCTTTCCGCGCCGTGCATCCTCTACGATCTGAACGGCTATTATACGGGATTGAAGCTGCTCCTTGATCAGATGCTTTCCTCGGAGCTTTCCACGCCGGAAAAGCTAAAAGGCATCACCTTTGCGCACTCGCTCGACGAAATTGCCGCGGCGCTGTCCTGAACAAACACAGTAAAAGGGCTCCGAAGAGGCGCTCTCTAAAAGGTGGTTTTCAAACGCATCCAAAGGCCTTCCCCTCAAGGGGAAGCCTCTTTTTTCCATAAGAGCGCACTTATACACCGCCATGCGGCGGTGATACGTGCGCTTTAGGCAAACAAAAACCTTCCGAGAAAGAAGTACTTCCCGGAAGGTTCAAATCCGTTTCATTCCGACAAACCGGAATTTATCACTCTAAAGCCGTCAACCGTTCATTAAGGAATTGCTCTACACAATCTGGAGTTGTCAAGGGGACGGTTCTCTTGACAACATTTGAGGGTGTCAAGGGAACGGTTAGCGTGGGATGAATTCGATATTTCGTCTGCATGGTGTATATGTGTCCGCTCGCCGGAGCATGGTTGTTCTATTGACACACGAAGGGCATGGAAAAACGTGTCAAGAGAACCGTCCCGTTGACACACGTCTTCTATTTGACAAAGAATAGAAATGGAGGAGATTAATAATGACTAAGCGATCAAAAAGTATAAGTTACCGTGATTCTCATATGCTTTTCATGTTTGGCTTTTGCATATTGTTTTTCGCATCAGCATTAATTTGGTTTCCATTTGTAATGGTAATCGATGGAGAGCTGCAAGAACCCGTAGCTGTAGTGCTTTTTGAAATTGCAGGTCTGCTTGCATTAATCATTTGCATTGTATTCAGCATACAATATATAGATAAAACGTGGATAGACGAGAAAGGGTTTCATGTTCATGGCGTTATCCGCAAAAGGAACAGGGATATCCATTGGAGCGAAGCAAAAGAACTGGGAATCAGTGTCGTTCCGATGGGAGCGTCTGCGCAGTATTACATCTATCTCGCAAAGGAGAACATTCCTAGTGAACGCAAATACGGACAGATGGGCATGAAGAAATCGGATTATACGTGGAATCGAGATGCAATCCGCATACCGTTATGTGAAAACTCCTTACGGTGTGCTGAAGAATACGCTCCGCATGATCTAAAAGAAATGCTTCAAAGGGACTCGATGTATCCTGTTTTAGTGAAGCAGTTGGTTAACATGAACTGACTAGGTTGACAAGGGGACGGTTAGCGTGGGTTGTCAAGGGGACGGTTCTCTTGACAACACCTGTGCAGCTTTGCAACAGAAAACGGAGAGGGCATGTGCCCCCTCCGTATTTGTTTTTCGGTTCAGAAGCCGAGCGTGTCGTTGACGAGGATCACGTGGATGCGGTCCTTGTGGCGGGAAAACCGCGTGATGAGGAACTGGCAGCAGATCGTGTCCGGCGATTTGCAGTCCATGCAGGCGCCGGTTTTGCAGCAGGGCGTGGAGAGCCCGAACCGCTGCGCGTTGATCGGCGCGGCGACGTTCCTTGCGCGCTTCATGGCGCCGTCGACGTCGGAGCAGATCTTATTCATGCCGACGATGAACAGCACATGCTTCGGTCCCTGCGCGATGCAGGAGACGCGGTTCGAGTTGCCGTCGATGTTGACGAGCACGCCGTCCTCGGTCATGGCGTTCGCGCTCGACAAAAACCAGTCCGCATCATACTGCGCGAGCAGCCCCTCGTGCGGATCGGTGAAACCGCCGCGGTCGATGAAGCGGTAATTGCCGGCTTTGATCGCGTCGACAAGCCCGATCTCGTGCGCGCTCATCGCGCCGCCCATCGTAACGGAGCTTCCCGCGGGGATCAGCGAAAGCGCGATGCGCTTTGCCTCCTCGCGGTCCTTTGCGTAATAGCCTGTCATATTGCGCGACCCATGTCCCTTGATGACCTTCTGTGCAAGCAGTTCGTTGCGTTTTTCGATATTCGGATCCATAATTGCCTCCCGTGCTTTGATATTTGATTATACCTTGAAAACGCGGGGGAATGCAACGATTTTTTATCGCCGTCGGTATTGCGAAAGGGAGAAAGATGGGATATGATGTTACAAATAAGTATAGCGGAGCAAAAAACATGAAGACGATTAGTTCCTGGCATGTAGGTGTAGCGGCCGAGGCATACGCAGCGGCGGTATTTGCGAGATATGGTTATGACGTATCCGTTCAATATGGAGCAAATCAACCTGAGTATGATCTGATTGCCACGTCGGGAGACCTGATGCTGAAGATTTCAGTCAAAGGCAGCTAGGATGGCAGTTGGGGACTGACACAGGGATATAAAAAGAATTGCGAGTATCATACGGCGACCGAAAAATGGCTTGAAGCACACCATAAGAAAACGATTTTTTGCCTTGTTCAATTTCAAGGAACAGAGCCAAACGAGATGCCGCGGATTTATTTGGCAACACCAAAGGAAATTGCGGAGCGGTTGGATGCATCTGCCGGAGGGAGAGGCGATACGATTCTGTATGAAAACCATGTTTGGGGACCTCGCGCGGCAGGAAAAGGAACAACCGACCGGATACCGGACGAATGGAAGATAAGCGCTGAACGGTTGGAGCATCTTTTTTCTGCTTACGGTCAATAAAAAACAAGCTGGATTTCAGTTAACGGCTTATATAACGAAGAGCGCCGGACCGAAGTTCGGCGCTCTCCGCGTGTGGTATGTATTCGGACGAACCGTCCGAAAGGTTATCGTTCTTTCCCGAAGAAGTAGACCGCGACGGTGCCGGGACCGGAATGGCAGCCGATGGTCATGCCGATCATGTAGACCTCGATCGCGCCGTCGATGTTTTTAAAGCGTTCCTCGACCATCTGTTTCAGGACAAGCGCGTCCTCCTCGCAGTCGGAATGACTGATATAGCAGCGGCCGGAATAGGCCTCGCCGCCGTCCGCAAGCTCCGCCATCTGATCGACGAGGGCTTTCAGCGCACGCTTTTTGGTGCGCACGCGGTTGTGGATGGCCAGATGTCCCGGATGGTCCATGCGCATGACGGGGCAGATGCCGAGGAGGTTTCCGATCCTTCCGGCGGCGGGGGAGATGCGTCCGCCGCGCACGTAATAGGTCAGCGTCGTGGAGCAGAACAGGTGCTGGATGCGAAGGCGGTTTTTGATCGCCCAGTCATAGAGCTCGTCGATCGTCCTGCCTTCGTCGCGCATCTTCGCGAGCGTTTCCATTAAGAGGCCGTAGCCGGACGACGCGCCGCGCGAATCCACGATCAGAAGCTTCCGGTCCGGGAAGCGCTCCCTGACGATTTCCGCGGCGGTCAGCGCGGACTGGAACGTGCCGGAAAGTCCGCTCGAAAGCGTGACGTGCAGAATGTCCCTGCCCTCTTCTTCAAAGAGCCTGGTGAAGTACTCGACGTATGTTTCCGGATTGATCTGGGTCGTCGCGCTGACCTGCCCCGCGCGGATGCGGTCGTAGAATTCCTTGTAGGTCATCGTCTTGCCGAGGTCGTCCTTATAGGGTACGCCGTCCATCGAGAAATCGTTGCAGAGAAGGCGGACGTCCATGGCGTCCAGCTTCTCCTGCGTAACGTCGGCGGCGGAGCAGCAGCTTAAAATATAGTCGTGCATGTGAATTCTCCTTTTCAGGGCAAATTACATATCATAGTATAAACGGCGTGCCGCTGAAAAGGCAATCTATTGATCGGCCCGCTCGCTCTACCGAACAAAAAAACACGGTAGAATCCGGTTTTCGGACTCTACCGTGCGTGGAAATGCAGTGTTTATGCGGCTTTGCGCATCTCAGAACTTGCCGCCGTGTCCGCCGTGCGTACCGCCGGAGGACGAGGTGTGCGTCGAGCTTCCGCCGTGGAAACCGCCTCCGCCGCCTCCGCCGCGCGGACCGTCCGACGATTCAACCCGGACCACGTGGACCGTGCGCGAGGTGTTCTTGCCGAGCAGGACGTTGCTGTTCTGCGTCATCGCGAACGAATCCGGCTGCATGTAGCCCTCGGCGTTTGTCTGCTTGCTGACGCTGGTGAGCTGCCGCTTCAATGCGTTCGCCGGGGCGGTGCCGAACAGCAGACCTGCTATGGTCGAGATCGCAAGCGTGATCCAGTTCACGGGCCGCCAGTTCAGAATGCTTTCGCTGCGCTCCGCAAAGGCGTCGACCGCGCCGCCGACGTTGCCTTCGGGAAGGTACGCGTCAACCTCTTTGATGAGCTTTTTGATCCGCTTGTCGGTGAATTTCTCCTTCGCGGCGTCTCCGCGGACGGCAACGCCGCTGCCGTTCGCGGTCGTACCGATCACGACGGCGTTTCCTTCATAGACCGTGCCGCTCGACAGGAAATTCTCCGCAAGCGCTTTCGGGTCGTTTGCGCCGGCGTCATAGAGAAAGTACAGCCCGACGCCGTGCTCCTCGAACAGCTTTTTGAGCCGGAGATTGTCGTTGCTGCGCGCCTCTTCCGAAAGCGCGCCGTTTGTGATCACGTGCCCGTAATCGCTGACGATTGCGATGCTCTTGTCCATGTATGCGTTCAAAGCGCTTTTCGTATCGCCCGATTTGAGGTACGGTTCGACCGTGTTGATGACCGAGGTGAAGTTTTTATCCGAGAACTTCGCGCTTGCGACCGCGCCTGCCGTTCGTATGCTGTATCCGTTCGCGCCGTGCACCAGCACGATCGAATTGACATCAAAAGTGCGATGCTCGATATAATTGGCGCAGAATGCGTCCGCGTCGGTCAGAGCGAGGTTTTCGAGGAAATAGATCCCCACGTCGTACTGGTTCGCCACGGATTCCGCACGGTCGTTATAGCTTAAAAGCTGATTGTCCGTCCAGCCGTCGACGTAGACGCGGCGGTAGTCGTACGGAACGCCCTCACGTGCGTTCTTGAGCAGGTATTCACAGCCGTCCGCAAATGCGTTGAAACCGCCGGCGTAGTCGTCATTGCGCAGATACGGCAGGAACCGATCCTCGAGATAGGTCTGGATGCCGTAGTCCGTGAACGCCGTGATCCCGTAGCCGCTGGTGCTGATCCAGAAATCGCGGCCCTCCATCGAGAGGAGCAGAAGGATCCCGTCGCCGTTGATCGTCGTGCCCTGCGCGTTCGGCGTTGCGCCGTACCCGTAGCCGTTGTAGTCGAAATAGTCGTCTGCGTATTCCTCGGCGGTCTTGCTGCCGAGCGTGGGCACGGTCACGATGACGACGTCGCACTTGTACGCGCTGCCGATCTCCTTGAGCCGCTTTGAAAGCGCTTCCGCCCGATCGTCAGACACGAGGCGTTCCTTGTCGACCAGCGTCGGCTTGCCGCCGTCGGTTCTCGCGATATAGGAGGGGACCTCCCAATTGTCCGCTTCACCCGACGCGACGGTCGTGCTCTCGCCGCTGAAGTACGCTGCAAGCGCGCTGTCCGCCGCGTTCAGATACGCAAGCAGCTTGCGCTCCGGATCGCCGGTCACGGAGCGGTACGCGTCCATGATCGAGCTCTCGCAGACGGCGTCATTGAGCGCGGCTTTCGCGATCGGACCGATCTGCAGGAAATAGCGGTAATCCGCGTTGAAGCCGAACACCAGCGCGTTTTCCTCGACGACGTGTTCGTTCGCGAATTCCATGATGTAGGAAGTCAGATCCGCCACGTCGGTCAGATAAAAATAGTAGACGCCGACGCCGCGGTTCTTTGCGATCTCGACGGCGCGGGCGTTGACCGTCTGCAGCTCCTCCGCGGAGAGCAGTCCGTCGTCCACGTACACATATTGCCCGTCCTCCGCCTGCGCGGTCAGCACGGGAACGATCAGCAGAAGCGCGATCAGTAAAACAGAAAAGATTCGTTTCATAAGCATCCGCCTCCGCATCCCAAGAAGTGTCCCAGAAGGACGAGACCCGCAAGGATCCCCGCGAAGATCCCGCCGTAGAGCAGGCGGTACTTCCAGAGCTGTTTTTTGTCGAGCGGCAGATCGCCGACGAGCTTTCCGGTCTGTCCGTTCATGGCGAAGGTGTAGAGCTTGTTCTGCCACTTGACGTGCAGCAGCCAGACGGGGAGCAGCGCGTATTCGCGCTTGTTGTTGCGCTCCGAGACCGTCGTGCTCTCCATCGAAACGCCGCTGAATCCGCCGGTCGTGGAGGCGACGCGGCTGACCATGGACTTCGTAAACCGCGCCTTTGCGCGATCCACGCTGACGTCCGCGTTGACGTCGTAGCGGTCGGAGAAGTAGCCGGACAGATACGCCGTCTGAAAATCGACCGCTTCGGAGAAATCGAACGGTTCCAGAGAATCCATCAGCGCGTCGTCCATCTTTTCCGATCCGTCGACCGGGATGCGGTTGAACCGCGCGGTCGCGGCGCGCAGCAGCGCGTAGTTCGAGGTCTCGACGTAATCGTAGCTGCCGTCCGTCCACGCGCGCGAGGTCATGCCCTTGAAGCGCATGCTCGCGGATACGTCGGACGAGAACAGCCAGAACGGGACGTAAACGCCCTTGATCTCCTTGATGTTGGATTCCGAACGGAACTCCTTCGCAAGCAGCTTTTTCCCGTGCAGATGCTTGCGGAACGCGTCCTGCGCGGCTTTTTTGTCAAGCTTGAACGGCAGCACGAGGTCCGGTTTCCATTCGCCGGTGAACTGCCGCTTCATGATGACCGTATTGTCGCAGAACGGGCACCGCGCGCTCGCGAGCGTATCGTCGCCGAGCACTTCGCCGCCGCAGGCGGCGCAGGTATATACGTTGAGACCGGACGCTTCGTCCTTTTCCCAACGGTCCGCGTCCTTCGACCACGAATCGCTCGTCTCGTTTTTGGCGTCCTCCTTGAGGAAGCTGTCGTAGTCGATCAGGTCCTGCGGGGAAAACGACGAGTCGCAGTACGGGCAGACGACCTGCTGCGATCCGCTGTCAAACTGCAGGGACGCGCCGCAGGCGGGGCATTTGTATTCCAACAATTGCTGTGGCATGAACGCCTCCTTAATCCGAAAATAAGATAACGGAGGGTGCGGAGCCGTTCCGCACCCTCCGCGTCAGGGTCGTTTTGAATCCTCAGCCTTCAAAGCGTGCGCCGCATTCGGGGCAGAACTTCGGCGGGTTGTTGGGATCTTCGGGCTTATAGCCGCACTTCGGGCAGACGACTGCCTTCGGTTCGGGCTTCTTGGCACCGCACTGCGTGCAGAACTTGCCGGTGTTCACCGCGCCGCATGCGCAGGTCCACGTTCCGGCGGGAGCAGGCTTCTTCTCGCCGCACTCGGGGCAGAAGTTGCCGGAAGCGGTCGTGCCGCACTTCGGGCACTTCCAGGTGTTGGCCGGCTGCTGTGCCGCCTGCGCTTCCTTCTGCTGCTGACCCATCTGGAACAGCGCCGCGGTGTTGCTGCCCATCGCGCCGCCGACGCCGTTGACCATGCCCATGCCCATAAAGCCGGTCATTGCGCCGTTCGCGTTGCCTGCCGCAGTCTTCATCGCTTCCGCGCTTGCCTGCGTCATGGTCGCCGCCGCCATGGTCGGGTCGCGGTTGATCGCTGCGCGCTGCGCCGCCTTGATCATCTCCGCGTCCTCTTCGGTCAGCGTGATCGGGTTCATGGCGATGGAGACGACCTCAAGGCCTCTCTTCTCGCCCCAGAGCTTACTTAGCTCGACGTTCATCGCGTCGCAGAGCTCGGTGGTGTGCGCCGGGACCTGGTTCGGACGAACTTCGAGGTCGGAGATCTTTGCCATGGCCGGCTGCAGCGCGTTGACGAACTCGGTCTTGAGCTGCGCGTCGATCTCGCTGCGGAGATAGTCAGAGGAGACATTGCCGCAGACCTGCGTGTAGAACAGGATCGGGTCGACCATCTTGTAGGAGTATACGCCGTTGCAGCGCAGACTCACGTCGATGTCGAGGTTGATGTTGCGGTCGACGACGCGGAACATGATCGGGTTCGACGTGCCGAATTTGTTGTCCAGGATCTCCTTGGTGTTGAAGTAATACACGCGCTGATCCTTGCCCGTATCGCCGCCGAACGTGAAGCGGCGGCCGAAGGTCTTGAACGACTGCAGAATGCTCTGTCCGAGGCTGCCTGCAAAGATGCTCGGCTCGGTCGAGGTGTCGTAAACGAACTCACCGGGTTCCGCGCAGACTTCGACGACCTTGCCCTGCTCGACGATGATCATGCACTGACCGTCGGCGACGGCGATGACGGAGCCGTTCGAAATGATGTTGTCGCTGCCCTTCGTGTTGGAGGAGCGGCTGCCCACTCTCTTCTGTCCCTTGGTCACCAGAACGTCCTTCGGAAGCGCTTCACAATAGAAAAACTCTTTCCACTGATCGGCCAGAACGGATGCGCCTGCTGCCAGAGCGGCTTTGATAAGTCCCATAGTATTTCTCCTTTCAATTTGTACCTGTTTCTATCGAAAAAAGGATCAGACCTTTGATCGCCTTACTGCTGTTCCCGTATTTTCGCGTACGGGTCGCGGACCTTTTGGGAATACGGGTTCTTGTTCTCGGGGACGGGGATGCGGTGCGCAAAGCCGTACCGCGCAAACATCACGAGCGCCGTCCGGAGAAGGAGCACGAGCGCCCACGCGCCGAGCGCGACCCAGAACCACAGCAGCGGAAGCCCGATGATAAAGTGCAGCGCAAGCAGGATCCATGCGGGGATCGTCCACAGGATATACATCAGCGCGTGCCAGAAAAAGCACAGGAAAAAACCGCCGCGTTCCTTCTGCTCCACGCTCGTCGCCTCCTTCGCACACTATTCCCGATATATTATAGCGAATCGTTGTGCAAATTGCAAATGCATTTTTGTGACAATTGTGTTATACTGATGTAAAAGGAAGGTGAAATCATGCTTGACACACGGCTTTCGGCTTATCTGAACGGAGTCACGGAGCTTGCCTGCGCGTTTTCGGACTGGATCGGATACTCGAGCGTCGGCGTCTCCGCCTATACGAAGGACGACTGGGAAAAGGCGTTCTGCCGCCATTATCACGTCAAAGAGTTTACGCCGGTCCCGGCAGAGGAGACCTTTTATCAGACGCTCGTGCGATGGTACGGAAGCTCGCCGCTCGGCATTACGCGAAAGGTCATCGATCGCGTCACGTCCCGCCTCGGCGAACCGATCGCGGTATACCGCGCCGCGGACGAGGAAAAGCTCATCGACAGACTTTCGAGCTGCAACGGCGGGATCGGCGCCTATTATTTCACAGAGGACGTCTTTTTCGTCGAATTCAAGACCCACGTCCTCGCCTTTCTCATGGGAAATTTCGAATAAGAAAAAGCGCCTCCGAAACGGAGGCGTTTTTCAAATGGGATCGGACCGGAACCGGAACAGCGGATCGCCGTTTTCTTCCGTGCCGTACTGCGTCATGCCGCCCTTTTCCATGGCGCGGGCAGAGGCGGCGTTTTCTTTGGCGCAGCCCCCGTGAACGCCCAAAAGCGCATAATCCTCCGCGGCGATTTTCAGCAGTTCCTTCACGCACTGGGTCCCGTACCCTTTGTTCCGGTATGGTTCATCCAGCAAAATGAAGATCTCCGGTTCCGCAGGGCTCCTTCCGCCGTCCAGACCGCACCAGCCCATGATGGTTTTCGGGTCGTCCGCACGCAGAACCGCAAGACACAGATGGCAGATGCGTCCCGGCGCGTTTTTTTCATAATTATTCCGCATATAGGCGATCGCTTCCCGCGCCTCCGCCTCGGAGAGAGGATGATGATCGGACGGCCACGTCCGGGCGACTTCCGTAAGGTCGTCGTCCGTGACGTAATGCAGGATAAGCTGTTCGGTTCTGTGATCCATCGGCATCCTCCTCTTCACTGCAGCAGCCGGTAAAAATCCTGTGCTTCGGCGGCGGTCAAGGGCTTGTCGGAGATCATGCGGAAAAGGTATTGAAAGATCCCGTCGAACGGCGGTTCGGAGCTGAGCTCGACGTGCCGGTCCATCCAGTGCGCGATCGCCATCGAATCGCCGGGGTTCAGGAAGGTCTCCGGGTGCACGTCGATGAGAAGCTCGCGGAGCTTGCGCAGTTCGAGATCCGTTCCCGATTCGGTCGAAAACCGTCCCGCGGGCTTCGGCACGGGCTTTGCCTTCTTTCGGTATGGACGCACGTCGCGCGGGTCGGGTCCGAAATCGCACAGCAGCTCGCGGTAGAGCTTGTAACAAGCCATGGCGTCGCACAGCGCGTCGTGGTGATTCTCAAGCGGGATATCGAACGCGGCGCAGAGCGTGTCGAGCGTGTAGCTTCCGTAGGTCTCGCGGGCAAAGCGCCGCCGCGCCATCTGCACCGTGCAGCAGTAGGTGATCTCCGGCACGGGGATGCCGTAGCGTTCGAGCGTTGCGCAGATGGTGCCGAGGTCGAACGGGGCGTTGTGTGCGACGACGACGGAGCCGGTAAAGTATTCCGCAATTTTCGGCCACAGCGTCGGAAGATTCGGCGCGCCCATGACGTCCGCGGGCGTGATGCCGTGGATGGAGATGTTGATCGGGTCGAACGGGACCTCGGGATCGACAAGATACGATTCGGTTTTGACGATATCGCCGTATTCCGCGACGACGACGCCGATCTGGCAGATCGCGGCGTCCCGGCCGTTCGGGGTCTCGACGTCGATCGCGACGATGCGTGTTTCTTTCGTTTCCATACGCACAGTATAGCAGAGTTTTGAGCGTTTCGCAACGATTGTGAATCTGCGGAAACAATCGGGGCGCTTTGCTTGCGTTTCCGACGGTTTTGTGGTATATAATAATCTATTGACATATAGGGGTTGATTTGTTTCCAATGGAAAAAAGAAAGAAAAAAGGGTCCGGCCTCAGATACCTGATCCCGTGTATCGAGGGATACAGGACGCCGTCCGTTCTGACGGTCGTCCTGATCATATTCGAGGTCCTGTTCGAGACGCTGATCCCGCTTCTGATGGCGGCGCTGGTCGACGGCGGGCTGTATCACAAAGAGGAATATGAGCTGCAGGCGTTCGTCTCGCGCCTGCCGTACCGGAACAACATCCAGTTCGTGCTGTGGGTCGGCGGACTGATGGTGCTCACGGCGCTGCTGTCCATGCTGTGCGGCGCGCTCGCGGCGCGCACCTCGGCGGTGGCGTCGATGGGGTTCGCAAAGAACCTGCGCATGCGCATCTTTGACAAGATCCTTTCGTTCTCGTTCAAAAACACCGACCGGTTCCAGACCTCGTCGCTCGTGATTCGCGCGACGACGGACGTGAACAGCATGCAGAATACCTATCAGATGTTCCTGCGCATGATGTTCCGCGCGCCGTTCACGCTGGTGTTCGCGGCGATCTATGCGTTCAACATCAATGTGCGGCTGTCGTTCGTCTTCGTGGTCGCGCTGCCGCTGGTGCTGACGCCGATGCTGCTGTTCATGTTCATCGGACGCAAGCGGTTCCAGCTGATGTTCACAAAGCTCGACAGCATGAACAGCGCGGTGCAGGAGAACCTGATCGGCACGCGCGTGGTCAAGTCGTTCGTGCGAGGACCGTACGAGAACGAGAAATTCCGGAAGAGCGCCGACGACCTGATGAAAACGCAGATCTACGCGCAGAAGCTGTTTGCGCTCATGCCCGCGCTTCAGCTGCTTATCATGTACGGCGCGACGGTCGTGATGTGGTTTCTCGGCGGGAGAATGGTCATCTCGGCGAACAGCGAGATCGGCATCGGCGGACTGACCGCGCTGATCGGCTACGCGACGCAGGTGATCGGCTCGCTCCAGATGCTCTCATTCTTCCCGATGATCCTTTCGAGAATGCGCGCGTCGCTCGACCGCGTCAACGAAGTCTTTGACGAACAGATCGACATCGAATCCCCCGAAAGCGACCTCGTCGTCGAAACGGGCGAGATCGAGTTCGATCACGTCGATTTCTCCTACTCCGGCAATCCGGACGTGCTGAACCTGAAGGATATCAATCTGCACATCCTGCCGGGACAGACGGTCGGCGTCATCGGCGGCACGGGCGAGGGCAAGTCCACGCTGGTGCAGATGATCCCGCGGCTTTACGACGTGATCTCCGGCGCGGTGCGCGTGTCTGGGCACGACGTGCGCGAATATAACCTCAAGGCGCTGCGGGACGGCGTTGCGATGGTGCTGCAGAAGAATCTGCTGTTCTCGGGCAGCATCCGCGACAACATGCGCTGGGGCGATCCGGACGCTTCGGACGAAGAGATCCGCGAGGCGTGCCGCGTCGCGTGCGCCGACGGGTTCGTCTCCGCGTTCCCGGACGGCTACGGCACCGACCTCGGGCAGGGCGGATGCAACGTGTCCGGCGGACAGAAGCAGCGGCTCTGCATCGCCCGCGCGCTTCTCAAGAAGCCGAAGATACTGATCCTCGACGACTCGACGAGCGCGGTCGACACCGCGACCGAGGCGAAGATCCGCGAAGGGCTTTCGAAGCTTAAGGATATGACGAAGATCATCATCGCGCAGCGGATCACCTCCGTCATGAACGCGGACCAGATCATCGTGATGGAGCACGGCGCGATCTCCGACGTCGGCACACACGACGAGCTGCTGCGCCGCAGCGAGATCTACCGCGAGGTCTATGAATCGCAGGTACGAGAGGAGGTGCATGCGTAATGCCGCCGGGAGGAAGCTCCTTCAACAGCAAGATGGGCGGGAAGCGTGCCGAAAAGCCGCTGAAAACCATCCTTCGGCTGTTCCGCTATTATAAAAACTGCACCGGGCTCCTGATCATCGCGATCGTTGCGATCCTGGTCTATTCCGCCGCGTCGAACTACGCCATCGCGATGACGCAGGATCTGGTCAAAGTGCTCGAAGCCGGGATCGGCGCAGACATGGCAAAGTACGCCGCGCTTCTCATCGGCATGGCCGTCCTGTACGCGCTCTCCGTGTTCACCAACTTCCTGCTGAACCGCCTGATGCTCTCCTGCTCCGCGCGCGTCATGTGCGCGCTGCGCAAGGACATGTTCGAGAAGATGCAGACGCTTCCGATCTCGTTCTTCGACGCGCGTACGCACGGCGAGCTGATGAGCTACTACACCAACGATACCGAGGCGGTCAACGAGCTGCTGCACCATTCGATCACGCAGATTTTGATCTCGATCTCCTCGCTGGTGTTCGTCTTCGGACTGATGGCGAAGCTGTCGATCTCGATCGTGTTCATCATGATCTGCATGGGCATCTGCGTCTTCTACGTCATGCGCGCCGTCACGCGCCGCAGCCGCAGGAACTTCATCAGGCAGCAGCGCGAGCTCGCGGCGGTCAACGGCTACATCGAGGAGATGATGGAGGGACAGAAGGTCGTCAAGGTCTTCACGCACGAGGAAACGGCGAAAGCCGGCTTCAAGGTGCATAACGACGAGCTCTGCAAGGTCGCGACGGACGCGAACACCTACGCGAGCATCGTCGGACCGCTGATGAACAACCTCTCGCACATCTTCTACGCCATCACCTGCACCGTGGGCGTGCTGCTCGCCGCGCCGGTGCCGGGCGAGGAATTCATCATGGAGGGCACGTTCTTCGCAAACCACCAGAGCTTATTGGTCGAGGGAAGCGCACTGGTCGCGTCGCTGCAGTTTGTCCGGCAGGTATCTAACCGCATCTCCCAGATCTCGCAGCAGTTCAACTCGATCCTCCTTGCGCTGGCCGGCGCGGAGCGCATCTTTGCGCTCATTGACATGCCTGCCGAGGTCGACGAGGGCACGGTCACGCTCGTGCGCGTCGAGGAAAAGAACGGCAAGCTTTCCGAAACCGACCGCCGCACCGGACACTGGGCATGGAAGCGCGACGGCGAACTCATCCCGCTGCGCGGCGAGGTCGTCTTCGACAACGTCGATTTCAGTTACGACGGCAAGAAGCAGGTTCTGACCGACGTGTCGCTGTATGCGAACCCGGGACAGAAGATCGCGTTTGTCGGCTCCACCGGCGCGGGCAAGACGACGATCACGAACCTCATCAACCGCTTCTACGACATCGCGGACGGCACGATCACCTACGACGGCATCCCCGTGCGCGAGATCAAAAAGAGCGCGCTGCGCTCCTCGCTCGGCATGGTGCTGCAGGATACGCATCTCTTCTCCGGAACGGTCATGGAGAACATCCGCTACGGGCGGCTGGACGCGACCGACGAGGAGTGCATCAGGGCCGCGAAGATCGCAAACGCGGACTTCTTTATCACGCACCTGCCCGATGGCTATCAGACCGAGCTTGTCGCGGACTGCGCAAACCTTTCGCAGGGACAGCGGCAGCTGCTTGCGATCGCCCGCGCGGCGGTATCCGACCCGCCGGTGCTGATCCTCGACGAGGCGACAAGCTCCATCGACACCCGTACCGAAAAGCACATCGAAAAGGGCATGGACGCGCTGATGCACGGGCGCACGGTGTTCGTCATTGCGCACCGTCTTTCGACGGTCCGCAACAGCGACTGCATCATGGTCCTCGAAAACGGCCGCATCATCGAGCGCGGCGACCACGACGCGCTTTTGAAACAGCGCGGCAAGTATTACGAGCTGTGTACGGGCACAAGCGAACTGAGTTAAAGCAAAGAGGACGGGCGAAGAGTTACTTTGGTAAGGGTGGTTTTCAAACCTTGCCGAAGGAAAAGCCTTCCCCTTGAGGGGAAGGTGCCGTTAGGCGGATGAGGTGTCAGAACGGGCAAGACAAATCATCCGCAAAAGCTGACGCTTTTCGCGTGTCCACCTCATCAGTCACCTTCGGTGACAGCTTCCCCTCGAAGGGGAAGCCTTTTTCGTTAAGGGCGCACTTATACACCACCTTGCGGCGGTGATACCCTTCCTTGTCGGGACGTGCAATAACTCAAACTGTTACCTATCGAAAAAGAAAAGCGCAGCCGCTTGTAAAACGACCGTGCTTTGAATACCCCCTTGACAAACCTCCTCTGACCGTCCTCTTTGGTTTCATGCGCCGAAGGCGCAATTCATGTGCGAAGCACAATTCATGACCGAAAGGTCAATTCATGTCGCAGACAATTCATTACAAACGACACACTTGTTTATTTACATCCATAACACAGAAATAACGCAACCGCATGGTAGAATATGGTCGAAAGAGAGGGGATTCCATGAAAAAAACGATTCTGCTTCTGCTCGCCGCGCTTCTGCTGTGCGGCTTGTTTGCGTGCAAGCCGGTCATTCCGGCAGAGAAAAACGAAGCGTCGACCGCGCCGTCGGAACCCGCCGCGACGGAATCGGAGCATACCGCCGTACTAACACAAACGGAGGGTCCCGTTTTTTCCGAGGAGCGTGCAAGATTGTTTTCTGTTCGGGAGGATCGCAACACGGGATGGGTATATAACGGACCGTATGACAAGTGGGGTCATCATGAGCACTATCATCTGCTGATCTATGAGGATGGTACCGCATATCTGTTCACGCCGAACGAGGTATTTACGCTTACGGAGAACGACGATGCATTTCTTTTGACAGTACGGCTGTTCCGTACGGAGAATGATGAAGAGCCGGCGCTGACGCTTCCCGCAGGGGAGGTGCGGCTTTCTACCGACGGCGCGGCGGTGAAAATCGAGATCGTGTCGGACCCGCTCGGTGTTCTGGCGTACGACGGGCTGGACGGCAAGGCCCTGAAAAAAGAGGATCGCGGTCCGGGCGAAACGCGATCGGAGGTCAATCGGTTTTATGTGCCGATGGAACCCGGTACCGAGTGGTTTGGCAGTTTTGATCTGGGGGATCGTCAATACGCACGGCTGAAACTGGCGATCGGTGAAAACTGTGAAATGACCGGCACGCTGCGCTTTCCGGACGGAACGGAACGGCCGTGTACGATGGTCGGCAACGACGACGGCTATGCGCTGATCGACGCGAGCGGAGAGACGCCCGAACTGCTGTTTTACGGCATAAAAGCGATCGACTGGGAGAAGTACCACGCAGCGCGATACGAGCTGGCAGAGTTCCCTCTCGACACGGTCTGCGATCCGTTCGGGCTGTGCGCCGTCGACCCGTTCAGCATCGGACGGCGTGACTGGCACGATCAAGAAGACGAGCGGCTGACATATATGCTCGGTGTAAACCTCGACACGGTCATTCTTTCGATGATCCGCGACGGCTGGACGGACAGGACGCCGGAGATCGAAACGCTCCATCCGCTGTTTCAGGACTTCTTTGCATGGCTTACCAAGGACGGACAGACGCTTGTGATCCACTATGAGCTGGATTTCAGTACGCCGTATGCGGTCAGCGAAGCATATGCGGACGCGTTCGTGCTGTACGGCGCGGACGGCGCGGTGCTGAAATGGAGCGGCGCAAAGCCGATCGATCATGCGATCGCCGACGGCTACCGCCTGGAGAAGGATGTGTACTTCTACCAACTGACGGGAGGAACCGGCGCGATGATCACCGGTGAGGACGAGGACGCGTACTTCCTCGATGACGGACGGATCGCGATCGAAACCATGCCGCACGAGGGCGGCGACGGGGACGAGGACTTTCAGATCATCAAGGTCATTCCGTGAATTCGAAGAGCAAAACAGGACGGCGCACCGTCCTGTTTGCTTTACAGTGATGTTTGCGCTTCGCGCAAGTGATGTGCGCTTGCGCGCGTGAAATCCACTGCGCTGTCGCTTCGTTACATAGGAAGATCGCGCGACGACGCGATGCGTCGTCTACCGCGTACCATGCTTTGCAAATGATGTGTGCGCTTTGCGCACGTTCAGGAGAATCCTCCTCCGGAGAATCGCATCAACCTTGCCTTCCCCCCGGGGGGAAGGTGGCGCCGTCAGGCGACGGATGAGGGGGTGTACGCGGTCGCGAATGGTTCAATACCGCTCCTCAATCATCGTGAGCAGCGCGTCCTTGTCCACGCCGAGGGATTTGGCGTCTTGTACCAGCGCGTCGACGGCGGCGGAAAGCCGCTCGTCCACCTTGGTCTGCCGGTGCGTCTCGTTGATCGGCGCGACAAAGCAGCCGCTGCCCGTACGCGTGACGAGATATCCGTCGCGCTCGAGCATTTCCCACGCGTTCCGTACCGTGATCATGGAAACGCCGAGCTCCTTAGAGACCGTGCGGATCGGCGGCAGCGGCGTGCCGGGGGACAGCGCCCCGGAAAGCACCTCGCTTGCGATCTGCTCGTAGAGCTGCCGGTAGATCGGCGTTTTATCGTTCGGGTTGACGGACAGGTTCATGCGACGCTGACTTTTTCGTAGCGCTTCACGGAGATCTTCGCCGCAAGCAGCGTGCAGACGACGTAGAGGAGAAGCCCCGCGCCGAACAGGATCGCCTGCACGGTCAGAGCCTCGGCCGTCTTCGGCATGCAGTCGATATTCTCATGAATGAAGCGGAAGAACGCGATATCCACGCCGCTTTCCATGACCGCGTTGGACGCGATCATCATGCCGTCGGAGAGGATGATCCAGATCCAGATACCGATCGCGCTCTTCAGAAACGCCGTGCCCGCCTTATAGCCGGTCTTGTAGAAGCTCGGCAGATAGATAATGTTGAAGATCGCAAACAGCACGAGCGCAAAGGCAATGAGGGAGAGGCTGTGATCCGTGCCGCCGCCGTTCGTTTCCGGCATCGCGACGAGCGCGAACGCGCACATAGCCGCCATGAGCACGACGTCGATCATCTCGATGATGACGACGAAAAGACACCGCGCCTTGACCGCCTGCGCTTTGCTGACCGGCAGCATCGCCGTGTACATCGCATCGCCGTTTTCACGCGCCTGCTGGAAGCAGAAGAAGATCCCGTTGCAGACGAAGAAGCACGAAACAAGGTACGGATAGTTCGGAATGAGCAGCATCAAAATCAGCGCGAGGTAGATGAACAACGCGGGATGCACACAGAGCTTGAATTCTTTACTGAGCAGCGCTTTCATGGCCGTCCTCCTTTTCCGTGTAGATCATAATGGATTCCATATCCGCAGGCGCGACCTTGAGCCCTTCGGCGCGCTCCGCGTCCTCGCGGCGCATCAGTCCCGTAAAGCCGAACGCGTGCGCGCGATAGCCGATGAGAGTACTGCGGAAGCGCTCGAGCTGATCCGCTTCGCCGGAAACGAGCCGGTACGCATCCTTGAAGCTGTCCGCATCGGTCGAAACGACGATTTTACCGCCCTTGATGTAGGTGATGTAGTCCGCGCATTTTTCGAGGTCCGAGATGATGTGCGTCGAGAACAGGATGCTGTGCTCGCCGTCCTCGATGATGCTGCGGAAGATGTCTAAAAGCTCGTCGCGGGAGACGGGATCCAGTCCGCTCGTCGGCTCGTCGAGGATCAGAAGCTTCGCCCGGTGCGAAAGCGCGAGCGCCAGCGCAAACTTCACGCGCATGCCCTGACTTAGCTCGGAGATCTTCTTCTCCGGGTCGAGGGAAAAGCGGGAGAGAAGCGCCTGATACGTTTCTTCGTCCCAGTCCTCATAGAACTGCTTCGTGACCGCCGCGATCGCCTTCAGCTTCTTGCGCTTGTAATAGTTGAACTCGCCGAGCACCAGACCGATGCGCTTTTTGCAGACGGTCTCGTTCGACCAAAGGTCCTCTCCCTCGAACAGCACCGTGCCGCCGTCCGCATGGACAAGGTTCAGCACCGATTTGATCGTCGTCGTCTTGCCGGCGCCGTTGCGTCCGATAAAGCCCATGATGCTGCCTTCCTCCACGTCGAAGCTGACGTCGTCCAAAAGGAAGCCCGGATATGCTTTGCGGAGATCTTTGATTTCCAGAATCTTCATATGCCCTCCTGTTAATTGTGCTTACTGTGCATACACAATTATAACGCTTTAACCACGGTTGTCAAGAGGGTAAAGCACAATTTCGAAAAAATATTTTCAAATCGAGCAGGGTATGATATACTGCAAACAAATTGTCGGTCAAGGCGTGATATACTGCATACGAATAAAAACGAAAAGGAGATATCCCAATATGAAACGCATGATCCCGATCCTGCTTGCCGCGCTGTTCCTGCTGTGTGCGGGCTGCGAGCAGCGTAAAAAGGTGACAATACCGGAATCCGGTCCCGAACAGGTCGAGCCGGTCGTACCGGAAGCGCCGGTCGAACCGGCCGAGCCGGAAACGCCAGTCGAGCCGGAGCAGCCGACCGCGCCGCAGGCGCAGGGCGAGCTGGTATTTGATACGGTGACGCTGTACGGCGAGGCGATCAGCAGCGACATGATCAGGGATTACGATCTCGTGCTCGTCAATTTCTGGGCGGACTGGTGCGGCTGGTGCGTCTATGAGATGCCGGAGCTGGAGCGCATCCATCAGGAGTACCCGAACGTGCTGATGCTCGGCGTGCTGAGCTTCCCGAACAGCATGGATGATTCGCTTCAGATCCTGAAGGAGAACAACATCACATTCCTGACGCTGGAGCCGGACGGAACGCTCGTCGACATGGCAAACGGGCTTGAGGCATTCCCGACGACGATGTTCTTTGACCGGAACGGCAACGCGGTCGGCGAGCCGGTCGTCGGCGCGCAGGACTATGACGGCTGGAAGGCGACCGTGGAAAACATGCTTGCGGCTGAGCCGATTGAACCGGAACAGCCGGTCGTACCGGACGAGCCGGAAGCGCCGCAGGCACAGGGCGATCTGGTTTTCGATACGGTCACGCTGTTCGGCGAGCCGATCGGCAGCGATATGATCAGGGATTACGATCTCATCATGGTCAATTTCTGGGCGGAATGGTGCGGACCGTGCGTCGGCGAAATGCCGGAGATTGAGCGCATTCACGAAGAGTATCCGAACGTGCTCATCCTCGGCGTCTGGATCGGCGACGAGCTGAACGGCGCAAAGGACGTCATCGCGGATTCCGGCGTGACCTACCCGACGCTCGGCGTTTCCGGCACGCTGGAGAAGTACAGCGGAATGTCCATGTATATTCCCGCCACCTATTTCTTTGACCGCAACGGCAACGAGATCGGCGAGCCGGTCATCGGCAGTCAGGACTATGAAGGCTGGAAAGCGACCGTGGAGGCGCTTTTGCCGTGAAGCGCGTCGTTCGCATCTGCATCTTTACCGTGCTCGCGCTTGCGGGCACGGCTTTTCTGCTCATCGGGATCTTCTCGGGGCAGGTTTCGTCGGTTCTCATAAAAGCAACAAAAATCTGTCTGGAGTGTATCGGCATTGGATAAGGCAAGACGCGTAAAGGGCGAGTGGAAGCGGCTCACCGTGCAGGCGGCGGCGTTCCTCCTGCAGAATCCGAAACTGCACCGGTTCTTCCTCGGCAAGATCGAACAGGGCAAAACGAAGTCCGTCTGCGTGCCGGGGCTGAACTGCTATTCGTGTCCCGCGGCGGTCGGCGCGTGTCCGATCGGCTCGCTGCAGGCGACGCTCTCCGGCGGTTATAAAAAGATCGCGTTCCCGTTCTATGTGCTCGGATTTCTCATGCTCTTCGGGCTCACGCTCGGGCGGTGGATCTGCGGCTGGATCTGCCCGTTCGGGTGGGTGCAGGACCTTGTTTACAGGATCCCGTTTTTCAAAAAGATCCGCACGTTCAGATCGGACCGATATCTGCGTTGGCTCAAATATGCGGTGCTCGGGATTCTCGTGATCGGCATGCCGCTGTATTCCGCGCTGAAGGGCGTGCTCGTGCCGTGGTTCTGTAAGCTTCTGTGTCCCGCGGGCACGCTGCTCGGCGGCGTCCCGCTCGTGCTTGCAAACGGGAACTTACAGGGGCAGATCGGCGTTCTCTTCTGGTGGAAGGTCGGCGCGGCTTCTGCGATCCTTCTTCTGTCGCTGCTTATTTCGCGTCCGTTTTGCCGGTATCTCTGCCCGCTCGGCGCAATCTACGGATGCTTCAACCGCATCGCGCTCGTGCATCTCGACTACGACGAACCGACCTGCGTGCATTGCGGCAAGTGCGAGACGGTCTGTCCGATGGGCATCGACCCCGTGACGCAGTTCAACTCCGTCGAGTGCATCCGCTGCGGCCGCTGCGCGCGTACGTGTCCGAAGGGATCGCTTGCGGTGCGGTTCGGGCTGCGGAAAAAATAATTGGCGTAGAAAAACACCTCATCAGTCAGCTGACGCTGCCAGCTTCCCCTTGAGGGAAAGCCTCCGATCCCTGCCTTCTCCTTGAGGAGAAGGTGGCGCAGCGTAAGCGAAGCCGGATGAGGTGGATGAATTGCGCTTTGTGTGTGAATTGACCTTGCGGTCATGAATTGGTTTCGCGCATGAATTGTCCTGACGGACATGAATTGACCTTGCGGTCATGAATTGCGCTTCGCCGTGAATTGTCCTTGCGGACGTGAATTGCGCCGGACGGCGCATGATAATCTCACAAAAAGTCCACAAAACAGACCTTGCAAAAATCAAAAAGTGTGATAGGATAACAAACGAAGAAAAGGCGGGATATCCCGCAGGGAAAGAAGGATAGAACAGATATGACAAAGATCGATATTTTCAGTGGTTTCCTGGGCGCGGGCAAGACGACGCTCATCAAAAAACTGATCGCGGACGGCTTCAACGGCGAGAAGCTCGTGCTGATCGAGAACGAATTCGGCGAGATCGGCATCGACGGCGCGTTTTTACAGGAAGCGGGCATCGAGATCACGGAGATGAACTCCGGCTGCATCTGCTGCTCGCTCGTCGGCGATTTCTCCGAAGCGCTCAAAAAGGTTTTGGAGCAATTCCATCCGGACCGCATCCTCATCGAGCCGTCCGGCGTCGGAAAGCTCTCTGACGTCAAGCGCGCGGTCAGCGGCGTGTTGAACGACGACGTTGTGATTTCGAGCTGCATTGCGGTCGTCGACGCAAAGAAGGCGCGCGTCTACCGCAAGAACTTCGGCGAGTTCTACGTGAACCAGATCCAGGCGGCGGACTGCGTGATCCTGAGCCGTTCGCAGGACGTGAGCGAGGAACGCCTCAACGAAGTGCTCGACATGGTGCGCGAGCTGAACCCGGAAGCGACGGTCGTCGCCGCGCCGTGGGATCACCTTGCGGGCGAAGATCTCGTGAAGGCGATCGAAAGCCGCGATACGCTGAAGGCGTCCATGGAGGCGCTGAAGGCGGAGCATCACCATCACCACGATGAGGACGAGTGCGACGATCCGGAATGCGAATGCCATCACCACCACCATCATGATGACGATGATGAGGACGAGCACGAGCACCATCATCACCACCATGATGACGATGATGAGGACGAGCACGAGCACCATCATCATCACGACGACGATGATGACGGGGAGCATGAGCATCATCATCACCACCACGACGGCGAGGAGTGCGACGATCCGGAATGCGAATGCCATCACCATCATCACGATGACGATGATGACGAGGAGCACGAGCATCACCATCACCACCATCATCACCACGGACACGACGCAGACGAGGTGTTCAGCAGCTGGGGCATTGAGACGATGCACCGCTTCACCGAGGATGAGATCCGCGCAAAGATCGCCAGGCTCGACGATACCGAGACCTACGGCACGGTCCTTCGCGCAAAGGGCGTCGTACCGGCTGCGGACGGCGAGAAGTGGATCCACTTTGACCACGTTCCCGGCGAGGTCGAGGTGCGCCGCGGCGCTGCGGGCGTGATCGGACGGCTCTGTGTGATCGGCTCGAAGATGAACGAAGACGCCCTGAAGGCGCTCTTTACGGAGTAAACGGCCATGATGCTTCCGGTCTTTTTGTTCACGGGCTTTCTCGACGCCGGCAAGACGACGTTCTTGCAGTCGATGCTCGAGGATCCCACCTTCAACGAAGGACAGCGCACGCTCGTCATCCTCTGCGAGGAGGGCGAGGAGGAGCTTGAGCCCAGGCGCTTTTCGATCAACAACGTCACGATCCACACGGTGGACAGCCCCGCGGAGCTGACCCCCGCCAACATGTCGCTGTGGCAAAGAAAGGCGGCGGCGACGCGCGTCATGATCGAGTACAACGGCATGTGGCAGATGAACGATCTCTTCGACCGCCTGCCGGACAACTGGGGCATTGCGCAGGAGACCATGATGGTCGACGCAAGCACGATCGCGGCGTACAACGCGAACATGCGGCAGCTTGTCGTGGACAAGCTGAATACCGCGGAGCTTGTCATCTTCACGCGCGTCGAGCCCGAGCAGGACAGGATGGAGCTGCATAAGCTCGTGCGCGGCGTGTCGCGCGGGGCGCAGATCGTCTACGATCTCACAGACGGCACGAGCGTCGAGGACGACATCGAGGACCCGCTTCCGTTCGATATCAACGCCGATATCATCGAGATCGCCGACCGCGACTACGCGCTCTTTTACCGCGATCTCGTCGACGAGCCCGCAAAGTATGAGGGCAAGACCGTCCGCTACAAGGGCCTTTGCGCCAACAACATGCGGCTGCCGAAGGACACGTTCCTTGCCGGTCGCCATATCATGACCTGCTGCGAGGCGGACATCGCCTACTGCCCGCTCGTCTGCCGGTACGATCTCGCAAAGTCCGTGAAGCACAAGAGCTGGGGCATCGTCGAGGGCACGATCCACGAGAAGTTCTCGAACATCTACGGCAAGAAGGGTCCGGTCCTCACGGTCCGTTCCTTCGCGCCCGCGGCCGAACCGGAACAGCCGGTCGCGACGTTCTATTGATTTCTGCGCCCTTCGGCGCAATTCACCGCAGGGCGGATATCATCCGCCCGCCGACGAACCCGCGGCCGAACCGGAGCAGCCGGTCGCCGCGTTCAATTGATTTCATGCGCCGTCCGGCACAATTCACCGCAGGGGCGGATATCATCCGCCCGCCGAAACAGCGGCACGGGAAGAGGAAAGTACGCGGCGTTTCGGCGTCTGTGAAAAGTATAAAGGAGCCGTTAAGACTTTCTTAACGGCTCCTTTGCGTATTCGGGCAGTTACGGATTGACAAGCGCGGCAAAATGCGCGTCCTTACAAAGCTCCGGCGCGTCGCTTGTGATCGTGACCTTCGTTTCCGTGCGCTTGCAGCTGCAGCTTCCGGACATGGTCGAGATCGTGGCTTGATAGGTGCCGTCGCCGACGAGCCAGTCCGTCAGAAGCTTTGCGGCTTTCTTTCCGCTTTCATTGACGGAGGGGGAGACGAGCACGATGAAGCGGAACATTTCATCGTTGGCTTTTTTCTGCGCTTCGGTCCAGTCTTCGGTTTCGGTCCAGCCCTTTGCTTTCAGCTGTTCGGCGATCGCTTCGTCCTTCAGCAGGGCAACGGACGTATTGTTCGCAAGCGCATCGTAATCGGTCTCCGCGTCGAGCAGAATGCCGTTCGCGAGGACGGACTGGTTTGCCTGGAAGTAAGCGAGCAGATCCTTTGTGAGCTCATTGTCGTATGCGACGGAAATCTCGCCCCGCGTGGTCTGTGCGGTCGAACCGCTGCTGCTTGCGCACGCAGCGGCCGTGAAGAGCAGGACGGCGATCAGAAAGAATGCGATCAGTTTTTTCATGGGAAACTCCTTTTCGGATAATCAATTCATATTAGCACATTTTTTCCCGGACCACAAGCCCCAAATGCGGAAAAATCCGCGGGGGCGGGCATTCGCATCGGGAAATGTTGCATTTTATGCCGATCCCTGTTATACTTATCTATTATTGTTATTGTCTTTTACGGAGGAACGCTTATGCAGATCATGATCGTCGGCTGCGGGAAGATGGGATCGACGCTTGCGGTCCAGCTCGTCAAGGAGGGACACCGCGTGACCGTCATCGACCGGAACGAATCGGTCATCGAACAGATCAGCAACTCACAGGACGTGATCGGCTACGTCGGAAACGGCGCGGTCTTTTCCGTGCTGGAGGAAGCGGGGGCAAAGGACGCGGATCTGCTGCTCGCCATGACGACGAGCGACGAGATCAACCTGCTGTCCTGCCTCATCGCGCACAAGATCGGCGCAAAGCACACGATCGCGCGCGTCCGCGACCCCGAATACGCGAACAACATGTACCGCATCTCCGATGACCTCGGGCTTTCCATGACGGTCAATCCGGACCGGCAGGCGGCGGAGGAGATCGCGCGGATCCTGCGCTTCCCGGCGGCGACGCATATCGAGCTGTTCGCCCGCGGACACGTGGAGCTGGTCACCTGCCGGCTTCCCGAAAAGAGCGTCATTAACGGCATCCCGCTGTATGAGCTGCCGCAGAAGCTCGGCGTAAAGGTGCTGATCTGCGCGGTCGAGCGCAACGGCGCGTACACGATCCCGTCCGGCGGATTCACGCTTGCGGGCGGCGACGTGATCTATGTCACCGGCGCCCCGCGCGAGGTCGCAAAGGCGCTCCGCAAGGCAGGCGTGATCGCGAATCCGATCCGTTCGGTCATCATCGGCGGCGGCGGACGCATCAGCTATTACCTTGCGCAGGAACTTGTCGGAAGCAACATTTCGGTCAAGATCATCGAATACAGCAAGGACGCTGCGCGCAATATCGCGGAGCTTCTGCCCGGCGCGGCCGTCATCAACGGCGACGTCACCGACCACGACCTCATGCAGGAGGAAGGCATCGAGCGCGCCGACGCGTTCATCGGGCTGACCGGGCTTGACGAGGGCAACGTGCTTTCGGCGCTGTACGCAAAGCGGCACGGCGTGGGCAAGGTCATCGCCAAGGTCAACAACGAAGGGCTCGAAAGTCTCGTGAAGGAGACGGCGCTCGACTCCGTCATCTCCCCGAAGCGCGTCGCGACGAACGTGATCCTGCGCTACGTGCGCGCCCGTGAAGCGAGCGCGGACCACGGACGCATCCGCGGGCTCTACAAGATCGCGGACGGCTCGATCGAGGTGCTCGAATTCAACGCAAGCGACGAAAACAAGAATCTTCTGAATATCCCGCTGAAGGATCTGAAAACGAAAAAGCATCTGCTGATCGCATGCCTTGTGCGGAACGGCAAGGCGATCATCCCGGGCGGCGCGGACACCATCCAGGCGGGCGACGTCGTGCTGGTCGTGACCGAACAGCACCGGATGAACGACCTCGGCGATATCATGGAGGAAGCGAAATGAACCGCCGCATGGTCGTATTCCTGCTGGGGCGGATCCTGCTCCTCGAGGCGGCGCTCATGCTCCCGTCCGTGCTGGTCGGGCTCATCTATCGCGAGGCGATCACCTGGTGCTTTCTGCCCGCGATGGGCGCGCTGGGACTCTTGGGTCTGTTCGGGATCAAAAAGCCGAAGGACACGACGATCTACGCGCGCGAGGGCTTTCTGACCGTCGCGGCGGCGTGGGTGCTGATGTCCTTATTCGGTGCGGTGCCGTTCTGGCTTTGCGGCGGATTCGAGACGTTCTGGGACTGCCTGTTCGAGATCGTCTCCGGCTTCACCACGACCGGCGCATCGATCCTCGAAACGGTCGAACAGCTCCCGCACTGCATCCTGTTCTGGAGAAGCTTTTCCCACTGGGTCGGCGGCATGGGCGTGCTCGTGTTCGTGCTGGCGGTCATGCCGATGAGCGAGGAGCGCTCCATGCATCTGATGCGCGCGGAGGTGCCGGGCCCCGTCAAGGGCAAGCTCGTGCCGCGCATGCGCGATACCGCCAAGATCCTCTACGCTGTCTATACCGTCCTCACGGTGATCCTCATCATTCTGCTCTGCGCGGGCGGCATGCCGCTCTTCGAGTCGGTCTGTCACGCGTTCGGCGCGGCGGGCACCGGCGGTTTCTCGGTGAAAAACGCGGGGATCAAGGCGTATGACAGCACCTATATCCACGTCGTGCTGTCCACGTTCATGCTGCTGTTCGGCGTCAACTTCAGCTTATACCATCTGATCCTGATCGGGAAATGGAGGGCCGCCGTCCGTTCCGAGGAACTCAGGGTCTACGGCGGGATCGTGGCGACCGCTGTCATACTGATCACCATCAATACGTTTTCCGCCGCGCACGGCTTCGGGCTGACGCTTCGGGACGCCTATTTCCAGGTCTCGTCGATCATCACCACGACCGGTTACGCGACGGTCAATTTCGACGCGTGGCCGGGGTTTTCCAAGATGACACTGCTGCTTCTGATGGTCTTTGGCGCATGCGCCGGGTCGACCGGCGGCGGCTTAAAGATCAGCCGTGTCGTGATCCTGTTCAAATCGGCGCGGCAGGAGGTGCGGCGAATGCTGCACCCGCGCGCGGTCACGGTCGTCCGTATGGAGGGCAAACCGATCCAGTCGGCACTGATCCGCGCGACGCTGACGTTTTTCCTGCTGTACATCGTGTGTCTGGCGACGGGCGTGTTCCTGCTTTCGCTCGGCCAACAGGACTTTCTGACGAATTTCACGGCGACGCTCGCGTGTCTTTCCAATATCGGACCGGGTCTCGCGCTCGTCGGGCCGACCGAAAACTACGGCTTCTTCAACGGCGCGTCAAAGGTCCTGCTTTCGCTTGAAATGCTCGCGGGGCGCCTCGAACTGTTCCCGATCATCCTGCTGTTCAGCCCGCTGACGTACCGGCACAGATCCAAATAGCATACAACGCAAAACGGACCGCGATCTGCGGTCCGTTTTTGGCATTGATTATTCTTCGGTTCAGTGCAGAAGCTTGTCCAGCGCTTCGTGATTCGCCACGGCAAAGAGCTCCGCGTCGGCGGAGAGCGGGCGGTCGGGATCCATCGTCGCGCTCGTGTGTCCGCCCTCGCGCATCGCGATCACGTTGAGCTTCAGACGCCCGCGAAGATCCAGCTCGCGCAGGGTCTTGCCGACCCATTCCTTTTTCGGCTTCATGCTGAATACGGAAAGCTCGGAGCCGAGATCGAAGAATTCGAGAAAGTCGGAGGACAGGAGCCGCCTTGCGGTCATCTCGGCGCTTTCCTTCTCGGGATAGATGATCTCGTCCGCGCCGACACGCCGCAAAATCTCACCCATGCGGAGCGAGGCGGCTTTCGCGATCACGTACGGCACACCGAGCTCCTTTGCCACCATGACGCACATGATGCTTGCGTCCAGACTGCTGCCCATCGAGACGACGGCCGTGTCCACGCCGCCGAGTCCGAGCCCGCGGATGACCTCGGGATCGTTGAGATCCGCTTTGATGGCGCAGCTCACGCCGTTCGCAAACCTGCGGATGACTTCCTCGTCGCCGTCGGCGATCAGCACATCCGCGCCGTTTTTCGAAAGCTCGGCGGTCAGAAACTGTCCGAACCGTCCCATGCCCAATACTGCGATCGATTTTTTCATAATTGCCTCCTATTTATCCGACGTAGTAGCGTCCCTGCGCGTAGCGGATGTTTTTGCCGCCGGACAGGTCCGTATGGAAGAACAGCGCGAGCGAGATCGGGCCGATCCTTCCGAGGTACATGCAGAGAATGATCAGGATCCGTCCGAAGACGGAAAGCTGCGGGGTCAGCCCGCGGGAAAGTCCCACCGTGCCCGTCGCGCTGAACACCTCATAGACCGCGTCCGAAAGCGGCACGCCGTCGACGGCGACCAGCAGAACGGAGGAGAGCAGGGACAGGAACAAGCTGAAGAACAGGATCGCCGCAGCTTTTTTGACCAGATCGTACGGGATGCTGCGGCGGAACACAACGGTATCCGCGCGTCCTCTTACGTACGACAGCGCGCTCAGAAGCAGAACTGCGAGCGTGACGGTCTTGATGCCGCCCGCCGTGCCCATCGGAGAACCGCCGATGAACATCCAGACGCAGCCGAGCAGCACCGACCCGTCGGACAGCGCGCCCTGCGGGATCGAAGCAAACCCCGCCGTGCGGTACGTCACCGACTGGAAGGTCGCGTTCAAAATCTTCTGTCCCCACGGTAAACCGCCGAGCGTCGCGGGATTGTGCATTTCCAGCAGCAGTGTGACGACCGCGCCGGACACGATCAGGATCGCGCTTGTAAGCAGCACGAGCTTCGTATGCTCGCCGAGACGACGGAAAAACCAGCGCACGCCGAAGCGGCGTCTGACCGATTCCTTCGCGGTCGTGGATACGTCGAACCAGACGATATAACCGAGCCCGCCGAACACGATCAGGAACATCGTCACGATCAGAATGTAAGCACTGTCATGAAACGGCTGAAAACTGTCCGGTCCGATCAGGTCGAGACCGGCGTTGCAGAACGCCGAGATCGAATGGAACAGGGAATACCACAGCCCACGGAAAAAGCCGTACCGCGGAATAAACGCAAACGCGAACAGGATCATGCCGAGCGCTTCGACCGCGAGCACGCCGAGGATCACCTTGCGCAAAAACGGCAGCACGCCGTGCAGTGAATCGAGATCGAACGAGTCGCGCAGCATCGCGCGGTCGCGGATCGAGAAGGACCGCTTCAGCAGCATGAAGAGCATGGAGGAGACGGCGACGATGCCGAGCCCGCCGACCTGAATGAGCGCGAGGATCACGATCTTGCCGAACACCGACCAGTAGGAGAACGTGTCGACGACGACAAGACCGGTCACGCAGACCGAGGTCGTGGAGGTGAACAGCGCGGTAAGCAGTGGCGCGCGCGTTCCGTCCGCCGTCGCGAACGGAAGCGACAGAAGCCCCGTTCCGACCGCGATCAGAAGCAGAAACCCGATCGGGATGATCTGCGCGGAGGACAGAACTCTCTTCTTCATCGCAACGCCCTTTCCGCCCGGTGATGCCGGACAATATAATAAATATATTATAGCAACCGTGATGCGGTTTTGCAAGCGGGAAGCGCCGACGCGCGGGAAAGATGCGAAAATTGTCGCTTCGGGCTTGAACGCCGCGAAAAAAAGAGGTATGATATACTGTACGATTATAGGACAGGGAGGCAAAGGCGTGCCAGCGATCGGGTATTACAACGGAACGTTCGGCGATCCGGATACGATGACGGTGCCGATGAACGACCGCGCCGTGTATTTCGGCGACGGCTGCTACGAGGCGTGCCTTGTGATCGGGACGAAGGCGTTCCGGCTTGAGGCGCATATCGATCGGTTCTGCCGGTCGCTTGCCGCGCTCTCGATCCCGTTCTTTTCCGACAGGGATTTTCTCACGGGCGTATTGGATCGCTGCATCCGCATTGCGAACGAACCGTGCGCGGTGCTTTACTGGCAGGCGTCGCGCGCAACGGCGCCGCGGACGCACGCGTTCCCGAAGGATGCGGCGCCGAACCTGCTTGTCACGGTCCGGCCGAAAACGCTTCTTCCGCGCGAGCGGACGCTGAAGCTCATCACGGCGGACGATATCCGCTACGCGATGTGCGACGTCAAGACGCTGAACCTGATCCCGAACATCCTCGCAAACCAGCGGGCAAAGGAAGCAGGCGCGGACGAGGCGGTCTTCGTGCGCGACGGATGCGTCACCGAGGGCTCGCATACGAACATTCATATTTTGAAGAAAGGCACGCTCATCACGCATCCGACGGACAACCGCATTCTGGCGGGCGTCACGCGAGCGGCGCTTCTGGAGGCCGCGAAGGAAAACGGCGTTCCGGTGCTGCTGCGCGCGTTTACAAAGGACGAGATGACAAAGGCGGACGAGGTGCTCGTCACGTCCAGCACGCTCGGCGTGCGCCGTGCGGAAACGGTCGACGGCGCGGCGGTCGGCGGAAAGGCCGAGGCGCTTTACGAAACGCTGCTGCGATCGTATGAGCGGAGCTTTATGAGGGAGACACGGGCATGAAGCAGAGCAAGAAGAAAAAGCAGAAGAAGCAGGCGGTGCGGACGAAGCAGACGCATCCGAAGCTGAGATTCGCCGTCACGCTCATTCTGCCGGTCCTTGCCATCGCGATCGTCGCCGCGTTCGTGCTGCTGTGCATGACGTACGGCGGCGTGAAAAGGACCGTGACGATCGAGCTCGGCACAGCCACGCCCGAGGCAAGCGCATTCTTGCGCAGGGAACCGGATGAAGCGGCATACGAAACCGAGCCGGAAGAGGTTTACCGGCAGACGGGCGACTATCCGCTTCGTGTGCGGTATCACGGACGCACCGTGCCGGTGGTGCTTTGCGTGCGCGATACGCAGCCGCCGACCGCCGACGGACCGGAGCTGACCGTCCCCGCGGGAACGGCGCTCTCGCCGGACAAGCTGATCAAGAATCTGCGAGACAAGAGCCGCGTGAAGATCACGTATGAAACCGAACCGGATTTTATGACCGTCGGCGACTGTGACGCGGTGATCCTTTTGGAGGACGAAAGCGGCAACGCGGCGCGCGTGCCTGTCACGGTGCATGTGCGGATCGCGGTCGACGAGATCACGGTCGAGGCGGGCGATCCCGCGCCGAGTTCGGAAGAGATCCTGATCGCGCCGTACGACGACGTTTCGATCACGCCGATCACGGATCGGATGCTGCGCGAGCCGGGCGAATACACGCTTTCGGTCACGGCGAACGGGATCACGTCCGAAACCCGCCTCATCGTGCGGGACACGGTCCCGCCCGCGGGTAAAGGCGTGACGTATATCGCGCGGCCGGGCGAAACGATCCGGGCAGGCATGCTCGTGACCGACGTATCCGACGAGACCGCGGTGTCCGTCGCGCTTTCGGCGGAGCCGGATCCGAACAGTCTGGAGCCGCAGACGATCCCGGTGACGCTCACCGACGGCGGCGGAAACGTCACGACGGTGTGGTCGACGCTGCTGTTCTCGAACGTCACGCCGGTCGTGATCGAGGCGCGGCACATGGGACTTTCCCCGTCCGAGCTTTTGGAGGAGGGGACCTATACCGAAGCGTCGTTCGACATGCAGTTTTTCCCGGACGAGCTCGGACAGCACGTCCTTGCGCTCACGATCGACGGAGAGCGCAACATCGCGGTGATCGACGTGCGAGACACCACGCCGCCCACGATCACCGTTCGGCGGTCGCAATGGTATCTGGATACCCCGATCGCCGCGGAGGAGCTATCTGCAGCGGAGGATGTGACGGAAACGACGCTCGGCTGGCTCACGGAGCCGGACTGGACGAAGGGCGAGCAGGAGGTCACCGTAGTCGCGACCGACACGAGCGGCAACCGCGGCGAACAGACCTTTACGCTGACGCTGATCCCGGACACGGAACCGCCGGAGCTGTACGGCGTGCGCGACCGCTGCGGCTATCTCGGCGAGCCGGTCTCGTACCTTGCGGAGGTCTATGCGTGGGACGACCGCGACGGCGACGTGGAGGTATCGGTCGACGCGTCGGGCGTGGATATGTCGCAGATCGGCAAATATTCCGTGACCTATTCCGCGACGGATCGCTGCGGCAATACGAAGTCCCAAACCGCGTATATGCAAATCGTGCGGTCAAAGGTCAATGAGGACCGCGCGCAGGAGGTCGCGGACGAGATCCTTTCCAAGATCCTGCGCAAGGACATGACGCTCGGCGAACAGGTCGAAGCGATCTACGACTACGTGTTCAACAACGTGCGCTATTCCGCCAACTCGAACAAGCAGGACTGGCGCGGCGAGGCGGTGCGCGGACTTACCGTAGGCAGAGGCGACTGCTTTACGTCCTATGCGGCGGCGCGGCTGCTGCTCGAGCAGACGGACGCCGAGATCGTCAGCGTGCAGCGCAGCGGACCGAACACGCATCACTACTGGCTTCTCGTCAATGTCGGTACGGGTTGGTACCACTTCGATGCGTGCAACGCGTGGACGGGCGTGTATCGCTGCTTCATGTGGACGGATGAACAGACGCGGCTCCACAGCCGGTCCTACTGGCGCTACGACAAATCGCTGTATCCGCCGGTCGCGACCGAGCGTTATCGGGGAGGCAACTGATATGAAAACGGTTCTCGACGATCTTGCGCGGCAGGTAAAGCTGCGGCCTGACCGCCCGATGTTTTCGGACGAGCGCGAAACGCTGACGTTTTCGGACGTCGCGGCGCGGTCCGATTCGTTTGGTTCGGCGCTTTTGCGGCGCGGCGCTTCGCACGAGCCGATCCTCGTCTTTATGCCGCGCGGCGGCGCGATGATCGCGGCGTTTTTCGGCGTGTGGAAGGCGAACTGCTTTTACGTTCCGGTCGACGCGGAGATGGGCGAAAGCCGCATCCGTTCGGTCCTCGACCGCGTGAAGCCGCGCTTTGCGATCGCGGACGACAGCGCGACGGCGCTGCTTGCCGCCTGCGGCTTTTCCGGTGAAACGCTCGACGCAAACGCGCTGCTTTCGGAGCCCGCCGATCCCGCCGCACTCGAAGCGGCAAAGGAAAAGACGCTCGATTCCGACCCCGCGTATCTGGTGTTTACAAGCGGCTCTACCGGCGCGCCGAAGGGCGTGGTCGGCGTGCACCGCGCGGTGCTTGATTACGCGGAGCAGATCACAAAGACGCTCCGCGCGGACGAAACCGACGTATTCGGCATGCAGGCGCCGCTGTACGTGGACGCATGCCTGAAAGAAATTTTATCGGCGCTGAAATGCGGCTCGTCCGTCGTGCTCGTGCCGAAAAAGCTCTTTATGACGCCGGTGCCGCTCGTGGAATTTCTGAACGCGCACCGCGTCACGGCGCTTTGCTGGGTCGTTCCCGCTCTGACGCTGATCTCCGCGTTGCACACGTTCGACGCGGTCGTGCCGCAATATTTGAAAACCGTCGCGTTCGGCAGCGAGGTCATGCCGCCGAAGCAGCTTAAAATCTGGCGCGAACACGTAAAAGCGCGGTATCTGAATCTGTACGGACCCACCGAATGCACCGGCATGTCGTGCTTCTATGAGGTCGACCGCGACTTTGACCTCGGCGAACGTGTCCCGATCGGACGCGCGTTCGACAACACGGAGATCTTTCTCATCGATGAGAACGGCAGCCGCGCGGACGAGGGCGAGATCTATATTCGCGGCACATGTGTCTGTCACGGCTACTACCGCGATCCGGAGCGCACGAAAAACGCGTTCGTACAAAATCCGCTGAATCCGGATTATCCCGAAACGGTCTACCGTACCGGCGATCTCGGGCGGCGGAACGGGCGCGGCGAACTGGAGTTTTTGGGGCGGCGGGACGATCAGATCAAGCACATGGGACACCGCATCGAGCTTGGCGAGCTGGAAGCCGCGGCAAAAGCGGTCGACGGCGTCGACGCGGCGTGCGCGGTCTTCGACCGCGAAAAGAGTGTGCTCGGCCTCGTCTATACCGGCGCGATCGAAAAGACGGCGCTGCTCAACGCGCTTCGCAGCAAGATCCCCGAATACCTGCTGCCGAAGCGCACGGCAAAGGCGGACGCGCTTCCGCTCACCGAAAACGGCAAGACCGACCGCAAGGCGGCGACGCTTCTGTTATACAAATAGGAGGAACAATGGAACAACTTCTGGACATTTTACGGGAGCTGCATCCCGAAACGGATTTTGAAACCGAAACGCGGCTGGTCGACGGCGGCGTCCTCGCGTCGTTTGATATCGTCATGCTGATCACGCGGATCGAGGAGGAATTCGACGTCGTGATCCCGGCAAAGGATATCGTGCCCGAAAACTTCAATTCCGCAAAGGCGCTCTTCGCGCTCATCACAAGGATCGGAGAGCAGGACGACTGATGCTGTTTCCCTCGTGGGCGTTTCTTCTGTTTCTGGCGGTACTCGTGCCCGTGTACTACCTTGTGCCGAAACGGATCCAATGGATCGTGCTGCTGCTCGCAAACGGCGTGTTCGTCTGCTTTGCGGGCATCTTAGGCGCGGTCTTTATGGCCGTGACGGTCGCGAGCGTATACGCCGCTTCGCGCGGGATGGACACGCTGTTTACCCGTCAGCGCGAAATGCTTGCCGAAATGAAGACGACGCACACGAAGGAGGAGCGAAAGGCAGTCCGCCTGCGGCTTGAAAAGAAGCGGCGGCTGATTCTCGTCGCGTGCCTTGTGCTGAACGTCGGCATTCTCTTTGCGCTGAAATACGGCGCGATGCTCGGACGCCTTTCTGCGGGACTGTTCGGCACAAAGCCGTTCGGACAGGACCTTGCGCTCACGATGGGCATTTCGTTCTATACGTTCTCGACGGTGGGCTACCTTCTGGACGTGTACCGCGAGACGATCCCGGCGGAACGGAATCCCCTGAAGCTTGCGCTGTTCACCTCGTTTTTCCCGCTTCTGGTGCAGGGACCGATTACGCGGTTCGAAACGGTGGGAAAAGCTTTGCAGGAGCCGCACGCGTTTGACGGACGGCGCTTCCTTTCCGCGTCCTTGCGCATCGCGTGGGGCTACTGGAAAAAGCTGATCGTCGCGGACCGCCTGCTTGTCGCGGTCAAGGCGCTCTGCGCAAAGCCCGCCGCGTACCGCGGGGACTTCATCTTCGTCGAAATGCTGCTGTACGCCGCGTGCCTCTACGCGGACTTCACCGGCGGCATCGACATCACGATCGGTGTGGGCGAAATGCTGGGCGTACGGATCGAGGAAAACTTCCTGCGCCCGTATTTTTCCAAGAGCATTTCGGAGTACTGGCGGCGCTGGCATATCACGCTCGGCGAGTGGTTCAAGCGCTATGTCTACTATCCGCTGTCGGTCAGCAAGCCGATGCGCGATCTTTCCAAGAACACGCGGCGCTTCGGCGTCGGGTTTTCGCGGCGCGTGCCGGTGTACCTTGCGACGATCCTTGTGTGGGCGCTGACCGGCGCGTGGCACGGCAGCAACCTGACGTTCCTCGTCTGGGGCATTTTAAACGGCGTCGTGATCCTGCTTTCCGAGGAGATGAAGCCCCTGTACGCGCGGTTTCATCAGCGCTTCCCGAAGCTGTCCGCAAGCGCGTTCTATCGCGGCTTTACCGTGATCCGCACGGTGCTGCTGCTTTCGTCGCTTCGCATCCTCGACTGCTACGGAACGGTCCGGGACGCGTTCTCGTCGTTCTTTTCCATGTTCACGACGTGGAACTGGAGCGCGGTCTTCCGCGGCGGTATACAGTCGCTGGGACTTTCCCATTATGATTACGCGATCGCTTTTTGCGGCGTGCTCGCTATGTTCGCGCTCTCGATGGTACAGCGAAAGGGCGCGATCCGACCGCGGATCATAAAACGCGGAACGGTCTTTTCCGTCTGCGTGCTGCTCGTGCTGATCGGCACGATCCTGATCTTCGGACGCTACGGCTTCGGCTTCGACGCGTCCCAGTTTATCTACAACCGGTTCTGATATGAAACGAAAAGGGTTCACCGTCATCGGCATACTGCTTAGCTGCATCGTGTGTTTCGGAGCGCTTATCGCGGTCTCGCGGCTTACAGCGCCGAAATATCATGACTCGCTGATCGACGGGCATCTCACCGGCGAGTATTACGGCGAAACGACGGATCACGACGTGCTGTTTATCGGCGACTGCGAGGTGTTCGAACACTTTTCGCCGGTCACGCTCTACAACGAATACGGGATCACGTCCTACATCCGCGGCGGCGCGCAGCAGCTTGCGTGGCATTCGTATTACATGCTTGAAGACGCCTTGAAGACCGAAACGCCGAAGGTCGTCGTCTTCAACGTGCTTGCGCTGAAATACGGCGAGCCGCAGTCCGAGGCGTACAACCGCCTGAACCTCGACGGCATGCGCATGGGCGCGGCAAAGCTCGGCGCGATCCGCGCATCCATGACCGAGGGCGAGGACGCCATGAGCTATCTGTTCCCGCTTCTTCGGTATCACGACCGCATCGGCGAGCTCACACGCGAGGACTTCACGTACTGGTTTTCAAAGGGCGGTCCGGTCTCGTTCAAGGGCTATGTGATGCACACGGGCGTCGATCCCGCGACCGAGGTCCCGCAGGAGAATTACGATCCGAAGCTTCCCGAAACGAGCATGGCGTGGTTGACTGAAATTGCGGACCTTTGCGAAGAAAACGGCGTCGCGCTCGTGCTCATCAAGTCGCCCTCGATCTATCCCGTCTGGCACGCGGAGTGGGACGAAGAGATCGCGGCGTTTGCAAAATCGCGCGGATTGCGGTATGATAATATGATCGCGGAAAACGATCTCATCGGAATCGACATGACCACGGACACGTACGATCAGGGACAGCACCTGAACGTCTTCGGCGCGGAAAAGCTCTCCCGCTGGTTCGGGGCGATCCTGCAAAGCGAATACGGGTTAAAAGATCATCGCGGCGAAGCGGCGTACGACGCGGACTACGCGGCTTTGACCGAACGGTATGAGAATGAAAAACAACGGTTATCGGAGGGAAACTGATATGAAACGAACGGCGATCCTGCTTCTTGCACTGCTTCTGCTCCTTTCGTTCGGCTGCAAGGAGGCGGACGATCCGAACGCGGTGTTCGTCGATCCGAACGCGGTGCGCGGCGGCGAGTACGGCGAACTGTACTTTGAGGCAAACGGCGCGCGCTTCGGCATCTATGACGAGACGGAGGCGGTTTTATCCGCGCTTCCCGCGTATCGCAGCACGTTTACGGGGCAGTCCTGCGCGTTCGAAACGGAGGACGTCAGCTACTTTTTCGCGGGCTTTGAGATCACGGCGAACGAGATCGACGGCACGAGCCGCGTTACGGCGATCCGGCTCGACGACGACACCGTGAAAACGCCGCAGGGACTCTATATCGGCATGCCCGAGGAGGACGCGATCTCGGCGTTCCCGGCGCTTTACGAGGCGGACTGGAACCTTGTCGACGGCACGGCGCTGCTGTCGGTCACGATCGTCGACGGCGCGATCTACGGCGTCACCTACACGCCCGCGATCGGGGAGAATTGAAAAAACGGACGGGATAGACCCGTCCGTATTCGTATCAGGGAGCGTTCTTATTTGATGAAGCCGAGCTGCTTGGCCTGCTCAACGTACTTCGGCAGGTCAGCCAGAGAAATGTCGACGTCGTGCTTTCTTGCGAAGGTCAGAAACTCGGAGATCGAGATCTTTCCGTCCGCGAGGATCGCCGCGACCTCATCCTGAAGTGCTTTGTCGGTCTGATACTGTTGAACGAGTTCTTCTACGGTTGCCATAGTATTGCCTCCTTGTTTTTAATATATTATAATTATAGCATGGCGGCACAATAAAAGCAATCATTTTTCAAAACGCCGCGAACATACGGCGCCGACGGCGAAAACCGAAAGGAGGTACGGTCATGCGCTTGTTTCATAAACCAAAGGAACCGGGCTATGACGTCGAAAAACAGGTCCCGGCGATCAAAAAGAGCATCTGCACCGGCGAGGCGGTCGCGGGCTTTCTGGACCGCGAAAGCGGGAGGTTCGCCGAATACATGCTGATCCGCACGCCGAAGGACCTCGACGATTTCCGCCGGCAGTACGGGATCGACGGTCCGATCAAAACGATCTATTGAGAGACAGGAGGAAAATGCATGCGCATTCTGGTTCTGAACGGCTCGCCGAAGGGCGAAAACAGTATTACCTTACAGACCGTCCGCTATCTCGAAAAGCGATTCGGGGACGAGACCTTCGAGGTCCTGCACGTCGGACAGCGCATCAAAGCGCTCGAAAAGGATTTCGCGGAGACGGAGGAGAAGCTCCTTACCGCCGATCTTCTGCTGTTCTGCTATCCGGTCTATACTTTTTTGGTGCCGAGCCAGCTGCACCGGTTTATTGAGCTTATTAGGGAGCACGGCGTCGTCCTTGCGGACAAATGCGCCGCGCAGGTCTCGACTTCTCTGCACTTCTACGATATCACCGCGCACCGCTTCATCCGTGACAACTGCGACGATCTGAATCTTGCCTATCTCGGCGGGCTGTCCGCGGACATGGAGGACCTATTAAAGGAGCAGGGACGCAAGGAGGCGGAGGACTTTTTCCGCTTTATTCTGTGGCGAAAAGAACACGGATATGCGGAGCCAAAACGATGTGAGCCGAAGCCGTTTGTTCCCGTGCCGCTTTCGGAAACAGCGGCGCCGGCAATGCAGGAGGGCGGCAGGGTCGCGATCGTCGCGGACTTCGATCCAAACGAGATGAGCCCGATCCGCGACATGGTCGCGCGGTTTCTGCGCGTCGCGCCGTTCGAGACCGCGCTTGTCAACCTTCGCGAATTCCCGTTTGCGGGCGGCTGTCTCGGCTGCTTCAAGTGCGCCGCAAACGGTACCTGCGTCTACAAGGACGGTTTTGACACGTATCTGCGCGAACACATCCAGACCGCGGACGCGATCGTCTACGCGTTTGAAATCAAGGATCACTCGATGGGCTATCGCATGAAGCTCTACGACGACCGGCAGTTCTGCAACGGACATCGCACGGTCACGATGGGCAAGCCGGTGGGCTATCTCGTTTCCGGTCCGCTGTCCCAAGAGATCAATCTGCAGACGGTCATCGAGGCGCGCGCCGAGGTCGGCGGCAACTTCCTTGCGGGCGTTGCGACGGACGAGACCGATCCCGACGCGGAGATCGAAGCGCTTTCGGATACGTTGCGCTACGCGGTCGATCACGCTTATCAGCCGCCGAAGACGTTCTGGGGCGTCGGCGGGATGAAGATCTTCCGCGATCTCATCTACCAGATGCGAGGGCTCATGAAGGAGGACCACCGCTTCTATAAAAAGCACGGCTTCTACGACTTCCCGCAGAAGCGCAAGGGCCGCATCCTCGGCATGTACCTCGTCGGCGGCATGATGCGCAACAAAAAGCTCCAGAAGAAGCTCTCCGGCAAAATGACCGAGGGCATGCTGCTGCCGTACAAAAAGGTCCTCGAAAAAGCGGAATCGGAACAATCTTGACAGGCGAATCATCATCTGTTATATTATGTACAAAGCCATCTGAGCTATGTATCTTCCCGATCAGTGCTTTTATAGCCGTAAGGTCGGTGGATGCAGATGCAAGACCGATGGCGTTTTTATTTATATAGAATACTTCTGTTCCACCGTCAATCTCATCTTGTAATGCTGTTTCAAGTTCATCAACAGACGATTGTTTGTAATATGCGCTTGCGTTAAAGGAATAAGATCACGCGGACGGGCGCTGGCCGTCTTTTTTGCGCCGTTGGACCCCTCATCCGCCTGACGGCACCTTCCCCCGAGGGGGAAGGCTTTTTTCTTACCTTCTCCTTGAGGAGAAGGTGTCGCGACGAAGGAGTGACGGATGAGGTGTCACGCATTTCAGCGCCGTTGCGCACCGCTCTATTGTCATCCTGAGGAGTGAAACGACGAAGGATCCTGAAAGATTCTTCGTCACTCTCCACTTCGTTACAGAGGAAGATCGCGCGCTACCCGCGCGTACCATCGTTCCTCAGGATGACAGATCGGGATGAATTGACGTCTGCGGCGTCATGAATTGTCCTGCGGACATGAATAGTCGTCCGCGCCGCATCTTCGCGGACGGGCAATGCCCGTCCCTACTGCATATGCCTTCCTCTTGATTGGGAAGGTGCCGGGGGGCGGATGAGGTGACACAAAAAGAACGAACGGCGGCATAAGCCTTCCCCCTTGGGTGGGGAAGGTGCCGAAGCGTGAGCAAGGCGGATGAGGGGGGATACGTAAAAAGCGTCAGCTTTTGCGGATGGATGAATTGGCTGCGTCGTGAATTGCCTTCGGCATGAATTGGCGGCAGAGCCGCCGTGAATTGACCTTGCGGTCATGAATTGCGCCTGCGGCGCGTGAATGGATTCATATATTTTTTGAACCGGGTGACAAGGCGATCATAGCATGATACAATGATTACAAGATCAATGAAAGGCGGAAACGGCATGGAACAGCAACCGGACATGAAGTATCTGAAGCTTTTGGCGCACGAGTATCCGACGATCGCGGAGGTCTCGACGGAGATCATCAACCTGAAAGCGATCCTCGGCCTTCCGAAGGGCACGGAGCATTTCATCAGCGACATTCACGGCGAATACGAGGCGTTCATCCACATGCTGAAGAACGCGTCCGGCGTGATCCGCAAAAAGGTCGACATCCTCTTCGAAAACACGGTGACGGAAGCGGAGCGCAACACGCTCGCGACGCTGATCTACTACCCCGTGCAGAAGCTGGATCTCTTGAAGCGCGCGGGCGTCGTGAACGCCGAATGGTACAAGATCACGCTCCGGCGGCTCGTCGAGGTCTGCCGCTTCTCCGCGTCGAAATACACGCGTTCGAAGGTCCGGAAAGCGCTGCCGGAGGACTACGCCTACATCATCGACGAGCTCTTACACGCGATCGAGACCGAGGACAAGGTCCGTTACAACAACGAGATCATCCGTTCGATCATCGAGACCGAACAGGCGGACGCGATGATCGTGGCGCTAAGTAACCTCATCCAGCGGCTCGTCATCGACCGCCTGCACATCGTGGGCGACGTGTTCGACCGCGGTCCCGGCGCGCACATCATCCTCGACCGCCTTCTGACCTATCATAACGTCGACATCCAGTGGGGCAATCACGACATCCTGTGGATGGGCGCCTCCGCGGGAAACCGTGCGCTCATCGCGACCGCCATCATCAACTCGCTGAAATACGGCAACGTCGACACGATCGAGGACGGCTACGGCATCTCGCTTTCGCCGCTTCTCAAGTTCGCGCTCGAAACGTACGGCGACGATCCCTGCACGAAGTTCCTCCCGCGCGAGGTGGGCGACGCGCACCACGACAATCCCGAGATGATCGCGAAGATGCACAAGGCGATGGCGATCATCCTGTTCAAGTTAGAGGGACAGATCATCGAAAAGAACCCGGACTATCATATGGACCACCGCCGCATGCTGCACCGCGTGGACTACGAGCGCGGCACGATGGTGATCGAGGGCGTCGAGTACGATCTTGCCGACAAACGCTTTGAGACCGTGGACCCGACCGATCCGTACGCGCTGACCGAGGCGGAGGAGGACCTGATGGACAAGCTCCGCACGGCGTTCTACCACAGTGGCAAGATCCGCGAGCATACGAAATTCCTGTTCTCGCACGGCAGCATGTACCTCGTGTGCAACGGCAACCTCCTGTTCCACGGCTGCGTGCCCGCAAACCCGGACGGTACGTTCGCGTCCGTCAGGATCGGCGGAAAGGAGTATTCCGGCAAAGCGCTGTTCGACAAAGCGGACGCGCTGGTGCGTCAGGGCTTTTTCACCAAGTGGGGCACACCCGAGCGCGAAGAGGGGCTTGATTTCTTCTGGTACATGTGGTGCGGCACGAACTCGCCTCTCTTCGGCAAGGACAAGATGACGACGTTCGAGCGCTACTTCATCGACGACAAGACCACGCACGAGGAGCACAAAAACCCGTACTTCAAGCTCGCCGAGCACGAGGACTTCGCGGTGAAGATCCTCGAGGAGTTCGGTCTCTCCGCCGATCCCGATTCGCACATCATCAACGGACACGTGCCGGTCAAGATCAAGAAGGGCGAATCCCCGATCAAGGCAAACGGCCGCATCTTCGTCATCGACGGCGGCATGTCCAAGGCGTATCAGTCCACGACCGGCATCGCGGGCTACACGCTGATCTACAACTCGCAGCACATGATCCTTTCCTGCCACGACCCGTTCGTGACAGTCAACGAGGCGATCCGCACGGAGACGGATATCCACAGCACGCAGCAGATCGTCTACACGCCGCATACGCGCAAACGCGTCGCGGATACGGACGTCGGCAAAACGCTCCTCGAGCGCATCGACGACCTGCAGCTGCTTCTGCAGGCGTACCGTTCCGGCGCGATCAAGGAGCATTCGAGATAATACGCTTTACGGCAGGCCGCCGCGCAATTTCGCGCGGCGGCTTTTGCGTATTGTCCGCGCGAAAAACCGTACGACGGCCGTCGGCCGTTCGTTCCGCTGCTCAGCGGGACGTCGGGGTCGGCTTTTCCATTCCGCTGCCACTTCGTTACAGAGGAAGATCGCGCGCTTCCCGCGCGTACCATGCTTCATTACATAGGAGCCGTCGCGCGTCAGGTCGCGCGTCGCCATCTCCCCTGCGATCCGCAGTTAAGAGACCGGTACCGTTCTTCCGGAAAGGGGTGTAAGCCTCCTTGCGATCGTGTTGCAGGGGGCGACGTCCTCGGCGCCCCGTCAAATATCGCAACAGTGAAACAGGAAGGAAGAATGCTCCAAGCACACACATTGCGGCGCTGCTGCGTGAATCCGCTTCGTCTCAAAGACAGAACGCGCGCTTCCCACGCGTACCATCTTCCGCTGCGAATGAATTGATCCGGTGACGCATGTTTTGACCCTCCCTTGCCGGGGAGGGCGGCGGACAGAGTCCGACGGGAGGGCAGCAGATGAATTGCGCTTCGCGCATGAATTGTCCTGCGGTCATGAATTGCCTTCGGTCATGAATTTCGCCCGCAAACATGATCGGCGGTGCATAAATCCACAGCGTATGTATGCATACCGCGCATGCGCATTCAAGGTATACGGTATGCATACCGCATACAATTCGTTCATAAAATTCAGGCGCATATGCCGTACATCTGAGACAAAAATGGGACGGCGTTCATTTTTCCGTAAAAATATACAGGTTATCGGACCGAATTTATGCACTTTTACGTTTGCCTTTTTTTGTATATATGCTTATAATGATAGTCGGAGCTATACTCACTTGAGGAGGATAATTGGAATGAAAAAATGGATTTGCCTTTTGCTGTGTCTCGTCATGACGCTCTCGCTCGTGCCCGCCGCGTTCGCGGAAGAAGCGCAGGACGAACCCGCACTGACCGAACCCGCAGAGGAGATCGAAGCGGAAGAACCCGCAGAAGAACCTGCGGAGGAACCCGCTGAGGAACCCGCGGAGGAACCTGCGGAGGAACCCGCGAATGAACCCGAAGAGGGGACCGAATCGGCCTCCGATCCGGTTGACGACGACGCGGACGCGCTGATCAACCCGATCGACGAGGATATCGAATCCACCGTTTACGTCAATTCGAAGAACTTCCCGGATGCGAATTTCCGCAACTGGGTCAAGAAGAACATCGCCGGCGGCGAGTCCTCGATGACGCAGGCGCAGGCGGACGACGTCGTTAAGATCGACTGCAGCAAAGAGAACATTGCGAACCTGACCGGTATCGCGCTGTTCAAGAACCTGAAGGTCCTCGTCTGCACCGGCAACAAGCTCACAAAGCTCGACCTTCGGAAGAACACGCACCTCTGGAGACTGGAATGCGCGAACAACGAACTCACCTCGCTGCTCGTTTCCGGCTGCCCGGATCTGTACTTCATTGCCTGCACCAACAACAAGCTCAAGACGCTGGATCTGAGCAAGAACAAGAATCTGAAGAACCTCTACGCGAGCAACAACAGTTTCAGCAAGCTGAATCTTTCCTCGGTAAAGACGTTGGAGCACGTACACCTCAACGACAACGCGCTGACCGCGCTCGATTCGCTCAAGAACAACAAGGACCTGATCGAACTCTCCGCGGTAAACAACAAGATCAGTTCCGTGACGCTGACCAACTTCACGAAGCTTGAAACGCTCAAGCTTTCCGGAAACAAGCTCGCAAAGATCGATCTTTCCAAGAACACTGCTCTGAAGACGCTTGACCTCAGCAGCAACAGTCTGACGAAGCCGGATCTGACCAAGAACACGGCGCTCGAGGAGCTCAATATCGCCAAGAACAGCATCAAGGAGATCGACCTTTCGAAGAACACAGCTCTGAAGAAGCTGACCGCGAACTCCACAGGCCTTGAAAAGCTCGATCTGACCAAGAACACGGCTCTTACGGAGCTCGTGCTCAACAGCAACAAGCTGAAGACGCTCGACGTCACCAAGAACACGAAGCTGACCGTGCTGAAAGCCGACAGCAACTCCTTTACGACGATCGACGTTTCCAAGAACACCGATCTGGTGACGCTGAGCCTGAAGAGCTGCGGTCTCCCCGCGCTGGATCTTTACAACAACACCAAGCTTGTGAACCTGTACGTCAACAGCAACAAGCTTCCCTCGCTGGACGTTTCGACAAACACCAAGCTCGTCAATCTGGACTGCTCGAGCAACCGCCTGAAAGACCTGGACGTCAGCGCCTGCTCGTCGCTTGACGCGCTTACCTGCAACAGCAACAAGATTGTCGCGCTGAACATCATGGGCTGCTCCAAGCTTCGCACCCTGAATTGCCAGAACAACCAGATCGACGAGCTGGATCCGACCTCCTGCACGAATCTGGAAACGCTGAACTGCAGCAGCAACAACCTGCGTGCGCTGCATTTGGCCTCCAACCCGATCCTCAGCAGCATAAACTTCGCGAATCAGACCACGGTCGACCCGATGAACCTCACCGTCGTCGGCGATGAGTACGTGTTTGACATGTCGGGTTTTTTCCCGATTCCGTCGGATATTGCGTACGTCAAGGCGGCCAGCAGCGTATGCAAGTACGATAAATCCATGGGCAAGATGACCCTGCCGAAAGTCCTCTCGAGCCTCTCGGGCTTCAAGTATCTCTTTGAAACCGGCAAGGGCGACATGACCGTTGAAGTCAACCGCAGCTTCAATGCGGATTACACGGTCAAGTTCGCGAGCGGCGAGGTCAAGTACATCGGAAGCACGCCGTACGTCATTTACACCGGCTATGAGATGTGCCCGAAGTTCGTCGTAACGGACGCAAAGGGCAACACCATCGACGCGAGATACTATTCCTTCTCTTATGCCGACAACGTTGATCCGGGCACCGCGTACCTCTATGTGACCATGCACGGTCATACCGAAACGACGGAGCTGTGGTACAAGATCTATCTGCCCGGTTCGGAAGAACTGAAGGTCGAGAACGTCAGCGACGGCATCCAGCTCAACTGGAAGGCGGTCCCGGGCGCGGGCGGCTACGTCATCTATCGCCGTGCGTGGAGCAGCACGACCAACGGCTGGACGAACTTCTCCCGCTGGTACAACACCACGTCGACGTCCTGGAAGGACACCAAGGTCTATGCCCGCTCGAAGTATGAGTATGGCATCAAGGCATACTTCACCGATCCGATGGATAACTACAACCTCGGTATGGTCAGCCCGAAGATCATCGTGGTCCGCATCTCGACCAGAACGCTGTCTTCCGTCACGCCCGGCGCGAAAAAGATCACTGCGGAGTGGGATGCAAGCAAGCAGTTCACCGGCTATGAGCTGCAGGTCGCAACCGACACTGCGTTCAAGGAGAACGTGAAGAGCATCAGGGTCACCGATTGGGAGACCGCAAAGGGCACCATCAGCAGCCTGAAGGCGAACACCACCTACTATGTGCGCGTGCGTTCGTACCACGAGTTCGAGAAGAAGGACTACTACGGTCAGTGGTCCAACGTCCTGAGCTGCAAGACCAACTGAATTCCGTAAATCGAGCGCTGCTCCGGAAAGGGAGCAGCGCTCTTTTTTCTCTGCGAAAAGGCGCGGCGGGGGAGCGCCTCCGCCGCCGGAAAAATTCGTTCCGAAACCGCCGAAAAAGCGCATTTGCCGATTGACTTTTCGACGCGGTTTTGGTACAATAGCATTGATGTTGGACATCCCCGAACGGATGTCCGACAACTATAGAGAGGTAAGACCGCGTATGAAGGAATATTGGGTTCTGCTCGGGGCGTTCGGCAGCGGAAAAAGCGAGCTGGCGCTGAATATGGCGATCCATGCCGCAAAGAGCGGTCCCTGTACTTTGGTCGACCTCGACGTCATCAACCCGTATTTTCGCACCAGCGAACGCGCCGACGTGTTGGAACCCGCCGGCGTCGAGCTGATCATGCCCCCGTATGCCCTCGAAAAAATCGAAATCATGTCGCTTTCCGCCCGCGTATACGCCGCGTTTACGCCGGGAGAGGGAAGCGTTTTTTTTGACATCGGCGGCGATCACGTCGGCTCGATCGCTTTAGGGCAGTACAAGCCGCATTTTCAGAAGGTGCCGAAGGAAAACCTGCACGTCCTGTTCATCGTAAACCCGATGCGCCCGACGGCGGCGGATCTCGAGAGCGCGTACGCGACGCTCGAAAAGATCAGGTTCGTTTCCCGGCTCGACGTGACCGGCATCGTGAACAACGCGAATCTTGCGGGAGAGACGGACCATACGCATCTTGTCGAGGGCTACGAACTTGTAAAAGCGCTGTCCCTTCGCACCGGCATCCCGGTCTGGGGAACGTGCGGCGTGCCGAAGGTGCTGGATGATTTCAACGCGTACGCGAAGGAGCACGGACTGGATGAGCAGTACATCGGCGTTCGTCAGCCGATCACCGTGTACATGCACCGCAGTTGGGATAAGTTCTTAACGGAAGGACTTTAATGATACCAAAACAAAACTCGGAAAGAAAGGAAATGCCATGATCAAAGTAATCATCCACGAAGACGCATGCAAGAGCTGCGGGCTCTGCGTGCGTGCATGTCCCAAAGACGTGCTAGCCATCTCCAAGCGTCTCAACACGAAGGGCTATTTTGCCGTTGAGGCTGCGCATCCGGAGGCCTGCATCGCCTGTGCGTCCTGCGCAAAAACCTGCCCGGACGTTGCCATTGAGATCGAAAAGTAAGGAGGAACAGTATGGCTAAGGAACTGATGAAGGGCTGCGAAGCGATCGCCGAAGCGGCCATCCAGGCGGGCTGCCGGTACTTCTTCGGCTACCCGATCACGCCGCAGAACGACATCCCCGAGTACATGTCGCTGCGTCTCCCGCAGGTGGGCGGATGCTTCCTGCAGGCGGAGAGCGAACTCGCCGCGATCAACATGGTCTACGGCGCAGGCGGCGCAGGCGCGCGCGTTATGACCTCTTCCTCCAGCCCGGGCATTTCCCTGAAGCAGGAAGGCATTTCCACGATCGCGGGCGCGGAGGTTCCGTGCGTGATCGTCAACATGATGCGCGGCGGTCCCGGTCTCGGCAACATTCAGGCAAGCCAGGGCGACTACTTCCAGGCGGTCAAGGGCGGCGGTCACGGCGACTACCGCAGCATCGTCATCGCGCCGTCCTCCATTCAGGAGACGGTCGATCTGATGCCCCACGCGTTTGATCTCGCGGACAACTACCGCATCCCGGTCATCATCCTTGCCGACGGTCTGATCGGTCAGATGATGGAGCCGGTCGAGCTGCACATGAATCCGAATCCCATGCTCCCCGAAAAGCCGTGGGCGGCGCAGGGCTGGGACCCGAAGGGCACCCGTCCGCGCGCGATCATCAACTCGCTGTACATCGAGACCGAGGATCTGGACGGCCTCATGACCCGCTTGAACGCGCGTTACGACGTAATCCGCGAGAAGGAAGTCATGGTCGAGAAGTACCATACCGAAGGCGCCGAATACATCCTCTGCGCATACGGAACGGTCGCGCGCGTCTGCAAAGCGGCGGTCCGCATCCTCGAGGAGAACGGCATTAAGGCCGGCCTCGTCCGTCCGATCACCCTGTGGCCGTTCCCGACGAAGGAAGTTAAGGAGGTCTTCGAGCAGGAGAGCGTCAAGGCGGGTCTCACCGTTGAGATCAGCAACGGCCAGATGGTCGAGGATATCCGTCTTGCGGTCAACGGCATCAAGCCCATCGAGTACATGGGCAAGGGCGGCAGCATCATTCCGGCAGCGGAGGATATTGCCGAGCGCATTATGCAGATGAGGAGGGCATGAACATGGCAACCGTTTTCAAGAAAACTCCCGTTTTAACGGACGTTCCGTTCCATTACTGCCCGGGCTGCGGTCACGGCATCGTGCATCGCCTCGTTGCGGAAGTCATCGACGAGCTGGGCATCCAGGATAAGTGCGCGGGCGTCGCTCCCGTCGGCTGCGCGGTATTCCTTTATAACTACATGAACCTCGATATGTACGAAGCGGCGCACGGCAGAGCGCCGGCAGTCGCGACGGGCTTCAAGCGCGTCCATCCGGATAAGTACATCTTCACGTATCAGGGCGACGGCGACCTCGCGTCCATCGGTACCGCGGAGATCGTGCACGCGGCGCACCGCGGCGAGAAGATCACGACGATCTTCATCAACAACGCGATCTACGGCATGACCGGCGGTCAGATGGCGCCGACGACGCTCGTCGGTCAGAAGACCACCACGAGCCCGCTCGGCCGTGATCCGGAGCATTGCGGCAAGCCGATCCGCATCGCGGAGATGCTTTCCACGATCGAGGGTTCCGCGTTCATCGCGCGCTGCTCGCTCGACAGCACGCCGCACATCAACCAGACCAAGGCGGCGATCAAGAAGGCGTTCCAGGCGCAGATCGACCGCAAGGGCTTCTCGATGGTCGAGATCCTGTCCCCCTGCCCGACGAACTGGGGCAAGGCGCCGGTCGAGGCGATGGAGTGGCTGAAGGACAACATGATCCCGTACTATCCGCTCGGCACGTTTAAGGAGGTATAACCATGGTTGAGAGAAATATTTTCGCAGGCTTCGGCGGACAGGGCGTTCTGCTGATGGGTCAGCTTCTGGCGGCAGCCGGCATGATGGAGGGCAAGAATACCTCCTGGATCCCGTCCTACGGTCCCGAAATGCGCGGCGGCACGGCAAACTGCAGCGTTATGCTCAGTGATCAGGAGATCGACTCTCCGCTCGTCACGCGTCCGACATCTCTGATCGTCATGAACAGACCGTCTCTCGAAAAGTTCGAGGACAAGGTCGTTCCCGGCGGTTCGATCTTCGTCAACAGCTCCATGATCGACATCAAGGTCAAGCGCACCGACGTGAACGCGTACTATGTACCCTGCACGGAGATCGCGGCGGAGCTCGGAAACAGCAAGGTCAGTAACATGATCATGCTCGGCGCGTATCTCGGCAAGTCCAAGTGCGTCGAGGTCGAAACGGTCCTCAAAGCGCTGCTCGAAAAGCTCGGCGAAAAGAAAGCCAAGCTGATCCCGTTGAACCGCGAAGCGCTTCTGCGCGGCGCATCCTGCATCGAAGAATAAAGTCACAGCTTAAGGGGTTGCCGACACCCTCGGCAGCCCCTGCGGTTTATTCGCGTTTGCGGCTTGATGCTTCCGGGGGGAAAACACCTCATCACCGCCTGCGGCGGAGCTTCTCCTCAAGGAGAAGCCTCAGCATCCAAGATGCGGGAGAGGATAACGTTCCAAAGCCTTCCCTTTGGGTAAGAGGGAACATACTGCAAGCCTTCCCCTGAGAGCGGAGCACATGCCAAAAGCCTTCTCCTTGAGGAGAAGAGATGGCGACGCGCGGGGAGCGCGCGACGGCACCGCTGAAACGGAGCGAAGCGGAGTGTGTACGCCGAAGCGTGAGCGAGCCGGATGAGGTGTAAATGAACGAATACCATAACGCTCGGCTGAAACCCTTTTCACAAAAGATGCGCCGCGAGATGACAAAAGAAGAACGGCACCTCTGGTACGATTTTCTGAAAAGGCTACCCGTTACAGTCCACCGGCAAAAGGTACTCGGACACTATATCGCGGATTTCTACATCGCCTCGAAAAAGATTTTAATTGAGCTGGACGGATCGCAGCATTTTATGGATGCCGGCGTTCAGTCCGATCGGGACAGAGACGCATGGATGCAGGAAAACGGGATCACGGTTTTACGGTATACGAACCTGCAGATACAGCGGGAATTCAATGCGGTATGCAGTGATATTCTGCTGCATATGGAGGACAACACCTCATCACCGCCTGCGGCGGAGCTTTCCCTCAAGGGGAAGCCTCCAAACCAAAAGCCTTCTCCTTGAGGAGAAGGTGGCGTCAGCCGGATGAGGTGTACCGAGAAGCGAGCCGGATGAGGTTAGGTGTAACGAATTGCGCTTCGCGCATGAATTTTCCTTCGGACGTGAATTGCGGCAATGCCGCATGAATTGACGCCTGCGGCGTCATGAAAAGGAGAAACCAACTATGGCACAGTTTATTTCTGCCGCGGAGGCAGTCAGATTGATCCGGGACGGAGACTGCCTGATCTACAACAACTTTTTGGGCATGAACAATGCCGAACAGCTTTCCATTGCGCTGAACGAGCGCTTTGAAGCGGAAGGGCATCCCCATGACCTCACGCTCTATTGTACGGCGGGCCTCGGCGGATGGCTTCCCGGTCAGCCGTGCGAGAAGATCGTCCCGCTCGGCGGCGTGAAGACCGTCATCATGTCGCACTACGGCTCCATGCCCGACACGGCGAAGATGATCCTCGAAAACAAGGTCGAAGCGTACAACCTGCCGTTCGGCGTCATGTCGCACGCGGTGCGCGCAGGCGCGGCGGGGCATCCGTACTACATTTCCGACGCGGGCTTGAACCTGTTCGTCGATCCGAAGTACAAGGGCTATCAGCTGAACGAGCAGTCGAAGCAGGAGCTTGTCGAGGAGATCGTGATCGACGGCAAGCGGCGGCTCAAGTATGCGACCCCGCGTCCCGACGTCGCGCTTCTGAAGGGCTCCAGCGCCGACGCATACGGCAACATTTCATGGGAAGACGAGCCGGTCATCGGCGACGCGCTCTCCATTGCGCAGCTTACGAAACGCTGCGGCGGCAAGGTCATTGTGCAGGTCAAGCGCAAGCTCGACACACCGAGAAGACCGACCGAGATCGTGATCCCGTCGGTGCTCGTCGACTACATCTGCGTCTGCCCCGAACAGGACCAGATCCAGGGCATCAAGGGTTCCGATCCGCGCTATGCGGGCGACGTGCCCATGACGGACGAGGAGCTCGAAGCATTCGTCAAGAACAACGCGAAGGACGATCCGAAGGACCTCGCAAAGCAGCTGATCGCAAAGCGCGCGGCAAAGGAATTGAAGCCCGGTCACGTCGTCAACATCGGCGTCGGCGCGCCGGAATTCGTCGCGGTCGAAGCGGCAAAGAGCGGTATGCTGAGTCGAGTCGCGCTGACCGTCGAGGCCGGCTCCATGAAGGGCCTGCCCGCGGGCGGGTTCGCGTTCGGCGCGGCTATGGGCGCGCAGGCGTGCTGCACCACCGCCGAACAGTTCGACCTGTACGACGGCGGCGGCCTCGATATCTGCTTCATCGGTGCGCTGGAGATCGACGGCGAGGGCAACGTCAACGGACACTATCACCCGAAAAAGCTCTCCGGCATCGGCGGCTTCATCAACATCACGCAGTTCACGCACAAGGTCGTGTTCTGCACGACGTTCTCGGCAGGCGGGCTGGAGATCGAGGACGGCGAAGACGGATTGAAGATCGTCAAGGAAGGCAAGTTCCTGAAGTTTGTGGAGCATGTCACAGCGCTCAGCTTCTCCGCGCAGAACGCACACGAGAACGGGCAGGAGGTCACCTACGTGACCGAGCGCTGCGTCTTCAAGCTCGGTGAAAAGGGACTGATCCTTACGGAAGTTCGCAAGGGCGTAGACGTAAAAAAGCAGATCCTGGATCTGCTTCCGTTCAAGGTCGAAGTCGCGGAGGACTTGAAGGTCTATTAATCGAGCGGGATATGGAACGCGCGCATCGTGTTGATGATATGCAGCTGCATCGCGGTTTTCGCACCTTCGGGATTGCGGTCGCGTAGGTACTGCACCAGAAGACGGTGATCGTGCAGCGTCATCTCCGCCACCTCCGGCGCCTCGTTCGCGAGCAGGATGCCGTGGTGGATGGCGCGGTTGAAGATCGGCAGCAGCGCCGTGATGAACGGGTTGTGCGTGGCGGACGCGATCGAGTTGTGGAATTTCTGCTCGGTTTCGTCCCACTGCGGATCGGCGGAGCGGATCATCTGCTCGTTCAGCTCGCAGAAGCGGAAGATCTCGTTCAGCTCTTCGTTGCTTGCGCGGAGGCAGGCGTAATACGCCGCCTGCGGCTCGAACATGAGGCGCATCTCGTAGAGGTCCTTCGTGTTCACGTTTGTGTTCTGGATGCGCAGCACGTCGTAGTCGGCGTGAATGTTGCGGCTTTCGGTCACAAACGTGCCGACGCCGCGGCGCACCTCGACCAGCCCGCGCGTAGAGAGAATGCGGAGCGCTTCGCGAAGCGTCGTGCGGCTGATGTTCAGCTCTTCGGCAAGCGCGGGTTCGTTCGGCAGCTTGTCGCCCGGGGCGAAACGTCCGTGCACGATCATTTCAGAAAGCCGGTCCGCGATGCGCACCGAAAGCGCGTTGTTTCCATAAGCCATACTCGTCACCTCCGATATTCGGATTATACCGCATTCACGTGCGGAACACAATAAAATTCTAAAAGAGGGAGAATCACAATGGAAGGTTTAACCATCATCAAAACAGAACATCCCAAAGAGAAGCCCGCAAAGGGCGCAAAGCTCGGCTTCGGCGTCGTCTTTACCGACCACATGCTGGTCATGCAGTGGGATAAGGGCATTGGCTGGCACGACGCGAAGATCGTCCCGTACGGACCGATCACCATCAGCCCGGCCTCCACCGTTCTGCACTACGCGCAGGAGACGTTCGAGGGCATGAAGGCGTACCGTGCCGAGGACGGCAGAGTTCTTTTGTTCCGTCCGGAGGAGAACTTCAAGCGCATGAACCTCTCGAACGAGCGTCTGTGCATCCCGCAGCTCGACGTCGATTTCTGCGTGGAGAGCCTCAAGGAGCTCGTCATGCTCGACAAGGACTGGATCCCGTCCGATCCGGGCGCGTCGCTGTATATCCGTCCGATGTGCATCGGCAACGAGTCCCGTCTCGGCGTCAAGGAAGCGGACAGCTACCTCTATATGGTGCTTCTGAGCCCGTCCGGCGCGTACTATGAGAGCGGCCTGAAGCCCGTCCCGATCTACGTCGAGGAGGAATACGTCCGCGCGGTCCGCGGCGGCACCGGCTTTGCGAAGACCGGCGGCAACTATGCGTCCTCGATGCTCGCGCAGGAGATCGCGCACAAGAAGGGCTATTCGCAGGTCCTGTGGCTCGACGGCGTCGAGAAAAAGTACGTCGGCGAGGTCGGCGCGATGAACATCTTCTTTGTGATCGACGGCGAGGTCATTACGCCGGAGCTGGACGGCAGCATCCTCTCGGGCATCACCAGAAAGTCGATGATCGAGATCCTCCGCGACAAGGGCTACAAGGTCACCGAGCGCAGGATCGCGATCCAGGAGGTTGCCGACGCATACGACGCGGGCAAGCTCAACGAGGTCTTCGGCACCGGTACCGCGGCGGTCATCAGCCCGGTCGGCAAGCTTGAATGGGGCGACAAGGTCATGATCATCAACAACGGCGAGATCGGTCCGATCAGCTCCTATGCCTACAAGACGCTCACCGACATCCAGTGGGGCCGCATGAAGGATCCCTTCGGCTGGTCGATCGAGATCGGGCATATGTGAGGCATCATACACCGTCAGGTGCAATTCACGGCGTCAGCCAATTCATGCCGTAAGGCAATTCATGACCGAAGGTCTATTCATTTATTGCGGATGAATGAATTGCGCTCCGCGCATGAGGACACCTCATCACCGCCTTCGGCGGAGCTTCCCCTCGAGGGGAAGCCTCTGCAGCCAAATGCTTTCCCCTCGAGGGGAAGGTGCCGTAAGGCGGATGAGGTGGACACGCAGAAAGCGTCCGCTTTCGCGGATAAATGAATTGACGCCTGCGGCGTCGTGAATTGCGGCAGAGCCGCGAGAATTATCCTGCGGACATGAATTGCGGCAAAGCCGCATGAAACAGTATTGTATTTAGGAGGTAACCATATGATACCGAAAATGATGGATGCGATTGTCAAACCCGTTGCGGGCGTCGGTCTCGAACTGCGCCGGGTTCCCGTTCCGGAACCCGGTCCCGGAGAAGTGCTGATCAAGGTTCACAAGACGGCGATTTGCGGCACGGACGTGCATATCTATGACTGGACGCCGTGGTCTGCGGAGCATGTGAAACCGCCGATGGTCATCGGTCACGAATACGTCGGCGAGATCGCGGCGCTCGGCGCGGGCGTTACCGGGCTTACCGTCGGCATGCGCGTATCCGGCGAGGGACACATCACCTGCGGTCATTGCCGCAACTGCCACACGGGAAACATCCAATGGTGCAAGAATACGATGAGCGTCGGCGTGGATCGCGACGGCGCGTTCGCGGAATACGTCTGCATTCCGGAAAAGAACGTCATCATCATTGACCCGCAGCTGGACGAGGACGTCGTCGCCTTCTTCGACGCGTTCGGCAACGCCACGCATACCGCGCTCATGTTCAACCTCGTCGGCGAGGACGTGCTGATCACCGGCGCAGGTCCGATCGGCGTGATCGCCTGCGGCATCTGCAAGTATGCCGGCGCGCGCCGCGTGGTCATTACCGACATGAACGAGTACCGTCTTGACCTCGCCCGCAAGATGGGCGCGGACGCCGCGGTCAACGTTGCCAAGGAAGATCTGCAGGAAGTCATGAAGCAGCAGGGTCTTGTCGAGGGGTTCGACGTCGGTCTCGAAATGTCCGGCTCGGGCGCTGCGTTCAAGCAGCTGCTTTCCGTCATGCGCAACGGCGGCAAGGTCTCGCTTCTGGGTCTCGGCAACGGTCCGATCTCGCTCGATATGAACCTCATCATCGGCAAGGGACTGACGCTGCAGGGCATTTACGGGCGCAAGATGGATAACTGGCACCAGATGTCCTACATGGTGCAGGGCGGTCTCGATCTGCATCCGGTCATCACGCACCGCTTCCACTACACCGAGTTTGAAAAAGGCTTCGAAGCCATGCATTCCGGCAATTCCGGCAAGGTCATCTTTGACTGGACGAAGAAATAACGGAGGAAAAAACCAATGAAGAAAGCATACTCGATCTACCGCGAACAGCTTGACGCGATCCGCGAGGCGGGCACGTACAAGGAGGAGCGCATCATCACGACCCCGCAGAGAAGCCGCATCGACACCACGAAGGCAAAATGCGTCGTCAACATGTGCGCAAACAACTATCTCGGACTTTCCGACAACCCGGACCTGATCGCCGCCGCAAAGGCAAGCTACGACGAGTGGGGCTTCGGTCTTTCGTCCGTCCGCTTCATCTGCGGCACGCAGGGCATCCACAAGGAGCTCGAAGGCCGCATCGCGAAGTTCACGGGGCAGGAGGACGCGATCCTGTATTCGTCCTGCTTCGACGCAAACGGCGGTCTCTTTGAGACGCTTCTGGGACCCGAGGACGCGGTCATCTCCGACGAGCTGAACCACGCCTCCATCATCGACGGCGTGCGTCTGTGCAAGGCAAAGAGATTGCGCTATCACAACAACGACATGGAAGACCTTCGGGCAAAGCTTGAGGAAGCCAAGGACTGCCGCATCAAGCTGATCGCGACCGACGGCGTGTTCTCGATGGACGGCTATATCGCAAACCTCAAGGGCATCTGCGATCTCGCGGAGCAGTACGACGCGCTCGTTATGGTCGACGATTCGCACGCGGTCGGTTTCATGGGCGAGCACGGCAGAGGCACCGCGGAATACTGCGGCGTGATGGGTCGGGTCGACATCATCACCGGCACGTTCGGAAAAGCGCTCGGCGGCGCGTCCGGCGGCTACACCGCGGCACGCAAGGAGATCATCGACCTGCTCCGTCAGCGCTCCCGTCCGTATCTGTTCAGCAACACCCTCGCGCCCGCGATCTGCGCCGCGACGATCAAGACGATCGACCTCCTCGAAGCATCCACCGAGCTTCGTGACCGCGTCCACGCGAACGCGAACTACTTCCGCAAGGAAATGGAATAGCTCGGCTTTGACCTTCTGCCCGGCGAGCATCCGATCGTTCCGATCATGCTCTACGACGCGAAGGTCGCGCAGGAGTTCGCAAACCGCATGCTCGAAAAGGGCGTGTACGTGACGGGCTTCTCGTATCCGGTCGTTCCGATGGGCAAGGCGCGCGTCCGCACGCAGATCTCCGCGGGTCACACCAAGGAGGACCTCGATTTCGCCGTCAAGTGCTTCGGCGAAGTCAAGAAGGAAATGGGCTTATAAGCGCTTCGCTTCGGTCCGTTGAACAGCGTTCAACGGACCGGTTTTTTCTTCGCAGATGAGGTGATACCGTGTTTACAAGAGTCGGCGAGATGCTTTACGGGAACCATACGGAAGACGGCACGAAGGACGTCGGGAAAGATTACGTTTATGAGGATGATCTGGACCCGACCGACATCGTTCGGATGGTTGAAAAGTCCGATTATGGGATCAAATACGTCGACGTCAGCATAGACGACGATTACTCATACGGTGCCGGGAGATATTCGTTTTCAGAATATTATCTGTATTGTTCCAAAGCACTGCTCATGATCGAATCTTTGGGCTTTGACGTGCCCCGGATCAATGCAAGAATCATATTTTTCCCGGAAGAACGCAGAGCATTTCTGATTTTTCGTCATGTGAAGGAACTGCCTGCGATCGAATTGGACGAGATCTTCGGTTTCGCGCCGGACGCTTCTGCGACGTGAACCTCCGATCCCCGTATCACAAAGCCCCCGCAGTCGCGGGGGCTTTGTTGCATAGTATCAATCGTGGAGCAGACGTTCTTCCAAAGCTTCTTTCAGGAACGAAACGAAGAAACACCAGTCGACGTTCTCCAGTATCTTGTGGAACGCGGTTCCGTCGTAATAATACCGTGCGTCGCCTTCACGGTACAGGAATGTGCCGTTTTCCAGCATCCAGACCCAGCGTGTCAACGTTTTCGGTACGGAATCGAGGATCACCGTAACCGTTTCGCCGTCAAAGCGGCAAAGCTGTCCCTCGCTGCGGTAAAGCAGGACTTGGCTTTCTCCGCTTCCGGAGATGTGAAGATCATTCCAGAGATCGTCCACAACGCCGACGTCCTTTCCTTTGAAATATAGTTTGCAGGTAATGGTGTCCTCTGTCTGTGCAGCGATAAAGTCGTCGCGGAAAGGGATCACCTTGTAACTGTCGTCCGAAATCAGCTTCGGTTCGGAGACGCCGCTTCTGTCCACGGTCACAACATAGGCCGTTTGGTGCATAAACGCGTTTGCGACGTCCTTTTCGTCGGAAACCATGCCGTAAACGATCCTGCTTCCGCCGTCGAGAATGTTCGAGAGATACACGCTTTTGCCGGGCTCTTCTGCACAGATCAGCAGCGGCTCGTCGTCGCCGAACTGCACGTAGAGCGAGCCGCCGCGAAAGAACTCGATCATGCCGGATTCGGTCATGTGTGGCGATTCGGCGTTTTCAGCCAACTTGTTCTTTTCTGTCCCGCGATATTCCCAATATGTGTTATCCGTTTCGATCCATCGAACCGTTCCGTCCGACATGATCCGGCACCCGTAAAGCTCGCTGTTTTCCGAAAGCACCAGCGGTTCAATCCCTTCACGGTACAGCGTCAGAACGCCCGATCCGAGGGTCAGCGCCGTTTGAAGATCCTCGCTGAGATCTTCGATATGATCGTCCAGATCGATCGGCACGCCGTTTATCGTCAGGATTTCACTGTAGGGCTCATCCATCATATAAAAGACATAGGATTTCCCGTCGGGTGACAGACTGAACTGATCGACTTCTCCGACGCTTTCCTCTATGCGCATTGCTTCGCCGTTTGCGAAGTAATACAAAGCCTCCGCGGATTCTCCGTCCCGCTCGCTTTCGTCCTTCAGAAACAGGATTTCATTGCCGCTCTGCGAGATCGCAAAGCGCTTCACGCCGTTCACCGCATCCGAATCGACGATTGCCGGCGTTTTTTGCGGATCGTTCAGGTCAATGATATGCAGCGTGCCGTCGCCCGGTTCAATGAATGTAAACGCCGTTCCATCGGTCAGATAGTTGTAAGGACCGTCCCAACTGTAGATCCCTCCCTGATGCAAAAACACTGATTCGCCGTAAGCATAGAGATATGTTGCATCGTTTGATTCATAGACGAGCAGGTGATCTTCGAGATCGATAGGTTCAATCGCTTCGGGCAGGGCGGCGATCGCTTCCCTGACGGGGTATCGCACCGGTTCCGGAGCGAGATTCATTGCGACCGTTTCGTTTTCTGCGGGTTCTGCCGACACAGGCGTATCCGTATGCGCTGTTTCCTCCTGCTGCGCCGTTGTGCCGCAGGCGAGCATTGCAAGACAAAGACAAATAACAAGGATCCTTTTCATGTCGCTCCCTCCGTTTCCAATCATATTTTATCATGCGGATACGTTATAATTGTGTTTTAATTGTTAAAACTAATTGTTAACCTTGGAGAAAACAGTATGATAAGGCTGACAGCCTTTCCGATTGTGAACAGCCGGGGGACGTCAGCATCCATAACCGCTTCTGTCGTCCTGAGGAATCCCGTAGGGATGCCGAAGGATCTTCCCGAATTTACACTTCGTTCATGTGCGTGTTGCAAGTCTGTTGCATCGCAATGGTATGGTAAATGCAGGAAAATGAGGAGGATATCGCCCATGCGCACCGTTCGAAGACTTGTATCCGTTCTTCTTTTGCTCTGCTTTGTCGTCGGCTGTGCGAGAACAGTCAGTTTGGATTATGGAAAAACCGCAACCTTTTCCGAAGCGAAAGCAAAACCGTTTGACCCGTCCGAGCATAAGGGCACGGTCTGGGAATGGAAGCATGGGGTTTTGACCGTATCCGAAACCGGCGAAGTACGGGTCACGTTTTTTCGAAATTGCTATAACTTGATTCCCGAGGACGATCATTTCGCGATCGAAGTGCCGTTGTACCGTACGCTCACGGATGATGAGCCCGCTTTTACGGTTCCGGCAGGCACAGCGCGTCTGCTGAACGACGGCGATCTGGTCTGGTTCCGGATTACAAGCGATCTACTGCATTGTTTCTCCGAGGAACAAAAGGACGTCTGTTTCCAAACAGCAGACACCACGCAATTGAAGCGTTATTACACATCATTTTCGGTAGATTATGAGCCATTTGAATTGTTGATCCAATCGCAGCCGAACACCGAATGGAGAAACTGGTACAGCGGAATCATGAACGGACCGTCGACAAATCTGTCGACCGATCCGAACGGCGCGGCAAGCGGAACGATTTATGCAGGTTCGACGGAAACCGAATGTGAGCTTCTGATCGGACATCGCGGAAATAATAAGCTATGCGCGATTGTGAAGAAGAATCCGCAAAGCATCGACGACGTTCTGCTGTTTGGAACGCATTGCCAATCGGAAAACGATCGTACTCATACGCGACGGTTCGAGATGAGCGTGTCCTATGACCCGAAACAGCTTTTGGACGAGCGTTCCGGGGGCACGTTTTGCTTGTACAGTCAGGTGGAATTGGAGGATTCCGCGGAAAAAAACTGGATCGGCATGAATCTGTTCGAATATTTCCATTGGATGGAGAAGGACGGCTGGCAGATCGAAGAGATCGTACTGTTTGCGTATGAAAGCGGATGCCTGTATTGCTTGAGAAAGGGAGATGAAACGATCCTGATTTCCGCCGGTCGGGATTTCGAGCCCGTTCCGTTCGGAGATCTGTATGTGGCAGGATATGTTCGTTATTTGGGGCGCACGGTGCAGTCCTGGGCGGGGCATACGCCGAAGGATCATACGATTGCAGATCGGTACGAACTGCAGGAAGGGCAATACTGCGCTTTTGAATTCCATTCAGCCCCTTATTCACCGGCAACCGGAAATGAGTATTATTTTCTCGACGACTGCCGTGTGATCGGTATTCAATTCGATTGGAACGGTACGGGGGAAGAAGACGAAATCCAGATCTACGACGCCTTGACCGGCGAAATCAATTGAGCCGGCGGTCCCTTTTCTGTCATCCTGAGGCGAAGCCGAAGGATCTTACCCGTATCAAAAAACAGTCTCCGCTGTTGCGCGGAGACTGTTTCGCGTTTTATTCTTCCGTTTCGTCCGGCGCGTATTCGAGGATGTCGCCGGGCTGGCAGTGCAGCGCTTCACAGATGGCGATGAGGGTCGAAAACCGGATCGCGCTGATGTGTCCGTTCTTGAGCTTCGAAAGGTTCACGTTCGCGACGCCGACCTTTTCGGATAGCTCGTTCAGGCTCATCTTCCGGTCCGCCATGACGCGGTCAAGCCGCAGAATGATTCTTCCCATACGCGCACCTCACAGCGTTTCGTCGGCTTCCTGCTGGAGCTTTGCGCCGTAGCGGAAGATCATGCAGAGGAAGAAGACGACGAGCGCGGCAAAGATCGTCACCAGGTTCAGGTTGAAGCTGAAATTGCCGATGCCCGCAACGGCGGCGGTCGCAACGCCGGTGGCAAGGGAGCCCACCACGGCGCAGACGATCAGCGTCCATGCAAAGATGTTCATCCGCTTGATGACGGCCTCGTCAAAGGGACTAATACAGACGCGGAAGGCGTCGCAGAGCTTCAAAAACATCACGAGCGTCACGATCGCGCAGGCGGCGCCGATCAACAGGGCCGAGAAAGCCTTCAAAGTATCCCGGACGCCGAAGTTTTTGACCTTGTCGGGATCGTTCACGTGCACCGCGAGCCCGTCGTCCGTCTTTTCGATGGTCACGCCGTCGTGTTCCTCGGCGACCTTTTCATTGGCGGCCGCAAGCGCTTCGTCGATGCTTTTCCACTCGCTGCCCATCAGCGACTTGTTCACCTGCACGTTCACGTCGGAGCTGACGGACACCTGCACCGCATCCTTGGGCAGGGCGACGCAGGCGACGCCGCCGACCAGCAGCCCGAACGCGCCGATGGACAGCAGGACGATCAGGACGATCGAAACGATCTTGCCGATCAGCCCGATCTTGTTGACTTTGGTCTGAATGTTGTTTTCCATGGTTGTTTCCTCCGTTTGATTTCGTAAATTAATTAACGGTTATCGTTAACTTCTGAACGCAGTATACACCATGCTTTCACGTTTGTCAACACCTATTTTACGAAAAACATTAAATTATTTACGAAAACGAAAAAAAGTTGCGGCTTTGCGCCCCGAACCCACGTGTTTCCCTCATGCAGTCCGAGATTTCGCGTTTGACAGCGGCGCGATTCGGTGGTATTGTGTTGGAAACGGAGGGGAATCCCATGATCGAGACGAAACAGGATATTCTGGACATTCTGAACATGCCGGAGGAGGCGTTTGCCCGCGACGTGCTGCCGAACGCGCAGCGCGCGCGTGAAGCGCAGTTCGGCAATCGCATCCTATTAAGCGCCATGATCGGTTACACGAACGTATGCAAAAACCAATGCCTGTACTGCGGCATGCGCGCGGGCAACAGCGCGCTGAAGCGCTTCCGCATCGCGCCGGAGGACGTGATCGCGCTGGGCACGAATGCCGCGGCGCACGGCTACAAGCGCATCTTTCTCATCGCGGGCGAGGACCCGAAATACGGATTCGACGGGCTTCTGGAGATCGTGCGCGCGTTCAAGGACGCGGGCATGTTCGTTTCGCTCGCCTGCGGCGAGTTCGAACGCGCGCGGTACGAGGCGCTGAAGGCCGCCGGTGCGGACGAATACGTGCTGAAATTTGAGATGTCCGATCCCGAAAGCTTCAATCGCATGAACCCGTCGACGACGTTCGCCCGCCGCATGGAGGCGATCGAAACGATCCGAGCACTGGGGCTCATGCTTGCGTCCGGCAACATCATCGACTGGCCGGGGCAGACGGTTTCGGAGCTTGCCGACGATATCCTCTTGATGAAGCGGCTCGGCATTTCATGGGCACCGGTCATTCCGTACCTGCCCGCGCTGAACACGCCGCTCTTTGAGACGCACCACCGCGGCCGCCTCGAACTGCTGTATAAGGAGATCGCGATCCTGCGTCTGATAATGCCCGAAATTCGCATCACCGCGCAGCAGCCCGGCGCCGACCTCAAGAAGGGGCTTGCCGATCCGGAGGCGAACGACGCCGCGATCCGCGCAGGAGCGAACCTGCTCTTTTACGATCTGCTGCCGGACCCCTTGGCTGCGGATTTTCGCGTGATCGACGAGCGGCACATCACCGGACCGAAACACGCCGAAGCGCTTTCCGAACGCTTCGGCTATGAGATCGACACAAACATATAAAGCAAAAAGGAGCCGTCCGGCTCCTTTCGTATTTTTTGGATTTATGCGACCTTCACGCCGTTCACGTAGAGCGAGAAGCCGTTGGTGACGATCCGGGACGCATCGCCTTCAAACGAGGTAATGTACGTGTCCGCGGTCAGGGTCCATGTAGATGTGCCGTCGAGCGTCACGTGCACCGTGCCGACGTCGGTACTGACCGCTTCACCCTTGGCGTTGGTGATCACGCCGGAGATCGCGCCGGTAAACGACGAGCCGTCTGAGAGATCCAGTGTCAGCTCGGAATCGCTGCCGACGAGGATCGTGCCGGAAAGCGCCTGCTGTTTCGCGTGCAGCGTCGCGATATTCTTTGCGCCGCTCCAGCCGTCCGCGCAGACCGAAAGCAGAACGTCCGCGGGGTCCTCGTTTGTGATCGAAACGCCGGAGAGCGTGATGACCGCGTTCGTGTTCGTCACGTGGAAGACGTGACCGGAAAGCGAGATGAGCCGTCCGCCGGTCATCGAAAACGCCGCCGTGCCGGAATCCGCGTCGCCCGACATCGACTGGTAAAGCATGACCGAATCGAGGAAAGACGCGTTGCTGTTGCGCCTGGTATTGTTCGCGGTCAGCGTGCAGTTTTCGAGCGTAATGCTGTTCTTGCCCTCGATGACCGCGCCTTCGCTCTGATTCGAGACGAGGACCGCGTCCTTGACCGTGATCTCCGCCGTCGAATAGATGGCGGGGGAGCCGAGCCCGTTCGAGGTATAGGTCCCGCCGGAAACGACGACCGTGCCGCCGCCGCGGTCGGTGCGGATCGGGGCGGAGGACTGCCCGCTTGTGGTGACGGTGAGGTTGTTCGCGATCGTTTTGCCGCCGCCTGTGGTCATAATGCCGCCGGAGCCGGAACCGGTCGTGGTGATGACCGTATCGCTGATCGTGACGGTCGTGCCGTCGCCCGCCGCGCCGTTTCTGCCGCCGTTGCCGCCGTAGCTGAACACGCCGTTCGCGCCGGTGGCGGAGGTTTCGATCGTGCCGCCGGTGATCGTGACCTGCGCGCCGTCCTTACAGAGGACGCCCGCGTTCAGGCCGTAGAAGTTGCAGTTATCGCCGCCGTCCGAATCGCCGGTCTTGGTAACGGAGGGATTCGTGATCGTGACCGCGTCGCTCGTCGAGATCAGCAGCGCGTTCTCGTCCGCGGTCGCGCTTGCGTACGTTTTGCCGGATTCGGTGACCGCTGCGGTGATCTCGTTTGCCGCGGTGTAGCTTACACTTGCAGCGCTGCCGCCGGGACCGCCTTGTCCTCCCGGACCGCCTTGCCCGCCGGGGCCGCCTTGCCCGCCGGGGCCGCCTTGCGGAGGCGTGCCCATACCGTCCGGCGGTTCGGGCGGCTGTCCTTCGCCGTTCCAGCCCTCCGGCATTTGGGGCATGCCTTCGCCGTTCCAGCCTTGCGGCGGTTCGGGCGGCTGTCCTTCACCGTTCCAGCCGCCGGGCATTTCACCGTTCGGCATTTGCGGCGGGGCGCCGGGGACGTCGCTATCTACAGACGGTTCGCCGAGGGCGAGATCGCCTTCGGGGACCTCGACGGCTGCGTTCGGGTCGGCGGTTTCGTCCGCTTCCGTCTGCGTGTTGTCCGTCTTTGCGCAGGCGAGCAGCAGCAGGCTGCTCAGCACGAGAGACAGTATCGATAAGATCCATTTGCGTTTCATAGCATTCTCCTTTCCGAAAAAGGCGATTATCGCTTTTCTGTGCATAGCATATGCCGCGAACCTTATACGTAGTTTAAACGAAAAAAAGTCTGCCGGGTGATTCGGCAGACCGGAAGTTTTACGCGCCGGCGGCGACAAACGACCAGACGCAGTAGCCGATATAACCGAGCAACAGGATCGCGCCCTGCACGCGGGAGCCTTTTTTGCGGATCAGCATCGGCACGATCAGCACGACCATGGCAAGCAGCGCGAGCGGCAGGTCGAGGAACAGCGCTTTGTCGGTGAATGCGATGTTGCCGGTGATCGCGGCGGGAAGACCGAGCACGAGCAGCACGTTGAAGAGGTTTGCGCCGATGATGTTGCCGAGGCCCACGTCGCCCTGCTTCTTGACGGCGGAGGTCACGGTCGTGACGAGCTCCGGCAGCGAGGTGCCGAGCGCGATCATGGTGACCGCCACGACGCGCTCCGGTACGTGCAGGTAATCCAGCGCAAGGACCTGTCCGTTTTCGACCAGCAGGTTTGCGCCGACGAACAGCGCGGCAGCCGCGATCACGAGCATCAGAAGCGCCGCCCACATCGGCATGACCTTTTCATTTTCGTCATATTCCGCTTCGCCGTCGCTGTCCTTCAGCTTGATCGAAAGGTATGCGTAGACGCAGAAACCGAGGATCAGAATGATTCCGATCACGCGCCCGACCGTTCCGACGGCGACGCGCTCGACGTTGTTCTGGTCGATAAACGTCTTGGACGGGCTGATGAGCACGGAGACGAACAGCAGTACCATCGTTCCGACGAAGAACAGCATACGCCAGCCGACGGATTTCGACTTGATTTCCTTGGCGGGAAGAATCAGCTGTCCGATGCCGGCGATCAGCGCCGTGTTGCAGATGATGCTGCCGAGCGCGTTTCCGACGCTGATCTCGGGCGACTGCGCGCTGCCGACCGCTGCCGTGGTGGAGACGAGGATCTCCGGCAGCGTCGTGCCGAGCGATACGATCGTCGCGCCGACGACGATCTGCGGGATCTTCAGCCGCTTTGCGATCGCGACCGCCGCGTCGACGAATTTGTCGCCCGCAACGCAGATGAGACCGAGCCCCACGAGAAACAGTACGATGGTCCAGAACAGAGAATCGGGGACAGAAAATGACATAACTACCTTCCTTTCGCATGAAAAAGAGACTTTCATGCATATCAATCATGCATAAAAGTCTCGCACATTCCGACCGGCAGCGGGATTCTCTCCGTGCTGACGCCGCAGGCCACGCTTTCGCGTCGGCTACTCCCTTTTACGGCGCTATTATATGTGAATTTTTTTCAAACGTCAAGTGCGAATTGTGGCAAATACCGCGCGCATTTGCTATAATAAAAAATGGATATTTATCTGTACGGAAAGGCGGAACATACATGGACGTACAAAACCCCATCTATGTCACCGGGCACAAGAACCCGGACACCGATTCGATCGTTTCCGCGATCGCGTACGCCGCGCTGATGAACGCTTTGGGCGATCGGCGCTATACGGCGGCGCGGCTCGGCACGGTAAGCGACGAGACGGCGCACATCCTCGAACGCTTCGGCTTTTCTGCGCCGGAGCGGATCCACAACGTCTTTACGCAGGTGCGGGATCTGAACTTCGACCGCCCGCCCGTACTCTCCGCTGCGGTCACGGTGCGCCGTGCGTGGGAAACGATGCTGAAAAGCAACGGCGAAGCGACGTTTCTGCCGGTTGCGGGGGAGGACGGAAAGCTCCTCGGCATGGTCACCACGGGCGATATCGCGTCGTTCGACCTCGAATCCTCCGAAAACCCGCATCTCAGTGAGATCCCGCTTTTCAACCTTGTTTCGAATCTGGACGGAACGATTTGGGACGGCAACAGCGGCGTGACCGCGCTTTCCGGGAACCTTCTGATCGTTGTGCCGCAGTCCGGCACGGAGATCGCGTTCACAAAGGATATGATCGTCGTGACCGGAAACGATCCCGCGATCCTTTCAGCCGCGTTTTCCGCAAACGTCGCCTGCATTGTGATCTGCGGCGCGCAGATCGACCCGGCGCTTCTTTCGGAGGCAAAGGATACGGTCGTCATCACGACGCCGTTCGACGCGTACCGCGCGGCGCGGCTGATCATCCAGTCCGTTCCGGTCGAGCGCATCCTGCCGGGCACCGAAACGGTCTCGTTCCACATCAACGATTACGTCGACGACGTGCGTGAACAGACGCTGAAATCGCGCTTCAGGAGCTACCCGATCCTTGACGAGAACGACCGCGTGATCGGCACGCTTTCGCGCTATCACCTGCTGCGCCCGAACCGCAAGCAGGTCGTGCTCGTCGACCATAACGAGGTCAGTCAGTCGGTCGACGGGTTATCGGAAGCCGAGATCCTTGCGATCATCGATCACCACCGCCTTGCCGATGTGCAGACCGGCGCGCCGATTTACGTGCGCAACGAGCCGGTCGGCGCGACCTGCACGATTGTCGCGTCCATGTTCCAGGAGCGCGGCATCATGCCGAACAGGAACCTTGCGGGGCTGCTCGCCGCCGGCATCGTGTCCGATACGATCTTCTTCAAGTCCCCGACGGCGACGCCGCGCGACCGCGTGATGGCGGAGCGCATGGCGGCGATCGCGGGCGAATCACTCGACGAGCTCGGACGCGACATCTTCACGCCGTCCGCCACGCGCGATACGGACCCGAGAAAGATGCTTCTCTCCGATTTCAAGCATTTCGTGATCGCGGGACATAAACTCGGCATCGGGCAGATCAACTGCATCGATTCGGCGGAGCTGCTCACACGGAGGGACGAGTTTGTCGCGGCAATGGAGCAGGTCAAGACCGAGCGCGAGTTCGACATCCTTCTTTTGATGCTGACCGACGTGCTGCGCGAGGGCACGGTGCTGCTCGCCGTCGGCGACGTCGACACCGTCGAGGAGGCGTTCAACGTCAGGATCAAGGACAACAACGTATTTCTTCCGGGCGTGCTTTCGCGTAAAAAGCAGATCGTCCCGGCACTATCCGTACTTTGGGGGTAAAACATATGCAGATCCGTATCAACGGCATTCCCGCAGAGGTTTCCGCGGGCGAAAGCCTTCTGGACATTGTGCGAAGGCTCGGACTTGACACCGACAGTCTGAAAACGCGACCGATCGCCGCGGACATCGCGGGCGAGGTGTTCACGCTGAACTATATTCCGATGCGCGAAAAGGAACAGGGCGACAATCCCACGACGTTCCGCATGCGAAAGGCGATAAGGAAGGGCGGCGGCGACGTGAAGCTCATCCTCTACGGAGAGAGCCGCGGCCGGGCGATCTATGAGCGTACGATCATCTATATCTTTTTCCTCGCCATGCGCGAGCTGTTCCCCGCAGCGCACTGCAAGATCAACTACGCGATCGGTCCGTCGCTGGACGTTTCCGTGGACATGGAGCCGCAGTTTACGCCGGACGATCTTGAGACGGTGCGTGCGAAGATGCGAAGCATCGTCGAAGCCGACTATCCGCTGACGCGCAGGCGCCACGATATCGACGAGGCGATCCAGCTCTTCGAGAAGGACGGACAGGCGGACAAGGTGCGGCTTTTGAAGTGGCGGCAGTTCACGTATTTCGACGTGTACGAACACGGCGATTACGCGGATTACTTCTACGGCGAAATGCTGCCTTCTACCGGCTACGCAAAGGTGTTCGACCTCCAGTTCCGTCCGGGCGGACTGTTTTTGCTGCGCCCGTCGACCGCGGACGCGGACGTCGCGACGCGCTACGTGTATATGCCGAATCTATCGAAGGTCTTTGCGCGGTCGGACAAGTGGGGCGATCTCATGCACTGCCGGTGCGTCGCCGACCTCAACGACATGGTGGAAAACGGCAGCGTGCGCGAGCTGATCCGCGTCAACGAAGCGCTGCACGAGCGCAGATTCGCGGAGATCGCGACCGAGATCGTCAACCGCGGCGCGCGCGCCGTGCTGATCGCGGGGCCGTCCAGCTCGGGCAAAACGACAAGCGCAAACCGCGTCGCAACCCAGCTTCGCGTACTCGGCAAGACGCCGATCCTGCTGTCGCTTGACGATTATTACATCGACCGGAAATACATTCAGCCAGACGAGAACGGCGAGATCGACTACGAGCACATCAACATGATCGACGTCGAGCAGTTCAACATCGACCTCGAGAAGCTTCTTGCGGGCGAGCAGGTCGAGATCCCGCACTTCGATTTCAAGACGGGCTCCCGGCAGATGCTCGGGCATTTTGTAAAGCTTTCGGACGACGCGATGCTGATCATCGAAGGCCTGCACGGGCTGAATCCGCAATTGCTCACGCCGCGCGTCGACAAAAAGCTGATCTTCAAGCTCTATGTATCGGCGCTGACGACGCTGAACCTCGACGATCACAACCGCATCCCGACAACCGACGTGCGGCTTTTGCGCCGCATGGTGCGCGATTACCTCACGCGCGGCGCGACCATCGAGCGTACGCTCGGCATGTGGGAGTCCGTCAAGCGCGGCGAACAGCGCTGGATCTTCCCGTATCAGGAGGGCGCGGACGAGATCATGAATACCTCTCTGGTCTACGAGCTTGCGGTGCTGAAAAAGCACATCTATCCGCTCCTCAAGGACGTGGATTCGTCGAGCCCGTGCTACGATGAGGTCATCAACATCATCAAGTTTCTGAACTACATTTCGGACGCCGCCGTGGAGGACGAGATCCCGCCCACGAGCATTCTTCGCGAGTTTGTCGGCGGCAATACGTTCTATCGCTGAGGAGGCGGCATGCGCAATACAATCGGTAAGCTTTGCGTGATCATCGCGACGATCGTTCTGCTGTTTTCCGCAGGGTTCTTTACGGTCTCGCTGATCCTCAAGGACAACGACGCAATCGAAAAGCAATACAGGGAGCTGGACGTTTCGTCACAGGTCGGTATTTCTACGCCCGATCTTGCCCGCGCGACGACGGCGATTCTGGACTACATGCGCGGCGATCGCGTGAACATCAAGGTCGAGGCGAAGATCAACGGCGAGGACGTCAAGGACGTTTTTTGGCACGAGAAGGAAATCGTGCACATGGCGGAGGTGCAGACGCTCTGGCTCGGAATGGAGGCGTTCACAAAGGTCGGCGCTTTGGGCGCTTCGGCGCTGCTTCTCATCGGCTTTCTGCTCATCGAGCGCGGCAAAAAGCGCGCGATCCTGGCCTCGGGCATCTTCTGGGGCTGCGGCGTCTTCGGCGGCGTGCTCGCGTTTTTGGGGATTTGGGCGATCCTCGACTTTTCGAGCTTCTGGACCGTGTTCCATTTCATCATCTTCCCGTCGTCGCTGTTCCAGTATCTGTCCGCCGGCGCAACGGTGCAGGCGATGAACGAGCTGAACTGGGTGCTGCCAAGTGACAGCGTCATGGTCAACATGCTGCTGCCGATCTTCCCGTCGATCGTGCTGCGCTGCGCGCTCGCCGTGATCATCGAGATCGTCGTCGCGGCGATCGTCGCCGTGTTCATCGGTTACGCGTTCCGCAAACAGGGCAAGCCCTCGCCGGTCGCGGACGTCGTCGTGATCGAGCACGACGCGAACGAGCCGGTCGCGATCAAGGGACCGGACCTTGTGCTGGCGCACACCTTGCAGAACGCGCCGGTCAGCAAGCGTGAGGAGATCCGGCGCCGTGCTTTATACGGCGAAGCGGAGGAGGAAAAACCGTCCACGCCGGTAGCCGAGCATCTGATCCCGCCGCTGTATCCGAAGGAGGAGACCGACGCGACAACCCTTTCGTCCTCGCCTGACGGCAAGGACACCTCCCCTTGCACAGGGGAGGCAAGGCGCGACGGCACCCCGTCTGACGCCGCGGAACCGGAGAAAACGATTGGAGAACACGCGCCCGTTTCCCAACCTCCCTCTGACGAGGGAGGTGTCAGCCAAAGGCTGACGGAGGGAGAGACGACGTCTGACGGCGAAACAACCGCGGAGGAACACGCATGAGCTACGATTCGCTTGCAAGGGAAAAGCAGGCGGCACTGATCGAACGCGGGCACGCGACGGTGCTTGCGATCGAGACCTCCTGCGACGAGACCGCCTGCGCGATCGTAAAAGACGGGCGGGAGGTTCTTTCGAACGTCGTGCACACGCAGATCCCGCTGCATCGGAAGTACGGCGGCGTCGTGCCGGAGCTTGCGAGCCGCAACCACGTCGAGCGCATCGGCGCGGTGGTGGAAAAGGCACTCGAAGATGCAAACTTGGGACTAAAGGATATCGACGCGGTCGCGGTCACGTGCGGTCCCGGCCTTGTCGGCGCGCTGCTCGTCGGCGTGAGCTACGCAAAGGGGCTTTCGCTCGCCGGGAATCTTCCGCTGATCGGCACAAACCATATTTTAGGGCACATTGCCGCAAACTATCTGACGTTTCCCGACCTTGAGCCGCCGTTTACGGCGCTGATCGCGTCGGGCGGGCACAGCCACATCGTGCGGGTGCACGATTACGACCGCTGCACGCTGATCGGCCGCACGCGCGACGACGCGGCGGGCGAGGCGTTCGACAAGGTCGCGCGCGTACTGGGGCTTCCGTATCCCGGCGGACCCGAGCTGGAAAAGCTCGCAAGGGAGGGCGACCCGAAGGCGTTCCGCTTCCGTTCCGCGTTCAACGAGCGCGAGGACGAATTTGACATGAGCTTTTCGGGGCTCAAGACCGCGGTCATCAACCTCCTGCACACCGCGGAGCAGAAGGGAGAGGAAGTCAACCGCGCGGACGTCGCGGCAAGCTTCCAGTATGAGGTCGTTTCGATCCTGAGTGACAAGGCGGTCCGCGCGGCTTTTGATACGCTCGTGCTCGCGGGCGGCGTGTCCGCAAACGCTGCGCTGCGCGAAGCGCTCGCGAAAAAGGCAAAGAAGAAGGGGATTCGCTTCTGCTGTCCCGACTTTTTATACTGCACCGACAATGCCGCCATGATCGGCAGCGCCGGATTCTATCTTCTCATGAAAGGGCACAGGGACGGGCTTGACCTGAACGCGACGCCGTATCTGTCCGTTGTATCGGAATGAAAGCATTCGCAAGATCCAAGGACATCAACATGCTCGAAGGACCTTTGCTCGGCAAGGTCTTTCTGTTCGCGCTGCCTCTGATGGCGACGAACCTTCTGCAGATGCTTTACAACGCCGCCGATATGATCGTCGCCGGCATGTCGGGCGTGGAAGGCGCGATCGGCTCGATCGGCACGACCGGCGCAATGATCAACTTCATCCTGAACATCTTTTCGGGCTTTGCGATCGGCACGAACGTCGTCGTCGCACGAAACATCGGCAGAGGAGACAAAGAAGCGACCTCACAGTCGGTGCACACCTCGCTCGTCATGGCGGCGCTGTTCGGCGCGATCTGCGCACTCGTCGGCCTGTTCGTGAGCCGTCCGATCCTGAAGCTTTTGGGCGACGAGGGGCATGTGCTGGAGCTTGCGACGCTTTATACCCGCATCTACTTTGCCGGCGCGCCGTTCCTCGCCGTATCGAACTACCTGATCGCGATCTTCCGTGCCAAGGGCGACACGCGCACGCCGCTCTATATCCTGACCGGTACGGGACTGTTGAACGTCGGCATGAACCTCTTTTTCGTGCTCGTGATGAAGATGTCGGTCGACGGCGTCGCGTACGCCACGGTCATTGCGAACGCGGCGAACGTTCTGATCCTCGGGATCGTGCTGATGCGCGATGCCGGCTGGTGCCGCCTGGAGCTTAAAAAACTACGCATCACCGGCGCGGCGATGAAGGAGATCATCCGCGACGGTCTGCCCGCGGGTGTGCAGGGCATGCTGTTTTCGCTTTCGAACATGCTGATCCAGAGTACCATCATCGGCATCAACAATACCATGTGCCCGGGCGGGTCCGCGGTCATCGACGGCAACGCGGCGGCGACGAACCTTGAGGGCTTCGCGTACGTCGCGACGAACTCGGTCTATCAGGCGGCAGTCACGTTCACAAGCCAGCACCACGGCGCAAGGAAGTACAAGCGCATCGGCACCGTCATGCGCTGCTGCTATTTCGTGACGGGACTTGTAGCCGTCGTTTCGGCGGCGATCCTGCTGCTCTTCCGCCATCCGCTGCTTTCGCTGTATATCCAGAACGGCAACGAGCTTGCGCTTGAGACCGCATACACGCGCTTTTACATCAACATTGCGCCGTACTTCACGCTCGCGTTCATGGAAGTCGGCTCGGGCGTTCTGAGAGGCCTCGGAAAGTCCACGCTGTCCACGGTCATCTCGCTGCTCGGCTCGTGCGTGTTCCGGCTTCTCTGGATCTATCTTATTTTCCCGCTGAACCCCGTGCTTTGGATGGTGTACCTCTCCTATCCGATCTCGTGGGCGCTGACGGCGCTGACGCACTTTACGGTCTCGATGGTCGTGCGCCGCCGCTATATGCGCATGTATCCCGAATCCGTTCCGGACGAGATCGCGGAATAACAGGCGTATCATAAACGATATATAAACGGAACGGAGGTAATCTCATGGCGATCAAGTATACATCGATCATCAATTCTTTCGTCAGCACTGAAGGCGGCGGCGGGTTCATGACCAATTACGTATATTACACGGTTCTCGTCGTTTATACGGACGGAACGAGAGAGATCGCGGAAGGACGGCTGAACCAGATCGAGCATCTGCTGCGCTATGTCCGGACGCCGATGGACGAGATGGACGAGATGCGGGAAACCGTGAATAATCTGCGCGCAGAACTCAACAGCAAATACGCGTGCGTGATCGATTCGCTCTTTCCGATCCCCGGTATTCTGGGCATGAACGAGGTCGAAGCGTTCGATTGCCTTACGGCGGCGGGGCTCGTGCCGGAGCCGGAGATCGTGTATCCGGAATCGACACCGAAAAACGGGATCGTTCGCGAGTTCAGCCGCGGCAGGAATCTCAAAACGGTAAACGTACGGATCGTGCATGATATTCCCGCAGTGACAGGAAAACCGCTTGAAGAAGCGCTCGATGTACTGAACAAAGCAGGGTTTACCGCGGACGTCGAACGGAGGACCGTTTCCGGCACGGAGGACGGGATCGTGATTGCCTGCGAACGGAAGGACGAAACGCGCCTGCACGCCACGCTCACCGTCAGTAAAGAGATCCCAGACGTGAAAGGTCTGCCGGTCGAGGAAGCGAAACAGTGCCTTACGGAAGCGGGGTACACGGTCGCCGTGCGGGAGGAGATGAGCACGGATTCGCCCGGCGTCGTGTCGGCATGGAGCGAGGTTTCGGACGACCGGATCGTGCTGACCGTCAACGTGGTCAAAACGAACTGGTCTTCCGCCGTGGAGGTCGAATGGACGGAGCTGATGGGCTCCGGAGGAGATACGTATCAGGCGTCGGCGGTATTCAACAATCAGACGCATGAACTGATGATCCACCTTTCGTACCGGATCGACGCGAAAGCGCCGCACCGGATCACCGGGTACGAATGCCGGGAGACCGGGTATTACACGGAGCTTCCGGAATACTTGTGGGGAAGCATGGAGCCGAAAACGAACGGCAGATTTACTGTCACCATACCGTTTACGAAACACGGCGAACAGCGTCCCGAGAAGCTGACCGTTTTGCTGAACACGCAGTTCGGTTTCCTCAGCAAGACGGAAACGGTGACGCTGACCTTTCGGATCAAATGGTAAAAGCAACACAAAAAGCCCCGGTTTTCCGGGGCTTTTCGTATGGGTTCACATATGCTTCAGCATCAGTTCCGCAAACGCGGCGGGATCGTCCAGCGGCAGCCCTGCGACAAGCTTTGCCTGCGCAAGCAAAAGCTCGGCGTATTCCTTGAGCTGCCCGTCGTCGAGGTCCTTGAGCTTAGCGTAGACCGGATGGTCCGGGTTCAGCTCGAGGTGGAACGTCATCGGAAGATTCGCGCCGTTCGGCATCTGGCGCAGCACCTTGTACATCTCCACGCTCATGCCCTCCTCGCCCGCAAGACACGCGGCGGCGGATTTCAGCCGGTCGGTCAGCCGCACGTCAAGCACCTTGTCACCGAGCGCGGTCTTCATGCGCGAAAGAAGCGGCTTTTCCTCCTCGGCACGCTGTTCGAACGCTTTCTTTTCCTCCTCGGAGGAGAGGTCGAGGTCCGGGTCGGACACGGATTTGAACGGCTTTTCCTGATACGATTCGAGAATTCTGAGCGCAAACTCGTCGACGTCTTCGGTCAGGCACAGGATGTCGTAGCCCGCGTCCGCGACGCGCTCCGCCTGCGGAAGCTTCTTGACCTGACTGAGCGTTTCGCCCGCGGCGTAATAGATCGCTTTCTGCGCTTCGGGCATCGCGTCGACGTATTCCTTCAGCGTCACGAGCTTGTCCTCCTTGCGCGAGAAGAACAGCAGCGTGTCCTTCAGGAAATCCTTGTTCATGCCGAACTTGTCGTACACGCCGAACTTCAGCGTGCGTCCGAACGCCTTGTAGAATTCTTCATAAGATTCGCGCTCCTCGCGCTGCATGCGAAGAAGCTCCGAAAGGATCTTCTTTTTGAGATTGTTCGCGATGGCACTTAGCTGCCGGTCGTGCTGCAGCATCTCGCGAGAGATGTTCAGTGACAGGTCGGGGGAGTCGACCAGCCCCTGCACGAAGTTGAAGTATTCCGGCAACAGCTCCTCGCAATGCTCCATGATCATGACGCCGTTTGCGTAAAGCTTCAGGCCGCGCTTGAAATCCTTCGTGTTGAAATCGAACGGCGGACGCTTCGGAATATAGAGCAGCGCCGTATAGGACAGCATGCCCTCGGTGTTGACGTGCAGCGTGGTGATCGGGTCCTCGAAATCATGGAACGCGTCCTTATAGAACTGCGCGTATTCCTCCTTGGTGATCTCGCTCTTGTTCTTGCGCCACAGCGGGACGCGGCTGTTCAGCGTTTTGTCCTCAACGATCGTTTCGTATTCGTCGCTGTCCTCCTTTTTGCGGGAGCGCTCGACCTGCATCTTGATCGGGTAGCGGATGTAGTCGCTGTACTTTTTCACGAGCGATTCGAGACGGTAGGTCTCCAGGAATTCGCCGTAACTTTCCTCGTCGCCGTCGTCCTTCATCGTCAGCACGATCTTCGTGCCGATCGGCTCGTAATTGCACGGCTTTACCGTATAGCCGTCCTCGCCCTCGGACTCCCAGACCGCGGGCTCTTCGCCTTCCTTGTGCGAATACACGGTGACCTTCTTTGCCACCATGAACGCCGCGTAGAAGCCGACGCCGAACTTGCCGATGATGTCGATGTCCTCGGCGTTTTCATGCTCCGCGCGGAACGCCTGCGTGCCGCTCTTTGCGATCGTGCCGAGGTTCTGTTCGAGCTCGAGCGCGCTCATGCCGCAGCCGTTGTCCGTGATCGTCAGGGTTCTCGCGTCCTTGTTCGGCTCAAGGCGGATCTCGAACTGTTCCTTATCCACGCCGGTTTCGCCGCGCTGCATGGCGGCGTAGTAGCGCTTGTCGATCGCGTCGGACGCGTTACTGATCAGCTCGCGCAAAAAGATCTCGCGATGGGTATAGATCGAATGGATCATCAGATCCAGAAGCTTTTTGGATTCCGTTTTGAATTGTTTCTTGCTCATAATACGCCTCAAAAAAAGATGTTTTAGCACTCTCGTCTTTCGAGTGCCAAACATATGATAGCCCCGCAATATGAAAAAAGCAAGCCCTTCGGAAAAGAGTTTGCTTGATTGTCACAATTTCGTCGGAGCGTGCCCGGCAGGTCGATTCTCCTTCCGGAGATTTCTTTCATTTGCCTCAGAACACAAGCGTCAGGTTGTTCCAGCCGAGAGAGTTCAGATAGTTCGCTTCCTTTGCGGTCTTCATGACCATGCGGATGCCGACGTGCGCGGTCGGATCGTCCGATTCGTGCAGTTTCAGATAGTGCACCGGATCGAAATGCACACAATCGTCGCGGATGCGGAGCACACGGTCGCTGCCCTCGAGCACCAGACGGACGTCGATGTGGTGCTTTTTCCGGTCTGCGCAAAAGCCGTATGTCACGATGTTGACGGTCATCTCCTCGATGCACAGTCCGATCAGCATGCTTTCGCGCTGCGAAAGCCCGTGCGACCGGCAAAACGCGACGGCGTCCTCCGAGGCGGCGATGGCGTCCTGCTCGCTTCGGATCGAGCGCTCAAAACAGTTTTCCTGCGGCGTGCCGAACCCGGGCTTCAGCATGCTGTAAGCGTCGGCAGACAGCGAGATCCGACCGAAACTGCGCCAGACGACGATCGAAAACGCGGCAAGGGCAAGCGTTTCTCCGCAAAGGAAACCGAGCCAGATGCCGGTGATATCGAGAAACCGGCTTAGCACAAATGCAAACAGCGCGGGGAATACAAAATTCTGCAAAACGGAGATCAGCTCCGCAAAGCCGATACGATCGACGCCCTGATAATAGTTTTTGAACGCGGAATTCAGAGACGACGGAATGAGCGACAGGACAAAGAGACGGAGCCCGGCTGCGGCGATCCGTACGGCTTCCGTGCTGTCGCCTAAGAACAGCTTTACGAGCGGAACGGCGATGAGCAGTTCGATCACCATGACGGCAAAGTCAAGCAGGATCGCGTAAAACGTCATCAGCCGCACCAGCTCGCGGATGGATCTCCGGTCGCGATCGGTATAGAAAACGGATGCGAGCATCATGGCAACGGACCCGATACCGGTGCCGAAACAGTAGCAGATATTCCCGACCGTGGTGATCACGGAGTACGCGGCGACGGCGACCGTTCCGTTTGCGGTCGCCTCCAGCAAACGGTTGAGCAGGAGCACCAGCAGCACGGTACTGATCTGATTGATCACCGTCGGGATACCGAAGGAAACGAGCTCTTTGAAAACGCGCGGACGCATCAGACGGAAGCGAAACCGGAACAGGCAATCCTTCCGGAAGAAATACAGCAATCCGATCGCAAGCGCAATGTAGTAGCTCAGCGTGGAGGCAAGCCCCATGCCGAAGGTGCCGCCGCGGAACACGAATACGTTCAGAAGATCAAAAATGACGTCCGAAACGGTCATGGCAGCGACGGCCGCGATCAGCCGCGTCCGCCTTCCGGACAGCTGCAGGAACGGGACCATGACCTGCGCGCAAAGAAACGCAGGCGCGCCGAGGATAAAGCCCTTGATATAATCCGTCGTCAGCCCGGAGACGGGGTTGTCCGCCGAAGGCGTTCCGGCGCCCAGAAGACGTGTGAGCGGTTTCAGAAGGGAGAAGACCAGAATCAGTCCGACCGCCGAGATCACGGCCGAAAGGAACATTGCCGTCGTATAGCACGCATCGGTGCCCTCGCGGTCGCCGCTGCCGATCGTTTTGCCGCAGACGATCTGTACGCCCGCGGAGATCATGCTGCCGAGCGCGGCGAACACCAGAAGCAGCGGCGTTGCGAACCCGTACGCGCTCATGGAATCCACGCCGAGGAATCTGCCGATCATAATGCTGTCGATCAGCATGCAAAGCGTCACGGTCATCGTCGAAACGATCTGCGTGACAAGCATTTCACGAAACAGTTTCTTTATCATTGTCCCTTATCCCCGCTGACGTCCGGTTTTCAAAAAATTATAGCACAGGTTCGCGCGGGAATCAATGCTTTTCGACGGTCGGAACGCCGAAGAAGCGCGCCCGTTCCGGGGCGCGCGTTCAAAACCTTTGGATCAGCCGTTGATGAGGTACGCCGCGAGGTTCAGATACCCCGCAAAGCAGAGCCAGAGAAGGTACGGGATCTGCAATAGCCCCGCGGATTTGCGCACGCGGTAAAACGCGACGGTCATCCACACGGCGCAGGCGAACATGCCGAGCAGCACGAAAAATGCGGCAAGACGCAGCTCCAGCGCGAAGAACAGCGGCGACCAGAGAAAGTTCAGGACAAGCTGCGCGTAAAACGGGATCAGCGCGTCCTTTTTTCCGCGCGGGACGGCGTTCCACACGAGTCCCGCGCCGAGCCCCATGAGAAGATAGAGGATCGTCCACGCGGTGACGAACACCCACGGCGGCGGCTGCAGCGCGGGCTGCGGCAGCGCGGCGTTTCGCTGCATGCCGTCCATCGAGATGAGCGCGGAAAGACCGCCGACCGCAAGCGGCAGCAGCGTCCACAACAAATACGAAAGATCGATTTTTTGCTTCCTGTTCATGGAACTATTGTATGCGAAACCGCGCCGCTTCATGCATTCGGAGGAAATCCGGACAGCGACAAAAATGCCGTAAAAATTACAAAAAATATAAAACCAAACTGCGTCGTTTTCCGTCTTATTGACAAAGCTTAGAAGGAGCAGGCTCATGACATTCTATGAATTGATCAGAGCAGCCCTTTTGAAGGATGCGGAAGCGCATCCGTATCCCTTGAAAGGATGCGATCCCGATCCTCCGGAACGCGGAGGGCAGGGGCAAGGACCTGATAAGCAAACGGATCCGCAGCGGATCAGGGGCAGCTCCGTCCATCCGGTTGCATCGGAACACATTTGATTTCATCTCCGGGGGTACAGGATGAAAGAACGTACACAAAAGGCAAATGCGGCTGCAGGAAGGGCAGGCAGCCGCTCTTTCCCGTATCGCAGAAGTTCGAATATCGGGATTGCGGCAGAAATCGGAACGGTATATAATGGGAATACCGTGAGGAGGGGCATGGAATGAACGTAAAACGGAGCTATTCCGAGATCGCAAAGGACGTTGCGGCTGCACAGGGCGGCGACAGCGCCGCGATGGATCGGATCATTGCGGACGTACAGGATTCCGTTTATTATACCTGCCTGAGCGTTCTGCACAGTGAAGACGCGGCGCAGGATGCGGCTCAGGACGTGCTCCTCACCGTATTTACAAAGCTCGGCACACTGAAAAACGCCGGCGCGTACATCGGCTGGGTCAACCGCATCACGGCCAATGTCTGCAAGGAACGGCTTTCGAAGCCGAACCGCGAGGTTTTTCTGGCGTCGGACGAGGACGGGCACGACCCGTTCGCCATCTTTGAGGACGTCGATGAGCAGACGATCCCCGAAAAAGCGCTCGACAATGCGGAAACGCAGAGCATGGTCGTGGAGCTTGTCAACGCGCTGCCGGATGAGCAGCGCATGTGCGTCTTGCTGTTCTATTACGACGGCATGAAAACGCGCGAGATCGCGGATGCGCTCGACGTGTCCGAGGGGACGGTGAAAAGCCGCCTGAACTATGCGCGAAAAGCGCTGAAAGAGGGCGTGCTGCGGCTGGAGAAGCAGGGCGTCGATCTGCACGGACTTTCTCCGATCCCGTTCCTTGTGTATTATCTCGGCAAGGCGGCAAAGGAGAGCGCCTCGCCCGTCACGGTACAGGTGATCCGTGCGGCGGCAGGCAAGAGCGCGGCCGCGGCGGCTTCGACCGCATCCGGCACAGCGACCGGTACCGCCGTCGCTGCGACAGGGGCAGCGGCAGGCAGCACGGCGTCTGTGATCGGAGGAAGGATCCTTGCGGGGATACTTGCACTCGGTCTGCTGGCGGGGATCGGATACGGCATCTGGCATTCGTTTGACAGCGATCCGCCCGTGATACCGGACGAGACGTTTTCGGAGGTCACGGCGGAACCGACGGAGGTCCCGCTTGCGACGGCGGCGCCTTCGGACGCCCCGGTTATTGCCGAAACGCCGGAAGCCGTGCGTCTGTACGGCGAGACTCGTTACAGCGGCGCGCTGTTTGCGGTCGATCAGACGTATCAGGGCGGCGTGATGCGACTGGGCTACGAAAACGGCAAAACGACGTTTGCGCTCGAAGACGTACAGTTCGAGCTGGAGACCGACGCCGGCGTCTTCACGTCGCGGCAGACTGGCGCAAAGCAGATCATGCCGGGCGAAACCGGCACGCTTGAGCCGGATTTTCAGGACGCGCAGGGCGTTCCGACCGCGCTGACCGTGCGAGGGATCGTTCCGCAGAATCCCGGCGCGCCGAGCGATGCGCTTCTATGCATCGCCTTTGACGGCGTGTGTCGGGAACAGGGCGGAAACAGCGATCGTATCACGGGACGGGCGACGCTTGCCGACATTCGCCTGACAGTCGATCAGACCTTTGCGGACGACGGCATGGGCAGGATCGAACTGCGCGTGCAGAACGGCGGCAGCCGGGTCCGCTTCGACGGCAGCGATACGCGCAACCTGCGGCTTGAAACGGAGCGGGGCAGCTTCGAATCCTCGATCCAATGGACGTTCGAGCCGAACGCAGCCGAGACGCTGACGGTCTATTTTGACAACGCGGACGGCATGCCTTTACAGATGACGATCGGCGAAATATTCGTGCTCGGTGAAGACGGGCGCCCGACCGGATCGGGTGAAAGCGTCACGATACCCTTTATCATCGGCGATCCGGCGACGCCTGCGCCCGCCGCCCCGGCAACGCCCACGCCCGAGCCGGAACCGGTATGGTCGGACTGGAGCCTAGATGAGCCGCCGGAGAACGCCGCAAGGATCGAAACGAGGCAGTTGTACCGCAAGTGCGCGATCTATACGAAGTATTACGATTTCGACTCCTATGCAGGGGATACGGCGGAGGAGACCGAGGCGGCGGTCGACGCGGCGATCGCATCGGACCGCAGCATGCTGGAGAGCAGCGGCTTTACGCAGATCTCTGTTTCGGACGTGTCCAAAAACGCAGACGATTGGACACACTGGTCCAAGACGGTCCGCGCGAAAAGCCCTTACACGGATTGGCTTTTATGGACGGGGGACAACTATGCGCTCCGCAGTACGGACGGACTGTTGGACATCGGAAATTCGTTTTATCCGGGCAACGTCGATTTCCAGCTGAGAGCTGAATACCGGTATTCCATGCGGTAATGTTTTGATACATAAACCGATCGTATGACAGAAAAGGAGAGAAAAGAACATGAAAAAACGGATCTTTGCGCTGATCCTGTGCGCGATGCTGCTGCTGAGCCTGATCCCGTACGGCTTTGCGGAGGCGGAACGCGCGGCACGGTATCTTGAAATCAACGAAGCGAACTTTCCGGACAACGATCTGCGCGGCTGGATCATCGCGCACCTTTCGGTCAGCGGCAGCGCGAGCGGCGGATACTATATGACCGAGGCGCAGGCGACCGGCGTCAACGTCATCAGCATATCCGGCTTTGACGAGGTCAACGGCGAGGAGCTGTATTTGAAAAAGATCTCGCTGGAGGGATTGCAGCTGTTCCCCAATCTTGAGGAGCTTTACATGGATTATATTATGCTCAAGCCGTTCCGCTTTGCGCAGCTGAAGAATCTGAAGCTCGTCGATTGCGAGGAGGTTTACCTCGCCAATATCGATTTTTCCGGCTGCCCCGCGCTTGAATCGATCAATTGGGACTGGGGGAAGGGCGGCGGCGAGATCAGCTCGATCAACTGCAGCGGTTGCCCGAACCTCAAACGGGTCGCCACCGGCGCAAATAAGGTGAACGTAAAAAACTGCCCGAAGCTGGAAACGCTTGGACTGCTGGAGTGGACGCGCAGCGGAAATCCTCACGGCATTGCGGAAAACGTCAACACCTGTCCCGCGCTCAAGGTTCTCTGCTGCAAAGTGGAGGGCACGATCGATCTTTCCGCGTGCACAGCGCTCAGAGCGCTTGCCGTCGACGGGACGATCCGGTCGCTGGACCTAAGCAAAAACACAGCGCTCGAGTATCTCTCGATCGGATATGAATCGGACTTTCTGGAAGATCTCGAGGAGGAATACGCATCCCGCAGCGCGCGAATCGCACCGGGATCCGTCAAGGGACCGGCAACCGGTCTTAAAACACTGAATCTTTCTAAGAATACGGCGCTGGAATCGCTGTCCGTCTGGTGTGACACGCTGACATCCCTCGACCTGAGCCACAACACGGAGCTGCTTGAGGTCCGGCTGGAAACCACGATCCCGTCGATTGATTTCAGCAGCTGCGGCAAGCTCAAACGTGCCGATATTTCCGGAAAGACGGAAACAATCGACCTTAGCGGCAGCGCGCAGCTGGAAACGCTGTACCTGAACGGGCCGTATCTCCGATCTCCGGACCTCAGCGAAAACGCGGCGCTGACGTTCCTTTCGATCCAAAACGGCTCCATGACGGAGATCGACGTCAGCCGCAATGCCGCGCTGAAGTCGATCCAAATCGACCATACGCCGATCATGGCACTGGACCTTTCTGAAAATGCCGCGCTGGAGGAACTGACGTGCAGTAACGGCGAGCTTTACGAGCTGGATCTTTCGGGCAACCCGAATCTGACAAGCGTGGACGTAGACAATAACCATCTTCTGAAGGTCGATCTGAGTCACAATCAGCAGGTTGAATCCTTCAGAGGAGAAAATCAGACCCTTCTGATCGATCAGCGCATGCAGGAGACGGACGGCGCATATACGTTCGATCTGGGCGCGTTTACGGGACTTGATTACACGGGTGAGTTCGGGTATTTCGACAATGTTTACGAAGCGTATCGTACGAAAGATTCGAATGAAAACGAGCACTACGACGGCGTTTCGTATGATTACAGAACCGGCGTTGTAACAGCGGATCGGGACCTCAGAACGCTGCATTACATGCATATCGGTTTTTACAACGCAGTCACCGGCAGACTGTCGGTCACGCTGCTGTTCCCTTACGAGGGAGACGCAAGCGTCGAATGGACGAGGAACGGAGACGCTTACGACGAATACTACGGCACGGTCGGGTTCAAGGGCGAAACACCGTATGTGATATTCTACGAGAATAAAGCGTATGAACCGCCGTATCGCGTCATCGGAGATGATGACGTCATCCTTGATTCAGGCTATTATACAGAGGTATTTGAAAACAACGACGCGCCCGGTACAGCAACGCTGACGGTTACGATGAAGAATACCGGCAAGACCGCTTCGAACTGGTTCAAGATCTACTTGCCGCCGACGGAAAAGACGGACGTTGCGAACAGGAAGGACGGCGTCGCGCTCAGCTGGGAGCCGGTCTCCGGCGCAAAGGGTTACGTCATTTACCGCCGTGCGTGGAGCTCCACGACCGACGGATGGACGGAATTCAAACGCTGGAACAACACGACGGACACGGCGTGGACGGATACGAAGGTCTATGCGGGAACGCGCTATCAGTACGGCGTCAAGGCGTATTACAGCGACCCGATGGATAACTACAATCTCGGCGAGGTCGGCCCCTTGAAGACGACGACGCGCATCACCACGCGGACCCTGCTCGGCGTCGACGCCGGCACAAAACAGTTCACGGCAAGGTGGGACGGCTCAAAGACGGTCACGGGATACCAGATCAAGTACGCGACGGACGCGAAATTCACAAAGAACGTCGGCGCAGTCAAGGTCACAAGACCGGATGCATACCGGACCACGATCAAAGGGCTGACCGCCGGTACGACCTATTACGTGACGGTGCGTGGCTATCAGGTGTTCAACGGCATGACCTATTTCGGTGAGTGGTCGAACGTTCTGAACTGCAAAGTCCGATAAAAAAGGATCCGGCAAGCGGGCACACCACACCATCATCCATATCCGCCTGCCGTCTCCCCATAAGCGCACTCCTTTGATCGATGCCCCGATCGGGAAGGCGCGCCGGGCTTTTATGCCCGGCAAAACGCAAAACCCGACGAAAGGATCGCCCCCGGTCCGATGCGTCGGGTTTCTTTTTATCTGTTGAAATAGGCGTCGATCTCTTTTTCGGCTTCCTGAAGGATCGCTTCCGCGTCCGCGCCGAAGATGTCCAGTCCCTCCGCGCAGAAGAGCTTCGCATCCTTGATCCCGTAGAACTCTTCGCCGAGCGCTTTCACGTAGCCGAAGCCGTAATCGTGGCTGCGCACCGGTCCGCCGGCCGTCGCGACGTATACAAGCTTTTTGGCAAGGCAGAGCGTGATCGGCCGGTCGCTGTCCGTATAGAAGAAGGTCAGGTTGACGACGTTGATCTGCTCGAAATACTGTTTGAGCGCGGCGGGGAAGGAAAGGTCCCAGTGCGGCGCGGCGATCACGACCGCGTCCGCGCGGACGAACTGCTTCGCAAGGTCGAAGATCGGATCGGAAAAATCGCCCGCCGCGATGCACGCGTCGCGCTTACGGAGAAACGCTTCGTCCGTTTTCGGAAAATCGAGCGCTTCGAGCCGGACCGTTTCAACCGTGTCGTTCATGTGCGAAAGCACGCGCTTTGCAAGCCGTTTCGTGCGGGACGCCTCCCGCACGCAGGCGTCGATAAACAGGATCATAGGCACCTCAGTCGACGAACACGCGCGTTTTCAGCCGCTGCATTGCTTCTTCGATGAGCGAAGCGGGCAGAGCCACGTTCAGGCGGATGCTGTCCGGCTCGCCGAAGTCCGCGCCGCGCTGCCAGATCACGCCCGCGCGCACGCCGCGGCGCAAAAGCTCGTCCATCGGCACGCCGTGCGCCTCGCACCAGCCCTTGCAGTTCAGAAACAGCATGTATGTGCCCTCGGGCAGGAACATCGAAACGCCGGGGAAGTGCGATTCCATGAAGTATTTGACGTAGCAGAGATTCCCGTACAGCACCGCGCGGAGCTCGTCAAGCCACTTTGCGCCGTCCGGACTGTACGCGCCCAAAAGCGCGTGCAGCGAAAGCACGTTGCAGGAATTGTAAAACGTCGCTTTGCCGCAGTCGGTCACGATCTTATTGAGTTCATCGTTGTAGATGATATGATACGAGCCGATCAGCCCCGCGAGACTGAACGTCTTGCTCGGCGCGTAGAACGCGATCGTGCGCATCCTTGCGTCTTCACTGACGCTTTGCGTCGGGATATGCCTGTGATCCTGAAAGGTCAGATCCGCCCAGATCTCGTCGGAAAGCACGGTGCAGCCGCAGTCGCGGTACACCGCCATCGCGCGATCGATCTCCTCGCGCTCCCAGACTCTGCCGCAGGGGTTGTGCGGCGAGCAGAAGATGACGACCTTGATCCCGTTTTCTTTGATCTTCTGCTCCATGTCGGCGTAATCCATGCGCCAGACGCCGTTTTCATCGCGCAGGAGAGGACTCGTGACGACGCGGCGGCGCATGTCCTCGAGCACGTGCAGAAAGCCCACGTAGGTCGGGCTGTGTACGAGGATCGGATCGCCCTCGTTCGTCAGCGCGCGGAGCGCCGAAGAGACGCCGCCGAGCACGCCGTTTTCATAGCCGATGTGCTCTTTTTCGAGCCCCTCGACGCCGTGGCGCGTCTTCTGCCACCATTTGATCGCGTCAAAGTACGCATCCGGCAGCATGAAGTAACCGAAGTTCGGATGGTTAAGCCGCTTCTGCACGGCTTCCGTGATGCTCGGCGCGGTCGGAAAGCTCATGTCCGCGACCCACATCGGGATCGGACGCAGTCCGTCCTCGACGGTCACGTCGGGGTAGGGGATGACGTCGACCGCAAGCGCGTCCCTGCCGCGCCGGTCGAGGATGGTGGTGAAATCAAACTCCATAAAATCCTCCTTTGCACGCAAAGCGGCGGGGGGAATCCCTCGCCGCCGATCGTTGTTATACAGTACGCTGCGAAATGCCCTTGATCGCGTAGACCGTCCAGTCGTGATCCGAGAAGGTCAGCACGGAATCGCAGTACGGGCACTTGATGCTTTCGTTGACGGACAGCGGCGCGCCGCAGTTCGGGCAATGACGCTCGGAAACGCCCTCCGCGCGCGGCTCGGTCGTTTTGCCGATCGGACGCGACAGCGAATACTCGTAGGTCATGAACTTTTCGTGATCGCGGCTTCCCGCAACGACCTTGCCGGTCAGATCGTCCAGCGTATAGTCCGTGATGCGCGCGTAGATCTCGGCGACGATCACGTCCTCGCCCTTGTCCTGATAGGTGCCTTTGAGGTCCACGGACAGCACGGCGACGCGCTCGACGTAATTGGTGCGGCGGTTGAGGCGAAGCTGCTTCATCTGCCGGTCAAACTGCTGATAGAGCGCGTCCGCAAAGTACGGACGGACCGGTTCGACGTCGCGCTTTGTACAGCAATCCTGCATCTTGATATACAGGTTCTGGAGCCATTCCTTGAGATCTTCCTCCGAGAAGTTCGGATCGCGATTGATGAGCTCTGATATCGGATGCAGCTTGGAAGCGGCGGTGCGCGTCGCGCCGGGCGTGACGGTCCGGCTGCTCGTCTTCTTGCTCTTTGCCAATACGGCGACGAGGAGCACGACCACGATCATGACGACGATGATCAGGTCCGATGCGTCGCAGGAACCGCCGGAGCGCGTGGAATAATAACCGCCTGAGGAGCTGCCCCAGTCGGAGGATCCCCAATCGGAACCGCCGCCCCAATCGGAACCGCCTCCGCCGTAATCTCCGCCGCCGGAGAAATCGCCGAGATCGGCGCGTCCGATGTGCGGCGTAAGCACGAACGCCGCGACGAGCAGTGCGGACAAAAGAACCAGCAGGATCCGTTTTTTCATAGAAATCTCCTTTTCCGAGGCAATATCGTCTTTTTCTACAGTATATCATATTGTCCGGAAAGTGCAACATCCTTTCCGCGCACGGAAAGTTCGGCAGAGTTGTAAAATCATTGGAAACACGGCGCCGGTATCGTTGACCCATGGGACAAGGCGTGATACGATATCAATATCAAAGGACGCGTAAGAAACGCGGCGGAGGATGGTATGAAGTGCAAAAACTGCGGTGCGACGCTTGACGAAGGCGCACTGTTCTGTCGGAGATGCGGGACGTCGGTACCGCAGGAACCGGAGCCGGAGCCGAAGACGACGAAAAGGACGAAAAACACCGCGCTCTCCGGGATCACGGATGGGATCGCCGGATGGTTCGGAAGGGCCGGAAAGTGGATTTCCGGTACGTTCGCCCAAGCTCGGAACCGGTTTGCCCACCTGAAAACGGCAAAGCCGGCGCAGAAGCGCCGCTTCCTGCTGCTGACCGGCGCATGCGCGGCGCTGATTGTCGTGCTGATCGTCGTGATCGTGTGCGCCGCTTCCTGCAAGGCTCCGGCAAAGTACGAAACGCCGGAGAAGCTGACCGAGGCGGTCATCGAAACGCTTCAACAGGGCGACGGCGAAACGCTGTACAACATGGCGGAGCTGTCCCATAAAGTCCTCGGCGAGCACACGGATCTGTTCGGCGCGGGCGACACGCCCGAGGCGGTCATGCAGGGCTATTACGAACGTCTTGCGGGCGATCTGCATGCCGGGCTTACGGCGGAGTACGGGGAAGGATACCGGCTCGAGGGAGAGACGGAAACGACGATCGTCACCGATACGACGATCTTTGAAACGAACCGCGCGCTCGGCCTTGAGGCGGAGCGGTACGCCGAGGTCACGGGACCGCTTTATGTCGGCGACGCATTCGTCACGAACCTGCGCGTCGTCGCCGTCGAGCTGGACGGCGCGTGGAAGCTGCTTGCCGTGTATCTGTATTAAAATATGCTTTATGAAACGCCCGTTTCGGGCGTTTTTTTCTTGTACTTTCGACGCGTTTCCTGTATAATAAAACTATCATGGATCGGTATGCGCCTTCGGCGCGGAAAGGAACCTCTATGCGGCTTCGCAAACGGCTGTTTTCGCTTCTTCTCGTCCTCGTTCTTACGTTTACGCTTTTGCCCGCGGCGGAGGCAAAGACCGGCACGCTCGTTTCGAACACCGGCACGCGGCACACGGCCTGCACGTCGCTTTCGAGCCAGGCATTGGCGTATTATACCGGCAATAATACCTATGACGTCGTCAGCGGTCTTGCCGCTTCGTCGACCGATCCCATGAGCAGCGCCATGTTCAGCCGTCTGAGTACGCTGATGTCCTCGACGATGACAAATTCTGTCAGCTACAACTCGCTGACGAACTACTGGCCGAAGACCGATGCAAACAACGGTTCATCGAACCCGATCCTGTTTTATTCCGACGCGATCAGCGGAAGCTTCAACCGCGAGCACGTCTGGCCGAAATCCCGCGGCAGCTTCTATGAGAGCAACGCGGGCAGCGATCTGCACCATCTGCGCCCGACGAACGACACGATCAACTCGACCCGCGGCAACAAGACGATGGGCAACGTCAAGGGCGTGTACGATACCTATTCGACCAAGGCATATGAAGGCAGGACGGTTTTGTGGTACAACACTTCCGCGGACCTTGTCGAGGTCAACGACAACATCAAGGGCGACATTGCGCGCATTCTGCTCTACGTCTGGTGCCGCTGGCAGGAGCCGAACCTGTATGAAAACGATCCGGATCCGTATTCTCCGTCCGGCGATACCGGCGGAAACGACGGCAAGAAGGTCATCGAATCGCTCTTCACCCTGCTTCAGTGGATGGAGACCGACCCGGTCGACACGTGGGAGATGAGCCGGAACGACCAGTGTGAGAACGTGCAGGGCAACCGCAACGTCTTCATCGACTATCCCGAATACGCATGGCTGCTCTTTGGGCTCACCCCGCCTTCGGATTATTCAACGCCGAGCGGCGAAGCCATGAATGCAACGAGCTACACGATCACCGCGGCCGCAAACAACAGCGCGTGGGGCAGTGTGTCCGTCTCGGGACGCACGGTCACCGCGACGCCGAACACCGGCTATTACGTCGAGGACGCGACCGTGTCGCCCGAAGGCGCGGCGACGCTCACCCGCGACGGCAACAGCTTCACCGTGAGCAACATGACCGCGGACTGCACCGTGACGGTCAACTTCGCGGCAAAGACCGTCCTCACCGTTTCGTTCGCCGCAAACGGCGGCACGGGCACGATGGCGGCGCAGCAGGTCTATGCGGGCGAAACGTTCACGCTGCCCGCCTGCGGCTTCACCGCGCCGGGCGGAAAGGTGTTTGCCGGCTGGAAGTGGTCCCAAGACAACGCGATCTATCAGCCGAACGCGACCGTGACGGTCAACGCGAACAGCACGTTCACCGCGCAGTGGGCAACGCCCTCGGACGACGCGACGTATGTGCTCGTCGAAACCGCGCCGTCCGACTGGTCCGGCGATTACCTGATCGTCTATAACGACGGTCCGTACGCGATGGACGGCTCGCTCACGGCGCTCGACGTATCCAGTAACTATAAGACGGTTTCGATCGACAGCAAGACGATCACGGTCGAAGCCGACGAGAACGATTTCTATTTCACGATCGCGCAAAGCGGCAGCAGCTGCACGGTCAAATCCGCAAGCGGGTACTATATCGGCAGAACGAGCAATGCGAATGGACTGGACAGCAACAATTCCACGCAGTATGCGAACACGCTTTCGCTTTCCGGGACCGACGCGAATATCGTCTCGTCCGGCGGCGCATACCTGCGCTTCAACAATCAGTCCGATCAGACCCGCTTCCGTTATTACAAGTCGGGTTCCTATACGGGACAAAAGGCGATCTCACTTTATAAGCGTCAGGTCGTGACGCCGCCCGAGCCGCAGGCGGAACCGGCGTTCAAGACGCAGGCGCTGACGCTGGAAGGCAAGATCGGTGTGGACTTCTTTGTTGATCTTCCGCAGATCGACGGCGTCGTGTATGAAGGCGTCGACTTTACGATCGACAGCATTGACGGCGCGGACGCT
>JAFXVP010000009.1 GCA_017524445.1 Clostridia bacterium | reverse complement strand
TGATCGGGGAGGAGAACGGTGGCTGGAGAGACCACTACCAGATCCGGGATATTACGCAGTATGTACCGCTGCCGCTCGTTGTGCTTGGCATGGTCCTGATTGCGTTCGTTGTGGCGCTGCTGCTGCGCGCCGCGCATAACAGCGTTCATAAAAAGAGGAAAAAACAGACCGTATCCTATTACCAATCAGCGGGCGAGTTCGACTGCCCCGGCATCGATTCCGCGATCGAGGCGCTTGCTGCCAGGAACCGCAGCAGAGACCCGGGCGGAGAACTGACCGTGCCGCGCAGGATCCTCGGGATGATGGAAGAGAAGTACAAAAGCGGTCTTCCGCTCAGGGAACTCTGCAGGATGTACATCGATGCCTACTATGAAAAAGGGGAAAAAGAGCAGTGAGCGGCGATTACACCTACTATTCCGACGGGTTCTTCGGCTTTGGCAGCCCCGGTGCGTTCCGCGCCTACAGCCTCATGCATTTGATCCCTGTCCTTCTGTGTGCCGCCGCGCTGATCTTCGTCTGGAGGAAAAGGGAGAGCCTCCGTGCGTGGAAACAGGAAGAGACCCTGCGCCGATGGCTGTCCTTTTCGATGTTCCTCATGGAGTTCAGCTTCTTCGTCTGGCTGCTGTATGTCGGGGACACCAGCGGGCAGTACCTGATGATGTCGAAACTTCCGCTGCATCTTTGCGACATCGGCCTCATCTCCTGCATGTATATGGTCGTCAGCAAAAATCGTACGCTGTTCGGCTTCAACTTTTTCGTGACCCTGTTCGGCGCGACGATCGCCTGTATCATTCCGCAGACAGTGCTGAACGATGTGGACCCCTCGTATTACCGCTATTACCAGTACTTCGGTGAGCACCTGATCCCGATCTTCGGCACGGCCTATATGATGATCGTGCACGGGATGCGGCCACGCTACAGGGATATTTGGATCAGCACGGGCGCGGTCACGCTGATGCTGATCCCTGCATTTTTCCTGAACGAGGCGTTCCCGGGGTCCGATTACCTGTTCCTGCGGCTGGATATGCCGTTATTCCCGGAAAACCAGTATCTGCGCGCCGGAATCTACGCGGTCCTGCTGATCCTGGCCTTTCATGCGATGTGGTTTGCGTATGCGGCGCTGAGGAAACGATCCGCAAAAACAACCAAAGAAAATGAGCAGCCGCTTTGACAGCCTTAGATCAAATGTCAGGCGCCGCGCTGCGGAGAAAAAAGAAATGGCGGAGAAGCAGGCATGACTCGTATGTACACTCACAGGTAAAAGCCGGTTTTTCGAACAGGTCTTCTGCTGTCCACAGTTGAAACGAGCATCGGATCTTCCCCCTAAAATCCGGAGTATGGCGACAAAACGGGCGTGACCATAGAGGTCACGCCCGTTTCATGTCCTTTTTAGCCGGTAATGCCTACCTCAAAGCAACTTCCTTGCGAAGTGTGGCCCGAAGCGGTCTTTTTGCTTTTCTGTACTCAGTCGAGACGATACAGCTCGCTGTATTTCTTCGTCAGATAGTCCGTGTAATACGTCGGGTCGAACGACGCGCCGAAGACCTCCTCCATCATAGCGACCGGCTCCTTCATGCAGCCGAAGCGATAGATCTTCTCCGTGAGCCATTCCACGATGGGCTTCAGATTCCCTTCGCGCACGTTCGACCACACGTCGATATCCTGCTCCATGCGTTGAAGCATCTGCGCGCCGTACGCACTGCCGAGCGCGTAGGAGGGGAAGTAGCCGAACAGCCCGCTCGACCAGTGCGAATCCTGCAGCACGCCGCGGCGGTCATCCGGCACGTCGACGCCGAGATATTCCTTATACATGCGGTTCCACTCCGCGGGCAGGTCCCTGACTTCGAGATCGCCGTTGAACAGCCGCTTTTCGAGCTCGTAGCGAACCATGACGTGCAGCGAATACGTGAGCTCATCCGCTTCCGTGCGGATCAGCGACGGCTCCGCTCGGTTCACCGCGACGTAAAATTCGTGCGCGGTGACGTCCTTCAATTGCTCGGGGAAGATCTCCCGCATCTTCGGGAAGATCGCCACAATGAACGGCTCGCTGCGGCCGATGATGTTCTCGAAGAAGCGCGACTGGCACTCGTGCACGCTCATCGAAACGCCGCCGCCGATCGGCAGCTTTGCGATCTCATCCGCGATCCCGCGTTCATAGGTCGCGTGACCGCCCTCGTGGATGACGCTGTACATCGACGCCTCGACCGCATCCTCGTGGTAGTGCGTGGTGATGCGCACGTCGTATTTGGTGAAGCTCGTGGTGAACGGATGCTCCGTCTCGCCGATGACGCAGTAGTTTCTGTCAAGCCCCAGCACGTCCATCAGATAGTCCGAAAAGACGCGCTGATCGGCGGTCGGGTAATGCGTGTGCAGAAAACCGACGTCCGGCTGGTTCTGTATCTTTGCGATCACGGGCACGAGCTTTTCACGTACAGCGGCAAAGAATTTGTCGAGCGTCGCGGTGTTGAGCCCCTTTTCGTACGCGTCCAGCATCGTGTCGTAGACCGGCGCGTCGGGCTTATAATACTTTGCAAAGCGCTTCTGCGCCGCGACGAGTTTTTCAAGATGCGGGCGGAACATTTCAAAATCGCTTTTGAGCTTCGCCTCGTGCCATACCTGATCGGCGGTCGTCCGGTCGATCGTGTACTGTACGTACTCGTCCTTCGGGATGCAGGCGACGCGCGCGTGCTCCTCCATCGCAAGCTCCGCGGTGCGCACGATCGCGGGCTCGACCTCGTCGCGGTGCGCGAGGATCTCCTGCTGCATCTCCACGGTCTCCTGCGCGGTGACCATGTCGTACATGACCTCGGAAAGAACGCCGAACGTCGCGCCCACGACGGGACCCGCGCCCTTCGGCATGATCGTGTTCATGTCATAGCTCATCAGCCCCATCGCGTGTCCGTACGCGCGAAGCTTTTCCAAATAAGTGCGATAGCGTTCCACGGTTTCCTGAATCATAACTTAACTCCTTTCGGGTGTATCTTTCGGTTCTTCTTCAAAGATCACGACCGGGTCGGGCGTCTCTTCGGGCTCTTCCGGCGCGGGATCGGGCTTCTTTGCAGACGGCTTTCCGAACAGCACTGAAAGCGCAACGGCAAGCACGCCGAGCACGATCAGCGCAAGCGTGCGGCGCGCGTCGCGTACGGTGACGGACACGACGGAGGCGTTTTCCTCTTGGGACGCGGTCACGGCGTTCACGGTGATCTTCGTTTCGCCCACGCCGTGTGCGATCACGTACAGCGTGCCGTTTTCATGAAGTACGCCTTCCGCGACGGTGGGATCGCCGTTTGCAAGGGTAAGCGTCAGCGCTTCGCCGCCCTTTGCGGAAAATCCCGCGGCGTATGCGGGGATCGTTTTTGTCACGTCGTCCCGCGCGCCGAGCGGCAGCGTCAGGGTCAGGTCCAGCGTTTCCGGCACGGTCACGGCAGGCGCTTCCGGCGCTTCTTCGGGCGTTTTCGCGCAGGCAAGCGGCAGGCACAGCAGAAGGCATGCCGCCATGATCAATAAAACTCGTTTCATACAGATTCCTTTCATCAGCTGAACAGCCAGTCCAGCACGTCGTCAATATCCACGCCATCGACTTCCCAGTCGCCGGTCCAGTCCTCCGTCCAGTCGTCGTAGCCGCCGAACAGTCCGCCCCAGTCGCTCCAGTCGTAGCCGCCGGAATAATCGTCCCAGCCGCCCCAGTTCCCGAAGTCATAGTACGCGGTCTCATCCTCCACCGAGACGAATTTTTTCAGCCAGTCGACGTACGTTTCGTCGATGCCCGCGTTTATAAATACGCGCCGGAGCTCGTCATAGAACGCCCGGTCGCCGTACGGCAGCGTCACCGAAAGCCCGGAGAGCGTTTTTTCGCCGGAGGTCGCGCCGTAGTACACGATCGTCTGTTTGAGCGTTGCCGAAAGCGCGTCGGACTGCGTGGAGGGGATGTTCAAAGAAAGGGACAGCATGTCGGTGATGCAGTAGTCCTCGAGCGTCGCGTCGCCCTCTTCGAACCAGCCGGAAACCGAGCGTATCAGACGCGGATGGACGCGGCCTGTCGATTCGCGAAGCTGGCTGTAGTTTCTGGACAAGAGCGTGTTCTCGTTCGCGTAGGCGAATTCGACCCATGTGGGGTAGAGAAGCGTCAGGTACGCTTCGTCGATGAGCGCGAGCGTCATGCCGTCGTCCTCGCCGACGTGCTTTTCCGCGTAACGGATCGAATCGTCGATCGCGATCTTCGCAAGCGCCTCCGTGTCGATCGCGGGATCGTTTGCAAGCGCGGTCAGCCACCCTTCGTGCGACCAGCCGCAGCCGGGTTCGAAGTCCTCGGAAAGAAGTGTATAGTCGCAGTAATCGTACAGCGCGCAGCACACCTCAAGCGACGACATCAGGCAGCAGTCCATGCCGATCATGTCAAAGTACACGCCGCCGTCCGAAAGCGCAGTCTGCATCTCGTCGATCGTCAGCGTCGCCGTATAGGGCTGGAATTCGTCGTAGCCGAAGCCGTAGACCGGCCCGCCGCCGTGATCCCACAGAAGCAGGATATAACGATCCGCGGGGCACGTCTCGACGCCCCAGCGGATGAAATCGGACAGCGTCGAGGGGATCGTCGTGTCGAGCTGCGGAAGCGTCCCGTCCAAAAGCTTCAGCCCGCTTTCCGTCACCCGGTAGCGCTCGGAACGGCGCGAGGAGATGCCGAAACGTTTGTCCCACTTCTTCGTACCGACCGTTTCGACCAGGATGTTGACGCGGTCGCTCTTTTTGGCGCGGACCATCTCGGCAAGGTCGTCCGACGCTTCGCCGTATTCGGATTCGAGATCGGAGCCGTTCATCAGCACGAGCACCGTCACGGTGTCCGTTCCGTCGTTTTTAAGCTGTACCTGATGCGGCCGTACCCACGCGGACGGATCGCTCGGCGCCTGCGTCACGACGGGATGCTCGTCGTCGAGCGGGGAAAGGGAAGCGGAAGCGGTCGGCGCGGGCGTTTCGGGCGCGGCAGTCGGCGCTTTCGTTGCGGGCGGCGCGACCGGCTCTTCGGTTTCGAGCCATGCGTCGCTGTGATCGGGAAGCCACTCGAATTCGCTGCACGCGTTCCATCCGAGGCAGGCGCGGACCGTGCAGAGACAGGTGCAGAGCGTGCCGAACAGCGCGACAAGCACGGCGATCACAATGACCGTCACGATCAGCGCGATCAGCTTTCCGTTTTTGTTGTTTCGCTCCATGCCCGTTCTCCCTTCTCAAAGTGTAATCAGCATACCACAAACGCCGCCGGATTGCAATCGGCGCTTCCCGTGCCGACAGGCACAATTCACGGCGCAAGCCAATTCATGTCCGAAAGGACAATTTAAGTCCCGCAGGGACAATTCATGCGCCGCCGGCGCAATTCATTGATTCATGAAAAGCTTATCTCTTTTCTGCGTGTCCACCTCATCCGTCACGCCTTCGTCGCGCGATCTTCCTATGTAACGAAGCGGAAGCGGAGTGTGATCCGGACCGCTTGCGGTGGCAGGACGGTAGGGACGGGCATTGCCCGTCCGCTCGCTTACCCGCGTAACCGGTAAAACGGAATGCGCAGATACAGCCCGCCGAGCTTCTTTGCGTACGGATCGCGCGCGGTGCGTTTATACACGCGGTCGATCCCGAAAAAGTAGCGGAACGCCATCCGCTGCGAAAGCCGGTACACGTCGCCCATGTCGATCTCGATCGAAAAACATTTGCGCTCGATCATGGCTTTTTTGAACAGCAGCGTGGTCACGTGCCGCGTGCGGCGATAGCCCTTCACGCAAAGGTACGCATTCAGATGATACATGAGCTCAAACGTCATGCAGCGGACGGAGAACAGAAACGCCTCCGAAAACCGCTTCCGGTACGCCTTCGAAAGCGTTTCGGCGACGAACGCGCATAACCTTTTCGATCCCAAAGCGCGCGTCAAATCCGCCCACCCGTCCGGATCCACGGACAGATCGACGCGAAACCCCTCCGGCAGCACTTCCGTACAGCGGAGCAGCAGCTTTTTTGCGGTTTTTGCTTCCGATTCGCTCAGTCGCTTCATACCGTTATGGTAGCATATCCTGCGCGTTTTCGCAACAAAAAACGGCTCCGGTTACCTAGAGCCGTTTCGCGCGTGACGTCCGTTACCAATCCAGTTCCAAGTAAAAGGACTGTTCATACGGCTCTTCATCCTGCCGCGTGTCATAATTCGTGCAGTCGCAGAACAGATACCGCACCCGACGATCTTCCGCGCGACAGGCAAAGACGTAGTAGCGGTACGTGAGATTCGTTTCCTCGGCAAACGGACCGTCGCCCCGATAGCGGAGCATAATCACCCAACCGTTTTTCTCGACGGTTTCTGTCCGGTATTCGCCCTCGGACGCCGTATCGGCGGCAAACAGCGCGGTTACGCGCGAGACCTCGGCGTCGAACCGGTCCGGAGACAATTCCCATTCCGCATAAACGGAATTGATAGCGTCGCCGTAGTAGAAAACCTGCTTTCCCCACCGGCGGACGTGACCGCCGCCGCGGATATACCAACGATACCGGTAAGCGGAATCGGACGCCCGGGCTTCCTGCGCGCCATTGCCCTCCGTTTCCTGCAGGTATTCATAATCATAGGGATCGGCAGGGAACAGCGCTTCATAAAATGGATCGCCCTCCGCGGCGCAATCCCTGTCCAGATTGCGGTAATCGGTGATATCCGTCGTCAGGGATTCCGTTTCGGCGAACACGTATCCGCCAAAGCTGAACAGCATCAGCTTTGTGCAGACGACAAAAGCTACGATATACACTATGACTTTGAACTTGCTTTTCAGAAGCGCAAAGACGTGGTCGATGATCAGAACCAGAAGGATCAGCAGGGAAGGGAGCAGGGTCATAAAAACGACATAGTGGGAATCGATCAGATGCGGATAAAGATACTGTCCGTTCCAGCGGCTGTACATATTGTGCAAAAGCCAGGAAAACGGAACAAGCAGAAAAAACGCCGTGAGGATGAAACGGACCGTGTTCCAAAGGATCAGACCGATCCGTTTCAGGACCGTCTTTGCGGTGACGCGCGAATCCTCATTCGGCAGCGGCTTTTTTGCAGCCGACTGACGGAGCGTGCTTGCAAGGTCTTCAAGCGAATAGGAACGGTTTTCCAGCGTGTTCAGCGCGTCAAGACACGCCTGCTCGGTCGAGATCATGTTCTGCTTTTGCTTTCTCAGCGCGTCGATCCGCGCGGTGCTGCTGTTCGGGTCGTTTTCGATGGCGCGGATATCCGGCACGGAGAATCCGATCCTGCGCAGCACGGCGATATCCAGAAGCGTCCGTACGTCCGCTTCCGTAAAATAGAAGGTCTTTCGTCCGAGATAGTTCTCGGAATACTCCGGTGCGATCAGTTTTTCCTCAATATAATGCCGCACGGCACGGTCGGTCAGACCGGTCCGCTCGCAAACCTCTTTGATCTTCATTGTAATTCGCCTCCTTTGAGGACAGTATGCCGTTTTACGTTAGGTAAAAGTCAAGCGTTTTTTGAAAAAAACAGCTCCGGTTTCCCGGAGCCGTTCTTTTGTCGATTGTTGATTATTCCGCTTTCGGTGCGCCCATCGGGCAGACCTCTGCGCAGTTGCCGCACTCGATGCAAAGATCGGGGTTGATCTCGTACTTGCCGTCGCCCTCAGAGATCGCCTCTACCGGGCACTCTGCCGCGCATGCGCCGCAGGAGATGCATTCATCCGTAATTTTGTATGCCATTGTTTGTACCTCCTCATAAAGATTTCACCCTCATTATAACAAATGTTTTTGATTTTGCAACACCTTTTTTTCAAGCCGGTTCCGCACGATTTTTGCAGCTTTTTTTCTATGTTTGTCCGCTGCCTTTCTTTCGACACGCGCCGCGCCGTATACTGACGGTCGGAAAGGAGACGCATATGCTGTATTCGTTTCAACAGGGTCTTCTGAACGCGCCCGCAAAGATCGACCCGGACCGGAAGCTTCTGCTTTTGCCGACCGAGGAGATCAAAACGGCAAAGGACCGTCTGCGTAAATCCGTCGACCGCGCCGCGCTTACCGAGCTGATGATCAGCATTGCGCAGGTCGGGCTCATCGAACCGCTCGTCGTGCGAAAGCTTCCGGAGGGGTACGAGCTCATTGCGGGGGAGCGGCGGCTTCGCGCGTGCCGGCTTTTGGGACACAGGGAGATCCCGTGCGTCGTCATGCAGGCGGGGGAGGAGCGCTGCGCGATCCTCGCGCTATCCGAAAACCTCCAGCGCCGTCCGCTGCATTATCTCGAAGAGGCGGAGCGCTTGAAGACCCTTCTCGACGCGAGCGCGTTTTCGGAGGAGCAGCTAATTACGATGCTCGGCAAGGACGAAACGTATCTTTCGGCGCGTCTGCGGCTTCTGGAACTGCCGAAGGAGACCCGCGCGCGGCTCAGGACGGGCGGGCTTTCGGAGCGCCATGCCCGCGCGCTGCTGCGGCTTCCCGACGGCGAGTGTCAGCAGCAGGCGCTCGATCTCATCGAACGTCGCAAAATGACGGGACCCGCCGCGGAACGGCTCGTCGATACGCTCAACAAGACCGCCGGCGCGGCGCCGATGCGGATTTTGCGGTTTTCGCGGGACTGCCGTCTGTTCGTCAACAGCGTCCGCGACTGCATCGGGCAGCTCGAGGGCACGGGCGTGACCGCGGAGCTCACGGAGACCCGCCGCGACGACGGCGTAGATCTTCTGATCCGCGTACGGACATAAAAAGCGGCTTGATAAGCCGCCGGGATCAAATCAATCATTCGGCTTTTGCGGAGCAGTTTCGCGAATCGGGCAGCACAAGCGCGTTGTAAACGCGCGCACGGAAGCGCCGGAAGAAAAGCGGTAAATAAAAAATGTCAAATTCAGCGACATGCGCGGTGAATTTGACACCTTTCAGCTTTCGCCGCCCGAAAGCGCTCTGCGCTTTAGGAGAAAGCTGCAAACCCGGTTCGTTGAAGAATTCTTCAACGAACCGAATCATTTCATACGGAACACGAGCGCTTCCTCGTCCAGCACGTCGCTTGCGGGCAGGTACAGCCGCGTCGCGTCCTCCGCCTGGCGGAAATTGAAGAGGATCAGAAGCACGCCGTCGTAGCCCTTCGGCACCAGAACGCCCTCTTCCCAGGTGAAGCGAAGCTCCTGCCCGTACCAGTCGTTTTCAACGGTCTCGCCGGTCTTCTGCCAGCATTTCACGCGCATACCGTACCAGTCGGCGGCAAACGTGCGCATGCCGTTTTCATCCGCGTGTCCGGAGATGGAATCGTCAAGGATATAGTAATCGCCGAAGGTGTAAGCGCTCTGTGCGCCGTTTTGCTGCGCGTCCTCGCCGGAAAAGACCAGCCGGATCGTCGCAACATGCCATTCGTATCCCTCACGCGCAGGGAAGATCTCGTCGCCGTCGATCACGCGATAGTCCGTGATCTCGGCGGTGCCGGTCACGTCGACGGCATGGTCCGCAATGGATGCGGTCGTGTACGGCACGGGCTCGCCCACCGTCAGCTCGTTGATCGTGTATTCCGCAAGCGCGGGGGTCAGCGGTTCACCTTCCGTATGGCCGCAGCGCGTGCAGGTCGCAGGCGCCTGATAAGTCGCGTCGGTCATCTTGTGGCCGAGCGGTTCGCCCTGCGTCGTTCCGCAGCGTGCGCAGATCTCAGGCTCGGTGCAGGTCACGGGAAGCCATTCGTGCCCGAGCGCGTCGGCGTGATGCTCGCCGCAGCGCAGGCAGACAGACGGCTCCGTGCAGGTCGCTTCGGTGTAAACGTGACCGAGCGGTTCGCCGCGCGTTTCTCCGCAGCGTTCGCAGGTCTCGGGCTCGGTGCAGGTCGCGAGCGCATACACGTGGTTGCCGAATACGCAGGTAGAAAAGATCAGAAACAGCAGCACGCCGATCGTCGACGCACCGATCACGACGCCTGCCCATAACAGAAATCGTTTCATAGAATTCTCCCTTCTCTCCGCAATGCCTGTTTAGTGTATCATACGCGGTCCCGGAATGCAAGTATACATTCCTGCGTCAGCTCGTTCCGATTCGCCCAAAAAACAAAAATTCCCCTCAAGCGCGGGGGAGAGCGATCATGCAACACAATCAAATCAATCCGGAAAATCCGGCGACATGCGCGGCGGATTTTACTCCTTGCAGGACCGCCGCTCGCAAAATGCGGAGCATTTTAGGCGGTCCTGAGAACCCGGTCTGTTGAAAGAATTTCAACAGACCGAATTATCACGTCGCGTGGAACAGCGCGAGCGCGAAGAACGCCACCGGCAGGGCGAAGCAGAAGCTGTCGATGCGATCGATCACGCCGCCGTGCCCCGGCAGTAGGTCCGAAAAGTCCTTGATGCCCGCCTGCCGCTTGATCATGGAGGCGGTAAGGTCGCCGAGCTGTCCCGCGATCGTGCAGAAGAACGCCGTGACGACGTACACGTACCACGGGATCGGCGCGAAGTCCTTGAGGAGAAGCCACGCGAGCAAACTCAGCGCGGTGCCGCACAGCGTTCCGAAAAGCGAGCCCTCGACGGTCTTGTGCGGGCTGATCGACGGGCAGAGTTTATGCCTGCCGAACGCGCGGCCGAGGAAGTACGCGAACGTGTCGCAGCCTGCTGCGGAGATCAGCGTGATGAGCAGCACAGGCCAGAAGATCGTTTCCGGCTGCACGGAAAGGTACGCATAGCCCAATAGAAACAGCGTCGGATAGAAGCAGATGATGCAGGAGCCGAGCACGTCGCGCATGGAGGTCTTCCGAAACAGCGCGGCAAGCAGCGCCAGCATGATCACGATACTTGCGGCGGTAATGTAGAACACGGTCTCGTCCCGGAAATAAAACAGCACGCACATCGCGAACGCCAGCGCCCGCGCCATCCACGGCGAGGTCAGAAAGCCCATGTGGTTCAGCGCGTCGGACATTTCGCGCGCGGCAAACCAGATAAACACGTAGAAGAAGCAAAGCCGCGCGACCGGACCGAGGTACATGCATACCCCTAAAAGCGCGAGCAGGGAAAGCCCCGTCACGATGCGTACCGCCGTACCGCTTTTTTTCATTCCGCTTCCTCCCTTCGCCGGATTTCTATCAGTATACCACGCTTTGCGTGATTTGTCAGCCCTGATCTTGCGAGTCCCTGCAATGCCCTTTTTCGGAGCAGGCGCAGCAGTCCCCGCAGCAGCTTCCGCGTTTTTTGCGGCGCACGGCAAAGAACGCCGCGAGCGCGACGATCAGCATCACCGCGCCTAAGACGATCCCGTCGACGGTCCTCATAGACGGAACCCTCCGCCGATGAAATGCACGAGAAACGCGACCACCCACGCGACCGCGCACTGGAACAGCACAACGAGCGCCGCCCAGCCCCTGCCGAGCTCGCGCCGGATCGAAGCGATCGCCGCCACGCACGGCGTATACAGAAGGCAGAACACTAAAAACGACAGCGCCGCAAGCGGCGTCAGCGTCCCGAGCACAGCCGCTTCCGAGCCGAACAGGACGTTCACCGTGGAAACCACGCTCTCCTTTGCCAAAAAGCCCGCGATGAGCGCGGTGGACATGCGCCAGTCGCCGAAGCCGAGGGGCTTGAAGATCGGCGCGATGAAGCCCGCGACGACGGCGAGGATCGAATCGTGCTGATTGGATACCACATTCAGCCGGAAATCGAACGTCTGGAGAAACCAGATGACCACGGTTGCAATGAGGATGATCGTAAACGCGCGGGAAAGGAAGTCCTTCGCCTTGTCCCAAAGGAGCCGGAGGACGTTTTTCACACCGGGCAGACGGTAGTTCGGCAGCTCCATGACGAACGGGACCGCCTCGCCCTTAAAGAGCGTGCCCTTCGAAAGAAGCGCGAAGAGAATGCCCGTGAGGATGCCGAGCACATACAGCCCCACCATCACGAGCGCGGCATATTTCGGGAAGAACGCCGCGGAGAAGAACGCGTAGATCGGCAGCTTCGCCGAGCAGCTCATAAACGGCGTCAGAAGGATCGTAAGCTTGCGGTCGCGGGCACTTGGCAGCGTGCGGCTTGCCATGACGCCCGGCACGGTGCAGCCGAAGCCGATCAGCATCGGCACGATGCTGCGGCCCGAAAGCCCGATCTTACGTAAAAGCTTATCCATGACAAACGCGACGCGCGCCATGTAACCGGTGTCCTCCAAAAGCGAAAGGAAGAAGAACAGAACGATGATGATCGGAAGAAAGCTTAAAACGCTTCCCACGCCGGTAAAGACGCCGTCGATGATCAGCGAGTGCAGCACGCGGCTGACGCCCCATGCGGAAAGCGCGGAATCGACGAGGCTTGTCAGCGCGTCGATGCCCATTTCCAAAAGCTGCTGCAGTCCCGCGCCGATCACATGGAACGTCAGAAAGAACACGAGCCCCATGATCGCGAGAAACACCGGGATCGCGGTCCACTTGCCGGTGAGAATTTTGTCGATGCGGCGGCTCCGCCTGTGCTCCTTGCTTTCGTGCGGCTTAATAACCGCCTGATCGCACAGCTTTTTGATGAACGAGAACCGCATGTCGGCGATGGCGGCGGCGCGGTCCAGCCCGCGCTCCTCCTCCATCTGACAGATGATGTGCTCTACCATGTCGCGCTCGTTTTCACTCAGTTTCAGCGCCTCGGTCACGTACGGGTCGCCCTCGACGAGCTTGCTTGCCGCAAAGCGCAGGGGGATGCCCGCGGCCTTCGCGTGGTCCTCGATGAGGTGCATGATGCCGTGCAGACAGCGGTGCACCGCGCCGCCGTGCGCGTCCTTGTCGCAGAAGTCGGTGCGCGTCGGCTTTTCCTGATACTGCGCGACGTGAAGGGCGTGCGCGACGAGCTCGTCGACGCCCTCGTTCTTGGCCGCCGAGATCGGAATGACCGGAATGCCGAGGAGCGATTCCATGTCGTTGATGCGAATCGAGCCGCCGTTTCCGCGCACTTCGTCCATCATGTTCAGCGCAAGCACCATCGGCACGTCCAGCTCCATGAGCTGCATCGTGAGGTACAGGTTGCGCTCGATGTTCGTCGCGTCGACGATATTGATGATGCCCGTGGGCTTTTCGTTGAGAATGAACCGGCGGGAGACGCGCTCCTCGTCGGAGTACGGGGACAGGGAATAGATGCCGGGCAGGTCGGTGATCTCCGTGTTCGGATGGTTGCGGATCGCGCCGCCCTTGCGGTCGACCGTCACGCCCGGGAAGTTGCCGACGTGCTGATTCGCGCCGGTGAGCTGATTGAAAAGCGTCGTCTTGCCGCAGTTCTGATTGCCCGCAAGCGCGAAGGTCAGCTTCGTGCCCTTCTTCAAAGGCGTTTCGGTCTCCTTGATGTGGAACCGGCCCGTTTCGCCGAGACCGGGGTGCTCGCGCATGCGCAGGTTTCTTGCCTTCGGCGCGGCGGGCGTTTCGTCGACACGGCGGACGCCGATCTTTTCCGCGTCCGCGACGCGCAGCGTCAGCTCATAGCCGTGGATGCGAAACTCCATCGGATCGCCCATCGGCGCAAGCTTTTCAAGCGTCATCCCTGCGCCGGGGATCACGCCCATGTCCAGAAAATGCTGTCTCAAAGCCCCTTCGCCGCCGACCGTTTCCACGATCGCGGATTCTCCCGGCTTCAGTTCCCGCAGCGTCATACCGTTCCCCTCCGAAAAACCCTCTCTGATCGGGGAAATTATACCGCAAGACGGACGCGGATGCAAGCATTCAGTCTGTCGAAAAACTGCGTTTTTCAACAGACTGGTTTTCAGGCCCCACCTAAAACGCTGCGCGTTTTCGGGCGGTGGGTCCTGCAAGGAGTCAAATTCACCGCACATGTCGCTGAATTTGACGGATTGATGCGATCGTTTGTTTCCCGATGTGTTCGTGCGCGCGTTTACAACGCGCTTATGTTACCCGTTTTATGTTGCTGTCCGGATCATACGGATTATCTGACAAGCAGAAAAACGCTTCCGAGGGGGAAGCGTTTTGCACATACGGTTTTTTACGGATTGCCCGTCCCGGCACTCGCGCCCGCGGAGGGCGAGACGATCGGTTCGGTCGGCATGACCGGCGCGGTCGTTTCCGTCGGGGCGGCGCTCATCGTGGGCTGCGGCGTTACGATCGGCGCCGCGCTAACCGTCGGTTTTGCCGTCGGCGCTTTGGTCGGCGTCGAGACCTTCCCGCTCGCGGAACAGGTGCAGCCGGCAAGCGCGAAAAGCAACGCAAGCACCGGAATCAAAAAGAATCGTTTCATATGCGCATCTCCTTTCGGTTCTTTTCCGTTATTGTGCCCGGCGCATGCCGCGCTATACCTTGCGGCGCGCGGAAAAATATGCTATACTGCGCGCATGAGAGCAAGCATCGAATTTGTCAAAACCGCATTGAACGAAATGCACGCAAGCCCGAACCGCGCGCTGGGGCAGAATTTCTGCGTCGACGGCGAAAGGCTTTTTACCTGCGTCGAACAAATGACGCTCGCAAAAACCGTGATCGAGATCGGACCCGGCCTCGGCGGACTGACCGAACTTTTGCTCGAAAAGGGCGTTTCGGTTACCGCGGTCGAAAAGGACGCGGCGATGGCGGATTTTTTACAAAAATCGCTGCCGCATCCGAACCTTTCGGTCCAAACGCTTGACGCGCAGAAATTTCGTTACGCGGAGGTCGAAAAGCCGTTTTCGGTCGTGGGCAATCTGCCGTACTACATCACGACGCCGCTTTGCACGGCCGTTCTGAAAGCGCTGCCCGCGTCGTTTTACTGCATGGTGCAGAAGGAGGCGGCAGACCGTTTCTTTGCCGCGCCGAAAGACGACAATTACGGACCGCTTTCGATCCTTACACAGCTTTATTATGACGCGGAAACGCTTGCGCAATTCCCGCAGGACTGCTTCTTTCCGAGCCCGGACGTGCAGTCGGTCTTTGTCGGCATGACGAAAAAAGCGGACGCGCCGGACGTCGATCCGAAGGCGCTGTTCGCGTTCTCAACAGGACTTCTTTCCATGCGGCGGAAGACGATCAAAAATAACCTCAAAGCGTACAAAAACGCCGAAAACGCTTTGGAAGCGCTCGGCATTTCACCGGAGACCCGCGCGGAAACGCTTTCGCCCGAGACCTTCCTTGCGCTTTACCGCCTGCTCTGAAACCGGACAAAATTCCGGGAAAAAGATGCGCGAAAGTTCACAGGAAAAAAAGAGGAAACGGGCTTTTGACGGCGTATATATAATTAGAATGATAAAGAGTAATTACAATGACAGTATTCTATACCGTAAAAAGACAGAGGTTCTCCGAAAAACCTCTGTCTTTTGTCAATTATAATTACATTATAATTACATTGTCGTTTGTAATTACAAAACGGCCGCGAAGATTTCCGTGATCTTCGCCGGCCGTTTCTTCATGTCATTTTGAGGAACGCAGTGACGAAGAATCTTGAACGCAGTGACGAAGAATCTTGAACGCAGTGACGAAGAATCCTGAGCGGAGCGACGAAGAATTTTTCAGAATTCTTCGCTACGCAAGATCCCTCGGCTATGCAAGATCCTTCGCTACGCAAGATTCTTCGCTATGCTCAGGATTACACAGCGAGGGGGTATGCCATTCTGAGGAGCGCATCCCTTTGTGTCATTCTGAGGAACGCAGTGACGAAGAATCTAGAGCGAAGCGACGAAGAATCTTATTACCAATCTTTACTCAAATCATGCCAGTCGGGATTCATTGTCTCGACCAATGCGTTCTTTTTGCTGCGAAGCAACCCCTCCAATTGCTTCTCACGTGTCAGGGCTGCGTAAACATCCGATGTTTCCTCGAAGTAGACCAGTTTATGAACGTGATACTTTTTCGTGAATCCCTCATAAACGCCGTTTTTATGCTCGTATAATCGGCGAAGCAGGTTCCCGGTCACACCGATGTACATGACCTTGTTATTCCAATTTGTGAGGATGTACACGTAATAATGATTCATAGAAGTGTTTCCTATGCTTCGCAAGATCCTTCGCTTCGCAAGATCCTTCGCTTCGCAAGATCCTTCGCTTCGCAAGATCCTTCGCTTCGCAAGATCCTTCGCTTTGCTCAGGATTACACATCAAGGTTGGTTTGTCTTTCTGAGGTGCGCACCACACGGTGTCATTCTGAGGAACGCAGTGACGAAGAATCTTAAGCGAAGCGACGAAGAATCTAGAGCGCAGCGACGAAGAATTCATATGATACTACATCTTATTATTCTTCCTCAATTCGGATTTCCGTGTTGTCAATGCCGGCTCTTGACGCGCAAAAGCGACAGAGGTACTTATGCCCGGCGTCGATGGCATCCTCCACAGTGCCGGTAAACACGGTGGATTCCTGAAGCGCTTGACAGTCTTCAAACATGTGATACGTTTTTCCGAACCGCGGCCAATAGACGTCCTGCGTGATGATTTCGGTTGCAGCTGTTATTTCTTCAAGAGACATGGGATCAAGGTCTATCGCGAATATGCAGCCGAAAGTTGAAATGAGCATCAGCATGATCATACAAAACGTCAATATTCTTTTCATGATCTGTATTCCCTTCATTTATGCGTCTTCTCCCTTGCGCGCTTGTGGGCGCCGATCTGACCCGGGCGGAGGTCGGTCTTTTTGGTTTGCGGTTTTTCGCCCTTCAGCGCAAGGATCGCGTCGCGAAGCTTTGCCGCGGTCTCGAACTCGAGCTCGCGCGCCGCCTGCTGCATCTGCTCGGTGAGGATTGCGATGCGCTCGCGCTTCTGGTATTCGGTGAGCTGTTCCGGCGCTTCTTCCTCGCGCCGCGAGATGACGAGCGTGTCGTAGACCTTCTTCTGAATGGTCTTCGGAACGATGCCGTGCTCTTTGTTGTACGCCATCTGTTTTGCGCGGCGGCGGGCGGTCTCGTCCATCGCGCGGCGCATCGACTGCGTGACTGTGTCGGCGTAGAGGATGACGCGGCCCTCGGCGTTTCTTGCCGCTCTGCCGATGGTCTGGATGAGGCTCGTTTCGCTTCGTAAGAAGCCCTCCTTATCCGCGTCGAGGATCGCGACAAGACCGACCTCGGGCAGGTCGAGCCCTTCTCTGAGGAGGTTGATGCCGACGAGCGCGTCGAATTCGCCAAGCCGCAGGTCGCGGATGATCTCCATGCGGTCCAGCGTGTCGATGTCGCTGTGCATGTAGCGCACGCGCACACCCATGCGGTCGAGGTATTCGGTGAGGTCCTCCGCCATGCGCTTTGTCAGCGTCGTGATGAGCGTCCGGAAGCCCTTTTCCGCCTGCATGCGGACTTCGGAGAGAAGATCGTCGATCTGCCCTTTGACGGGGCGCACGGTGACCTCCGGGTCGACAAGCCCGGTCGGGCGGATGATCTGCTCGGCGACGACGTTCGCGCGGTTCAGTTCAAAGCTTGCGGGCGTCGCGGACACGCAGACGAGCTGCGGCACGCGCGCCATGAATTCGTCGAACTTCAGCGGGCGGTTGTCCCTTGCGCTCGGAAGCCGGAAGCCGTATTCGACGAGCGCGTCCTTCCGGGCGCGGTCGCCGCGGAACATGCCGCCGACCTGCGGCAGCGTGACGTGGCTTTCGTCGACGAACATCAGAAAGTCCTTCGGAAAGTAATCCAAAAGCGTAAACGGCGGCTCGCCGGGTTTACGCCCGTCAAAGTAGCGGGAGTAGTTTTCGATGCCGCTGCAGAAGCCGATCTCCTGCATCATCTCGATATCGTGCAGCACGCGGGAGCGGATGCGCTCGGCCTCCAGGGGGCGGTTCGTGTCGAGGAACATCTGTTCCTGCACCTCCATGTCCGCCTCGATCTCCTTCAATGCCTCGTTCATCTTCTCCTGCCCGGTCGCGTAGTGCGAGGCGGGGAAGATCGCGACGTGGCTGCGGCGGGCGGTCACTTCGCCGGTCAGCACGTTGATCTCCGAAATGCGCTCGATCTCGTCGCCGAAAAAGCCGATGCGCAGCGCCTTGTCGGTCCAGTTGACGGGGTAGATGTCGAGCGTGTCGCCGTGCGAGCGGAACGTCCCGCGCGAAAAATCCATGTCGTTTCGCTGATACTGGTTTTCGATCAGCCGCCGCATGACGTCCTTCTTATCGATCTCCATGCCTTCGCGCAGCGAAATGGAGAGCTTCAGATATTCCTTCGGATCGCCGAGCCCGTAGATGCACGAGACCGACGCGACGATAATGACGTCGTTCCGTTCGTTTAAGGCGCACGTTGCGGAGTGGCGCAGCTTGTCGATCTCGTCGTTCACGTCGATCGTCTTTTCGATGTAGGTGTCGCTCGCGGGCAGGTACGCTTCGGGCTGATAGTAATCGTAGTACGACACGAAGAACTCGACCGCGGAGTCCGGGAAAAGCTCCTTGAACTCAGAGCAGAGCTGCGCGGCGAGCGTTTTGTTGTGCGCAAGGACGAGCGTGGGCTTTTGCACACGCTCGATGACCTTTGCCATGGTATAGGTTTTTCCGCTTCCCGTGACGCCCAAAAGAACGGACAGGGGATTGCCTGCTTCGATGCTTTTTGCAAGCGTTTCGATCGCCTGCGGCTGATCGCCCTGCGGTTCGTAGGGGGAAACGACCTTGAAGGTTCCCATCAGAACTCGAAATCGACGGTCCGCGATTCGGTGCGGTGCGCGTGGATGTAGACGCGCGCCTTTGCGTGGTCGGGGTTCTTGTCGTAGATCTCGAGATCCTCGCGGTTTTTGAAATCGACGATCAGGACCATGTCGGAGCTCCGCTGCGAATGCATGAAGTCCGCGCCGATCTGCATGTCGACGATCTGGGGGATCTTATCTTTAAGCGCATAGAGCGAATCCCGTACGATCGGGATGTTCTCCTCCGGATTTTCAAACCGGAAAAATACGATGTGACGAACCATAAAATACCTCCATTTTTCAGCACATAAAATAAGCAAAGAGCGGCTATGGCGCGAAGCCAAGCTGATCCGTCGGGAAGCCCGACAATCAGAACCGCTCATGATCAGTATAGAGAACGCCCCTGAGATTGTCAAGCACCACGGCATGGCTTCCCCTTTGAGGGGATAGCATGGTACGCGCGGGGAGCGCGCGATCTTCCTCTGTAACGAAGCGCAACGAAGTGAATCAACGAAGTTGACTGATGAGGTGTACACGCAAAAAGCGTGAGCTTTTGCGGATCGGACGAACGCAGGCGTTCGTTTCCCTTTCCACCTCATCCGTCTCGCTGCGCGATCCACCTTCCCCTCAAGGGGAAGGCGAAGGATGTATCGGAAGGTTATTCCGCGATGGACAGCGCCACGCGGATCATCTGGTCGAACGCGGTCTGGCGCTGCTCCGGCGTCGTTTCCTCGTGCGTGCCGATGAGGTCGCTGATCGTGTCGATCGCAAGCGCCTTTTTGCCGCAGCGCGCCGCGTTCATGTAGAGCGCCGCCGCTTCCATTTCCGCGGCAAGCACGCCCATTTTACGCCAGGATAGCCACGCGTTCGGGTCGTCGTCATAGAACACGTCGGAGCTCATGAGATTGCCCACCATGTACCGCGCGCCGATCGCTTCGCACGCGTCGACCGCCTTTCGGACGAGCCCGAAATCCGCGATCGGGGCGAACGTGCCGGGCAGATTGAACTGCGCGGCGTAGTTCGAGTTCGTGCACGCGCCCATGCCGATGACGATGTCGAAAAGCTTCAGGTCGGGGTGGTACGCGCCTGCGCTTCCGACGCGGATAATGCTCTCCACGTCGAAGAAATGGAAGAGCTCGTAGGAATAAATGCCGATGCTGGGATTGCCCATGCCGCTTGCCATGACGGACACGCGCTTGCCTTCGTAGGTGCCCGTGTAACCGTAGACGTTGCGGATGCCCGTGACAAGCTGCGGATCTTCAAGGTACGTTTCCGCAATGAACTTTGCGCGCAAGGGGTCGCCCGGCATCAGAACCGTCTTTGCAAAATCGCCCTTTTGTGCGCCGTTGTGGGGAGTGATAGCTGCCATAATAACTCCTTTGTAATGTGGAATGCAGAATGCAGAATGAGGAATGGAGGTAGATTTTCCGAGGGAAAATCCTCCTTTTTAATGTAGAATGCAGAATGCAGAATGCAGGTAGATTTTCCGGGGGAAAATCCTCCTTTATTTGATTCCCAGAAGGGAAGCGAGCTTTGCGTCCATGTCATTCATGATCTCGTCGAGCCGCGCCTGTACCTTTGCGTCGGTCTTTTCGTGCGCGCCGATGTAGAGCTTCAGCTTCGGTTCCGTGCCGGAGGGACGCACCGTGACCCACGCGCCGTCCGAAAGCGTATAGCGCAGCACGTTCGAGCGCGGCAGGCCTGTTTCTTCGGGTTTGTTGAAATCCTCGGCCTTGTTTACGTGCGTGCCCGCGATTTCGGAGAGAGGATCCTTGCGGAGAAGCGCCATCGCGTTCTGGATCGCCTCGATGCCCGCCTTGCCCTCGAGCGTGTAGGACTTGACCTTTTCGCGGTAGAAGCCGTAGGTTTCGTAGATCTCCATCAGCGCGTCGTACAGCGTCATGCCCTTTTGCTGATACACCACGCACGCCTCCGCGACGAGCATCGCCGCGCAGATCGCGTCCTTGTCGCGCACGGAGGTCCCGGCGAGGAAGCCGAAGCTTTCTTCAAAGCCGAACAGGAACGTGTGTTCGTGCGTCTCTTCGCACTTTGCGATCTCCTCCGCAATGAAGCGGAAGCCGGTCAGAACTTCATGCAGCGTCACGTTGAATTTCGCGCAGATCGCGTCCGCAAGCTGCGTAGACACGATCGAACGGACGACCAAACCGTTCTCCGGCAGCTTGCCGGTCGCCTTGTAACTCGAAAGCAGGGAGTGGATCAGGATCGCGCCGATCTGATTGCCGGAGAGCACCGCCCAGTCGCCGTCGGTCTTTTTGACCGCAAGCCCGAGCCGGTCGCTGTCCGGGTCGGTGCCGATGATGACCGTCGCGCCGACTTTCTCGGCGTATTGAAACGCGAGCGTGAACGCGTTCGGATCCTCGGGGTTCGGGGCCTTGACCGTCGGGAAGCTGCCGTCCGGCGCTTCCTGTTCCTTGACGACCGTGACGTTCGTGACGCCGATGCGCTTCAATACCTCGCGCACGGGCACGTTGCCGCTTCCGTGCAGCGGGGTATAGACGATCTTAAGGTCCTTGCCCTTTTCTTTCACGAGTTCCGGCTGCGTCAGAAGCGACATGGTCTTTGCGTAATAGATCTCGTCGACGTCCCTGCCGATGAGCTCGATCGTGCCGTCCTTGATCCCCTCGTCATACGGCTTGTATGCGGTTTTGAAGCCCTCGACCGCACGGATGTGCTTGGTGATCTCGTTTGCCAGCTCCGGCGTCGCCTGCCCCGCGGTCGGGCCGTAGACCTTGTAGCCGTTGTACTTCGGCGGGTTGTGGCTTGCCGTGACGACCACGCCCGCGTCGCAATGGAGCTCGCGCACGGTGAAGCTCAGCTGCGGCACGGAATGCAGCGTGGAATAGAGATAGACGTGCACACCGTGACCCGCGAGCACGCACGCGGTCTCTTTGGCGAAGAGGTCGGAGCAATGCCGCGAATCGTACGCGATGCACACGCGCGCCGTGCCGTTCACGTTCTCGTCGAGGTAGCGCGCAAGCCCCTCGGTCGCCTTGCGGACGTTGTAGATGTTCATGCGGTTGTCACCCGCGCCTAAAATGCCGCGGAGACCCGCCGTACCGAATTCGAGCTCGGTATAGAAGCGTTCCTCGATCTCGTTGGGATCGTCCTTGATGGAGACAAGCTCCGCCTTGGTCTGTTCGTCGATGTCGGGACTGTTCATCCAGAGTGCATAGCGTTCTTTTGCGTTCATCGTTTTTCCTCCCTAAATTCGTTCAGATTCAGTTCTTTGGTACTTTCAAAGGTCTTATTGAGAACCGTCAGCCGCTTTGCAAGAAGGCATTGACGGCGTTTCCTGTATCGTTTGTTCGCGTCGCGGTCGCCGTACTTGTCGTCGCCTAAGACCGGACAGCCGATCGCCGCCGTCTGCACGCGGATCTGGTGCGTGCGCCCGGTCATAAGCCGGATCTCGACAAGCGAAAGATCGCGCCGCGTTTCGAGCACGCGCAGGGCAAGCTCCATGCGCAATGCGTCCGGGTCGTTCTCGCGGCAAAGCCGCATGTATGCCGCGTCCGCGTCCTTTTTCGCAAAGTGCACGTAACTGCCGTCCTTCGGGCGGCCGAGCACGACCGCGTGATAGATCTTCTGCGTCTCGTGCGCATAGAACGCGTCCAGAAGCCGGTCGCGCATGTCTTCCGTGCGGGCAAAGACGACCAGCCCCTCGGTGTTCGCGTCGAGCCGGTGGACGGGGAAGAGCGGATCGAAGATCGCGGAAAGCTCGCCCAAAAGCTCGCCCTCGACTTCCGCGCCCGCGTGCTTGTCCACGACAAGGAGCTCGTCGTCGAAATACACGCCGCTGCACACCTCATGCGCGGGCAGCACCTTCAGCGCCGCGGGATATTCGCGCCACGCAGGGATCGACCAGAAGGTCATCGGCTCTTTGAGCGTCGGATGCTGCACCGTGAGCGTGTACGCGTGCAGCCGGATCTGCGTGCCGGGCTTTGCGTTTGGGTTGTAGCGCATGTCGCCGACGATCGGAAGCCCTCTGCTGCTTAACTGCACGCGGATCTGGTGCGGGCGGCCGGTCAGAAGCTCCACGTCAAGAAGCGACGTGCCGTTTTCCCGCGCAAGCGTGCGGCAGCGCAGGATCGCCTTTTTCGCGCCGTCGGTGCCCTCGGGCACGACGCGCGTCATGTTCGTGCGTTCGTCCTTCAAAAGCCAGTCGACGCACTCCGCGGACGCGGGCGCATTTCCCTCGACGATCGCGACGTAGCGCTTATGCGCGGTGCGGTCCTTAAACTGCGCGGTGAGCCGGTCCGCCGCCTTACTCGTTTTGCCGAAGACCATGACGCCGCCGACCGGACGGTCGAGCCGGTGCACGAGCCCGAGGTACGCTTCGCCGGGCTTATGGTAGGTCTCTTTGATGTACGCCTTGCAGATGGAAAGCAGGTCCGCGTCGCCCGAGGCGTCCGCCTGTACGGGCAGGTTTTCGGGCTTTTCCACGACCAGCAGGTGGTTGTCTTCAAATAAAATATGCGGCGCGTTCATGCGTTCATCCACCGTCCGCTCGCGCCGCAGGGCAGAATCAGTCCGCCGCGCGCGATCGGCAGCCCGATCTCGTCGGCTTCGGCGGTTCCGCCTTTGACGGCAAGTTTCAATACATTGCTGAGCACGGTCGGCGCAAGACCGGTCGTGTAGGAATTGATGAGAAAGAAGCAGGGATCGACACTCAAAAGCTCCGCGCAGAGTTCGACGAGCGGGTAAAGATCGTTTTCGATCTTCCACATCTCGCCGGTGGGTCCTCTGCCGTAGCTCGGCGGGTCCATCAGAATGCCGTCGTAATGATTGCCGCGCCGGATCTCGCGCTTCACAAACTTCACGCAGTCGTCGACGATGTAGCGGATGGGGGCTTCCGAAAGCCCCGACGCCGCGGCGTTGTCCTTTGCCCAGGCGACCATGCCCTTTGCCGCGTCCACGTGCACGACCTCCGCGCCGGCCTTTGCGCAGGCGCAGGTCGCTCCGCCGGTGTACGCAAAGAGGTTCAGTACCTTTGCGGCGCGTCCGGTGCGCTTCTGAAATTCCGTGATCCGTTCGCGCATCCAGTCCCAGTTGACCGCCTGCTCGGGGAACAGCCCCGTGTGCTTGAAGCCGGTCGGACGCACGATGAAGCGGAGATCGCGGTAGGAGATCGTCCATTGCTCGGGCAGCTCGCGCTTGTACTCCCAGTGCCCGCCGCCGGAGCTGCTGCGGTGGTAGACGGCGTCGGCGCGTTCGTACGCGCGCGCGTCCATCGTCCAGACCGCCTGCGGATCGGGACGAAGAAGCGTCACGGTTCCCCAGCGCTCGAACTTGTCGCCGCTGCCCGCGTCTAAGATCGCGTAGTCTTTCCAGCCGGAAGCAAGATACATAGGTTTCTCCTAACTGTTGTTTGAGGTCGTTTCATAAGATTCTTCGGCTTCGCCTCAGAATGACACGCAGCTTGTCGTCCTGCGCATGAAGCAAAGCGAATGCGAAGGATCCCGAAAGACAGTAACCTCCGTCATTCCTCGTCGACGCGCAGGATGTCCGCGCCGATCGCACGGAACTTCGAATCGAGGTATTCGTAGCCGCGGTCGATGTAGTCGATGCGGTGCACGCGCGTTTCGCCGCCCGCCATGAGCCCCGCGACGATCAGCGCCGCGCCTGCCCGCAGGTCGCTTGCCGTGATGTCCGCGCCGCGAAGCGCTTCCACGCCCTTGACGCGCGCGACGCGCTTGGCGAGGTTGATGCTCGCGCCGAGCTTCCGAAGCTCCTTGACGTGGTTGAAGCGCTTTTCAAAGATGTTCTCCGTGATGACGCTTGTACCGGCGGCGGTTGTGAGATACGCCATCATCGGCTGCTGCAGGTCGGTCGGGAAGCCGGGGTAGACCGCCGTGCGGAAGCTGACCGCGCGCGGGCGGTCGTTCATCGTCACGCGCAGATAAAAGTCGCGTCCGTCGTCGCCCTCGATCACGCGCGCGCCGCTTTCCATGAGCTTCGCCGAGATCGCTTCCATATGCGTCGGGATCACGTTCTTGATGACCACGTCGCCGCGCGTCGCCGCCGCCGCGATCATGTAGGTCCCGGTCTCGATCTGATCCGGAATGATGGAGTACGAGCAGCCGTGAAGTTTCCTGCGTCCCTGAATACGGATCACGTCGGTGCCCGCGCCGCGGACCGACGCGCCCATCATGTTCAAAAAGTTTGCCACGTCGACGACGTGCGGTTCCTTCGCGACGTTTTGAAGCACCGTCGTGCCCTCGGCCTTCGTCGCGGCGAGCATCACGTTGATCGTCGCGCCGACGGAAACGACGTCGAAGAAGATCTCCGCGCCCTTGAGCTTCGTCGCCTGCGCACGGATGACGTTGCGGCTCTCGTCCATGTAGATCTTCGCGCCGAGCGCGCGCATGCCCTTGATGTGCTGGTCGATGGGACGCGGTCCGATCACGCAGCCGCCGGGCAGCGCCAGCTCGATCTCGCCGTACGCGCCGAGCATTGCGCCCAAAAGGTAGTATGACGCGCGCATGGAGCTGACCTGCTCGCTCGTCGCGTCGCGCGTGTTGATCGAGGACGGGTCGATGCGCATGCAGCCGCCCTCGGTCATGTCGACATTCGCGCCGAGCCCGCGCAGAATGTCGCGCAGGCTTTCCACGTCCGCGATGTTCGGAAGGTTCTCGAGGACGCAGGGTTCGCCGGCGAGGACCGCCGCGGGAATGATCGCCACCGCCGCGTTTTTCGCGCCGGAGATCGTCACCGTACCTTCCAGCCGTTTCATACCGTGAATGCTGTAGATTGAACTCATAATCACCTTTATGGATCCTTTGCAATCGCAAAGGAGACTATTCTGTTAGTTTAACGGATTTTCACCGTTCCGTCAACCGTTCGCGCCCCATTCGACGCCGAATTCGCGTCCCCATTCTTTGAACGTCCCGTCAAGCCGCCAGTCGTAAAAGACCTCAGAGCAGAGGTGGAGCAGGACGGAGTCCTTTTTCGCGATCGCATAATACGGCAGCGCGCCGATATCGAACGACAGGATCCGCGTGCGGGACTCGTGCCACGACGCCGCGACGGTCCGCGGCAGGCACGCGCCGTCCACCGTGCCCGCGCGAAGCATGACGCGCATAGAGTAGTAGTCCGCGCACGGGTGGACCGTCAGCGACGGCGCGGTCGATTTCACGTAATCCTTCAGCAGCGTTTCACTCGCCGTATTTTCGAGCACGGCGATCGTCTTGCCCGCGAGCGAATCGAACGATTCATACGCGAGGATCACGCAGCGGTCGACGAAGAACGGGACCTCGCTGACCGCATAGCCGTCCTGCAAAAACTTCGGCATGCTCATAATGACAAGATCCAGCTCGCCGTCGTTCATGCGCCACGGCGCAGTGTAGCGGTCGACTTCGACGAGCGTGAGACCTTCCGTGTCCCCGAAGATCAGTGTCGCAAGCTTCTCAGCGACGGCTTTTTCATAGCCCGTGCCGTTCTTGTACATGCCCTCCAGATCGGTATCCACGCCGACGCGCAGCACGCCGGCGCTTCGGATCACGTCCAGCTCCGGGCTTGAAAGCACGGTCGCGGTCGGGCGGTTGATCAGCATCAGCACGGTCAGAAGCAGCACGACGACGGTCGCGACGAGGATCGGCTTGATCGGAAGCTTCTCCTGCCATCCCGGCCGGAACAGTCGTCTTTTCTTCGGTTGCAGGTCTTCGTTGAACTTTGTTTCCACGTCGTCGCGGGCTCGGCTTCGTTCACGGCAGCTTTATCTGCTTTGCATCAAAGCTGCCGCTCGCCTGCCTCGCCGTTCCTCCTTTCCGCAAAAAGTCACGCTCGGTTTTTCTGCTTGGTTGTGAACGCCCTCGCGACGAAAAACCGTCGCTACCAACTTTTTGCGGGTTGCGCGCCTTCGGCGCTTCTGCAGGAGCCTTCCCCTTGCGGGGAAGGTGTCAGCATATGCTGACGGATGAGGTGTCATCCTATCTTACTCCAATTATATTATAGCAAACATTTCGGAAATAGGAAAGAGAAAGCTATACAAACGCGCGAAAAAATCGTATAATGTAGGCAATGATCCGAAAGGAGCCGATCTCATGCGCTTATTTATCGCCGTGCCGCTGCCGAAGGACGTGCAGCGCGCCGTATACGTCGCCGAAGAGGGTCTGCGGGCTGCGAGCACCGCGGGCAGATTCGTCCCGGCGGGCAATTTCCACGTTACGCTCCGGTTTTTGGGCGAAAGCAACCGGCTTGCCGACATCGCCGCCGCCATGCACGAGGCGGTGAAGGACGCGCGTCCGTTCACGCTGCGGCTCGGCACGCTCGGTTCGTTCACGCACGGCGGCGCGCGGACGAGCTTCCTTTCCGTGACCGGCGATCTCGACGAGCTCTTTCGCATCCACGAAACGCTTGAAGCCGCGCTTTTCGAATACGGCTTTGCGGGCGGCAAGGTGCGCTTTACGCCGCACATCACGCTTGCCCGCGCGGTCGAGCACGGCGATCTCAGCAACATCCGCGTTCCGAACGCGGCGTTTCCCGTGCGCTCGATCGTGCTCTTTGAGAGCACCAACGAGAACGGGCGTATGGTCTATACGCCGGTACACACGGAAGTGTTTTAGCAAAGAATAAAGGATAACGAAGCGGTTGTTAAGAAAGTCAGAATGTGCGGCCAAAAGTCTTCTCCTTGAGGAGAAGGTGCCGTTAGGCGGATGAGGTGGGTGAATTGCTCCCGGTACACGAATTGATGACAGAGCCATATACACCTCATCAGTCACCTGACGGTGACAGCTTCCCCTCGAGGGGAAGCCTCAAATCACGATCAACGGTCTTGACAAAAATTCTTTCTTTACAGCCCGACCGCAACTCTGCATTCTGCATGTTACATTCTGTATTGATTATATCGGAGGCTTTATGGCGGCATTGACCATCTTCCGCGGCGGGGCGCATACCGGAAAGAGCACCGCGCTGTATGAAAAGATCCGCGAACACCGAAAGAACGGCGAACACGCGATCCTGCTCGTGCCCGAGCAGGCGACTTACGCCGCGGAGCGAAAGCTTTGCAAGGCGCTCGGCGGGCTTCTGGGCGTCGAGGTCTACAGCTTCGAGCGCTTTTCCGAGCGGCTTCTGATGCGCGCAGGACGCACGCGGCCGTTCCTTTCGGTCGAGGGGCGGCATATGGTGCTGCGCCGCGCGGCGTACCGCGTGCGGAACAGGCTCACCGTCTTTTCGCGCGTGTCGCAGGCGCCGGGTTTTGCCGAAACGATGGATGAGTGGATCGGACGGCTGAAGCAGAGCTGCATCACGCCGGACGATCTCGAAAGCGCGATCAAATCGCTCGATCCCGGATCGCTGCTTTTCCGCAAGCTTTCCGACATGCTTCTGATCTACCGCGACAGCGAGGAATTCCTTGCGTCGCGCTGGCTTACCGCGCAGGACCTTCTTTCGGAAGCGCTGACGGCGCTGGACGGCGCGGACCTTTCCGACACGTACGTATACGTCGACGATCTCGACCGCACGCGCGAGCAGGTCATGCGGCTATTGAAGGGCATCATTCTGCACGCAAAGCGCGTCACGGTCACGCTCCGCGCCGAAGACGATCCCGCGCTTACGGCACTGTTCAAGCCGGAGGAGGAGCGTGCGGCGGCGCTTGCGGCGTTTTGCGCCGAGCGGAGCATTCCGTTTTCCGTGCGCGCGTTCGAAACACAAAGCGCAAAGGTCGATCCCGCGCTGAACCATCTTTCAAACGGGCTGTTCGCGCCCGAGCCGAAGCCGTACGAAGGCGAGAACAACGCGGTCCGCGTGACCGGTTACGCGACGCAGACGATGGAGGCGGACATGGTCGCGGACCGCATCCTCGAGCTCGTCCGCGCGGACGAGACGCTCCGCTATTCGGAGATCGCGATCGTCGTGTCCTCGCTCGAAACGTACGCGCCGCTTTTGCGTCGCGCATGCCGCCTTCGCAATATTCCGCTGTTTTTCGACGCGTCGCGCCCGATCCTCGGACACGCGGCGACCGATTTTGTCCTGTCCTCGGTCCGCGCGGCGGTCGATTCGATGAACGTCAACGATTTTCTGCACGTGCTGAAAAGCGGGTACGCGGGCGTTTCCGCGTTCGATACCGAGATCCTCGAAAATTATCTTCTGCGCTATGGGCTGTACGGCAGCGCGCTTCTGAATCCCCTTACGATCGGCGAAGTGCCGGAGGAGGCGGAAAAAACCCGCGCCGCGATCGTGCCGAAGCTCCTTGCGCTCAAGGAATCGCTGTCCGACAAAACGGCGGGCGGCAAGGTGCGCGGCGTATATGCGTATCTCAAAGAAACGGGACTCCGTGAACAGCTCGAAGCCGAAGCGGACGCGCTGCAGGATGCGGGCGAATCGCAGGATGCGCAGACCTACGCGCAGATGTGGAACACGCTGATGACGCTGCTGCAGCAGATCGACGCGATCATGGGCGACGTGCCGATGGGACAGAAGGAATTCTGCGCGCTGCTCGAGGAGGGACTTTCGAGCTATCAGATCGGCGTGCTGCCCGGAAAATCGGATCAGGTCGTGCTCGGCGACCTCGTCCGCACGCGTCTGAACCGCAGCAGGGTGCTGTTTTTGCTCGGCTGCACCGAGGGCGTGTTCCCGCCGGCAAGAAGCGACGATGCGCTGATAAACGATGCGGAGCTTGACCGTATGAACACCTGCGGGCTGTCCGTCTGGGGCAAAACGGAGCTTTTGTCCGAAGCCGACCGCCTGCAGCTCTATACGCTCCTCACAAAGGCGACGGAGCGCGTCTTCTTCTCATACCCGTGCGCCGGCGCGTCGGGCGAGCTCGTGCCTTCGCCGATCCTGAAAACGGTCGAAGCGCTGTTCCCGCACGAAAAAACGCAGGTGATTTTAAAGCGCGGCGACGTGCTGCCCGCTTCCGAAGCGGTCGGCTTTGAAACGCTGTCCGAGCTTTTGCGCGACTATAATGCCGACGGGCATATCCGGACGTGGCTGCCGGGCCTTCTGGAACATTTTGCAAACGAACCCGCGTACGCGGACGCGACCGAAGCGCTTGTCGACGCGCGCGCCGGTACGAAGGCGGAAACGCAGCTCGGAAAGACGCTCGCGAAAAAGCTCTACGGCGAAGCGCCGATGATGAGCGCAAGCCGATTGGAACTGTTCGCCCGCTGTCCGTTTGCGCAGTATCTCCGCTACGGGCTCGGCGCGGAGGAGCGCAAGGAGGCGACCGAGCGCGCGGACAACGTCGGCACGTTCCTGCACGACGCTTTGGATCAGTTCGTGAAAACCGCACAAGCGGAGGGCAGAGACCTCCGCACCATGACGAACGACGAGGCGGACGAGATCCTCGACCGCGTTCTGGAACCGCTCAAGAAGGAGCATAACGACGGCATCTTCGAGCGCAACGCGCGATTAAGGGAGGCGCTTTTCGTGCGCGAGCGCATGATCCGTTGGTGCGTATATTCCGTGCTGCGGCAGATCCGCGAGGGCGGCTTCACGGTCGCCGCGACCGAGGCGGGCTTCGGCAAAAACGGCGAACTTTCGCCGGTGTCGCTCGTGCTTTCCGACGGCACGAAAATCCCGGTCAGCGGCAAGATTGACCGCATCGACAAAACGCCGGACGGCACGATGTTCCGCATCGTGGACTATAAGACCGGCAGGAACCATACCTTTGATCCATCCAAGTTTTCGAGCGGCGAAACGATCCAGCTTCCGCTGTATCTCGAGGTCGCAAAAAGCTTAGGCGGCGAAGCCGTCGGCATGTACTATATGCCGCTGTCCGCCGACCCGCCCGAATCGCAGGACGAGACGCCGATGAATCCGCTGTCCGGCGTGACGGCAAACGACGAGCAGGCGATTTTCGCAAGCGACGCGCATCTGTACAAAAAATCCGCGCTGATCCAAAAGCTCGCGGTCAAAAAGGACGGCTATTCGGGCGATCTCGTGACGCGCGAGCAGCTGGAATCGCTGAAAAACATGGCGATCAAAACCGCGACGACAAACGCGGAGCGCATTCTTTCCGGCGAGGCGAACGTCTATCCCACGCAGGACGCCTGTACGTGGTGTCCCTTCGGCGCGGTGTGCCGCTTCGATCCGCAGCTCGGCTGTAAAAGACGTGGCGTGCCGAAGCTGAAGCTCGACGACCTTCTCAAAAAAGGAGGTGAGGACGAATGAGCTTTACCGAGGCACAGATCGCCGCGATCGAAAAAGGCGGCAACCTGATCGTTTCCGCGGCGGCGGGCGCGGGCAAGACGACCGTACTCACCGAGCGCGTCTACCGGCTCGTCACCGAGGGCGTCAGGATCGAGCATATGCTTGTGCTGACCTTTACGCGCGCCGCGGCGGGTGAAATGAAGACCCGTATCGCAAAGCGCCTGTCCGACGCGGCTAAGAGCGCGGCGGGCGGGCAGGCGGCGTATCTCCGCGAGCAGGCGGCGGCAGTCGCGAACGCGAGCATCTCCACGATCGACGCGTTCTGCGCGAAGGTCGTGTTCCGTCATTTCTTCCGCGTGGGGCTCACGCCGTCGGTCAAAACGCTCGACGAGACCGAAACGGCGGTGCTGCGCGCCGAAACGCGAAACGCCGTGCTCGACGCGCTTGCCGCGGATCATGCGGAGGCGTATCGCACGCTGATCGTCGCGTTCGGCAGCGAGCCCGCGCTCCTCGAGGCGATGGAGGGCTTCGAAAACTATCTTTCCGCACAGCCGGACCCCATGGAATGGATCGACCGGAACGAAGCGGCGATCGGCGATCCCGACGCGCTGAACGTGCAGCTATCACGCGCGCTGGAAAGCGACAAAACGGAGTTAATGCGTGCGATCGACGCGCTGCAGAGTGAAACGGACAGACTTTCGCCCGCGTACGACAAGATCCTTTCGATCCTCTACGATCTTTTGAGCCGCGCGCGCGGCGCGCTGACGCAAAAAACGCGCGAGGACTACGCCGCGTCTCTCCTCGGCATTCTCGATTTCAAGGATTCATTGCGGTTCCCAAACGGCACGCCGGACGCGGACAAAGCGGGCGTACAGGACGCAAAGCAGACCTTCCGCAAGATTGTCAAGGAGCAGGCGGAGCGAAACGGCGTGCCGGTCGAGACGATCCGTGAACAGGAAGAAGCGGCGGCGCCGATCCTCAAAGCGTTTTACGCGCTGACGCGCGCGTATTTTGCGGCGTTTGCCGAGGCGAAGCGGGCAAAGAACGCGATCGACTTTTCCGACCTCGAGCATATGACGATCGAGATCTTAAAGGATGACGAGATCGCCGCGGAGTACCGCGACAGGTTTTCGACGATCATCGTCGACGAATATCAGGACAGTAACCGCGTGCAGGAAACGATCCTGAACCGCATCGCGCGGCCGGGCGGGCTGTTCTTCGTCGGCGACGTGAAGCAGTCCATCTATCGCTTCCGCATGGCGGAGCCGGGGCTGTTCCTCGAAAAATGCGATACGTTCCGCGGCGCGCGCGGCACGCGCATCGACCTCGGACACAATTTCCGCTCCGGCAAAGCGGTCGTCGACGCGGTCAACGCGACGTTCGAAACGATCATGAAAAAGCCGGTCGCCGGGATCGAGTACGACGCGCGGGCAAAGCTTTTGCAGGGCGATCCGACCGTGCCGGACGGCAGGGCGGAGCTGCATCTGTTTGAAAAGGCAAACGATCCGGACGAGGAGGAAACGCTCGAGGACGCCGAAGCCGAGGCAAGGTTTGCGGCGAACGTCATCCACGAACGTATGCAGCGTCCGATCACGGAAAAGGGTGAGGAACGCGCGTGCCGGTTCGGCGATTTCGCCGTGCTGCTGCGGAACAAAAAGCACGCGCGCGTGTGGGCGCAGACGCTGTCCGAACAGGGGATCAGCTGTTACGCGCAGGCGTCGGGCGGATACTTCGACGCGATCGAGGTCAAGCTTCTGATGAGCTTCCTTTCCGTGCTCGACAACCGTCGGCAGGATATTCCGCTGCTTGCCGTACTGCGCTCGCCGCTGTTCGGCTTTTCCGATGCGGAGCTTTCCGCGGTCCGCGTCGGCATGCGAAAAGGCGCGTTTTTGGATTGCCTGCTTCGCGCAAAGGAGACCGAGCCGAAGGTCGCGGCGTTCTTCGACGCGCTCGAGCGTTATGAGGCGCTGTCCCGCCGCATTCCGCTCGGCGAACTCATCGAGCGTATCCTGGACGAAACGCATTACCGCGAAATGGTCGGCGTGCTCGCGGGCGGCGAACAGCGGCTTGCAAACCTTTCTGCGCTCATCCGCGCGGCGGAGGACTGCGACGCGGCGGGCATGAGCGGCGTGCACGGGTTTTTGCGCTTCATGGAGAACGTCAAGGCGACCGAAAAGCTCGGCGCGGCGGCGACGGTGACGGCGGACGTCGTGCGCATCATGACGGTCCACGCCTCGAAGGGGCTGGAGTTTCCGGTCGTGTTCTACGCGGGGCTCGGCGGCGCGTTCAATACCAGTGACGAAAAGAAGGCGCTGCTGCCGTATGCGGAGCCCGGCACCGGACTCAAATACGCCGACGAGTTCGGCGTGAAGCACGAAACGATCACGCACAGCAACGCTGTCCGCGCAGTCTCCGACGCGTCGCGGGCGGAGGAGCTTCGCGTGCTGTACGTGGGCATGACCCGCGCCAAGCAGGAGCTGTATCTGTTGGGTTCGGCGCAAAACGCCGAACGTCTGACCGAAGTGATCCCGACGCCGACGCTTTTGTCCATCCGCAAATCGAACACGCCGCTGAAGCTTTTGCTTCCGGCGCTGAACGGGCATATCACGCCCGTCGTGCATCAGAAGAGCGAGTTTTATTCGACCCGGACGCTGCGCTCGACCGGCGGTATCGAACCGCCGACCGCGCAGGAGCGCAAGGACGTCGAAGCGCGGTTTAGCTGGGTCTATCCGCACCCGATCGTCGATACGCTGCCGGACAAGACCTCGGTCACGGGGCTTTCGAAGGACGATTCGCCTGCATTTCTGGAGCCCGCGTTCGACGTCGGCTACGACGTGCTTTCTGAGGGCAGCGCGGTCCATCGCGCGCTCGAGTGCATGCCGCTTGACGAAGCGAAGCGTGCGGCGTTCTTACAGGAGATCCCCGGCGTTTCGCCGTTCCACGCGGACGCGATCCGCGATTTTGCGGCGTCGCCGCTGTTCCTTCGCATGGCAAAGGCGGCGCGCGTCGAGCGCGAATGGAGCTTCCTTTGCCCGATGCCCGCGCGGATGCTGCTGGACAGCACGGATTCCGACGAGCCGATCCTGCTGCAGGGCGTGATCGACGCGTGCTTTGTCGAGGACGGCGCGTGGGTGCTGCTCGATTATAAGACCGACCGCGTGACCGGCGATCCGAACGAATACGCAAAGAAGCACGCGCGGCAGGTCGCGCTGTACGCGGAGGCGCTTACGAAGCTTTCCGGGCTTCCGGTGAAGGAACGGTATATCGTGCTGCTCGGCGCAAAGGAGGCGGTCCGGTTATGAAAAGCTGGCCCGAAACGTTTTTAAGCCGCATGCAGGCGCAGCTCGGCGCGGAGTTTCCGGCGTTCCGTTCGGCGCTTGACGAGCCGCCGAAAAAAGCGCTGCGCATCAATACGATCAAGACCGATCGCAAGGAGCTTTCCGCGCTTCTGAACCTTCCGCTGCCCGCGCTCGACGAGAATCCGGACGGCGCGGCGCTGCCCCTGGACTTCAACCCGAACGCGACGCCGCTGCACGCCGCGGGGCTCTTCTATATGCAGGAGGCGACGGCGCAGGCGCCTGTCGCGGCGTTTGCGCTTCCGGACGCGCCGGTCGTGCTTGATCTTTGTGCCGCACCGGGCGGCAAGAGCGCGCAGCTCGCGACAAAAGCGCAGGGCGGCGTGCTGTTTTCTAACGAGATTGTTCCGTCGCGCGCGGAGGTGCTTGCGGGAAACCTAGAGCGCATGGGCATCACGAACGCGATCGTGACAAACGCCGAGCCGAAGCCGCTTTGCGAACGGCTGCAGGGCCGCTGCGACGCCGTGCTCGTCGACGCGCCGTGCGCGGGCGAGTCGATGTTCCGAAAGGACGGGCAGGCGGTGCGCGACTGGTCTTTGGAGCACGTCGAAACGTGCGCCGTGCGGCAGCGGGCGATCCTTTCCGACGCGCAGAAGGCGGTGAAATCCGGCGGCACGCTCGTCTATTCGACCTGCTCGTTCTCCCCGCAGGAGAACGAGGAAACGGTAAAGGCTTTTCTCGACCGGCACACGGACTTTTCGCTTGTTCAAATGAAGCGGTTCTATCCGCACACAAGCGCGGGCGAGGGGCAGTTTCTGGCGGTGCTTGTGCGCGAAGGCACGCGCGTTCCGTCCGCATTTTCGATCGGAAAAAGCGACAAGGTCCCGGCGTTCGAGGCGTTTTCGGACGCGGTGCGGCTCCCGGACGGACAGATGAAGCTTTTGAAGGACGGACGCGTGCTGCTGCTTCCGCCGATGCCGTTTGCGTTCGAGGGCGTGAAGAACGTGCGTGCGGGACTGCTCTTGGGCGAAGTCAAGGGCAGCCGCTTCGAGCCCGCGCACGCGCTTTGTATGGCGGGGCGGGACACGCCGTTTTATCAGAGATGCGAACTATCGTTCGACGAGGCGATGCGCTATCTGAGAGGCGAAACGCTTATGAAGGACGCAGAAAAGGGCTACGGCGCCGCGACGTACATGGGGCACGCGCTGGGACTTTACAAGGCGTCGGACGGCATGCTGAAAAATCATTATCCGAAAGGACTCAGACTGTTGAAATAGGGAGGGCTTATGGATCAGAGCAAATTCGAACGGTTCGACATGAAAAAGCCGCCGTGCCGCACGGCATGGTATCTGCGTCCTTTGACGTGGCTTTTAAGCGCGCCGGACGTCAAAAAGCACGGCACGATCATTAAAAAGACCGGCGTGGAGGGATTGAAGCCGCCGTATCTTCTGCTTTGCAACCACAACGCGTTTCTGGATTTCAAGGTCGCGACAAAAGCGATTTATCCCGCGCGCGCAAACTACGTTGTCGCGATCGACGGATTTATCGGGCGCGAATGGCTTCTTCGCAAGGTCGGCTGCATCTGCAAGCGCAAGTTCACAAACGATATCACGCTGATCCGGCAGTTGAAGCGTGTGGTCAACAACGGCGATATCAACGTGATCTATCCCGAAGCGCGCTATTCGCTTTGCGGCACGACCGCGGTGCTGCCCGCGTCGCTCGGCAAGCTCTGTAAGCTTTTAGGCGTGCCGGTCGTCACGTTCATCTGCCGCGGACACCACATCAATTCCCCGTTCTGGAATCTGCATGAGCGCGGGGTCAAGCCCACGGAGGCGGAGATGACGCTGCTCTTTACGGCGGAGGAACTGAAGAAGGCGACGCCGGACGAGATCAACGAAAAGCTTGTGAAGGCGTTTCAGTACGACGAATACGCCTGGCAGCGGGAACGGGGGATCCGCGTGACGTATGAAAAGCGCGCGGAAGGGCTTCATAAGGTCCTCTATCAATGCCCCGCGTGCAAAACGGAGTTTCAAATGGCGAGCGAGGGGACGCATCTCTTCTGCAAGGCGTGCGGCAAGCGCTGGTTCTACAACGAAGACGGGACTTTGAAAGCCGAGACCGGCGAAACGGAGTTTTCGCATATCCCGGACTGGTACGAATGGGAGCGCGCGAACGTGCGGCGCGAAGTCGAGGCGGGAACGTACAACAGCGGCGATCTGCCGGTCACGGTGCGCTCGCTGCCGAACGCGAAGAAATTCATCCTGCTCGGCGAGGGCACGATGCGTCACGACATGGAGGGCTTTCACGTGTCCGGCACGGACCCGGACGGCGATCCGTTCGCGATGGAAAAGAGTGTGCCGTCGCTGTATTCGTGCCACATCGAGTACGAATACCTCGGCAAGTTCGGCGACTGCGTGGACCTCAACACGCTTGAGGACACGTGGTACATCTACCCGCACGACTGCGACTTCGCCGTCACCAAGATGGCGCTCGCGACCGAGGAGCTCTACTTCCATGACTGCCGCAAGAAGGGCATTCCGGTGAAGCCGGGGCTCGCGTGATGGCGGCGCACGAAATGCGGCTGAATCCCGCGCCGTTCCGGATGATCCAAAGCGGGGAAAAGACGATCGAGCTGCGGCTGTATGACGAAAAGCGGCGAAGGATCGCAGTCGGGGATACGATCGCGTTTACCGAAACGGGTACGGGCGAAACGCTTTGCGTGACCGTGACGGCGCTGCACATCTTTCCGTCGTTTGATGCGCTGTACCGCGCGCTGCCGCTCACAAAATGCGGCTATACGGAAGCGGAGCTTCCTTCCGCAAGCCCGGACGATATGCTTGCGTACTATTCAAAGGAACGGCAGAGACAATACGGCGTCGTGGGGATCGCTGTTGCGGTGCTTTAGCGGGGCGTCCGGGAGGCCGCCCCCTACGAATTGATTTGCAAACATGCGCGCGTTATACGGGAGAATACAATTCAAGATTCTTCACAACGAATTGTAGGGGACGTCGACCTCGACGTCCCGTCGGGAAACATGACAGCGGAGCGGGAAGATAAATCCACTTCGTTACAGAGGTAGATCGCGCGACATTGCCTCCCTTGTGTAAAGGGGGGTGGATCGCAAAGCGAGCCGGGGGGATTGTCAACGCGTCGTCTGCCGCGTACCATGCCTGCGGACACGAATTGACAAAAACCGTCATAAAGGATGATTTTCCGGCGGAAAATCTTCATTCATTCTACATTCTGCATTCTACATTCTGCATTTGTTGAATCGCCTATCCGCGATTCGCTCAAAACGGCAACACGGCGGCGTCCGAAAGCACACGGACGCCGTTTTTGATTTCCGTCGGCAGGACGGCGACCGTGAAGCCGGTCACCTTTTTGAGATCGCTCATCAACCGCAAAAGCTCATAGATGGACAGGCTGGAGGTAAACGCGCCGCGCGTCGCCTTTCGGAACGCGGGCAGCTCCCAAAGCGACGCGCTTTCGAGGTATTGCACGATGCCGACGCCGAACTGCGCCATGTCCGCCGCGCGCTGTTCGTCCGTCTCGTTCAGCATCCTTGAAAACACATCGAGGTCAACCGGTTCGCCGTCCGCCGTGAGGTCCGGCGCAAACGAAAAAAACGCCTCCATGCAGGAGAAGTCGACGCACAGGTACGCCGGCGCGCGGTAGCCCGTGAGGTTTTTCACCGCCCAGATGAGGTTCCAGCAGCCCTCGCGCGCGCTTTCGGCGCGCGCCGTCGCCGTTCCGATCGGCGCGGAATCGACGCGCTCGATCGTTGCGCCTTGACCGAGCGTATAGACCGCCGCCTGCGTTTCGCACGGGATCGCGACAACGGTCGCTTCCGGCGGTTCTGCCCGCACAAGCAAAACGGCGATCGCTTCGCCGTTTCGCGTGCCGATCGCCATGAATTCTTTGATCTCATCGTTATAGACTCCGTCCCGCGGGGGAACGCCCGCTGCCTCCGGCGTCCCCGTGATCGCCGGGGAGGGAGAGACGAACGGCGTCGCGGGGACCGGGGAGGGCGTCGTCGCCGCGCCTTCCGGTACCAGGGGGAGGAAGTACGGCGTAGGCTGCGGCGTTAAAGTGGGAGACGGGGAGGGGGAAGGCGTATCCGTCGGCGCGGGCGTTGCGGTCGCGGGCGGCAGCGAGGGCTCTGCGGGGACCGGCTCCTTTTTGTTGAAGTAGCTGAGAAAGATCAAAAGCCCGATCAAAAGCAGCACGGCAACGCCACTCAGCGTTACGATCAGGATCATTTGTTTGCGGGATAGCTGCATGGAAAAACCTCCGAACGGATCGTTTTGCGGTTAGCTTGCGCGTTTCGTTCAGATTTATGCGGGATTCTTATATTATTGAAAATCAGTTGCGCCGGACAGGGAAAACGATTATAATACGGTTATCTCTTTTAGGGGGGGAAACAAATGAAACGCGAAAATCTGCGCAAAATGATCCTCGCGGCGATCTTTATCGCCATGATCATCCTGCTTGCCTTTACGCCGATGCTCGGCTATATCAAGATCGGACCCGCGCTGTCCATCACGACGATCGGCATCCCGGTCGTGATCGGCGCGATCATCCTCGGACCGTATTACGGCATGCTGCTCGGCTTTGTGTTCGGCATGACGAGCTTTCTGCAGTGCTTTCTGGGCGACGCGTTCGGCGCGGCGCTCGTCGGCATTTCGCCGGTTTCGACGTTCATCACCTGCATCGTGCCGCGCGTGCTCGTCGGGCTCGTGCCCGCGCTGCTGTTCCGGCTCATCATGAAGCGGCCGACCAACAGCCGCACGGTCGCGGTCTTCGTGTCCGCGCTCGCGGGCTCGCTCACGAACACCGTGTTCTTCCTGGGCTTTTTGGGACTGCTGTTCGGACATACGGATTTCATCAAGGGCTTGCAGGAAACGGAAACGGGACATATCTCGCTGGTTGCGCTTCTCATCGGCTTTGCGGGAATCAACGCGATCCTTGAGGCGGTCGCGACGGCGATCATAGCGCCGCCGGTGTACTTTGCGCTGCAGCCGCGCAAGAAGGTCGTCGGCGTCGACATCGGCGCGTCCGGCACAAAGATCGTTCTGATGCGCGGCACGAAGCTGCTGAAAACGACGCTGAAGCAGGAGAACGAAACGCTCGAGGAGGCGATCATCCGCTTCAATCCCGAGGACGCGGAAGCGATCACCGTGACCGGCGTCGGCGCGGCGGCAATGCCCGATACGCTTCTGAACCGCAAGGTCGTCAAGGTCGACGAGTTCGCTTCGCTCTATCGCGGCGCGACGGTCGTCGGCAAGCGATTCAATATGATCGTGGTCAGCGTCGGCACGGGCACCGCGTTTGTGCGCGTCACGCCGTTCGGCGCGTGGCATCTCGGCGGCAGCGGCGTCGGCGGCGGCATGTTGCAGGGCCTTTCCGAAAAACTCTTCGGGCATTTCGATCCCAAGGAGCTGCAGGCGCTTGCGCTCGCGGGCGATCCGCAAAAATGCGATCTTCTGATCAAGGACGTCACCACGGGACAGATCGGCAACCTCACGCCTGAAACGACCGTCGCAAACCTCAGTAAGGCGGGCAGGGCGGACGACGCGTCGCTTGCGCGCGGCATCTATACGCTGATCTTCCAGTGCATCGGCGTCATGGGCGCGTTCTGCACCAAGGCGCACCTGACCCGAACGATCTTCGTGTGCGGCACGATCCTCGATTCGCAGCCGATCGCAAAGGAAATGCTCGACGGCATCGCAAAGCTGCACAAGGTGAAATTCGTCATTCCCGAGAACGCGGCGTTCATTACCGCGATCGGCTCGACACGGCAGGTGCAGAGCTAATGCATTCAGCCGGTCGATAATTTTTCGGGAATTTGAAAAAAGGACTTGCAATCTTGACGCGTATTTGTTATAATGCGCGTTGCAGCGCTGATGTAGCTCAGTAGGTAGAGCACGTCATTGGTAATGACGAGGTAGTCAGTTCGAATCTGATCATCAGCTCCATCGTCGCCGCGAACGTCGCTACGTTCGCGGCGACGTTTTCATTTACGTCTTCATACAGTTGAGCAAAGCGAAACAATAAACCGCCCGCGGGCGGTTCGTGACTTTGTTGCGTTTATCAGTCTGCGCAGCGTGTCAAAAGTTTTTGCATGCTGTGTTGACCGATTGACCGCGAGGGGAATTCGGTGTAAAATAACGGTATGAAGCATGAAAAACGGTACCGCTCCACCGGTAAAGCGGGCAAGTATCTGACGCGATTCCGCATCATGCCCTGGCTTGAGCTGCTGCTTGTCCTGGGCTTTCTTGCCGCGCTCGGATGGGCGATCTGGAAATACGCCGTTCCGTTTTTTGTGAACCTCGGCAATCATGCCTATTCCTGTCAGAAGACGGTCGAAACGCCGGTCCCGGTCACGCCCGTGCCGACGCCGGAGCCCACACGCGACCCGTATCCCGATCATCCGCTGTACAGCGAGGATCTCCGGTCCGTGCAGACCGAGATCGTCGTTCCCGAATATCAGTACGTAACGGACGTCGGCGTGTATCACGGCACGATCTTCGCGCCGATCGGCAACTACACGCAGGACGGTACGGCGGCGTTCGTGCGGCTTTTGCTCTACGATACCGCAAAAAAGCAGCAGACGTATCTCCGGCTTCCGCTGACCTGCAAAAGCATCCGCTTCCCCGCGATGAACGACGCATGGATCGTGTATCTCGACGCGGCGGCAAACGGCGGCGGGCAGATGACGGCGTATAACCTTGAAACACAGGAAACGCGCGTGCTGAAGGTGGTGCATACAGGGCTTCCGAAGCCCGTCATCTGCGGCGATACGGCGTTCTGGATCGAGCGCACCGGACAGAGCCGCGACAAGCTCTTTGCGGTCGATCTCAACACGGGCGAAAGCGCGACGCTTGTGATCTTCGACGGCGGTCCCTATGCGCTGTCAAAGCCGTTCATGTTCGGAAGCACGCTTCTGTACGTCGCGCCGGACGGAGCCCTCACGACGCTGGACGTTGAGACCGGCAAGAGCGAGACGGTCCCTGTTTCCGGCTACGTGCACGATCCGCAGATGAACGCGGACGGGATCGCGTTTCTCGATTCCGATCACGCCGAGGACGGGCACATCCTTTGGTACGACGGCAAGACCACCGTCGAGGTCGTGCAGGGCGCGGTCGATTTCGTGCTCGGCAACGGGTTTATCGCGTATTCGCGGTTCGATAGGAATTATGTGTATTATTACGGCGACGGGACGACGTTTTGCACGACGCGCAGCGACGAGACCGCCATGCTCCTGGGCGGCGGCGAGGACGTGATCGCGTGGATGGACGTGACCTGGCGTGAGAAGGACATCATGGAATTTATGACGGTCGGAGAAAAGAAATGAAGGAAAAAACGCTGTACGTCTGCGGAGAATGCGGGTATGAAACGCCGCGTTGGATGGGGAAATGCCCGAGCTGCGGAAGCTGGAACACGCTCGTCGAGGAGGAGCGCGTGCTCTCGCGCCTGTCCGTGACCGCCGGCACAAAGGCGGTACCGCTCATAAACGTCAAAGCCGAAGCGCAGCCGCGCATCTCCACCGGCATCGGCGAACTCGACCGCGTGCTCGGCGGCGGGCTCGTCAAGGGCATGGTCGTGCTCCTCGGCGGCGATCCCGGCATCGGCAAATCGACGCTTCTGTTGGAAGCCGCGGACAACCTTTCCGCCTCCGGCCCGGTGCTGTACGTTTCCGGCGAGGAGAGCAATTCGCAGATACGCCTGCGCGCCGACCGGCTCGGCGTCAAGGGTGAAAACCTCTTTCTGTACACAGAGACGAACGCGGAGGAGGCGATCGGGCGCGCAAAGGAAGTAAGCGCGCAGATGCTGATCGTCGACTCGATCCAGACGATGGAGTGCGCAGCCGCCGAAAGCGCGGCGGGCAGCGTCTCGCAGGTACGCGCGGCGACGGCGCTGTTCACGCGGTTTGCCAAGGATACCGGCACGGTCGTGTTCATCGTCGGACACGTGACCAAGGACGGAGCGATCGCGGGCCCGCGCGTGCTCGAGCACATCGTGGATACCGTTTTGTATTTCGAAGGCGATCGGCACGAAGGGCTGCGGCTGCTGCGCGCGGTCAAAAACCGCTTCGGCTCGACCGATGAGCTCGGCGTGTTCGAAATGTGCGGGACCGGCATGCGCGAGGTAAAGGATCCCGCGTCGCTGTTCGTTTCCGGAAGGAACGTCGCAGGCACCGCCGTGACGTGCGTATTGGAGGGCTCGCGTCCGCTCGTCTGCGAGATCCAGTCGCTTCTTGTCCCGACGGCGTTTCAGGCGCCGCGGCGCACCGCCGTCGGGCTTGATTATAACCGGCTGAACGTGCTCCTTGCCGTGCTCGAACGCAAGGCGCGGCTGCACGTTTCCGACAAGGACGTGTATTGCGACGTGGCGGGGAGCCTGCGCATCGTCGACCGCGGCGCGGACCTTGCGACCGCGATGTGCGTCGCGTCCTCGATCCTCGAAAAGCCGCTTCCCGAAAAGACCGTTCTGATCGGCGAAGTTGGCCTGACCGGCGAGATCCGTTCCGCCTCGCAGCTCGACACGCGCATCAAGGAAGCGGTCCGCCTCGGCTATACGACCGTTCTGATCCCGTCCCGCGCGAAGGTCGGCGACCACGCCTGCAAGCTCGTCCGCGTCTCCGACGTCTCCGAAGCGATCCGCGCGCTGTTTATGGATTAACGCAATATAAGAACACCGCCTTCGGGAGTTCCGAAGACGGTGTTTTTTGTATTTTTTATCTTTCCGCAGCTTTCAGGACATGGTCTAAAAGCACGCAGGTCGTGATGCTGCCGACGCCGCCGGGGACCGGGGTGATCGCTCTTACGACGGGGGAGACGCGGTCGAAATCGACGTCGCCCGAAAGTCCGCCCTTTGCTTCGTCCCAATGGATGCCCACGTCGACGACGACCTGATCCGGGTTCGTGAATGCCTCGGTGACGCTTTTCATCACGCCCGCGGCGCAGACGAGAATGTCCGCTTCCCGCGCAATCGCGGGCACGTCGACCGTCCGTGTGTGGCAGGTCGTGACCGTGGCGTTTGCGTGCATCAGAAGCATCGAGACCGGACGCCCGATGACGAGCGAACGACCGATGACGACGGCGCGCTTGCCCTTCGGGTCGATCCCGTAAAAGCGCAGGATCTCGATCACCGCCTGCGCGGTGCACGGCGCAAAGCCGAGGTCCGTGTTCGCGTACACGCCCGCAAGCGAGCCGTCCGTCCAGCCGTCGACGTCCTTACGGGGATCGAACAGCTTACGGATGCGCTCGGAATCCAGCGTTTTCGGCAGCGGTCGGAACAGCAGAATGCCGTGAACCTTCGGATCGCGGTTGACCGCCTCGAACGCTTCCTCGAATTCCGCCTGCGTGACGGTTTCGGGCAGGATCACCTGCCGGAGCGTGACGCCGACCTGCTCGCAGCGCTTTACTACGCCCTTTTCATACGAAAGATCGTCGGCGCGTTCGCCCACGCGGACGACGCTGAGCGTCGGTTCAACGCCGTTCGCTTTCAGCGTTTCCGCGGTTTCGCGCATCCGCGCGACCATGGCGTCCGCGACGGGCTTGCCCTTTAAGATCTCCGCCATGGATCAGTCCTGATAGATCGGGTATTTGTCGCAGAGCTTCTTGACTTCTGCGTCGATGTATTCCTTGGAATTCTCGAAGTCGTTGATCGCGAGCGCGATGCAGTGCGCGATCGTCTTCATGTCCTCTTCCTTGAGACCGCGGGTCGTGACGGCAGGCGTGCCGATGCGGACGCCGGAGGTCACGAACGGGCTTCTGGGCTCGCCGGGAACGGTATTCTTGTTGACCGTGATGTGGACTTCGTCGAGACGGTTCTGCAGCGCCTTGCCGGAAACGTCGAGACCGATGAGGTCGAGCAGCATGAGGTGGTTGTCCGTGCCGCCGGAAACGATCTTGAGACCTTCGTCCATGAGCGCCTGCGCAAGCGCCTTCGCGTTCAGAACGACCTGGTGCTGATATGCCTTGAACTCGGGCTTCAGCGCTTCTTGGAGCGCGACCGCCTTGCCCGCGATGACGTGCATCAGAGGACCGCCCTGAATGCCCGGGAAGATCGCCTTGTTGAAGTTGAACTTATCCGCCGCTTCCTGGTTTGCGAGGATCAGACCGCCGCGCGGACCGCGCAGCGTCTTGTGCGTGGTGGTGGTGACGACGTCCGCGTAGGGGAAGGGGGAGGGATGCTCGCCCGCCGCCACGAGACCCGCGATGTGCGCCATGTCGACCATCAGGACCGCGCCGACCTCGTCGCAGATGGCACGGAATTTCGGGAAGTCGATCGTGCGGCAGTACGCGCTCGCGCCTGCGACGATCAGCTTCGGACGGAACTCCAATGCCTTTTTCCGCACGTCCTCGTAGTCGATGACGCCGTGCTCGTCCACACCGTAGGAAACGCAGTGATAGTATTTGCCGGACATATTGACCGGAGAGCCGTGGGTGAGGTGACCGCCGTTAGAAAGATACATGCCCATGAACGTGTCGCCCGGGTTCAGCACCGCGAAGAACACCGCCATGTTCGCCTGTGCGCCGGAATGCGGCTGCACGTTTGCGTAATCGCAGCCGAACAGCTTCTTTGCGCGCTCGATCGCGAGATTCTCCACGACGTCCACGAACTGGCAGCCGCCGTAATAGCGCTTGCCGGGATAGCCCTCTGCATACTTGTTGGTGAGCACGCTGCCCATCGCCATGAGCACCGCTTCCGAAACGATGTTTTCGGATGCGATCAGCTCGAGATTGCCGCGCTGACGGTTCAGCTCGTCCTGCATTGCCGCGCCGATCTCGGGATCGTACGCCAGAAGCTGCTTCAATGCCTCGTTTACCATGTGAGTTCCTCCTGTAAATTGTTTGTTTATGAGCTTTCTTAGCGCAAAAAGCGCCCTTTTTGCTATGCTAAATGTAACGCGAACACGCGCCGGTGTCAACCCCTTCGCGGGGTATATTATCTTGCGATCCGGTCGTACAGCGCGAACGCTTTTCTGAGCACGTCCGCGTGGTCGAACGCAAGCGAAACGCCCTCCGGAAAGACGAGCGTATCGCCGTCGCGCGCGATCGTGATCCACGCCGCGTCCGCCGCGTCGTCGCCCGCCTTGAAATGCACGTCCTCGCGCTTCACCGGAACGAGAAACGCGTCCGATACGATCCAGCCGCGCGGGTCGCGTCCGGGTTTAGAAAACAGCCCGATCTCGTGGATATCGTCGACCGTAAAGCCCGTCACGTTCGTCTCTTCCATCAGCTCACGCAATGCGCCTTCCGCCGCGCTTTCGCCCTGCTCCACAAACCCGCCCGGCAGCGCCCAGCAGCCGAGGTACGGATGGCCCTTGCGCCGGATCATCAGCACGTCTTTTCCTTCGCTCAGCAGCACCATGTCCGCCGTCAGATACGGCGCGGGATAATGCTTGTCCCGGTATGCCGCCAAAAACTCCTGCTCCGTCAATCCGTTTTGATCCCGTACTTCCATTTGCGATACCTCCGTGTGTCTTGCCTTTCTATTATACTGCTCTATTATACTGCGAAACGCGTTCCGCGTCCATCTCTTTTTCCGCATGTGCAGAACGGAAAAACGGATTGAAACCGCAGTCCGCATATGATATAATTAATTTTACGAGCGATATTTCCCGAAAGGAGAAACGATATGAATATGAAACGACTGCTTGCGTTCCTGCTTGCCGCATTTTTGCTGCTGCCGATGGGACTGATGCGCCTGCCGGCCGGAACGAGCGCCGACGCAGAGGAGGATATCTGGGTACAGATCGAGCGGTACGAAAACAGACGGCTCGACGAGCAGGGGATCGCGTCCGCGAACGCGACAGAGACCGTTTTTGCCGCCATGACCGACGGCGTTCAGAAAATCGTCGAAAGCTGGAGCGGGTATGTGCCCGGTTCCGTGATCCGCAACGGAGATTTTCTGTTCTGGGACGGTGTTGACGGCACGGGCTACGGCTATTCGCCGCGGCTTCGCGCAAAGCTGCGCTCCGAATCGCTTACCGGCGCGGAGCCCGCGTCCGTGAGCGGGATCGAAACCGTGTCCTATGCAGTCAAGGGCGGCAGTCCGAGAAGCACCGAGGTCGCGGTGTTCGGTCCGTATTACGGACTCGACACGAGCTTCACCGACCAGTACAAAAACGAGGGCAATTCCCGCGCAGGCGACGGGCGGCGTCTGCACGGTCTATCAGGTCAACGACGCGACGATCGACAACATCGCGCACGCGCTCGAAACCTGCGGCACGGTCATCTTCGACTCGCACGGCGACACGGACTACGCGAGCGGCAACGATTATACCTCGCGCGCGAACACGTCCTATCTTTGCCTGCAGAGCGGCGAGGGCATCACCGCCGCCGACCAGACGACCGTGCAGGGCACGTACGGCAGTTACAAGCACGCGTACTACGCGGGCTCCGGCTATTACGGCATGAAGTATTACTGTGTCGACGGCACGGCGATCGCGAACCATATGACAAGCTACGCGCCGAACAGCTTCCTGTGGATGGCGATCTGTCTCGGCATGGCGACCGACGGCATGCAGGCGCCGCTGCGCGACAGGGGCGTCGAGGTCGTTTACGGCTATTCGCAGTCCGTTTCCTTCACCGGCGACTATAAATACGAAGCCGCGTTCTGGACCAAGATGAAGGGCGGCAGCGACGTGCGGGAAGCGATCGCCTACATGAAGGAGAAGGTCGGCATCAAGGATCCGTATTCGTCCCCGGCCGCCTACCCGATCGTCGTTTCGAGCGAGGACGCCTATCCCGGTCACGGCAACGTCGACAAGGCGCAGGAGGTGTATTCCTCCTGGACGCTGTTCCCGCAGTTTGCGGTGACGGCGTTCGCGAACGATGCAAGTCTCGGCACGGTCGAGGTCTCCGGCACGACGGTCATTGCGACGCCGAAGACCGGCTGCGCGGTCACGGGCTACGAGGTCCTCTCCGGCACGGCGACCGTTACGCAGAACGGCGACGGGCTTTCGAGAACGCTGTTCTCGGTCCGCGCGAACTGCGACTGTGAGATCCGCATCGATTTTGCAAGGCGCGAGCCGGCCAAAGCGACGTTCGTGACGCCCGACGGCGTCAGCTGCGCCGCGATCTCGGGTTATATCGGCGACACGATCACAATGCCGACGCCTTCCGGTACGCCGACGGCGAACGCGCATGCGTACGCGTTCTACGGCTGGGTGAGCGCGCGCGTTCCGGATACGGACACGCGTCCCGACTGCCTGCGTGCCGGCGACGCCGTTGCGCTGACGGGGAACAAAACATACTATGCGCTGTATTCCTATGCGGAACAGAACGGCGCGGCGATCCCGGAAGGAACGTTCCTGCTGCTGATCAGCGAACCTGCGGACTGGTCGGGCGAAGCCGTACTGACCTATGAAGGCAGCGTCGTGCTCTCCGCCGACGCCAACGCAAGCACCGTGAGCACGTCCTCCGCGGCGGTTGCGATCGGCAGCACCGGCATCATAGTCGCGGGCGACGCGCTGACGGACGTTTCAACTCCGTACATCTACGTGATCGAATCGGTCGGAAACGACAAATACACGATCCGCATGAAGGGCAGCGAGCAGTATCTCTGCTATACGAGCAGCACCAATAAGCTTTCCGTGACGAAGACGCTTTCGACGGCGGCAAAGAACCCGGCGTACTGGACGCTTTCGTGGAGCAGCGGCAAGCCGGTCTTTACGAACTGTCAGACGACGACGGCGACGCTGTGCTATGACGTCGATAAGGCGTGCTTTACCTGCAGGAAGAACAACACGGGCGCACAGCTCACGGTCTACGCGGTGTCCGACAGCAGTCTCTGGTATACGACCGAGCTTACGAACGGACCGGCGCCGACCCCGACGGCAACCGTAAAGCCTACGGCGACGCCGAAGCCGACCGCAACGCCGAAGCCGACCGCGACGCCGAAGCCGACACCGACGGCAACCCCCGCGCCGCTGTACGGCGACGCGAACTGCAGCGGCGACGTTACGGCAGCGGACGCGGCGCTCGTGCTGCGCGCGATCGTCGGGCTCAACACGCTTTCCGAGCAGGGCATGAGAAACGCGCTGGTCTCCGGCGGCGAAACGCTGTCCGCTGAGGACGCCGCCATGATCCTGCGCTACGTCGTCGGGCTCATTGAAACGCTCGTCGGGAAATAAACCGAATCAATAAAAAAGGAGCCGTCAACGTAGATGGCTCCTTTTTCCGTGCCTGTTCAATGATAGTCGCTCGTGAGAGTATCAACGTCATAGCTCTGCAGGGTATCGAGAACGTTGTCCCCGCAGGATTGCGCACAGCCGATCGCCGTGCACGCGGTGCAGGCGGCGCACGCCATGCAGCCGAGGGAACATCCGCCGCAGCCGGAACGGTTCGACGTGCGGCCGCCTCCGGAGCAGGCGACCGTCAGGACGACGATCGCGAGACAAACGATCAGAACACTGCCAATCAATCCCTTTCTCATCGGTTCCACCTCCTTTGCGGTTTCGATGTAATCACATTTTCGGGACGATCAGGGATGCGTCGCTGCATCTCCTTGTTTTCAGGTATAGAATAGCACGTCCGCCGCGGCGTGACAATGGAAACGCGTGCGTTTTGGCATTGTCCATTTCCGCAAAAACGGCGAAATAACGGCGGATATTGCGGCAGATTTGCGGCGCGGCGGGTCCGCGGCGTTGACGGCGTCCGGACCGGATGGTATAATCATTGTATCAGATCGCAGACAGAGGACGGAAGCATGAGGGAACCGTTTTTGACGTGGAATGCTTTGATCGCGCCGCAGAACAAGGCGGCGATGGCGCGTGCAAAGGCGCATTGGGACGGTGTGGCAAAGCCGCTCGACGGGCTCGGAAAATTGGAGACCGCCGTCGTCCGCATCGCCGGCGTGACCGGCGACGAGAACGTGTCGATCGACCGGCGCAAGGTGCTTGTGCTCTGCGCGGACAACGGGATCGTCAAGGAGGGCGTCACGCAGACCGACGCGTCTGTGACCGCAACGATGGCGCGGCGCATCTCAGAGCATCGCTCCTCGGTTTGTCTCATGGCCAAGACTGCCCGCGCGGACGTGATCCCGGTCGATCTCGGTATGCTGACCCGTGTCGAAGGCGTGCGTGACCTGCACGTCGCTTCCGGAACGCAAAACATGGCGGATGGTCCCGCCATGACCGAAGCGCAGGCGTTCCGTGCGATCGAAAACGGCATGCTGCTCGCAAAAGAGCGCAAGGCGGCGGGGGATTCGATTCTCGTCACCGGCGAAATGGGCATCGGCAACACTTCGACGTCATCGGCGATCGCGTCGGTGCTTCTGGATCTTCCGGTCGAGACTGTCACCGGGCGCGGCGCGGGGCTTTCCGACACGGGGCTTTTGCGAAAGCGCGAGGCGATACGTCGCGCGATCGCGGTGAACAAGCCCGATCCGAGCGATCCGTTCGACGTATTACGGAAACTCGGCGGGTTCGATATCACGGGACTCGTCGGTCTCTATATCGGCGCGGCGATCGAGCGCATTCCGATCCTCATCGACGGGCTCATCAGCTCCGTCGCGGCGCTCGTCGCGTCGCGGCTCGTGCCGAACTGCGTCACGGCGATGCTTGCAAGCCATTGCTCGAAGGAGCCGGTCGCCGAGGCGATCCTCGACGAGCTCGGGCTGTCGGCGATTTTGTTTGCGGACATGAAGCTCGGCGAGGGCACCGGCGCGGTGTGCATGCTGCCGCTCTTGGACATGGCGCTTGCGGTCTATCACGGCTCGGTCTCGTTTGCGGAGACCGGCATCGAACAGTACACGCCGCAGGGAGGGAACCCATGCTGATCCTCGTGACGGGCGGGTCGGCGTCCGGCAAAAGCGCATACGCGGAATCGCTGTGCCTTACGGCTTCGCCGCGGGTCTATCTTGCCTGCATGCAGCCGTTCGGCGCGGAGGGCGCAAAGCGGATCGAACGTCATCGCACCATGCGGAAGGACAAGGGCTTTCTCACCGTCGAGCGATACACGTACCTTGCCTCGCTGATCCTTCCGCCGTGCGCGTGCGTGCTGTTGGAGGATCTCGGAAACCTGACCGCGAATGAAATGTTTGCCGCGGAACCGCCGCGCGATCCGTTTGACGCGGTGATCGGCGGTATAGATATGCTGCTTTCGCAATGTGAACGTCTTGTTATCGTGACCGACGAGATCGGAAGCGACGGCGTAAACTACGATCCCGCAACGACGGCGTATATCGCTGCGCTCGGCGCTTTGAACCGTGCGCTTTCCGCGCGTGCGGACGCAGCGGTCGAGGTCGTCGCGGGGATCCCGATCCCGCTGAAAGGAGAACTGCCCATATGAAATCGCTTTGGACCGCGGTCGTATCCGCGTTTTCCACGTTCTCGGTCCTGCCGACGCCGCGGATCGAATGGAACGAATATTCTTTGAAAAACGTCCTTGCCGCGCTGCCGCTCGTCGGCGTTGTGATCGGCGGCGTTTTGTGCCTGTATTATTGGCTCTCGACGGTTTTGCAGCTTCCCGCGATCCTGTCGGCGGTCGCCCTGACGATCCTGCCGATCGCGCTTTCCGGCGGCATCCATATGGATGGCTACGCCGATATGACCGACGCGCTTTCGAGCCACGCCGCGCCGGAAAAGAAACGCGCGATCCTTAAGGACCCGCACTGCGGCGCGTTTGCCGTGATCACGGTCGGGTGTTATCTGCTCCTGTATTTCGGGCTTGCGGCGGCGCTGCCGCTCGATTGGAAAACGGTGGGGCTTTTGGGAATTACGCATGTGCTGTCCCGCGCGATCGGTTCGCTTTTAAGCCTGCTGCCTTCGGCAAACGAAACCGGCATGCAACGCGCGTTCCGCGATTCCGCGTCGAAGGGCTCCGTCCGGGTGCTTATCCTTTGGGCCGTACTGTCAATCGGCGGCGCGGCGGTGCTTTCGCCGGTCGCGGCGGGCGGGATGCTGCTTGCGGGCGGGCTCGTGTTCCTCTATATCAGGCATACGGCAAAGAAACAATTCGGCGGCATGTCCGGCGACCTTGCGGGGGCGGGGATCACGCTCTCCGCGATCGCGATGGTTCTTGCGCTCGTGCTTTCGGAAAGGGTGGTAAGCTTATGGTTCTGATTCTCGGCGGCTTCGGCGCGGGCAAGCGCACGTTTGCAAAAACGCTCGGCTTCACGGACGCGCAGATGTCGAATGATCCGCATGCGGACGCGCCGGTGCTTGTCGATCTCGAAACGGTTGTGAAAGCCGATCCGGCTTGCGCGGAGGCGCTTTTGCCGCTGCTGCTCAATAAAAAACTCGTTCTCTGCCGCGAGGTCGGCAGCGGCGTGATCCCGATGGACCCAAAAGAGCGCGAATGGCGCGAGGCAACGGGGCGGCTCTGCTGCGCGCTCGCGGAACGCGCGGACGCGGTCGTGCGCGTCGTCTGCGGGATCCCGACCGTGTTGAAAGGAGAATTGTCATGCACATCCGATTGATCCGGCACGGGATGACGGCGGGCAACGCCGTGCGCCGTTACGTCGGCATTTCCGACGAACCGCTGTGCCCCGCGGGACGCGAGGCGGCGGAGCAGAAGCCGAAGGATGATAAGCTCGACCGCGTGTACGTTTCGCCCTTGAAGCGTGCGCGGGAGACCGCGGCGATCCTGTTTCCGAACGCGGAGCAGATCGTGGTTCCCGACCTGCACGAGATGGATTTCGGTGTGTTCGAGGGGCGTACCGGCGACGAAATGAAGGACGATCCCGCCTATCGCGCGTGGGTCGAAAACCGCTGCACCGGCGTTTGTCCGGGCGGCGAATCGCAGGCTGTTTTTCACGCCCGCGTGGGGAAGGCGTTTTGCGAAACGGTGCGCGCGCTCGATTCCGACGCGACGTTCGTGGTCCACGGCGGCGTCATCATGTCGGTGCTCTGGCAGTTTGCCGAGCCGAAAAAGGACTTTTACGATTGGATCGCGGAGAATCTTTCCGGCTACGAAGCGGACTGCGTCGAACGCGACGGCGCGATCGTTCTTGTAAACGTGCGGCGTCTGCCGTAAATCTGAATACAGAAAAGGATGGCAAGCGCTTACCATCCTTTTTTCGTGTGCCGTAGATTTATAACATCGTTTTGCGAAGCGCCTCGCCCGAAAGCGGGGAGAGGTCCGCGGGCGCAACGTCGAAGACGGTGATGCACCCGGTCCGTCCGCGGGCCGCCATGCGTCCGACCGCGCGCGCAAACGCCACAAGCACGCCTGCCGTGAACTCCGGATTGGAATCGAGCTGCAGCGCATATTCGATCCGGTGCGTGTGCTCGTCGGAAAAGCCCGTCTTGCCGGTGCGGATCACGAACCCGCCGTGCGGCAGCGCGCCGTGCTTTTCCCGCATCTCCTCCGCGGAAATGAACGTGACGGTCGTGTCGTAATCGGCAAAATAGTTCGGCATCGTCTTGATTGCCGTTTCGATGGCGGCCCTGTCCGCATCCGGCGCGGCAACGACGTAGCATTCACGCAGGTGCTTCTGCCTTGCGGAAAGCTCCGGCTGTTTGCCGGAACGCACGGCGTCCAGCGCCTCGGGGATCGGGACTGTGTACTGCCTTGCGTCCAGAACGCCCGGAATGCGCCGGATCGCGTCGGAATGGCCCTGGCTCACGCCGCGGCCCCAGAACGTGTAATCCTTGCCGTCGGGCAGGATCGCGCCGGCGTAGAGCCGGTTCAGCGAGAACATGCCCGGATCCCAGCCGCAGGAGATCAGCGAAAGCTTTCCGCCCGCCTTTGCCGCGGCATCCACCGCGTCGAAATGCGCGGGGATGTTCGCGTGCGTGTCAAAGCTGTCGATCACGTTGAAATCCTTCGCGAGCATCGGCGTCAGCACCGGCAGATCGGTCGCGCTGCCGCCGCAAAGGATCACCGCGTCGATCTCGTCCTTGTGCGCAAGGATCCCGTCGGCGGCGTAGACCTTCGCGCCGGTGTGCGTGTGCACCGTGTCCGGATCGCGCCGCGTAAACACGCCGACCAGTTCCATATCGGGGTTTTTCAGGATCGCGGCCTCCACGCCGCGTCCGAGGTTTCCGTATCCGCAGATCGCTAATTTCATCGTTTGTCTCCTTCAACTCATTAAATTATATATTATCACAAACGAGCAGTGCAGTCAATCTTTTTCGCCGACGGCGCTTTTTTCGCTCTGAAATCGGACAAAATTCCGGGATAATTGTCCGATCGAATGATAATGGGCGTCCGACCGGAGGTGCCGAACGCCCGTTTATATCGAAAGCCGCCGTGCCTTTCTGTCAGCTTTTCAGCCGATAGGTACGATTCCTGTTGGCACCTTCTGCGACAACAACGCCGTCGGCGATCATTTCCGAAAGCAAACGCCGAATGCGTGCGGCTTTAATGCCGAGTAAAGGTTCAAAGTCAGATACCTTTGCAGACGCGTGATCCGTCAGATAAGCAAGGATGGCGTTCTTGTTTCTTTCTGTTTTTATCGCTACTTTTTTATCGCTATTTTCTTTGTTATCGCTACTTTTTGTCGCTGCATCTGCGTAATAATGTTGAATCAGCGGCAAAATGAGCGTGCTGCGATCCGGTTCCGAGGAGATCAGAATTGTCGGATCGCTCCAACCCTGCTGCTTCCAGACGGAGAAGATGTTCGGAATGCCGCTGCCTGCACGTTCGCCGATATCAATCAAGTTGAACATTTTCATCATCGTGCCGTTTCGCGGGTCGGACACGCCGCCGGAACGCGCGGCGGACAGACCGATACGGAAATCACCCGGATTGGTCATGGTAATGACGTCTTTCTTTTTGATGATCACCAACCCCTGACGGCCGTAATAATCGGCATTGACCAGGCAGTTCGCCAACGCTTCGCGCAACGCTCCGTGAACAGGCGTATCATCGACGCGGTAAATACCGTTCATTTCAAAGGGAACTTTCAAATCGAGCTGAAGCTTGTTATAGACCCGGAAATAGAAATCGAAGACGTTGCCGCTCCAGTCTCCGGAAGAAGAAATGACCCGATCCGTCCACCGATGAACGTCGTCATACTCTTCCCGATAGTCCAGGAAATAGCGCGGATATTCACGGACAATATCGGATTCGTTTCCGAACATCAAAAGACCTGCCGCAGTAGGATGAACAGAACCGTTTTCGCCGATCGCAGCGGCGCCGAGCTTGATCAAAAACTGCTCATCATCCAAAGTATCCCATACGTGTCCCGGTCTGCTGAGGCGCATCCGCTGTCGATAGGCGCGCAGACTTTCCGCATGGATGACGTCGAGACGCATTTCCTGCAGCACGAGCATGTCCTGTGTTTTGACGGACGCATCCCGGTACATGGCGTGCAGCTCATCGGACGTGCATTTATAATCGCCTTCGCCGTTGCGCCGATAGCTGTTCAGAGGATTGCCGTCCACAAAAACCGGTTTATAGGAGCGATCCGCCCGCGGAACGTTGATGACGACGATGCGATCCTCGCCGACGGCTTCGATCGTAACGTCTTTGCTTGAAAGGATATTCACGCTGGCTTTATTGGGATTGTTGACGGCGTCCCAGAAATCTTTAACCAGCTTTTCGGGGTCCGGGAGATGGATCGCATGGAGAGATTTATCGGGATGTTCTTCTACCCCAAGCAGAATGATCCCGCCAAGCGTGTTTGCGAACGCGGAGTACGTTTCCCAAATGCTCTGCGGAAGGCCGCCTGCGGCTTTCTTTGCCTCGATTCGGTTGTTTTCCCTATATTGTTCCAAATGATTGAGATCGATCATTTCGCACCTCCGAACATCTCCACAGTCAGTATACCAAAAAACGGAGATGATTACAATGCTTTCTTACTTCGGCAGAATTGTTCCGACGGCGCTTTTTGCTGCTCTGAAATCGGGCAAAATTCCGGGAAAATTGTCCGAAGTTTTTGTGCTATGCTGTGTTCAACGAAAGGCAGGGAGGCACACATGAACAAGCGGACGGAACGAATGAACAGCGCGATCGGGGCGTATTTTGCGGCCTGCGACGCAACGCGCGAGCGTCGCGAGCTGAAAAACGGGGGCATCGAAGAGAGACAGATCCCCTACACCCTGTTCGGCCTTGCGCGGGCGGTGCGGCTGACGCCGGAGGAGGTTCTTGCGGCGTTTCACACCGGACGCTGCTCCAAAGAGGAGACGCTTCTGCGCGACGCTGTTCTGAAGATCGCAGCCTTTACGCTCGAGCGGGCGCTGCTCGGCGAGCTCAATTACCAGTCGGCGCTCGAAGCGCTCAAAGGGATGGGGCTTTCCGGGACGGCGACACAAGCGGACGGTCAGATAGAGATCGTTCTGGACGACGCGGCGGAAAGGTTCTCGAAATGATCCTGCATTTAGAGGGTACGCCGAACCCGAAACAGGAACAGTTCTTTCTTGCAAATGCGCGGCATATCGCCTACGGCGGCGCGCGCGGCGGCGGCAAGTCGTGGGCGATGCGCCGGAAGTTCGTGCTCCTTGCCTTTCGTTATGCGGGGCTCAATCTCCTGCTTTTGCGCCGGACGCTGCCGGAGCTCAACGAGAACCACGTGCTGCCGCTGCAAAGGGAGCTGAACGGCGCAGTCACCTATCAGGCGACGCAGCGCGCGTTCCTGTTCCCGAACGGCAGCCGGATAAAGCTCGGCTACTGCGACCGCGAAGCGGACGTGTTCCAGTATCAGGGACAGGAGTACGACGTGATCGGGCTCGAGGAGGCGACACACTTTACCGAGACGCAGATGCAGTTTTTGACCACCTGCAACCGCTCGGTGCGCGCCGACTTTTCGCCGCGCATGTACTACACCTGCAACCCCGGCGGCGTGGGACACGCGTGGGTCAAGCGGCTGTTTATCGACCGCGATTACCGCAACAGCGAGCGTGCGGCGGATTACGTCTTCATCCCGGCGCGGGTCACCGACAACCCGGTGCTTCTCCGGACGGATCCGCAATACCTCGAAACGCTCGAGAACCTGCCGGAGCATCTCAGAAAAGCGTATCTGGACGGCAACTGGGACGTCCTCGAAGGACAGTTCTTCCAGGAGTTCGACCGCAGCCTGCACGTAATGAGCCCAACGCGGCTCCCGATGGAGTGGAAGCGCTTTCGCGCAATGGATTGGGGCTACAACGATCCGTGCTGCGTGCTGTGGTTTGCCGTCGCACCGGAAGGAAAGCTGTACGTTTACCGTGAGCTGTACCTTCGAAAGACGCTTTCGAGCGAGATCGCAAGGCGGGTCAAAAAGCTCTCCGAGGGCGAGCGCATCGCCTACACCGTCGCTTCGCCCGACGCCTGGCAGCAGCGCGGGCTGAAGGGCGCGGAGGGGGAGAGCATTGCGGAGGTGTTCAGTCACAACGGCGTGCCGCTGATCCCGGCGGACAACGCCCGCGTGCCGGGCTGGCAGCGCGTTCGCGAAGCGCTTGCCAAGAGTCCGGACGGCACGCCGGAGCTATCGATCTTCGAGACCTGCCGTAATCTCATCCGCACGCTGCCGACGCTGACCTTCGACGTGCACGACTGCGAGGACGTCGCGGATAACTGCGAGGACCACGCGCCGGAAGCGCTGCGCTACGGGCTGATGAGCCGTCCGCGCCCCGCGCCGCAGGAGAAACGCAGAAAGCCGTACCGCTACGATCCGCTGTCCCGTGCGCCGGTGACGAATCCGGGCTTCCGGGGACTGTGACACCTCATCACCGCCTGCGGCGGAGCTTCTCCTCAAGGAGAAGCCTTGAAACAAGCCTTCCCCTTTGAGGGGAAGGTGCCGAAGCGTGAGCGAAGCGGATGAGGTGGGCACGCTGAAAAGCGTAAGCTTTTGCGGATGGATGAATTGCGGCAGCGCCGCATGAATTGTCCCTGCGGGACGTGAATTGCCCTGTGGGCATGCATTGCGCCTGCGGCGCATGAAAAATGAAATGGAAAGGAAAGACAATGAAACCAAGACAATCCGAAACCAAACGGCGGTTAGCCGAAGAAGCGACTGCGCTGTTCAACGAGTTCCGCAACGCATACGTGAACGAGTGGCGGCGGCAGGAGCACAATGAGCGGATGTATCGCGGGGAGCATTGGTACGACGTGCCCGTGACCGATCCGAACGAGCCGCGCCCGGTCACGCCGATTTTGCAGTCCACGATCGAAAACGTGTCCGCGGACCTCGCGGATCAGACGCCGGAGGCGGTCATTACGCCCGAAAGCGCGGCGGACGCCTATGCCGCGCAGGTCATCGACGCGGTCATCCGCCGAAACCACGACGCCGCCGCATACCCGGTCGAGTACCGCCGCATGATCCACGACCTTCTGGTCAGCGGCTACTGTGTGCAGGAAGTCGGCTACGACAGCACCGAAAACGGGGGCCTCGGCGGGGCGTTCATCCGCCACGTCGACGTCCGCAGCATCCTCATCGATCCGCTGGTCACCGATCTTCAGGACGGGCGCGCCGTGTTCAAGCTTGCGCTGCGTCCGAAGGCGTGGATCGAAACGCACTATCCCGACCTGTATCCTTTGATCGAGTCCCGCCCGATCGACACGGCGGAGCTGATCACCGACGAGATCCTTTCGCCCGACCCGAAAAACGCCTGTCTTCTGATCGAATACTGGCGGCGCGAATACGACGCGGACGAGGATGCGTATCGCGTGCACATGGCGCTGCTTTCTAACGGCGTCGTGCTCGAGGACAGCCGCGACGTGAAGCCCGAGGGCTATTTTGCACACGGTCGATATCCGTTCGTATTGACGACGCTCTACCCGCGAAAGGGAAGCGCCCTCGGCTTCGGCATCGTCGACCTGTTCGGCACGCAGCAGCTCTATGCGGACAAGCTCGACCAGCTTGTGCTGAAAAACGCGTTTCTGGCGTCGCGCAACAAGCTGCTCGTCACGGACGCGTCCGGCTTCGACCCGGACGACCTTCGCGACTGGTCCAAGGACGTGCACACCGGCGAAAGCCTGAACGGCGTCACGTGGATGTCCACCGCGCCGCTGCCGGACTATCTGCTCTCCTACATCCGCGCGATCCGCGAGGATATCAAGGAGGAAAGCGGCGCAAACGATTCATCCCGCGGGGCTGCGCCGGGCGGCGTGACCGCGGCGCGCGCGATCGAAGCGCTGCAGGAGATGAGCACCAAGCGCGCGCGGATGGCGACCGACCAGATGCACGAGGCGTTCCGCGAAGCGGTGCGGCTCGAGATCGAAACGGAGCGCGAGTTCAACTGCTTCCTGCGTCCGGTGACGATCACCGTCGACGGCGAACCGAAGGAGGTGCTGTTCGACAGCGACGTACTTTTGAAGAGCGCGCCGGGCGGCGCGGTGCTTCCGGTCGAGTTTCTGATCTCGATCAAGGCGGTGAAGCGCAATCGCTTCGCAAGCGCGGCGCAGAACGAGCTCATGATGAACCTGCTGTCCATGGGCGCGGTCAACCGGGAGCAGGCGATCTCGCTGATGACCTTTGAAGGCAAGGAGCAGGTACTGAAACACATCAGGGAGGCGGCGGAGGAAGAACCGCTGTTTCCCGAACGAATGAAGAAGAAACGATTCGGAGGTAATTTATGATCTTCAAAAAGAAAGAGACACCCGCTGTGACGAATCCGGCGGAGACCGAAGCGGAAAATCCGTTCATCGAAGCGGCAAACGCCCTGGTCGAAATGGAACAAAACGGCGAGCTGCCCGAGGGCTTTGACCTGCAGGCAGCGGTGCAGGACCGCGCGTTCGCGGAGCTTCTGCAGGAATTCGAGCCGAAGGCGGCCGTCCGCATCTATGCCGCAGAAAAGCGCGCCGACGAGGCGGAGAACAGCGTGAAGACCCGCATGAGCGAGCAGGCAAGAAGCCGCAGTCAGCTTCCGAAGTCCCAGCGCACCGACCGCGCCGCAGCGCCGACGCCGGACTACATGTCCATGTCGAGGGAAGCGTTTTCGGCGCTTGAAAAACAGTACAGAAACGCTGCGAGAAGCGGCAAACGAGTCCAGATCTAAAAGGAGGAACCTATGGCTATCAATACAACCCTGAACACCGTATCCGGTGCATATTTCAACAAGCAGTTCTATGACAAGAAGCTCCTGGAGACCGCAAAGACGCGGCTCGTCCACGCAAGCTTCGGACAGAAGCGCAGCATTCCGCGGCACGGCGGCAAGCGCGTGGAGTTCCGCAAGTACAATCTCTTTACGCCCGACGTCGATTCTCTGACGCTTGTGGAAGGCGTTACGCCGGAAGGTCAGTCGCTCTCGCAGTCCAACGTGGAAGCGGAGGTCAGTCAGTACGGCGCGTACGTCGAGGTCAGCGATCTGCTCGATCTCACCGCGTATGACGAAGTGCTCGCGGATTCCGCGGAACTTTTGGGCGAACAGCTCGGCACTGTGATCGAATGGGTCACGCGCGACGCGATGTGCGCGACCACCAACGTCCAGTACGCGAACGGCAAGACGAGACGTATGGATCTCGGCAAGACGGACGTGCTGACCGTTGCGGAGATCCGCAAGGCAGTCCGCACGCTGAAGAAGAACAAGGCGCGCATGTTCACGACCGGCGCCGACGGCTCCGTTCGCCGTCCGCACTTTGTCTGCATCTGCTCGCCGGACGCGACCTTCGATCTGCAGAACGATCCGCTCTGGCAGGACGTTTCTAAGTACAGCAACGCGGAGCAGATCTACACCGGCGAGATCGGACGCTTGTTCGGCGTGGTCTTCGTCGAGTCGACCGAAGCGAAGGTCTACCGTCAGACGGTTTATCTGAAGGCAAAAACGGGCAGCGGCTCGGCAACGCACAACGTAACGTTCGCGACGATTCCGAGTGAAGAGGCACGCAAATACCTGTCGGTTCCCGGGAACACGCTGTTTTATGACGGCGATCTCATCACGATCGCGTCCTACAACGAGGAAACGAACACGCTGACGCTCGAGGATTCGATCACCTATGGCACGATCGACGCGTTCTACACCCAGGATGCGGGCGCGTTGGATCAGAATGAAAAGGCGGCGGACATCCACGCAACACTGGTATTCGGCGCAGACGCATACGGCGTGATCGACGTCGACGGTTCCGGCACGATGGAAACGATCATCAAGCCGCATGGCAGCGAAGGCAGCGGCGATCCGCTCAATCAGCGCGCAACGGTCGGCGCCAAGGTCACGGCGTACGCGGCAAAGGTGCTGAACCCGCTGTGGATCGTGCGCATCGAGCACGGCGTCTCGGCATAACGAAACAGACAGGGGGAAGGGAGAACCCTTCCCCCGCAGAAAAGGAGGACCCGAATGAAACAGAAGGAAATGATCGCTCCGATGGAAAACGGAGCAGAAACAGAAGCACGGGTTTCCGTGTACATACCCTCCGAAGGTACGGGAGCGTTCCTGGAAGGCGCGCTGAACGGCGTGAACTTCCGGATCCCGACCGATACGGTCGTGGAGCTTCCGAAGCGCATCGCGGACGTGATCGCCGAAAGCCGCAGAGGGATGCGGGCAAGCAGCCGCGACGTCGAAGCGTTTACCGGCGCAGGCGGCAGAAAGATCGGGTGAGCGCCGTGACGGTCATGGAATTGATACAAAGCGCGCTCGGTGAGCTGGACCATCCGGAAGACACGGCGGCGCTGCCGCTCTGGCAGGAAAAGCTTCTGCGGTTCGCGAACGAAGCGGTGGTCGATCTATACGAGACGTTTCACCCGTGGCGGCGCGATCCGCTGCCGCTTGAAAACGGCAGACTCGACCTTTCGGCGCTTCCGTACACGGTCGCGAAGGTGCTTGGCGTGGAGCGCAGCGGCATGCGCGTTCCGTTCTGCTTCGATGCGGATACGAACGTGCTGCGCGTGCCCGGGGTAAAGGACGGGATGATGACCGTCGTCTACCGGTATCTGCCGAAAACGCTTGTCGAAGATGACGACGAGCCTGAGCTGCCCGCGGCATGTCATCCGCTGATCGTTCTGTACATGGTCGGACGCTTCTCGCTGATCAACGACGCGCAGGGACTGAACCACGCGTCCGCGGCGATGTCGCTGTACGAAACGCGCAAGCGCCGTCTGAAGCTCGATCTGGACGAGCCGACCGATTATCAGATCACCTGCCGGTGGTAGAAGGGAGGCGGCTATGGCATATCAGACCGTTTCGCTTCCCTCGTTCGGCAGCGTGCGTATGGATCTTTCGGAAGGGCTGTTGAAACCCGACATGAGCCCGGACGCCTGCAATGCGGATACACGCACCGGCGCGCTGCGCGCCGCGTCCGGGTTTTCCCGCGCGGTGCCGGAGCTTGTCACGGCCGATACGCCGTTTGAACGGATGTATGTCTACGCGACCGAACAGGGCAGCAGGTACATCGCCGTCGCGCAGGACGCGATGTATTACTACAACGAACCGACGCATACGTGGCGGATGCTGTACCAGTTCGAACGCGGCGTCACCGGCGAACGCATGGATTTCCTGAAGGTGCGCATCGGCACGGCGGACCGGCTGCTGATCGCGTGCGGGACCGAACCGATGCTGACGTTTGACGCGGCAACGAACGAGGTCGATGTATTCGGAATGGCGGAAAAGCAGTCCGATCGGAAAGTCAGCTACGTCGAACTGTACTTCGGCAGACTGTTTGCCGCCGGCGATCCGCTGGCGCCCGCGCGGCTGTACTGGAGCAAAGCGCCCGGCGGCGGCAGGACGATCGACGACTGGCGCAGCGACGAATCGAGCGAAAACGTGTCCGGCGGTTACGTGGACGTCGGTGTGGACGACGATCCGATCACGGGGCTGTTCGCCATGTCGAACCAGCTTCTGATCTTCAAGCGCGACTCGCTCTACCGGCTCCTGGGCGATCGCCCCGGGAACTACCGCATCATTCAGGTCGACGCGGCGTTCCGGCAGCCGCTGCACACCGCCTGCGTGCGCTATGCGGACCGTCTGTTCTTCCTGACCGAAGGCGGGCTTTGCTTCTACGACGGACAGACCGTCCGCAAAAGCGCGTCGTTCCGCGCGCTCGAACCCGTTCTGAAGCTTGCGAACCTGAACGGCGTTCGCGCCGCTGCTTGCGACGATACGCTGTACTTTGCGATCCGCATGCGCTTCGGCGCGCCGTACAACGACGCCCTGATCGAGTACGACGTGCTGCGCGACCGGTTCATGCTGCGGAATGGCTTTACCGCTGTCGACCTGTGCACCGTGCACGGCATGCTGTACATGCTGACCGGCGCCGGCAAGCTCACGGCGTTCGACAACAATACGAGCTACGACGGCGATCCGATCGACGTGTGGTGGAGCATGCCCACGATGGATCTCGGCAGAAAGGACACGAATAAAACGCTTCTGCGGCTCACCGCGACCGGCGAGGGACGGCTCGGCGTGCGCGTCGTGTCCGACGGCGGAACGTACGAAACGAGCATTCGCCTGTCTTCCGTTCCGCTCGGCGTGACCGAGATCCCGCTGCGCGGCGTCGGGCGGGTATTCCGCCTGCGGTTTTCCTCCGTGAACGGAGAGCCCTTTACGCTCGACGCGCCCGTGACCCTGCTGTTCGATCAGCAGAAGCGGCCTTGCTGAAAGGAGGCGCGGCTATGGCTTACACACCGACGGGTATGCAGGCTCTGTTTCCGGTCTATCTCGGACGCATGCCGTCCGCTTCGGTCGACCGGGACGCATACGATTCGAGCGTCGCGCAGAACGAGAACAACCTGAACCAGAATCTGGAGCTTCTTTACAACAAGCTTCTGGAGATCGAATCGGCACTGGCCGAACTAACGGAAGGAGAATAATATGATCAAACTACCCATCAATCCATTGACGCCGCCGATCAGCGTCACGAAACCGAAACAGCCGAAACCGAAGGACCCCGTATCCTCCGGCGGCAGCGGAGGCGGTTCTTCGGGAGGCGGGTCGACGCCCGACATCCCCTCGTTTGAATCCCTGTTTCAGGAGATGCTGAAATACTATCTCCCCGAAACGGTCGAGTTCACGCCGCTCGACGAGAGCGTGCTGTCCGAAACCATCAAAAACTGGCTGCGTCCGGCGTATGAGCAGGCGATCCAAAACCGCCGCGATCAGACGGAACGCATCAACGCCGAGCTCGACGCGGACGCATGGTCGCGCGGAATGGGGCAGAGCACGTATCTTTCCGACGTCAAGGAACGTCAGTATCGCGGGGAATCGCGCGACGTCAGCACGCTCGAAAGCAACTATGCCTCCGAGCTTGCGGGACATCTGTACGACGCGATGAAGGAGCAGCAGGAAAAGAAGATCGAGGTCGACGAATTCAACGCCGAGCAGATCAACCACGCCCGCGAGCAGGCGACAAACGCTGCGCAGGCGCTGTATCGCGCGCTGCTTTCCGGCGGATACGGCTCGGGCGGCGGCGGAGGCGCGGCTTCGGGCGGGACCGCGTCGGAGGACGAAGGATCCTCGATGCTTTCGCTGCTTCTTCAGAACAGCGTGAATGCCCCGAAGTCGGACTACCGCACGATCGCCAACCTCGTCGCGCGGATGTCGCCGCAGGAGCGCAGACGCCTGTACGACCGGAGCGACACGAAGTATCTGGCGCTCCGCAGCGAGATCCTCTGGAGTCTCGGCGGGGACGAATACGCAAGGCTGATGCAGCAGTTTCCGGGCGCATAATCGAAGCGCAAAAAAGCCGCTCGTTTGAGCGGCTTTTGCATCTTTATTATTCCTTCTTTTCTTCGGGCTCGATCACGACGTCTTCCTTCGGCGGTTCCGGCTTTTCGTCGTCCTTATCCGCCCAATCCGAAACGGCCTTCGCGCCTGCTTTCACGGTCTGGACGATGGTCTTGCCCAGATCCTTGCCGAGCGTTCCGAATTCGCCGCCGACCTTTCCCCAGCTTTCCTTCAATGTCGACATATGCAGATACCTCCTTTTTTCTTCAGTATACCACATATTCCCGGATTGGCAAGCAAAACCAATGTGTCATTATTGTGTCTTTTTTCTCAGTCCCAGATGCGGTATGCCATCAGGAAGTGCTCCTTCCAGTAGGTGCTTGAGAGTACGCCGTCCGTGATGCGGACCTTGCCCTTTGAGGACGACGCGTCGATCATTTTGCCGCCGCCGAGATAGATGCCGACGTGGCCGGAGCTCATCGAAGAGCCCTTGAACACGAGCACGTCCCCGCGCTTAAGATTGCTCATCGACTTGATGCGCTTGTATTTTGTACAGCTGCGCCATGCGATGCTTGTCATATAGCTCTGCCTGACGCCCGCTTTGTTGAGACACCAGTACACGAAGCCGGAGCAGTCGAACTTGTCGGGTCCCTTTGCGCCGCGGACGTATTTGCAGCCGAGACGGGATTCGGCAATGTCGATGAACGCCTCGACGCCCTCTCCGTAATCGATCGTGCTGCCGCTTTCGCCGCTGTCGCCGTCGTCCGGGGTTGCGGTCGGTTTCTGCGTCGGCTTTTGCGTCGGCTTCTGCGTGGGCTTTGCCGTCGTACCGGGTTTCGGCGTGGCGGTCGGCTTCTGCGTCGGCTTCGGCGTCGCGGGTTTCGGCGTCGCGGGTTTCGGCGTCGCGGGCGCTTTTTTCGCGTCCTCGCCGAGCAGCAGCTGCATCGTTTCGGGACCGACGGCGCCGTCGCTTTTGAGATCGTTGCGTTTCTGGAACGACTTGACCGCCGCCTGCGTTTTTTCGCCGTAATAGCCGGAGATCTGCGAATCGGCAAGGTAGCCGAAGTGCGCGAGCCGCTTCTGGATGCGCTCCACATCCGCGCCTTCCTTGCCGACGGTGAAGGCGAACGATTCCGCCTCGCCGCTCTTTATGAGGTCAATGGTGCTTTTTCCGAGACAGCCGTCCACGACAAGGCCGTTCTCTTCCTGAAAACGCCGCACCGCGTTCTGCGTCTGCTTGCCGAACACGCCGTCCGGCAGATAGGTAAGGTAGCCGAGCGAGAACAGACTTTCCTGATATGTTTCGATCGCCGGATCCTTTTCGCCGATCGCATAGAAATTGCCGACGGTGTTTTCGCCGAGCAGGACTTCGTATGCCTCATTGTCGACGATGACGTCGTCAGGGAGCTTGTTCTTCTGCCGGAATCGATGCACTGCGGCTTCGGTCTGCTCGTCGAATTCGCCGAACGGCGTGCCGTCGAGGTAGCCGAGCTCAATGAGACGCTCCTTGACGATCTCCACGTTATCGCCGGTCGAGCCCCTGACCATCGCGTAGGTTTTCGCATCGTCGGAGAACAGCTTTTCAAAGGTCGCGGCGTCGCAAAGACCGTTCGCGCGGATGCCGTTGCGTACCTGAAACGCGCGGATCGCCTCCGACGTACCTTCGGAATACTCGTCGTCCGGCTGCTCGGAATCGAGGTAGTCGAGCTCCATCAGCCGGATCTGGACGTCCAGAACGATCGGCTCCTCGTCGCCGGGCAGCAGCGTATCGCCGTTCAGGGGATGGCGCGAAGGCGTCGGCGTCGGCGAAGGCGTCGGGGTGGGCGAGGGCGTCGGCGTCGGGGCTAAGGTCGGCCCCGGCGTGATCGGCGCGGAATCGGGCGTTACCACCTCCTGTCCGGGCGTCGGCGTCGCTTCAAAGACGATGATGTCCGAAGAGATCTCCGCTTCCGGAACATGCGTGCCTGCCGTCGCCGCGCAGCCGATCAGAAGCGCCGCAAGCGCACTCGCCGCGAAATACAGGAAGCGCAGACGTTTCGGCTTGGTTCCGTTCGATTCCATCGTCATCCTCCTTTGCCGTAAAAATCGGGATGCTGTCAGTATAGCAGAGGAATGCAAGCAAGTTGTGCCGTATTTATGAACAAACCGCGAAAAAAGAAAAACCCGGCAAAAACCGGGCGGTAATTTTTGGTATCAGCCGTGCAAAAGCACGTTTCTGAAATAGGTATGAAGTCCTTCGACGGTCTCTTTAAGGTCGGAGGGCTTTTTTGCGCTGCCCTGCGCAAGAGTTCCGCGGCCGCCGCCGCTGCCGGAAAGCGCCGTGTTGACCGCAGAAATCAGAACGCCGATATCGGCCTTGATCCCGTTTGCGGCGAGCAGGTAAAACACGCGGTCGCCCACGTCGGAAAACAGCACGGTGAGCGCTCGATCCGTCATCGTTGCCGCGGCAAGCGGGCGGAGCCGCTTTGCATCCACGTGTTCGAGTATCTTCACGATGAGCTTCGTGCCTTTGAGGTCCTCCGCTTCGGCAATGAGCGATTTTGCAAGGTATTCGTCCAGCGCGGCGTACGCCTGCTTGAGTTCGCGCTTCGTATCGGAAAGCTCCTCGGCCTGCTTTTGTACCGCCGCCTCCGCCTGATCCCGCGCGGTCGAAAAGCGCAGCGCGATCGCCGAAACCGTGTCCTGCATGGTTTGCGCGTGATGAAGCGCGCGCATGCCGCACAGGAACGTGCAGCGCGTGCCGCCCTTGTACGGGATCGCCTCGACGATCTTCAATTGCCCGATCTCGCCGGTTTTTCTTACGTGCGGCGCGCAGCAGGTGCAGGCGTCGCTGCCCTCGATCGTGACGATGCGGATCGGTGCGGTCAAGCCCTCCGCGTGCTTTCTGAGCGGGATACCCTTGAGGTCTTCTTCGGTTTCGTAGATCGTCGCCGTCACCGCCGCGTTTTCGGCGGCAAGGCGGTTTGCAAGATTCTCGATCTCCGTAATGCCCTCGTGCCCGACGGGTTTGTCGAGGTCGAGCGTCGCGTAGCTGAGCGCGCAGTGGAAGCCGACGTTCTGCGCGCCGAAGAGATGCCACGCGCAGTAGGACAAAAGATGCTCGCCGGTGTGCTGCTGCATGATGTCGAAGCGGCGGGCAAAGTCCAGTTCGCCGTGCACCGCGGTGCCGACGGGGAGTTCACGGTCGCAGAAATGCAGAAGCCGTTCGCCCTGCTCGTTTACGTCCAGCACCTTTGCGCCGGAAAGCGACCCGACGTCGCAGGGCTGACCGCCCTTGTTCGGGAAAAACGCGCTGCGGTCGAGCTCGACGAGATACCCGTCGTTTTTCGGTTCGCAGGAAATGACGACCGCATCGAACGCGGAAAGCATGCTGTCAAGAAGATAAAGCCGTTCGGTCATGCAAGGATCCCTCCGAAGAACGTGAGATACAGAAATACGGTGAGCAGCGAGAGCACGGTCGTGACCGCGATCAGTTCGCCGGACAGTTTCACGTCGCCGCCGAGTTCGCTTGCCATCGGCATGCAGGACATGGCGGTCGGCGCGGAGAACACGATAAAGATCGAAGCAAGCTCCGCCCCGCGCAAGCCCCCGAGAAAGTACGCGAGCGCGCAGACGGCGACGGGGAAGAGGACGAGCTTCACGGCGCTGACGACCGTCACAAGCTTCCAATTCTCTTTCAAAGATCGGAACGACAGCAGTCCGCCGAGCACCAGAAAGCCGAGAGGCGTGCACATATGCTTGAAGTACTCGATCGGCTTCAGAATCACGTACGGAAGCTCGATCCCCGTAAACCGCACGAGAAACGCCAGCGCCGCCGCGATCAGGATCGGGTTCTTGATAAGATTCAGGAGCACTTTCCCGATCTTGACTTTGCCTCCGCGGTTCAGCTCATAGCAGAGCACGCCGGTCACGCCGAACAGCGACGCGGAGATGACGAGCGCAAATGCCATTGCGCCGGTATTGCCTTCGCCTAAAAGCGCGGAAGCAACGGCAAGCCCGAAGATGCCGTCGTTACTGCGGTACGCCGCCTGTGCGATCGTACCGCGCTTACCGGGATCTTTGCTGAGCACGCGCGCAAGGAGCATGGAAACCGCAAACGCGGCGAGGATGCTCAGACCGACCCACAGCGCAAACTGCCAGCGCGCAGTCGTCCGGTCGGTCACAACAGCATGAAAGACGAGCGCCGGGATGCCGATGTAGAATACGATGCGGTTCATCACGCGGAACGCGTCCTCGGAGACGAGACCGACCCGCCGGATGAGCATGCCGGTCGCCATCATGATGACGAGCGGCATAACGATGTTGAAAGACGTCCAAAACTGTTCCATACCCGATATTGTACCGTATTCGCGGACATTTTGCAACGATAGATTCGACACTTTGCGGCTGACATGAGAAAAGGACTGCGGGATGCGCAGTCCTTTGGTGTAAAGGTAAGAAACGGTCAGCCGAGCTTTGCGGAAAGATCGCGCAGCGCGTCGGTCAGCGCTTCCTCAAAGGTCGGATGCGGACGCATTGCCTTCATCAGATCGTCCGGGGTCAACCCGTTTGCGATCGCAAGACCGAGTTCGCCGATCATGTCGGAAACGTTCACACCCATCATCTGTACGCCGAGGATCTTTTTCGTCTCCGCGTGCGCGAGCACCTTCATGAAGCCGCGGTCGCCGTTGACGATGACGGTACGGCCGTTAGAGAACATCGTGACCTTGCCGGCCTTCACGGGGATCTCCGCGTCCTTTGCTTCCTGCTCGGTCATGCCGACGGACGCGATCTCCGGGCGGGTGTAGACGCAGCTCGGCACGATCGAAAGATCGACGCCGTTTGTCTTGCCCGCGATCTCGTTGACCGCGTAAAGCCCCTGCGCCGTCGCGACGTGCGCAAGCTGGATCTTTGCGGAGACGTCGCCGATCGCGTACACGCCTTCCATCGAGGTCTCGAAACGCTCGTTGACCTTGATGCGGCGGCCTTCCATTTCGAGCGCCACGCCCTCGCCGAACAGTCCGTCGGTGTAGGGACGGCGTCCGATCGCGCAGAGCACGACCTCGGCTTCGGCACTTGCCGGCACGCCTTTCTGCTCAAAGTTCACGGAAAGACCCGCTTCGGTCTTCGTGACCGACTTGACCATTGCGCCTGTGAAAATCTTCACGCCGCGCTTTTTCATGATCATGGAAAGGTTCTGTCCGAGTTCTTTGTCAAGAAGCGGCAGCAGCCGGTCGAGCCCTTCGACTACGGTCACGTCGACGCCGAGATCGTTGAAGAACGTCGCAAACTCCATACCGATCACGCCGCCGCCGATGATGACGATCGACTTGAACGGGGCGACGCCCGCCAAAAGCTCGTCCGAGGTCAGAACGCCCGGAAGGTCCAAACCCGGGATCGGCGGACGCGCGGGCACGGAGCCCGTCGCAAGCAGAATGTTCTCCGCGGTATAGACCGCGTCATTGACCGCAACGGTGTGCGGCGCGGTGAGCGTGCCGGTTCCCGCGATCACGGTGACTTTGGCGCTCTTCAGAAGTCCTTCCACACCGCCTCTGAGCTTTTCCACGACCTGCTGCTTATAGGCGTAGATCGCGGAAAGATCGAATGCGGGCTCGCAGGCAATGCCGAGCGCCGCGCCGTTTTTCGCTTCCTCGTAGACCGAGGAGGCGTGCAGCAGCGCCTTGGTCGGGATGCAGCCGCGATTCAGGCACGTGCCGCCGACAAAGTCCTTCTCGATGAGCGCGGTTTTCAAACCGAGCTTTGCGGCATGCAGCGCCGCTTCGTATCCGCCGGGGCCGCCGCCCACGACGATCAGATCAAAATCGTACATATCAAATCTCCTGTTCCGTCAGCATTTGGATGATGTCCCGCGCGTGCGGGACGGATTTTGTTTCGATGCGCTCGGAAAGCGCCGCAAGGGAAAAGGTACAGCCGAGGAGCGCGCTCCTGAGCTTCGGCGCGGTCTCCGGGTCCATATCGTCGGTGTAGACCTTCGCGTCCGTGACCGTGCCGCGGTCGACATGCATCTGCAGCTCGATCCCGCCCCACGGGAAGCGCGATTCACAGCGGAACGTGAACGGAAGCTTTTGCCCGAAGAGCCACGCGTCGCTTGCGTAATGCGCCGAAAGCGCTTTGACCCGCGCCTCGTCGATGACGGGCGGCAGTTCGAGCGGCAGTCCATAGACGTCCGAGAACGCCTGCTTCATCGCGGCTTTCAGTAAATCGACCGTGATCGCGGGGTTGAGCTCCTTGAGGTTCACGACCCGTGCGCGCACACTTTCGACGCCCTTTGCCTGCATCTTCGCTTTTGAGGGGCTAAGGTACCGGCTCATGGCGTCCGCGTCGACGTCGACGAGCAGCGTGCCGTGGTGATACGCGCGTCCTTCGTGGTGGTAAAACGCGTTGCCGGAGAACTTGCGTCCCGAGGCAAGGAGGTCGTTTCTTCCCGAGATCTCCGTTTCGATCCCGCAAAGCAGGCACGCCCTTTGGATCACGGAGAGCTGGCGGGGGAGGTCATAGTCCTCCTCACGCATCAGAAACGTGAAGTTCAGGTTTCCGAGATCGTGATAGACCTCGCCGCCGCCGGACAGCCGCCGCGCGAGACGCCCGCCTTCGTCCGAAAGCAGCGTCGTGCGGCATTCCGCCCAGGCGTTCTGGTTTTTGCCGATCACGACCGTGCGCTCGTTCCGCCACAGATAAAGAAGGCAGCACCCGCCTAAAACGGTTTCCAGCAGGTGCTGCTCAATTGCCAGATTGCGATAGGGGTCAAGCCCCTCGCTTTCACAGACCCGAAGCGTTTCGATCATGCAAAGTCGTAGCGCACGATCGGGCTGCGGGCCGCCTTGACCTCGTCGGGTCTTCCGATCGGGGTGTGATGCGGCGCGTTGTGCATGAACTCCGGATCGGTCTTGCCGAGCGCATAGAGCTTGCGGAAGACGTCCGCCGCCCAGTCGAGCGTTTCGATGCTTTCCGTTTCGGTCGGCTCGAGCATCAGCGCTTCGTGCACGATCAGCGGGAAGTACATTGTCGGCGGATGCATGCCGTAGTCGATCAGCGACTTCGCGACGTCGAGCGCGGAAACGCCGGTCTCCTTTTCGTAGCCCGAAAGGTCGAGCACGAATTCGTGCATGCAGATGCGGTCGAACGCGGGCGTGAACGTGCCTTTGATCTTTTGCATCAAGTAGTTTGCGTTGAGCACTGCGTTGGTCGCCGCTTCCGGGATGCCCTCACGGCCGAGCGTCATCACGTACGCGAGCGCGCGGACGCAAACGAGGAAGTTGCCCATGAAGCCGCGGACCTGCAGCCTGCCGGGTTTCTCCATCAGCGCGGAATGCGGCAGGAACGGCTTTAAGAATTCCTTGCAGCCGACCGCGCCTGCGCCGGGACCGCCGCCGCCGTGCGGGGTGGCGAACGTCTTGTGGAGGTTCAGATGGATGCAGTCGAAGCCCATATCGCCGGGACGCACGACGCCCATGATCGCGTTCGTGTTCGCGCCGTCGTAGTAGCACAGACCGCCCGCCTCGTGCACGAGCTTCGTGATCTCGAGGATGTTCTCGTCGAAGATGCCGACCGTGTTCGGGTTCGTCAGCATCAGACCCGCGGTGTCCTCGCCGAGGACCGCACGCAAAGCGTTGAGATCGACGCAGCCGTCCGGCGCGGAGGGGATGTTCACGACCTGATAGCCGCACATCGCCGCCGTCGCGGGGTTCGTTCCGTGCGCGGAATCCGGCACGATGATCTTGGTGCGCTTCGTGTCGTTACGCGAGTCATGATACTGCTTGATCAGCAGCACGCCGGTGAATTCACCGTGCGCGCCCGCCGCGGGCTGGAAGGTCATGCCGTCCATGCCGGTGATCTCGCAAAGGTCCGCGCGGAGCGTGTCGAGCACTTCGAGCGCGCCGCGTACTGAGGATTTCGGCGCGAGCGGATGGATGTTCGTAAAGCCCTCCATAGCCGCCGCTTCCTCGTCGATGCGCGGGTTGTACTTCATGGTGCAGGAGCCGAGCGGATAGAAGCCGCAGTTCACGCCGTGCACCTGCTTGTTGAGCTCGGTGTAGTGGCGGGAAACGTCGGTCTCGCTCATCTCGGGAAGGCGCGGCGCGACCTCGCGCGCGAGTCCTTTGGGAAGCGCGACCGCTTCGACGTCGCACTTCGGCAGGATGTCGCACTTGCGTCCTTTTACGCTTTTTTCAAAGATCAGCTTCATGCGAGCACCTCCTTTACAACGGAAACGACCAGATCCAGCGTCGCCTTCGACGCCTTTTCGGTCACGCACCAGAGCATGCCGTCTTCATAGGGAAGACCGGAGAGGATACCCTTCGCGGCAAGTGTCAGTTCGATCTCTTTGCACTTCGGCATGTCGAGCAGGAACTCGTGGAAGAACGGGTGATCGTAGCGAAGCTTCACGCCGGGGATCGCCGTCAGTGCTTTTTCAAGATAATGCGCCTTTGCCATACTCTGGTTTGCGGCCTCCGCCATGCCGTCCGGACCCATCGTCGCCATATAGAGCCCTGCGGTCAATGCGCACAGCGCCTCGTTCGAGCAGATGTTGGAGCTCGCCTTTTCGCGGCGGATGTGCTGTTCGCGCGCCTGCAGCGAAAGCACGTACGCTTTGTTTCCGTCGTGGTCCGTCGTTTCGCCGACGATACGGCCGGGGAGTTTGCGGATGTTCTTCATGGTCGTCGCCATAAAGCCGAGGTACGGGCCGCCGAAGCCGATGGGCATGCCCAGCGGCTGACCTTCGCCGACCGCAACGTCCGCGCCCGAGTTCCGCGGGGTCTTCATGATCGCGAGCGCAATGGGATTGCAGCCCATCACGAACATCGCGCCTGCCGCGTGAACGATCTCGCCGAGCGCGTCTGCGTCCTCAAAGACGCCGTAGAAGTTCGGCTGCTGTACGTAGAACGAAGCGACGCCGTCGTTCAGAAGCGCTTTCAGCGCTTCCGCGTCGGTCTTGCCGTCCTTTGCGGGGACGACGACCAGTTCGTCGTTTGTGCCGTAGCAGTAGGTGCGGACGGTGTTGATCACGTCCGGATGCGCCGTCGCCGAGATCAGCGTCACACGGCGCTTGCGGTCGCGGCACATGGCGGCGGCTTCCGCCGCCGCGGTCGCGCCGTCGTACACGGACGCGTTGGACGCGTCCATACCGGTCAGCTCCGCGATCATCGTCTGATACTCGAAGATCGATTGTAAGACCCCCTGGCTGATCTCCGCCTGATAGGGCGTATAGGCGGTGAGGAACTCTTCCTTTGCGGGGATATACTTGACGATCGACGGAATGTAATGATCGTACGCGCCTGCGCCGCGAAGCACGGTCGAAAATACCGTATTCTTCGCCGCGAGCGCCGCTAAAGCGTTTCGCACTTCCATCTCGCTCTTGCCCTCGGGCAGGTCGAGCGGGCGGTTTAAGATCATGTTTTCCGGCACGTCGCGATAGAGCTCACGGTAATCCGTGAGCCCGATCGCCTTCAGCATTTCCCGGCGCTGTTCCTCGGTGGAAGGAACGTAGCTTCCCATCGATTATGCCTCCGTGATGAACGCTTCGTAAGCCGCCGCGTCCAAAAGCTCTTCGGTCGCGGTGACGTCGGCGACCTTGATGATCCACGCGCCGTACGGATCGTTGTTTAAAAGTTCAGGCGCGTCAAGAAGCTCCTCGTTGATCTCGGCAACGGTGCCGGAGACGGGGGAGAGGAGATCGGAAACCGCCTTGACGGATTCGACGTCGCCGAACGCTTCACCCGCGGTGACCGCGTCGCCGACTTCCGGCAGGTTCACAAACACGAGATCGCCGAGCGCGTCCTGCGCGAAATCGGAGATACCGATCACGAAGAGGTCGTCTTCCTTTTTGACCCACTCATGGTCCTTGCTGTACTGTAATTCGGGTTTGATCGTCATGGTAATATCCTCCTGAAATTATTTTGCTTTATAAATGACCGGCACCACGTAGGGCGGGACATTGTTCGAGATATGCTTCGAGGGAATAACGGCCTTCAAACGCTTGCCGCGGACGTCGACCTCGACTTCGCCGTTTACCGGAACGTCGGAGCTTATATAGCAGATGCCGATCGCGCGCTTGCCGGTCTGTTCCGTGAGACGGACGTTTTCGCCTTCGCCTTCGGTGACGAAGTACGGGATCATCGTGCCGCTGGTGACCCAGCCGATCATCTCGCCGTTTCTGTAGACTTCCATGCCGTGACGGATAACGCCGCGATCCAGAAGCGCGATCGGACGGACGCGTTTAGAAAGCGTCGCCATCGCTTCGGGATTGTAATCCTTTGCCTTGAAGCACGCCTGCGCCGCCGCCTGCTTTGCAAGCGCTTCACGGCCCACGAAGTCGCCCTTCGCCTCGTCGAACGAGACCGCAAACTTCGCAAGCGCGAGCGCGAAGATCGGCATCGGTTTGCCTTCTTCATCGACGCCCATCTCGTCGCCGTACAGCGGGAGCATGCCTTCCATGCGCAGCGTGTCGCGCGCGCCGAGACCTGCCGGCTTGCCGCCGAGCTCGATGAGACGGTTCCATGCCCATTCTGCGTCCTCATTCTTGATGAACAGCTCGTAGCCGATCGGCTCCGCCGTGTAGCCGGTTCTGGAAACGAGGATCTCGTGCCCTTCCATCATCAGCGTACTGAGGTTGTTGCGTGCGGGCTTTGTGACTTCGTCGACGCCCGCGAGGACTTTCAGAATCTCTTCGCTTTTCGGACCCTGCACCGCGATGGAGACGGTCTCCGAAGTAATGTTGCGGATCGTGCAGTCGTAGTTTTTGACGATCGGCGCAAACCACGCAAGGTCCTTGTCGGTATTCGACGCATTGACGACGAGCAGATAACGGTCCTCCTCGAAGCGATAGAGGTACGCATCGTCGACCGCGCTGCCGTCCTCAGCCGGAATGATGCAGTACTGCGCCTGGTTGACGCCGAGCAGGGACGCGTTGCTCGAAAGCACGTGCTGCAAAAACGCGAGGCGCTCCGGTCCTTCGATGATGAGACGGCCCATATGGGACACGTCGAAAAGACCGCAGCAGCTTCTGGTGTACAGATGCTCCGCAATGATGCCTTCGGGATACTGGATCGGCATTTCCCACCCGCCGAAGTCGACCATCGTCGCGCCGGCCTTGATGTGGGCGTCGTACAGTAGGGTACGTTTGAGTTCGCTCATGTGAATCCTCCTTTTGCAATATGAACATGTGCGGCGACCCGCCGCGGAAAAATGAAAAAGCGCAAAGTACGCCTGTACCCTGCGCCTCCGTTTTCTGCCTGAGAGATTCCCGCAGGATCCTGCGGTTGCACCGACGGCGTAAAGGGTGTGCCCCTTTCCTTTCCGGAGCCACGTCCGGGTCCGATCCTTCTGCCTGAGAGTTTCAGCAGTTCCCCTTCGGCGTCGTTTTGCGACCTCTCCCGGGCCCATCATCCGTGACGATATTCGGTTTTTGTCCTTGTATACGATACCGCGAAAGCGGTGTCTTTGTCAAGAGGAAATGCGCCGGAACCGGGAAATTGTTCTTATTATGTTTACACAATGCAAGACCCCGCGCGGTTGCTTTTTACGCATACCTGTGCTATGATACGGTTATCGTAATATCATCGCAGACGTGTGCCTTTCGGTTCGACACGATCTGCAATCGGGTCAAAAACGGAGCGGAAATGTATCAAAAATACTGGAAACGAATACTGGACGTCGTTTTGTCGGGGCTTGCGATCCTGGTTCTTTCCCCGTTGTTTGCCGTGATCGCGATCTGGATCAAGCTGGATTCCAAAGGCCCGGTCTTTTTCCGCCAGACCCGGATCGGCGTCCGTAAAACGCAGTTTGAGATCCTGAAATTCCGCACCATGCGGCGGGACGCGCCGAAGAACGTGCCCACGCATCTTTTTTCCGATTCGGATCAGTGGATCACGCGGGCGGGGCGATTCCTGCGCAAGACAAGCCTTGACGAGCTTCCGCAGATCCTGCAGATCTTCACCGGCAAGATGTCGCTTGTGGGACCGCGACCGGCGCTCTGGAACCAATACGACCTCATTGCGGCGCGTGACCGATACGGCGCAAACGACGTTCTGCCGGGACTGACCGGCTGGGCGCAGGTCAACGGCCGCGACGCGCTGTCCATTGCGGAAAAGGCAAAGCGCGACGGCGAATACGCCGCGCATGTGACGTTCGGCATGGACCTCAGATGCCTTTGGAAAACGATCTCGACGGTCGTCACGCGTGAAGGCTATCGCGAAGGCGACGGCGGGCGAAAGAAAAACAAATGATGCGGATCCTGATCACGGGCGCACACGGCTATATCGGAACGGCGCTCGCGGCGTATCTCGGACGGTTTTCCGGGCAGTACGACGCGGAGCTGCTTTCGGTACGCGATTTTCAGCCGGATGCGGTCGATTTTCACGGCATCGACGCGATCGTGCATGCTGCGGCGATCGTGCACAAAAAGGAGACAAAGGATTCTCAGCCGCTTTACGACGCGGTCAACCGCGATCTCTGCGTCGCGCTTGCAAAAAAGGCAAAGCGCGAAGGCGTCGGGCAGTTCGTGTTTTTCAGCACGATGAGCGTGTACGGCATGGACACGGGAACGATCACGAAGGATACGGTCCCCGCGCCGAACACGCGGTACGGACGATCGAAGCTAATGGCGGAACGGCGTATCGCAGCGCTTTCGGACGAGCGTTTTACCGTCACGATCCTGCGGCCGCCGGTCGTGTTCGGTCCCGGCGCAAAGGGCAATCCCGCGCGCCTTGAACGGCTTGCGAAACGCCTGCCGTTCTGTCCCGATTTTGAAAACCGCCGCAGCATGGTTTCGATCGAAACGCTGTGCGGGGCGGTGAAGGCGCTCATTGACGCGCCGCGCGCCGGCGTGTTCTTCCCGCAGGAACCGGAGCCGATCGCGACATGCGATCTGATTGAGCGCGCCATGCGTGAGCAGGGCAGAACGCCGAAGCGCTCGAAGCTGTTGAACCCCGCGATCCGGGTTATGCGTGCATGCACGCGCGTCGGAAAGAAGGCGTTCGGGAATCTCGTTTACAAGGACCTGACCGCGCTTCCGCTGCCGGACGGAGAGGAGGAAGCCGAATGACCCCGCGCGTCAGCGTCATCATGCCGGCGTACCGGTGTGAAAAGACCGTTGAGGAAAGCGTCCGCTCGGCGCTTTCGCAGACGCTTCACGAGATCGAAGTGATCGTGGCGGACGACGGATCCGACGACGGCACGCCCGCGATCCTGTCCCGGCTTTCCGAGGAGGACACGCGCGTTCGCGTCGTCACGCTTCCCGAAAACGGCGGCGTGGCCAACGCGCGCAACGTTGCGGCGCGCGCGGCGCGGGCGGATCGGATCGCTTTTTTGGACAGCGACGACGTCTGGGAAGCGGACAAGCTTTTGCGTCAGCTCAACGTTATGGACCGGACCGGCGCGGCGCTCGTCTATACGGCGGCGGTCTGCATCGACGAAACAGGGAAAGAGACCGGAAAGGTCTTCCGCGTGCCGGAAACGGTCACGGCGGAACGGCTTCTGCGCGGGAATGATGTTGTGACGAGTACGGTGCTTGTCCGGCGAGACGTATATGAACGGCATCCGATGGAGCGGAGCGATCTGCATGAGGACCTGATCTGCTGGTACCGGATCCTAAGCGACGGCGCGAAGGCGGTCGGCATCAACGAACCGCTGCTTCGGTACCGCGTCACGACCGGGTCCAAGTCGGGCAACAAGTGGAAATCCGCCGTGACGGCATGGCGGTCCTACGGGTATCTCAAACTGGGCTTTTTCAAGCGGTGCAGAAGCTTTCTCGGCTACTGCCTGCACGGCGTCAGAAGGTACTGGCTATGAAGGAATCCATCTTTGCAAAGCTCAAAAGGATCCGGCCGGGCGATATCGGACACTTCTTCCTGTTTCTGCTGGCGCTGCTGCCCGCGGCGATCTATAAACGGAAACGGAAGCATCTGTGGCTGCTGTGCGAATACGCCATGGAAGCGCAGGACAACGCGTTCGCGCTCTTTTCGCACATCCGGGCAAAGCATCCGGAGATCGACGCGGTCTACGCGATCCACCGCCGTTCGCCGGCGTATGGGAAGGTCGCGGCGATCGGGCCGGTCGTTCCGTTCGGAAGCTTACGGCATTGGGTGTACTACCTTGCCGCGGAGGTCAATATTTCGAGCCAGAAGGGCGGAAAGCCGAACGCGGCGGTCTGCTATCTTCTGGAGGTCGTGCTGGGATGGCTCAAAAACCGCCGCGTTTTTCTGCAGCACGGTGTGATCAAGGACGATCTGCCGTATCTGTACGCGCCGGTCACGGGCTTTTCCATGTTCTGCTGCGCGGCGCAGCCGGAGTACGAATACGTGCGCGACACGTTCGGCTATCCCGAGGGCGTCGTAAAGCTTCTGGGACTGTGCCGGTTCGACGCGCTGCTCGACGCGAAAGCGGATCCGTCGCTCGTGCTGATCCTGCCGACGTGGCGGATGTGGCTCGAGCGCGACTGCAAAACCGCCGAGGCGTTCCGTAACAGCGAATACTGCCGCGGATGGCAGGCGTTTTTAAACGATCCGGCGCTCGACGCGCTGCTTCAGAAGACCGGCAGGCACGCCGTTTTCTGCGTGCACCGCAACGTCGGACGGTTCGAAACGTGCTTTTCTTCGCAGTCGGAGCGCGTCGCGGTCAAAAGGTGGGACGAGGTCTCCGTGCCGGAAATGCTGAAACGGGCGGCGGTGCTCGTCACGGATTTTTCAAGCGTGTACATGGACTTCGCGTTCATGAAAAAGCCGGTCGTCTATTACCAGTTCGACCGGAAATCGTACCGGGAAGGGCATCTTCCGACGGGGTACTTCGATTATGAACGGGACGGGTTCGGTCCGATCGCCGATACCGTGCCGGAAGCGGTCGCGGCGCTTTCGCGCGTGATCGGAAACGGCTGCCGCATGGAGCCGCAATATGAGGAACGGGTCGACCGGTTCTTCCCGCTGCGTGACGGCGGGAGCTCGGAACGCACGACCGAGGCGATCAAGGAGATGATAAAGGGCAGATGAAGAAGATCATCACAACCGTAAGGGGCTGGTTCAGACGGTTTTCCCGGTACTGGGATCTTTTGGTGCTGCTTGTACAGCGCGATATCAAGCTGAAATACCGGCGGAGCTTTCTCGGCTATCTCTGGAGTATTCTGACGCCGCTTTTGTCGATGGCGGTCATGGCGATCGTCTTTACCAAGATGTTTAAGCGCAGCATCGAAAACTATCCGCTGTACCTGATCTGCGGCAACATCCTGTTTTCGTTTATGCGCGAATCGACGAATCAGGCGCTTTATTCCGTGATCGGCAACGCTGCGCTTCTGAAGAAAACGTACGTCCCGAAGTATATCTTTACGCTGAGCAAGGTCACAAGCTGCATGGTCAATTTCGTGCTGTCGCTCGGCGCGCTGCTGATCGTCATGATCGCGACCGGACAGCCGTTCCGCTGGATGAATCTGTTGATCATTGTGCCGACCGTTGAGCTCTACGTGTTCTGCGTGGGGCTCGGACTGCTGCTTGCGGCGGGGACGGTGTTCTTCCGCGACATCAAGAATATCTGGAGCGTCATCACGCTTGCATGGATGTACCTGACGCCGATCTTCTATTCGGTCGAGAGCTTCAACGAGTCCAAGGAACCGGGCGTGATCGCTGTCTCGACGCTCGGCATCATTATCCGCCGGTTCAACCCGATGTATATGTATATCCAGCAGTTCCGTTATTTCATCATGCAGTACGAAGTCGCGCTCATCGAGGTCCCGTGCCATCTGCTGATATGGCGCGGCGCGATCTGCTCTGTGCTGATGCTGATCATCGGGCTTCTGACCTTCAACGCGACCAAGAACAAGTTTATCCTGTATATCTGAGGACAGCGTATGGAACAGATCATTACGGAACAGACAACAGAAAAGCAGGTTACGCCGAAGTCCCCGCGACCGGAGGTCGTCATCCGGATCAAGAACGCCTCCGTGCGGTTCAACGTCGCCGGAGAGCAGGTGGACAACCTGAAGGAATATTTTGTAAAGCTTGTCAAGCGTGAGCTGCGGTTCAAGGAGTTTTACGCGCTGAAGGATATCAACCTCGTGATCCAGAAAGGCGAATCATGGGCGCTGATCGGCTCGAACGGCGCGGGCAAGAGCACGCTTCTGAAGCTGATCTGCGGTATTCTGACGCCGTACAAAGGGACGGTGAGCGTCAAGGGCGAGGTCGCTCCTCTGATCGAGCTCGGCGCGGGCTTCGATCCGAACCTGACCGCGAAGGAGAACATTTTCATCAACGGCGCGATCCTCGGACACAGCCGCAAGTTCATGAAGGAACAGTACGAGTCGATCGTGGAGTTTGCGGAGCTCGAGGACTTCATGGATCTGCCGATCAAGAATTATTCGAGCGGCATGCGCGCGCGTCTCGGCTTTGCGGTCGCCACGGTCGTCGATCCCGATATCCTCATCGTGGACGAAGCGCTGGCGGTCGGCGACGCGGCGTTTCAGGCAAAGTGCCGCAAACGGATCCGGGAGCTGTTGGATCGCGGCACGACGCTGCTGTACGTTTCGCATGTCAAGGCGCCGGTGCTCGAACTGTGTGAGCATGCCGTGTGGCTGGAACACGGCGAGATCCGGAAGCTCGGCGCGACGAAGCACGTTTACTGGGCGTATGAACAGTATCTGGCAGGCAAGAAACATTAAACGGAGAGAGCAATATGGAAAACAGCAGCCCGGTGGTCAGCATCGTCATTCCCGTCTATAACGCCGAACGGTTTCTCTGGGCGTGTATCGACTCCATTCAGGCGCAGACGTTCAAAGACTGGGAGGTCATTCTCGTCGACGACGGGTCGACCGACAAGAGCGCGGCGATCTGCGACAGGATCGAAAGAAACGACGCGCGCTTCAAGGTCATCCATCAGGAAAACGGCGGCGTGTCGCGCGCGCGAAACGCCGGGCTTGACGCGGCGAACGGCCGGTATCTGATGTTCGTCGACGCCGACGACATGCTGTATCCCGACTGCATCAAAAAGCTGCTCGACACGATGGAGGAGTATACCCCGGATCTCGTGCTCTGCGGATATGAGCGGTTCCGCGCCGACTGGAAGCAGCAGTATTTCTTTGCGCGGTATTCGGTCGTGCTCATGAAATCGCTGCCGGAGTATCTTCTGACCTTTACCGAGGCGCGCGTCAACCTGTTCGGCGTGTCCATCTGGGGAAAGCTGTACCGGATGGATATCATTCAAAAGAACGGGCTTCGCTTCGACCCGGAGATCACGTACGAGGAGGACTGCGACTTCAACGTCCGATACTATGAACATATCGGTCCGGTCGCGGCTGTTACCGATGTGCTGTACCGGTATCGCCAGTCGGATACGTCGCTTTCCAAGGCGTACCGCAAGGACACGTACCGGTTTCTGGTGCAGGGCTTCAACCGCCGCTGCGCGCTGCTGGAAAAGAACGGGCTCAGTGAGTATCTGCCGAACCTGGAATCGATCCTCATGCTGGTCGTAAAGGCGACCTGCCTCAAGATCGTCAGCGCGGATCTTACCGCAAAGGAACGGCTCGCGGAGTACCGCGCGCTGATGGCGTTCCCGGAAACACTGCAGGCCGCGCGGTGCGAGATCCGGCAGAAGTCCGGCATGACCAGAAAGATCGCGTTTGCGATCCGGCGCCAAAGCCCGCGGCTGCTGTCGCTCACGATGGACCTCTGGAAGATCGCGGACAAACTTCTGGATTGCAAAAACGCCGTCGTCAACCGGATCAGATACGGAAAGAAGAAAGCATGAAGGTCGGGATCATCACATTCCATTTTCCGTTCAACTACGGCGCGGTCCTGCAATGCTATGCGCTCAGCCGCAAGCTGGAACTGCTGGGCAGCGAGCCGCAGGTCATCAACTATTGCCCGTGGTACCATCAGAACCGTTACGCATCCTATAAAAACCCGTTTTATTACGCAAACAAGAAACTGCATGAACCGGCTGAAAACGTCTTCTCGCGCATCGGAAACGCCGCAAAGGGCTTTCGCGACACGGTGCGCTCCTGGAAGGACGCAAAGCCGAAGCTTGTGCGAGAGGAGACGTTCGACGCGTTCCGGAAGGCGAACCTTCACGAGACGCGGACGTACCGCTCGCTTCGCGCGCTGCGGCTGCTTCCGCCGAAATGCGGCCTTTATATCGCCGGCAGCGATCAGCTCTGGAACAGCAAGCTGACCGACAACGCCTTCGATCCCGCGTATTTTCTGCAGTTCGGCAGCAAAAAAACGAAGCGTGCGACCTATGCGGTCGGCAGCTATTTTCAGGACCCCGCGGCAGCAAGGGCGGCAATCGGTCCGATGATCCGACGGCTCGACTGCGTATCGCTCAGAGAAACGAAGTTTCTGCCGGACGTTCGGGAGGCGTCGATGGGCGGCGTGCCGATCCATATCGACGTCGATCCGACGCTGCTCCTTCCGCCGGAAGCGTATGAAGCGCTGATGCCGAAGGAACCGCCGGAGCGCGAGCCGTTTATCCTGGTCTATACCATGCCCGGTCCCGCGCAAAAGCAGGTCAACGAAGCGGCGAAAAAGCTTGCGGACAGGACGGAACTGAAGCTCATCGATGTGAACGGCAACCCGAACGGGGAAAACCGAAAGATCAGGGATCAGCGGATCTGCTCGCCCGGGGAATTCCTCTGGTACTTCAAAAACGCCGCGTTCATCGTGACCAACTCCTTCCACGGCACGGTCTTTTCCGTGCTGTTCAAAAAACGGTTCGCGGTGATCCTGCACAAGGAGACCGGCAACCGTGCCTCGGAGCTTTTGGACAAGCTCGGCCTTTCGGAACGCTATACGGACCGGACGAACGAAGTCGCGCGCATTTTGGGGCTTGCCTCCGACTGGAACGCGGCGCACGCAGCGATCGAAACGTTGCGCGCGGAATCGGAACGGTATCTGCAGTTTTTGTGCGGCGAAAACGAGCATCCGGCGTTTGTGACGGGTCCGGACGCGGAAACGCCGCAAAAAACGGGACCGGAACAGCCGGAGGAACCCGAAAAGCCGCCGATCGCACCGCCGCGGGAACGGTGGACGCGCATACACAGTACGGAACAGAAAGGAACGATTATGTATACCGACGACAAAAACGCGCAGATCGTGATCGCGCTGCTCAAGAAATACAACGTGAAAAAGATCGTCGTATCGCCCGGCACGACGAACGTGCCGATCGCGCGCGCGGCGCAGACGGATCCGTTCTTCGAGGCGTATTCCGCGGTCGACGAGCGCGGCGCGGCATACCTTGCGGGCGGACTTGCGTTCGCGTCCGGCGAGCCGGTCGCGCTTTCCTGCACAGGGGCGACGGCGTCACGCGATTACGTGCCGGGGCTGACCGAGGCGTACTATCGCGGGCTGCCGGTGATCGCGATCACGTCGCAGCATCATTCGCCGTGCTGTTCGGACCTGATGCCGCAGATGACGGACCGCACCGTCAGTCAGAACGACATCAAGCGGTTTGCGGCAGTGCTTCCGCTCATCAAGGATGCGGAGGACTGGCGCGCCTGCGTGCAGCTTGTCAACGAAGCGCTGTACACCGCGACGCGCAGGGACGCGGGTCCCGTGCACATCAATCTGCCGGTCGGCAATCTCTATTCGTTCACGACGGAAACGCTTCCGGACGTGCAGAAGATCGACGTATACGACGCGGAGGAGCTTCCGAAGGAAACGCTGATCGGCGCCCTCGCGGGCAAACGAGTCGCGCTGTTTATCGGCGCGCATAAACCGTTCGACGCGGAAACGAAGGCCGCGATCGAAGCGTTTGCGGAGAAGTTCGACGCGCCGGTGTTCTGCGATCATACCGCGAACTATACGGGCAAAAACCGCGTGCAAAGCGCGGTCGCGGGCGATTTCCATACGCTGAAAACCAAGCCGGAGCTTCTCATCGATCTCGGCTCCGTCTCGGGCGATTACAGCGCCGGTCCCATCTTCAAGGGCGCGCGCGTATGGCGTATTTCGGAGGACAGAAAGTTCCACAACCGCCACGGCGCGGAGGTCGTCGAAAAGCTCTTCTTCTGCTCGGAGCGCTGCTTCTTTGCGGCGCTGTCCGATGCGGAGGGCGACACGAAGTATTACGAAACCGTCAAGCGGGAGGTTCCCGGGACCAAGGTTCCGATGCTGCCGCTTTCCAATCTCTATGTCGCGTCGAAGCTCTCGAAACAGCTGCCGAAAAACAGCTATCTGCATCTCGGCATCCTGAACTCGCTCCGCAGCATGAACTATTTCCCGCTCGATCCGAGCGTGACCGTCAGCTCGAACGTTGGCGGCTTCGGCATCGACGGCGCGGTGTCCACCGCGTTCGGACAGTCGCTTGCCGATGAGACCCGGCTTTCCTTTGCCCTGATCGGCGATCTGGCGTTTTTCTATGACATGAACGCACTCGGCAACCGGCATATCGGGAACAACCTGCGCATTCTTCTCATCAACAACGCGCGCGGCGTGGAATTCCGTCTGAACGCGTCGCTCGAAAAGCTCTGGGGCGCCGAAACCGACGACCTGATCGCCGCGCACGGACACTTCGGCAGCGCGAAGGCGTGGGCGGAGTCGATGGGCTTTGCCTATCTGACCGCCGCCGATAAGGAAGCGTTCGACGCGCAGATCGGCGCGTTCTGCGACGCGGATCCGGAGCGGTTCCAAAAGCCGGTCGTGTTCGAGGTCTTCATTGACGCCGCGGACGAGCAGGAGGCGCTTTCGAACCTCCGCGCGTTCAACCGTCCGATCGGGTAAGGCGTATGGCGGAACGGAAACGGGTATTGCTGCTCGGCGGCACGGGCACGATCGGCACGCACGTTGCGCCGGAGCTCATCAGGCGCGGATTCTCGGTGGTCGTCACCAGCCGGTCGGCGCACGCGTCCGACGGAAGCGGCGTCGAATACCGGCAGGGCAACGCGAAGGACGACGTGTTTTTGGACGCGCTTCTATCGGAACGGTTCGATGCGATCATCGACTTTATGATCTATTCGACCGACGCGTTTTCGGCGCGCTGTGAAACGCTTCTTTCCCATACGGATCACTATATTTTTCTGTCCTCGTACCGCGTATACGGCGATACGGGCTGCGCGCCGATCACGGAGGAGAGCCCGCGGCTTTTGGACAGCGTCGACGATCCGGAGTATCTGAAGACCGATGAATACGGTCTTGCGAAGGCGCGGCAGGAGAATATTCTGAACGCGTCGGGACGCAAAAACTACACGATCATCCGGCCTTCGATCACGTACGCGGGGGACCGGTTCCAGCTCGGCACGATGGAAGCGAACGAATTCCTCGTCCGTGCGCTGAAGGGCAAAACGGTCGTTTTTCCGAAGGAGATGCTTTCGAAACGCGCCGCCATGACGTGGGCGGGCGACGTCGGAAAAATGATCGCGCGTCTCGTTCTCAACGAGGCGGCGTTCGGGGAGACGTACACGGCGGCGAGCGCCGAGACGGTCACATGGAACAACGTGCTGAAGATCTATCAGAAGATCCTCGGCATGCAGGTGAAATACGTCCCGCTGTCCGTCTATCAGAGCATCGTCGGGCGGCCGTGGCAGATCAGATACGACCGCATGCTGCATCGCGTGATCGATAACGGAAAGATCCTGCGCGCGACCGGTATGAAGCAGTCCGAGCTGATGCCGCTGTATGAGGGGCTTCGCATCGAGCTCCAGAAGTTTGCCGCCGCACCGCACTTTAAAAACGTGGATGAAGCGATGCAGGCGCGGTTCGACCGCGCGCTGATCGATCCGCCGAAAGCGCAGCCGAAACCGGCGCCGAAGCCGGAACCGAAGAAGGGGCTTCTGCGCCGGCTCAACGATTACCGGAAAAAGGGCGTGCTCATGAAGGTCGTCAAAAAGAAGCTGTATAAGATCGCGCCGCTTCGGAAAGCGGTGCACGGGATCAAGCGGATCTTCAAAAAGTCATAAAACAGCGAAATATGCAAACAATAAGGGAGGGAAACCTCCTTTTTGCGTCATAATTGTAGCAAAACGGTTAATCTTTGCCGCTTTGCTTGCTTTTTCGAACGGCTTTCGATAAGATATAAACTACAAAGATATTGCCGCAGGCATGCCTGCGCCGGATCCGCCGCCCGGACGACCGTCCGAAAAACGGAAAAACGGAAAGGAAACATTTTATGAGACGATATATCGGAAAACTGATCTGCATAGGACTCGGCATGCTGCTGCTGTTCGGCGCTGTCGGGTGTCGACCTGAGGATACGGACAGCGAGGGGATCGTAGAGGTCATACCGGGAATGGAGGGCGAGGACACGATCACCGCCGTGTTGGATCCGTCCGGCGGGAACGGACAGCAAACGCTGCCTTCGGGATCGACTGCGCAGGGCGGCACGGAAACAAGATCGACGCCGCAGGCGACGTTCGGGCCGACGCGCCCGCCAATCGAGGGCGACGTTTCCACCGATCGGTTCCCGAACTATGACACCGGCGCGGACGCGGACTGGAGCTATCAGAGCGATGAGCTGCGCGTCGCGATTCATAAGGTCGAGGATGAGGATCTGAGCGTTGTCTATTATGTCGCGGACGTGTGGATCCGGAACATCAACAGCTTTCGCATGGGCTTCGGGCACGGCGAGTTCAATTCCGGCCGTGAGGACCCGGAAGAGTTTGCACGGCGCGAACACGCGATCTTCGGCGTCAGCGGCACGATGAATTCCGGCCTGGTCATCCACAACGGCGAGAAGATCAAGAACGCGGAAAGCAGCGACATCGCGTTCCGCTCGGGCATCGTGCTGATCTATCGCGACGGATCCGTCAAGACGATCAACCGAGCAAAGAACCAGTCATTCAATTATAATAATGAAAAAAAGAAGAACGGCGGGATCTGGCAGGGCTTCCAGTTCGGTCCCGTGGTCCTGCAGGACGGAAAGATCCCGTCAGGCCTCAAGAAGAATGAGCGCCATCCGCGCATCATCTTCGGTTACTGCGAGCCGGGGCATTACGTGCTTGTCGCGGTCGACGGCAGAACGAAAACGTCGATCGGCATGACGGAGCAGGAGATGGGCGAGCTGATGCAGTCGCTCGGCTGTAAGGACGCGATGAACCTGGACGGCGGCACCAGCGCGGTCATGCTGTTCATGGGCAAAACGATCAACATTCCGTCCGGTAAGGATGTGGACGGCGACGGCGTAGCAGGCCGCAACATCGTCGATCTTCTGGCGTTCGCGGAATACGACGCGGACGGCAGCGCGCAGGACCTGTCCCTCGTGAAGCCGGATAAAGTGTACGGAGAGTAAGCCGTGAAAAAAAGAATCGCAACAAAAACCGGCTGGATCGTCGGCGTCGTGCTGATGTCGGTGCTGACGCTCGTCATGCTGGCGGTCGACGTCGTGCTGATCGTGCTGTGAGGTGTGCGTGATGGAAGAGAACGAACAGCTTGCAAGCCCGGCGATGCCGGAACAACCGCAGATTAAACCGTATCGGAAGCTTCGGATCACGTTCTTCGCGCTGTGCGCCGCATTTCTTTTGCTTGCCGTGCTCGGGATCGTTCTCGGCACGACCAAGGTGCAGATGTGCCGCGAGGTGCGGCTCTTTTCGTGCGACAGCCGCGGATTTCATCTGGTCTCCTGCGGCGTGCAGACCGTAAAGCGGCAGTACGCGCCGATCGACGTCGATTCGCTGCCGACGCCGGATGCCGCGCTGTTCGGCGAGGCGATGCGCGCGGACGTCGATTACTACGAGACCGGCGAGATCAAAGAGGTCCCGATCTACGAACAGAAAAAGATCGACAAATTCATCTTTTCCATGGTGATCGCGGTGCAGAACGGCTCGATCGCGTCGGACGAACGGCAGACCGACATGATCTTTCTCGCGTCATGGAATCCGCTGCGGCAGAAGTTCACGGTCGTTTCCGTTGCGCGGGATACGCTCGTGCCGCTGTCCGAGGATGAATGGAAGCGCGTCAATACCGCGTATGCGCGCGGCGGCGTCGGGCAATTGATCAACACGATCAACGACGTCTTCGAGCTGGATATCCAGAACTACGTCGTCACCGGAACGGATGAGCTCAAAACGCTTGCGGACGCAGTAGGCGGGATCCCTGCGACGCTCTCCGAAGAGGAAGCGGCGTATATCAACAAAGCTTGCGGCGGTTCGCTGAAAGCGGGGAAACAGCAGCTTTCGGGCGAGGAGATCGTCACGCTGCTTCTGGACCGCACGTCCGATAATAAGGGCGATCTCGGCCGCGCCGACCGTCAGGTGGAGATCGTTTTCGACGCGTTCCGATACATGCAGGATCAGTTCGACAGCGAATTTCTGTATCCGTTTTTCCGCACGATCTTCAAGAGCATCCGCACGAACGTCGATTTCGAGTCGCTGCGCGGCGTCGGCTACGAAATGGCGGTATCGGACGAGCTGACGTTCGAAACGCTGCGGCTCCCGTTCGACGGCGCCTATACCGAGCTGAATGTCGACGGCGCGTACGCCATCTTACCCGCGTTCGAGAAGAACCGCATCCTGCTGCGGCAGGCGCTGTACGGAAAGGACGTCTCCTGAAAACGATTCGCAAAGGGCGAAGCGATCCCGCTTCGCTCTTTTTATTTGCGTTTCGCTTGCAAGCACGGAGAATACTTGGTATACTGTATCATGAAGAAATATGTGGGAGGACGCATGGAAAAACTGCGGAAGAAAAAACCGATCGACGGAAAAGCCGTTCTGCGCGAGGTCAAGGCGATCGTTCTGATGTCTTTGATGATTACGATCGAAGCGTTGGCGGTCACGCTTCTGTACACACCGGCGGGCGTCGTCACGGGCGGCGTCACGGGTATCGCGATGTTGATCACGTATGCGACAAACGGCGCGATCCCGAACTGGATCTTTGTCGCGATCGCAAACACGCCGCTGCTGATCCTGGCGTTTAAGTATCTGCACATCCGGTTCACGGTCTATACGCTTCTGATGACGGTGCTGTTCGCCGCGGAGCTCGCGCTGTTCGGCAATCTGCAGCTTCCCGAGCTGTTCGACGTGAGCGAGCCCGCGTGGCGCGTGGTTTCGGTGATCTTCGGCGCCGTCACGATGGGCGTTGCGGGCGGCATGATCGTGCGGCTCGGCGGCAGCACGGGCGGCATGGACATCGTCTCGCTGCTATTAAACCGCAAGTATTCGATCTCGATGGGCACGATCTCCATGTCGCTGAACGTCGTGATCGCGCTTGCGCTCGGCGTTGTAAAAGCGATCGGCGCGGGGGATTACCGCGTCGGTGTGGAAGGCGCGGCACTGTCGTTCATCGCGCTGTTCGTGACGAGCATCGCGTTCAACAATATCATCCTCGGCATCAACCGCACGAAGACGCTGTTCATCATCTCCGACAAGTGGGAGGAGATCGCGCCGGACGTGCTGAACAAAATGCACCGCGGCGTCACGTACATCCCGTGCCGCGGGGCATACACCAATCAGGAAAAGACGCTGGTCTATATCCTGACGAAGACGATCGAGCTTGGACGCATCCGCCGGATCGTACTCGAAAAGGATCCGAAGGCCATCATCTCCATTATCGATACGCGGGAGGTCATCGGCAAGGGCTTCTCCGCAGTCAACTGACAGAAAGGAAGGAAATTTGCTATGAAGAATCGCATCGAAGAAACGCTGCGCGAGCAGATCGAAGACCTCAAGGCGCTTGTGCGCATCCCGTCCGTGTCGCGCGGAGACCCCGCCGAGCCCGGCAAGCCGTTCGGCAAGACCGTGTATGAAGCGCTGCAGGCGACGCTTCAAATCGCGCGCAAGCTCGGTCTGAAGGCGTGGGACGTCGACGGATACTGCGGCGTGGTCGAGTACGGCGAGGGCGAAGAGTGCCTCGGCATCCTCGCGCATCTTGACGTCGTGCCGGAGGGCGAGGGTTGGAGCGTTCCGCCGTATTCCGCGACGGAAAAGGACGGCCGCATCATCGGCCGCGGCACGCTGGACGACAAGAGCCCGGCGCTTTCCGCGATCTACGCGCTCGCCGCGATCAAGGACTGCGGCTATCCGATGAAGCGCCGCGTGCGCGTCATTCTCGGCTGCGACGAGGAGATCGGTTCTTTGGGCGTCGAGCATTATCTGAAGGTCGAGGGGCAGCCGACGCTGGCGTTCACACCGGACGCGGAGTATCCCGTCGTCAATTCCGAGATGGGCATCATGCACACGACCTATGAAAAGAAATACGAGTCCGCGCTTCGGATCGACTGCGGTACGGCGGCAAACGTCATTCCCGGCGTGATCCGCGCGACGCTGCCGTGCGAGGCGGTCCCGGTCTCCGTGCCCGAGGGTTACACGGCGACGTTTGACGGCAATCGCATCACGGTCGAGGGCCGCGGCGGACACGCGTCCATGCCGGAGTTTGCAAAAAACGCGCTGCAGGCGCTTTTGCTGATCCTGGTACAGCAGCCGCTGCCGAAGGAAGACAAGGCGACGGTCCTGGCGCTGCACGCGCTGTGGAAGCTCGATATGCACGGTGAATCGCTCGGCATTGACGTGACCGACGAATCCGGCCGCATCACCTATCAGCCCGACGTGATCCGCTTCGACGAAAACGGCGTCCGCTTCATCGCCGACTGCCGTCATCCGTTCACGGCAAAGGCGGAAGACCTTCTGAAAACCTGGGACGCGGCGTACGAAAAAGCGGGCTTCGTCCGCACCGATACCGTCATCAAGCCGGGTCACTTCATTCCGGCGGATTCTGAACTCGTTTCCACGCTGATGCGCATCTATAACAAGCTGAATCATTCCGATTCGAAGCCGCTGTCGATGGGCGGCGGAACCTACGCGCGAGAGATGGAAAACGCGGTTGCGTTCGGCACCGTGCGCGAGGGCGAGGAGAGCATGTGCCATATGCCGGACGAATCGATCTCGATCGAGGACATCCGCTTCAACACCATGTGCATGGCGGAGGCGATCCGCCGTCTCGCCGCCAAGTAATATGGCGCTCGTATATATCGTCGAGGACGACGTCGACATCCGTGAAATGGAGGCCTACGCGCTTTCGAGCGCAGGCCTTTCCGTCGAGTCCTTTCCGGAGAGCAAAGCGTTCTTTCAGGCAGTCAGGACCCGGATCCCGGACCTCGTACTTTTAGACGTCATGCTGCCCGGCGAGGACGGCATGACGGTTTTAAGACACCTCCGTGCGGACGCGGCGACGCAGGCGGTCCCGATCATCATGGTCACGGCAAAGACCTCCGAAGCGGACAAGGTGAGAGGCCTCGACTCCGGCGCGGACGATTACCTCACGAAGCCGTTCGGCGTCATGGAGCTCGTTTCGCGCTGCAAGGCGCTTCTGCGCCGCGCGCATCGGAAGAGCGCGGTACTCGCGTTCGAATCGATCGAGCTGGACGATGACCGCCACTGCGTCACGGTCGACGGGCGGGAGACGGAGCTGACGTTCAAGGAGTACGGGCTTCTGAAATTCCTGCTTGAGAACAGCGGTACGCCGGTCACGCGCGACCGGCTGATGGAAGCGGTCTGGGGCTTTGCGTTCACGGGCGAAACGCGCACCGTGGACATGCACATCAAGACGCTCCGCAAAAAGCTCGGCCCGGCGGGAGCGCTCATCGAGACGGTCCGCAACGTCGGCTATCGCATCGGGAGGTAAGCATGAACGAAACCATGCTTTCCGGCGTTCTGAACGCGCTGGAGGACGGCGTCGCGGTCTTCGATCTTGAGGGGACGGCGCTGTTCTGCAACGAAAAAGCGCTTGCGCTGCTGCATTGCGCGCCGGGCACGATCGGAATGCTTCGAGATCTGCCGGACGAGGTGCGCGCGTTTTTCGGCGGCGTCCGCAGCGGCAGAACGGAGACGATCGAGCTCTTCGGGCAGGCGGTGCGTCTGCATTATCAGGACCTTCGCGAGAACGGCATGCGCACCGGCGCGGTGCTGATTTTAAGTGATCTCGGCGAACAGCAGCGGGCGGACCGGATGCGGTACGAATTCACAGCAAACGTCTCACACGAGCTCAAAACGCCGTTGACGTCGATCTCCGGTTATGCGGAAATGATCGAGAACGGCATGGCGAAGGAAGAGGACGTCCGGCACTTTGCCGGGCGCATCCGCCGCGAATCGAACCGCATGCTTGCGCTCGTCTCCGACGTCATCACGCTGTCGGAGCTGGACGAGCGTCAGATCCTCGAACAGGCGGAAACGGTCGACCTCTATACGCTGGCGGAAGAGACCGTCGAAACGCTGAAAAGCGCGGCGATGGTGCGCGGCGTCTCGGTGCGGCTTCTAGGCGGGCCCACGCCGGTGTTCGGCGTGCGCACGCTTCTGCGTGAACTCGTCTATAACCTTCTGGACAACGCGATCCGCTACAACCGCGACAACGGTACGGTCTGGGTGCGTGTCGCGGACCGGCAGCTTTCCGTGCGCGACACGGGCATCGGCATTCCGAAGCACCACCTCGGCCGCATCTTCGAACGCTTTTACCGCGTCGACAAAAGCCGGAGCAAGGCGACGGGCGGCACTGGGCTCGGACTTGCGATCGTCAAGCACATCTGCGAGGAACATCACGCAAAGATCCTGCTCGAAAGCGCCGAGGGCATCGGCACCGAGATCACGGTGACGTTCCCGCCGACGGAACAGTAAATGCAGCCAAAAAAGAACGGATCGCGAAGATCCGTTCTTTTCATGTTGTCTTTATATTTCGAAATGCAGCGCCTGGGAGGACGGGAAATAGAATACGTCCGAAAGCAGCGGCTCCCGATCGCGTCCGAACACGAGCAGCATGATCTTCATGACCGGCGTACCGACCGGGATCGACAGCGCCTGTGCAACGGTTTCGTCCGCGGCGATGGCATAGATGTCGCAGTGCCGGGATTCGATGTGCACCATGAGGTCGTACCGCACAAGCTTGCCGAGCGAGGACTTGTAATCCCGCTTGAAAAACGCCGGGACCGTGTCCGTGCGCAGGTGCGCGACGCAGTACGCATACGGCACGCCGTCGACGGTGCGGACGCGCGTGACCCTGCGGACCTTCGCGTTGTGCGGAACGTTCAGCAGCTCGGCGATCGCGGGCGTCGCGTTGATGACCGTGATGGACAGTCCGCGGAGACTGCTGTTTTCGTCGAACTTGCGGATGGAGTCTGTCAGCTCCTTCGAGAGCATGACGTTATACTGCGAGTCATCAGACTCCGAACGGAACGAGCCGCGTCCCTGGGCGCGCGTCAGGATGCCTTCCTGCACGAGCACGTTGAGCGCCTGACGGATCGTGCCGCGGGCGACGCCGTACTCTTCGGCAAGCGCCTGCTCCGTAGTGAACGGCGCGCCGACCGGCAGCAGCAAAAGCTTTGCGCGGAGATCGTCCGCGATCTTCAGATAAAGGGGAAGTTCATTTACGGGTTTCATGATCGTTTTCCTCCGTGGCGGGTGATGAGGTCGCTTGTAAGGGTCAGTCGAGGATCGCTTCGATCTCGGGCAGCGCTTGCTCGGCGCATTCGCGGCCGATGCGGATCGCTTCTTCGGCGCCTGCGGTCGAGACCATCCCCATGAAGGACACGTCCGGCTTGATTCGAACGTCCACACGGTCCGGCCGCAGCCTGCTGATTTCCTTTTGCATCATGTCGAATGCCCGCAAAAGGGAGGCGTGCGCGCCGGGCGCCTTGTCCTCGGTGACGGTGAAACGTTTTTTGATCGAAAGATCGACGCCGATCACGACGTCCGCGCCGTGATCGCGCAAAACCTGCACGGGAAGCTCCTCGAGCGTGCCGCCGTCGATGTACCAGCGTCCGTCGATGTTGACGGGCGTGAAGACGCCGGGGATCGCCATGCTCGCCCGCGCCGCTTCATACAGCTTGACGTGGTCAAAGATGTGAAACTGAGCGCATTCCAGATCCACCGCGCCGATAAAGCACGGGATCTTCGCTTCCTCGATGTACAGATCGTGCGAGAGCGTGCGGACGATCTCCGTGACCTTGTTGCCGGAGATGAACCCGCCGCGTGTGACGACCGTCGGATCGATGATATCCTTCGGCAGAAGCGTGCAGAGATATTTTTCCAGCATGTAAAGATCGGTGCCGGCGGCATAAATCGCGGCGACAAGCGCGCCCGCGCTGCAGCCGGAGACCATATCGATCGGGATATGGTGCTCGGTCAGTACCTGCAAAACGCCGATATGCGCCATGCCGCGCCCGCCGCCGGAGGCGAGCGCGAGGCCGACTTTCTTTCGTTCGCTCAATGTGATGCCCCTCATTCAAATAGACAAATTTCTAACTTTACTATAACAAATTTATTTGGGAATTGCAATATGCTTTTCCGTAGAAAACGAACTTTCGCGCAAAAAAACGGACGCTCTTTCGAACGCCCGTTCGACGGCTCGTGCCGTTTTCAGTTTGAGGTCTTTTTCTTTGCCGTCTTCTTCTTTGCGGTCGAAGTCGTCGGTTCGGTTTTCTTGGAAGAAGAGGTCGTCTTCTTGGACGCGGTCTTCTTGCCGGTCGAAGTTGTACCGGTCTTCTTCTTTGCGGTGGACGTCGAGGACTTCTTCTTTGCGCTCGTCGTGCCCGTCTTCTTGCCGGTCTTCTTCTTCGAGGAGGAAGAGGATTCCGTATCGCTGCTGCCTAGAAGTCCGCCTAAAAGCCCGCCGAGCAGGGAGCCGGAGG
>JAFXVP010000051.1 GCA_017524445.1 Clostridia bacterium | reverse complement strand
TCGCTCGTGTCGATCGGCGGCGTTTCGGCGGTGCTCAGGATCTTGAACTCCTTTACCTTCACTTCGACCTCGCCGGTCTTCATGTTCGGATTGATCATGTTGCCGGTGCGCGCCTCCAAAACGCCCTTCACGGCAAGCACATATTCGGAACGGATCGTGCTTGCGCGATCGAAATCCTCCTTGCTCAAAGTCGAGGAGTCGAAAACGATCTGCATCAGCCCCGTGCGGTCACGGAGCTGCACGAAGATCAGCGCGCCGAGGTCGCGGCGGACGTTCGTCCACCCCATCAGCGTGACTTCCTGTCCTACGTTTTCCTTACCGAGCTCCGTGCAGTAGCACGTGCGTTTCCATCCGCTTAAAAATTCTCCCATCGTTTATTCCCTCCGAATTGCATTTAAGATGCTTTCCGCATCGAGTTGTACCTGCATCGAATCGCCGCCCCGCATGGACTTCATGGTCGCGGCGTTGTTGCTCATCTCATCGTCGCCGATGACGAGCGTATACAGCGCGCCGGTCTTGTCGGCGTATTTCATCTGCGCCTTGACGCTGCGGTCCACGAGGTCAAGATCGACCGACACGCCGCGTGCTCTGAGATCCCGCGCGAGCGTAAAGCACTTGTCCTTCGCGTCCTTGCCGAGACCGATCAGCATGACCTCGTAGCGCACGGGTTTCGGTATTTCGATCCCGAGATTGTCCATGATGAGCAGAAGGCGCTCCATGCCGAGACCGAAGCCGACCGCAGGCATTTCCGGCCCGCCGAGTTCTTTGATGAGCCCGTCATAGCGTCCGCCGCCGCAGAGCGTGCCCTGCGCGCCGGGCATGCCGGACACGATCTCGAACACCGTCTTGGTGTAGTAATCAAGACCGCGCACGAGCATCGGGTCGATCTCGTAGCGGATGCCGGCAAGATCTAAAAGCCGCATCAACTCTTCCATGTGCGCGCGGCAGTCGTCGCAGACGAAGTCCATCGTATGCGGCGCGTCCTTGACGATCGCCTTGCAGGTATCGACCTTGCAGTCGAGGATCCGCAGCGGGTTCGTCTCAAAGCGCGTCCTGCACGTTTCGCAAAGCTCGTCGTAGCGGCTCGAAAGATACTCCTTCAGCGCCTGCTGATAGCGTCCGCGGCACTTCGGGCAGCCGATGCTGTTCAGCTTGATGGTCAGGTCCGTGCAGCCGAGCGTCTGAAAGAGTTCGGACGCGATCGAAATGACCTCCGCGTCCGCTGCGGGGCTCGGGGAGCCGAAGACCTCCACGCCGAACTGGTGATGTTCGCGAAGCCGTCCCGCCTGCGGGCGTTCATAGCGGAACACCGGGCAGTAGAGATAATACATCTTGGTGGGCTGTGCTTCCGAAAAAAGTCCGTTTTCCACGAACATGCGGACCGCGCCCGCCGTGCCTTCCGGCTTCAGCGTAATGCTGCGGTCGCCCTTGTCGGTGAACGTGTACATTTCCTTCTGCACGATGTCCGTCGTGTCGCCCACGCCGCGCAAAAACAGCTCGGTGTGCTCGATGCACGGGGTACGCGCTTCTAAAAGTCCGTATTTTCTGACGATCTGCCGGATCGTGCTCTCAAGGTATTGCCAGCGATAGCTCTCCTCCGGGACGACGTCCTTTGTGCCTTTCGGCGCCTTGTATGCCATAAAAACCTCCTATGAAAAAATCGCGGTCTTTCGCCCATGATAGGGACGGAAGGACCGCGGTGCCACCCTGTTTCGCAGATCACTCTGCGCGCTTTTCCCCGATAACGAAGGGTCTCCGTCATGCCTTTCTCTTCCGGCATGCAGCTTCCGGCTGTCCTTCCCCGCTTTCTCTCCGCACGTCTTTCAGCCGCGGACGCGCTCTCTTTGTTCCGATACGGCGGGTACTCTTCCGTTCAACGCTTTGCGCTTATTATACCATGCAAAATGTGCTTGTCAAGAAAAATCAGCGTAAAAGACTGTCTTAGTCAGAAAGGGTGTCAGAAGAGCGTTTCTATAAGGGGCGGTTGTCAAGCCAAAAGCCTTCCCCTCGAGGGGAAGGTGCTGAGGAACGAGGCGGATGAGGTGGACACGCAAAAAGCATCATTTTTGCAGATCGGACGAACGCAATGCGTTCGTTTTCCTGAACACCTCATCAGTCGCCTATCGGTGACAGCTTCCCCTCAAGGGGAAGCCTCTTTTTAAAAAGCGCTCTTTCTCACCACCATACGGCGGAGGTACACTACTGCGTCAGGATGCGCATACAAAATAAAGGAGTATACGAATGATTTTTTGATGGAAGGATATGCATCATACGCAAAAAGGATAACAAAAACATCCTTGACCTACTGGCACAGGGGCGAGAAGTGCCCGAGGACTTCGGTCCGGATGTTTCTAAAGATATTGTATCGTCAGCTGTCGATTCTGTCAAGAGGCCCTATAAGGAAACAGCATCCATTTTGTGCAGGCGTCACGCAGCACTTCAATCCCCGATTGTCAAGAAAAATCAGCGTAAAAACAGCGCGCGTTTCTGTTGGTCCAAAAGCTCCAGCTTTACGCCGTAGGTCGGCACGTCCTTCGGGTTCGGGATGCGTTCGACGCGGTTCTCGGAATCGAACACGCGCTTGGTCATTGCGCCCGCGCCGTGCGCAAGAATGGAGGTCGTCTCTTCCATCATGTCGACGTTGTAGACGCAGAGCTTCCCCTCCGCCGCATAGCCGACGTTTTCGAGGTTGCCGTTCTGGTACTTCTGCCGATACATGTAGTACGGCCAGAGCCCGATCTCTTTTGCCGCCTGAAAGCCCATGTCGATCATGGTCTCCACGTCCGAACGCGACGGCAGCGGATACTTGTCCAGCTGATCCTTTAATCGGCTTGAGCGCTTAATCGCGAGCGTATGCACCGTCAAATTGTCGGGACGCAGTTCTTTGATCTCAAAAAGTGTACGTTCAAAGTCCGCGACGGTCTCGCCGGGCAAGCCCGCGATGAGGTCCATATTGATTGAGGAAAAGCCCATTTCCCGCGCGAGCGCGAACGCCTCCTTGATCTGTTCCGCCGTATGTGCCCTGCCGATGCGGCGGAGCGTTTCGTCCGACATCGTCTGCGGATTGATCGAGATGCGCTCCACGCCGTGCGCGCGCAGAACCGCAAGCTTATCTTTTGTGATCGTATCGGGTCTGCCCGCTTCGACCGTGCATTCCGTGCCGAAACCGCCGTAGCAGGCTTTGAAATGCGTCAGCAGCGCGTCCAGCTCCTCCGCCGAAAGCACGGTCGGCGTGCCGCCGCCGAGATACGTTGCGCGGACGTGAAAACCGCCGTCGCGCACGAGCTTTGCGCCGTTTTCGATGTCCTTGAAAAGATACGGCAGATATTCCGCGATCGCGTTCTTTTTGGCGATCTCCGCGCCGAACGAGCAATAGAGGCAGCGCGTTTTGCAGTACGGGATCCCGACGTAGATATCAACGTCGTTCGGCTGCACCGACGCAATGACCGGCTTCTGCACCGCGTTGATCGTCGCGGCAAGGCGGAGCTTGTCGATGCGAACGGAGAAGACCTCGCGGAACTGCCGCACGGCTTCCTCGTCCCCGACGCGCACGCAAAGCTCGCGCAAAAGCTTTGTCGGACGGATGCCGGTGAGACTGCCCCACGGCATTTCGGTGGGGTTGAGGCGCTGCATCAGCGCGTAGACCGCGCGCTTCAAAGCGCGTTTTTCCTGCCGCTTCCGGTCGAGCGGATCCGTTTCGTCCACCGTATAGGAGACGGTGATCGGGTCCCCGCCCGCCGCAGCAGTCGCGGTTTTGTCCGCGTCGTTCAGCATGGCCGAGATCGTCAGCGTCGTCTCCGGCGTTTCATCCGGCGCGATCGAAACAAGGCCGAGGAACATGCGGATCTCCTCGGCGATATCGTTGCTGTATTGTGGTGTGTTGGTGATCAGTCGAACCATAGGCCCTCAAAGTTGATCGGATTGGTGCGCTTCTCCTCCGCGACGGTCGTCGGCTCCTCGTGCCCGGGGTAAAGCCGGTAATCGTCCGGCAGCGCGAACAGGACGTTTTTGATCGAACAGCTGAGCCCGTTGAAATCGCCGCCCGGAAGATCGTATCTGCCGTAGCCGCCCGCAAAGAGCGTGTCGCCGACGAACGCGCAGCGCTGTTCGTCGCAGACGAACGAGATCCCGCCCGCGGTGTGTCCCGGCGTTTCGAGTACGCGGAAATGCAGCCCCGCCGCCTCGAACGTGTCGCCGTCGTGAAGCAGCACGTCCGGCTCGACCGGCTCCTGCGATTCGCCCGCCATCGAAGCGAGACTCGCTCTGCCGCTTCTCAATCCGTCCGCGTCCGTTTCGGAGATATAAATTTTCGCGCCGGTCGCTTTTTTCAGCCCCGCAACGCCCAAGAGATGGTCGTAATGCCGGTGCGTGACGAGGATATCGGACAGCGTCCAGCCGTGCTCTTTGAGGATCGCAAGCGCAAGCGTCGCGTCGGAAGGATCGACGACCGCAACGGTTTTGCTTCCGTCGCATCCGACAAAGATCATATTGGCCGCAACCGGTCCGCAGGGGTAGCTCAGTAAAATCATGTCAGAAACCTTTCTTGGAATCCAAAAGGATCGTAAACGGTCCGTCGTTTAGGATCGAAACCTTCATGTCCGCGCCGAAGCGTCCCGTCTCGACCGGGACCGACGCGCGCAGCCTTTCAATGCAGCGCTCGTACAGCGGGATCGCCTGTTCGGGTCTTGCCGCAAAAATATAGCTCGGGCGTCTGCCCTTCCGCGCGTCGCCCAAAAGCGTAAACTGCGAGATCAGAAGGATCGCGCCGGAAATATTGAGCACGGACCTGTTCGGCACGCCGTTCTCGTCGTCGAAAATGCGAAGGCCCAATAGCTTTTCCGCGATGTAATCCGCGTCCGCTTCCGTATCATCCACGGAAACGCCCAAAAGAACGCAGAGACCGTGTAAAATTGCGCCGACCGTTTCGCCGTCGATTTTGACGCTTGCCTCGTTCACGCGCTGTACGACTGCTCGCATGGCTTCCTCCTTATACGCGGAATACGTCGATCACCTGTTTGATCTTTTTGAGATTCGCGATGATCATTTTGAGCTGCTCGGCGCCGGTGACCGTGCACGTGATCTCCATTGCCGCATAGCCGTCCTCGGTCGACCGGCTCGAAAGGTCGGTCATGTTGACGTTCAGGCTCAACAGGACCTTCGAAACCTCCATGAGCGAGCCCGGCTTGTCCTCGATAAACACGCGGATCGTCGCGGAGAAGCTTGTATGCTCGTCGAGCGCCCATTCAACCTCGATCATGCGGTCGGCTTCCTGCATCAAGCTCTGGACGTTCTTGCAGTCCGCGCGATGCACGGAAACGCCTCTGCCGCGGGTCACGTAGCCGACGATCGGATCGCCGGGCAATGGATTGCAGCAGTTTCCGAAGAACACCGCCATGCCCGGATCGCCGTGGACGTAGATGCCTTTCGGATTCGCACGGTGCAGCGGCTTTTTCGGAAGCTCCTGTTCGGATTCCTCGAAGCGCTTCTTGAGCTCGTCGAGGCGTTCCTCCTTGCGGTGCAGGTCGATGAGCTTGTGCAGCACCTGTCCCGCCGATACGCCGCCGAACCCGATCGCGGAATAGAGATCGTCGACCGTCGCGAAGTTGTGACGCTTTAAAACCTCGGCGACGTACTCCGGCTTCATCAGGATCGTCAGACTCTGCCCGTGCCGCTTTGCGGCTTCCTCGAGCATTTCGCGGCCGCGCTGGATGTTCTCCTCGCGATTCTCGTGCTTGAACCACTGCCGGATCTTGTTCTTCGCCGTCTGCGTCTTGACGATGGACAGCCAGTCGCGGCTCGGTCCCGGCTGCGAATTGGATGTGATGATCTCGACGACGTCGTTTGTCTTCAGCTTATAATCGAGCCGCACAACGTTCCCGTTGACGCGGGCGTGCTGGCAGTGGTGTCCGACCTTCGTGTGGATGCGGTACGCAAAGTCCAGCGGCGTTGAGCCGACCGGCAGGTCGATGATCTCGCCCTTCGGCGTAAGCACGAAGACGTATTCGCCGAGAAAGTCCTTCAGGATATTGTCTACGAATTCCTTGCTGTCCTCCGCGTCCTGATCGGCTTCCAGCACCTGCCTGAGCCACGCCGTTCTGCGGTCGAGCTCCGTCATGGACTGGCGGCCTTCCTTATACATCCAATGCGCCGCGATGCCGTATTCCGCGGTCGCGTGCATCTCCTTCGTGCGGATCTGCACCTCGAACGGGATGCCGTGCTCGTCCATGACCGTCGTATGCAGCGAACGGTACAGATTCGGCTTCGGCATGGCGATATAATCCTTGAACCGACCGGGCAGCGGCTTCCACGTCGCGTGAACGACGCCCAAAGCCGCGTAGCAGTCCGTGACCGTATCCACAATGATGCGGATCGCGATCAGGTCATAGAGCTCGTGAAGCGTGCAGTTGTTGCGCTGCATCTTGCGGTACGAGGAATACAGATGCTTCGGACGGCCCGAAACGCTGCCCTCGATGTTCGCTTCCTTCAGAAGCTCCTTCATCTTTTCCATCGCGCTCGAAAGAAGCTCCAGCCGCTCCTTTTGCTGCACGTCGACCTGTGCCTTGATGTTCTCATACTCCTCCGGCATCAGGTAGCGGAAGGAAAGATCCTCGAGCTCGCTTCTGATCGCGCCCATGCCGAAGCGGTGCGCCAGCGGCGCGTAGACCTCGATCGTCTCCTTGGATTTTTTGATCTGCTTTGCGGGCGTGCAGACGTCGATCGTGCGCATGTTGTGCAGGCGGTCGGCAAGCTTGATGATGACGACGCGCACGTCCTCCGCGATCGCAAGAAAGAGCTTTCGGAGGTTCTCCGTCTGCTCCTGCTTTTTGGTGACGTACGTCTGTTTTCCGGATTTGGTAAGCTTGGTGACGCCGTCGACAAGGAATGCGACCTCTTTGCCGAACATCTTCTCGATGTCCGCGATCTGCACGTTGTCCCCGTCCTCGACGGTGTCGTGCAGAACGCCCGCGATCACGGTCGGCGCGTCCATGCCCATATCGAGGAGGTAGGACGCGACGGTTAAAGGATGCGTGATAAACGGCGTTCCGTCGTCGCGCTTCTGGTTGCAGTGCACGCGCGACGCAAACGCGATCGCTTCCGCCATCAGCTTGCCCTGTTCCTCACCGAATCGTTCGGTGAACATTGCGATCAACCGTTCCTCCATAAGCGTCCTCCTTTCTCTGAACCTTTATATTTTACCTGAAATAATCACCGGATACAAGAGGGCATTTTGAATTTGTTTCTTTTCCTGCACCGGTTCGGCGAAAAATCTGCCGTTTTCGTATCGTACGACGCCGATCTCGAGAAGCGGCAGCAATATGGTCTGCTCCGTTTCGGTAAGGCACTCGCGCAGCGCGCCTCTTTTCAATCGCGGGAGCAGCGCGCGGTATGTCGTCCGGATCTCCGCGTCCGAAACCCGCGGAAGCAGCCGCAGCGTTTCCGCGTCCGGAAGCGGTCTTCCGCTTCGGATCGCGCGGATGCAATCCGAGATCGCGTCCCGCGCCGCTTCGAAAACCGGACATTCGATCGTTTCCGTCCGGACCGATACCTCCGGACGGCCCTGATAACTTCCGAATTCAAGCGTGGCATACGCCCGCGCGCTTCGGATCGCGCTCCAGTCCGCATAGCGGTCGCCGTTCCCGAACGAAACGATGCGCACGGTGGTCTTCCCGTCGGAAAGCTTTGCGCCGATGTGCGTGCCGTCCCTTCCCATGATCCGAACGTCGGAAAGCGCGCCCTCGACCGCGAACAGCGGCGCGCGGTTCTCCTCGCCGAACGGCGAAAGATACGTAAGCTCCCGCGCAAAGTCCGGCGTGATCTCGGAAAGCGCAAGCCGGTCCTCCACGATCCTCTCCTCCTCCGGCAGTCCCTGCGGGAATTGCTCCGCAAGATCGTCCGAAAGGGCTTTACAGAGCGTCTCAAACGTGCTGATTTCGATGGTAGCGCCTGCGGCGAGCCGATGTCCGCCGAAGCGTAAAAGCAACTCCCTGCGGCGTGTGAGAAGCTGAAAGAGGTCGACGGCGGGCACGCTGCGGCCGGAGCCGACAAGCAGTCCGTTGACCTCGGAAAAGAGCAGGATCGGGCAATGGTACCGTTCCAGAATGCGCGACGCGACGATGCCGATCACGCCCGTGTTCCAGTCCGTTCCCCGAAGAACGAGAATGCGCGGTTCGGGTTCCGTGATCTGCGCTTCCGCTTCTCTGAAAATACGCTGTTCTTCGGCGCGGCGGCGGACGTTGTCGCTTTCGAGCTCCGCCGCAAGCGTTTTTCGCTCCTCCGGATCGTCGGTCATCAAAAGCCGCACCGCCCGCGTCGCGTCGCCCATGCGCCCCGCGGCGTTGATCCGCGGCGCAAGGATGAATGAAAGCACGCTTTCCCCCGCGATCTCCGTGACGCCGGCGGCGTCTAAAAGCGCCGCAAGTCCCGGCTGCATGCCGATAAGCGGCAGCCCCTTCCGGACGATCGCGCGGTTCGTTTCATGCAGCGGAACGACGTCCGCCATCGTCGCAAGCGCGGCGATCGGCAGGTATTTTCCGATCCGCACGCCGAGCGCGTCCGCAGTGAGCATTGCGACCGCCGCTCCGCAAAGCGCGCCGAGCGACGGATCCTGATCCGTCCGGGAAGCGCAAACGACCGCCTCCGCGTCCGGCAGCGTTTCGTGACAGCGGTGATGGTCGGTCACGACCGTATCCATGCCGAGCGTCCTTGCGTACGCGATCTCCGCGTGCGCCGAAATGCCGTTGTCGACAGTGAGGATCAGCCGTACGCCGTCCGCGTGCATGACGTCGACGGCGACAGCGTTCAGCCCGTAACCCTCGCCGAAGCGGCTCGGCAGCAGAAACGTCACGTTTGCTCCGAGGGTATGCAGCGCATCGGTCAGGATCGCGGTCGCACAGACGCCGTCGGTGTCGTAGTCGCCGTACACGCAGATGCGTTCGCCCGTCTCGATGGCGCGCTTGACGCGCGAGACGGCGCGGTCCATATCGGCAAGCGTAAACGGATCGAGAAGCTCGGTCTTTTCGGGGTGCAGAAACGATTCGATCGCGGCGTCGTCAACGAGACCGCGCCGAATGAGCATGGCGGCAAACGGTCTTGAAAAGCCGAACCTTGTCCGAAGATCCCCTATAACGGCGTCGGAAACGTCCGTGTTTTTGCGCAGCACGTATCGCATCGGCATAAAAAGGGCCGCGGAAAAGAATTCCGCAGCCCGGATGTGTTCTTACAGCGCGATCGAAGCGGTATCTCTTGCGATCGCAAGCTCTTCGTCGGTCGGCAGGACCATGACGGTGACCTTGGAATCAGGCTTACTCAGCACGATCTCTTTGCCTCTCGGCGCAGTGCGGTTCAACTCGAAATCGAAGTCGACGCCGAGGTAGTCCATGTTCCGCATGATGAGCTCGCGCGTCGCCGCGTCGTTCTCGCCGACGCCCGCCGTGAAGACGATGCAATCCACGCCGTCCATCTCCGCGGCATAGCCGCCGATCAGACGCTTGACGCCCTGCGCGAACATGTCGAGCGCCAGCGCCGCGCGCTCGTTGCCCTCGTTCTTTGCCGCCCACAGATCGCGGAAGTCGCTGGACACGCCCGAAACGCCGAGCATACCGCTCTTCTTGTTCATCATCGTGTCGATCTCCTTCGCCGGAACGTCCATCGCCTTCACGAGGAACGGAACGATCGCCGGGTCGATGCTGCCGCAGCGCGTGCCCATCGGAAGACCTTCCAGCGGCGTCAGACCCATCGAGGTATTGACGCACTTGCCGCCCTTTGAGCAGCTGACGGAAGAACCGTTGCCGAGGTGGCAGGAAATGACGCGAACGTTCGGATCGCCTTCTCTTCCGAGACGCTTGATCGCTTCGCCGGTGACGAACATGTGGCTCGTGCCGTGGAAGCCGTAGCGGCGGACCTGATAGTTTTCATAGATCTCATACGGCAGCGCGTAGATGAAGTTTTTCGGCTCCATGCTCATGCCCCACGCGGTGTCGAACACGGCGACCATCGGGGTCTCCGGCATGACGGCGCGGCAGGCGTTGATGCCCATGAGGTTTGCGGGGTTGTGAAGCGGCGCAAGCGGGATGCAATCTTCGATCATCTTGATGACGTCGTCGGTGATCAGCACGGACTTGGTGAACTTCGTGCCGCCGTGGACGACGCGATGCCCCACCGCCACGATGGATTTCATGTCGGAGCTGACGCCGATCTTCGGCTCGACGAGCACGTCGAGCACCATTGCGATCGCTTCCTTGTGCGTCGGCATTGCCGCGTCCTTTTCGAGCTTGTCGCCGCCCGTGGGCTTATAGGTCAGTTTGCCGTCGATGCCGATGCGCTCGCAAAGGCCCTTTGCGAGAACGCTTTCGGTGTCGATGTCGATCAGCTGATACTTCAGAGAAGAGCTGCCTGCGTTGATAACAAGAATGGATCTCATCGTTTTCCCTCCGCTTTACATGTTCTGTGCCTGGACTGCCGTGATCGCCACGACGGAAACGATATCCTCGACGCTGCAGCCGCGGCTCAGGTCGTTGATCGGCGCAGCGAAGCCCTGGCAGATCGGGCCGATCGCTTCCGCGCCCGCGAGACGCTGGACGAGCTTGTAGCCGATGTTGCCTGCCTGGAGGTCCGGGAAGACCAGTACGTTCGCCTTGCCGGCAACGGGGCTGCCCGGGCTCTTGAGCTGACCGACTTTTTCGACGAGCGCGGCGTCCGCCTGCAGTTCGCCGTCCACCATCAGTTCCGGCGCGCGCTCGTGGACCATTTCGGTCGCGATGCGGACCTTGTCGACGTTGTCATGCTTTGCACTGCCCTTCGTGGAGAACGACAGCATCGCGATGCGCGCGTCCATACCGCAGAGCGCCTTTGCGCTCGCCGCGGACGAGATCGCGATCTCGGCAAGCTGTTCGGAGGTCGGGTCGATGTTGACCGCGCAGTCCGCAAAGATCATCAGGCCGTCGTCGCCGTACGCCTTGTTCGGGATCTCCATGATGAAGAAGCTCGAAACCGTATTGATGCCGGGTTTCATTTTGATGATCTGCAGACCCGGACGGAGCGTGTTGCCCGTGGTGTTGATCGCGCCGGAAACGAAGCCGTCGCCCTTGCCGTCCTTGATCATCATCGCCGCGAAGAACAGCGGGTTCTTGATCATCTCGGCCGCCTTTTCGGGCGTGACGCCCTTCGCCTTGCGCATCTCATAGAAGCGGTCGACGTACGTCTGATAATCCGGATGCGTTTCCGGGTCGATCGTGTCGATGCCTTCGAGCGAGACGTCGAATTTCTTTGCGACCGCCTCGATCTCCTCGCGCTTACCGAACAGCGTGACCTTTGCGATGCCCTCCGCCGTGATGCGGGCTGCCGCCTGCACGGTGCGTTCCTCGGCTCCCTCGGGCAGCAGAATGTGCTTCTGATCCGCCTTTGCTTTTGCCTTGATCTGTTCCATCAATGACATAACAAAATCCTCCAAAATAGATTTACAAATTATTCTAACACATCCGCGCAAAAAATGATATACTTGTTTTGGATATATTTTCGCAATTTGCAAGGAGGGTGCTTTCATGCGCGTCGTTGGGATCATCGCGGAGTACAATCCGCTGCACAACGGACACATCTATCACATGGAGGAATCCAAAAAACAGGCCGGTTCCGAGTTTTGCGTCGTCGCCATGTCCGGCAACTTCGTACAGCGCGGCGAACCCGCCTGCACCGACAAGTTCACCCGTGCCGAATGGGCGGTCATGGGCGGCGCGGATCTTGTCGTTGAGATCCCGAGCGTATTCGCGGTTTCGAGCGCGGAACGCTTTGCCGAAGGCGCGGTGAAAACGCTTGCCGCAACCGGTGTGGTGACCGATCTTGCCTTCGGCGTTGAGACCGACGATGTGAACGCGCTCTACCATATGGCGGACATATTGGAGCGCGAACCGCCGAATCTCAAGATCTATCTCATGCACCATCTGAAGCAGGGCAAGTCCTATCCGCGCGCGCAGTACGACGCGCTCGCCGATTACGGTATCCCCGAGGACGAGCTTGCGCTTCTGCAGGAACCGAACAACATCCTCGCCGTGGAGTATCTGAAGGCGCTGAACCGCTTTGCGCCGGAGATCCGTCCGCTGCCGATCCGCCGAATCGGAAACAAGTACAACAGTACCGTTTTGACCGGCGCGCTTTCGAGCGCGACGGCGATCCGCGAAGCGCTCAAAAACGGCGACGAATCGGTCTATGACACGATGCCGATGAGCGTTGCCGCCGCCATGCGTTTCGACGCGCAGTTCCCGGTCACGTTCGATCTGTTCGGCGCGATGCTTCTGTACCGGCTGCGCTCCATGACGATCGAGGAGCTGCAAGGCCTTCCCGAGGTTGCCGAGGGGTTCGAACAGGTGCTTTACCGCGCGGCACGCGAAGCGGTCGATCTCCCCTCCCTGCTCGACGCGATCAAGTCCAAGCGCTACACGCTCGCGCGGTGCAAGCGCATCCTCGTGTCCGCGCTGCTGCACGTGCCCGCGGGGCTTTCGGACGCCGTCGGAAAGAACGTCGACAATATGTATCTGCACGTGCTCGGCATGAAGCGCATGGGACGCGGACTTCTGGCCGCCATGGCAAGCCGCGCCGCCGCGCCGGTGATCCTGCGCCATTCCGACGTTCAGAACTGTTCGGACGTCGCGCGCGCCTCGCTTCAGATCGACGCGCTTTCGACCGACCTGTACGCCTACGCGCTCGCGCGCGACCTGCACCGCGATTCGCAGAGCGCGATCACGGTCTGACTTCACAGCACAAAGCAGCGCCCCGGGATGATCCCGGGGCGCTTGGTGTTTTGGGTCTTATTCGGAGAACGTGAGCGCTTCCGTCCAGAACTCGTTGCCGTAAATATCGGTCAGGCAATAGGTGACGTCGCATTCGAGACCGCCGAGGTCCATGTATCCGACGGTCAGATCGTTCTTAACGGTGATCTGCTTTCCGTAGATGTAGCTGTTCTCATAGGTCCCGTCCGCGCTGTAGCAGTCGAAGATGAAGTCGATCTTGTCCCCCGCCTTCAGCTGGATGAAGCCCTTTGCCAGCGTCGGTACCTCGGATTCGTTGTAAACGGGCTGTACGCCTGCAACGTAGCCGTCCTCGTGTCCCGCGATCTCGTTGTCGAACACAATGAACATGTAGTAGCGTTCGCCGTTTAAGAGAATCGGAACATAGCCGACCTCCGCCCAGTTCTTGCCGTCTTCGACCGCCTGCATGAAGTAGTACGCGACCGGCTGCTTGTTTACGGTCATCCATGAATTGTCGAACTTGATCCGAAGATTGCCGTTCTCATCAAGCATGCCTTCATCGTTTGCGTCGATGACGTCCGCGTTGTCCATGCCGAGGTCGACGTAATGATCGTCCTCTTTCGCGAACACATTGATCCGGACCGACTTGACGAGGTCCCACTTTTCCTTGCTCAGTTCAAGAACATACTCACCCTCCGCCTTCTCCGTCGGCTCCATGTCCGCGACGGTCAGACTGTTGTTGTCGTAGTAGTCCTTATACGCAAGCGCTCTGCCGGAATCGAACCAGCTCGAGGAGCCGCTTCCAAGGATACTGCCCAGGAAATCCATCGCGCCGCCGGAGGACGAACCGCCGTAGAACGACTGTGAACCGCCGAACAGCGAGGACAGCGAATCGTTGCTGCCGGACCCGCCGAGATAACCGCCGAGCAGCGTTCCGAGGATGTCGCCCGAAGAGGACGACGGCGTGCTGCTATAGTCGCCGAACAGCGAGCCGTAGGCCGAGCTTGTCGTGCCGCCGGTCGCGATCTGACCGCCCGCGGCCAGGCTTGCGAAGCTCTTGATGCAGCGGGAGTATTCGCTCGAAACGCCGATGGTGCTGTACAGCGAAACGGCGGAGTTCATGCTCTTGAAGCTCGAATACGGGAAGTAGATCGAAAGCCCGTTCGAGTTCTTCATCGAAACAGACGCGCGGTTGTACTTCACGCAGCCCTTCAATGCGCTTGCCAGCGCTTTTGCCTTCTTGCTGCCGATCTTCGTCGCAAAGTCGATCACGTCGATGTGGTTGACCTTTGCCGAAACGCCGTATTCACGCGCGTCGGCGCGGGCGTCCGCGACCTTCTTGTAGTCCTTGTCGTCGAGCATCTTCGAGATGTCCGCCGAGAAGTCGTTGAACGCGTCCGGAACGGTGCCCGCAAACTCCGCAAGGTCCACGATGGACAGCGTCGTGTTGCAGCCCGGATAGTTCTTCTTGCTAACGTCGGTGAAGTCGTCGATGAGCGTCTTAGAAAGCTCCACCGTGCTGATCGAGGTGTTCTTCGAAAGCTCTGTAAGCCAATCCGTATAATACCAGCCGGTGCCGGGCTCGGATTCCTCGGACGCGATCAGATAGTCCGCGTACGGTTCGGTGACGAGCGCCGTTTCGAGCGTCGCCATCAGGCACGCATCAAAGCCGACAAAGTCAAACTTGACGCCGCCCTTTTTCAGCGCGGAATTGATCTTGTCAAGCGTCATCGTGCCGCTGGCCGTCTGGTCGTAGCCGTAGCCGGAGATCGCGCCGCCGCCGTGGTCCCACATGATCAGCATATAGCGGTTTGCGGGATAGTTCTTCGCGCAGAACTGGATGAAGCTTACGAGCGTGTTCGGGTCGACCATGCTCTTCTTGCCGACGTTATCGTCCAGCCGCACGAGACCTTTGCTCGTCACGCGATAGCGCTGATTGGTATTGTTTTTGATAACGGAGTTGTTCCACTTCTTGGCGCCGCCGGTCTCGACGATGACGTTGACCTTGTCGTCGTTCAGGTCCGCATGCAGCATTTCATTGAGGTCCGCCGTCGCCATGCCGTGTTCGCTTTCGAGGTCGCTGCCGCAGATATAGACCATGACGGTGACGGTGTCCTTGCCTTTGCCCTTGATCGTCGTATAGCGATCGCGCGCCTTGTTCGAAACGGTGACGTCCGGTTCCGTATCGGACGTGCTTGCGGAGACCGCCGCCGGTGCGTTGCTGTCCGTCGCGTCAAACGGATCCTCGCTCGCCTGGAACAGCTGCGCGAGCAGATCGGACGTATAGCCCTGCTGTACGGAATCGTCCGGGAGCGTATCGCTGCCGCCGATGTCCGTGACGCCGCTGTCGCCGATATCCGTGACGCCGCTGTAATCGTCGACGATGCCGCTGTCACCGGAGAAGATATTCCCCATCGAGCAGGAGCTGCCCCCGAAGAAGACACAGCGGATCAGGAAGAAGAGCAGTACGATCGCAAGAACGATCAGGATGATCTTCATGCAGCCGCCTTTCAAAAGGCCTCTTCCTGAACCGGTCGTGCCGCCCGTGCTGCCCGTATCGCCGCCGAGATCCCCCGTCGTAAAGGTCTGCTGCGTGTTCTGCGTCTGCTGCCCCTGGCTGCCCGTGTTCTGGCTCTGCTGCGCGCCGAACAGCGAAGACAGCAGACTGCCGCTCTGTTCGCTGCCGCTGCCTGCGGGTTTCTTTGCGCCGAACTGCGTTTTTCTGCCCTGGTAGCCGTCCTTCCTTCCGACAGGTCCGTTCGTTTCGACCGGTTTGTCGTCGCGGCGGTTCAGACTTGCCGTACCGGATATGACTTTCTTTTTGCGTTTGTTGTCGTTGTTCTCCATATGGAATCCTCCCTTTGGGTACATTCGCTTGCAGATTACATTATATCATTTTTTTCGGGAAAGAAAAGAGATTTTTCACGAATTGCGGGAATTCATATACAAAAATGCCCGGGATGCGCTCCCGGGCGTCGGCTTGTCTGATGCTCACTTGCTGCCTTTTGTCTCTTTGTTTCGGTTGTCAGGAGAACCGTACCCCTGACACCATTGTCACGTCACTAGTCTTGACCTTGACACAGACACACATCATGGTAGAATTCCGTATTTTGTCCAAATGATGCGATTTTCTTATCAAAATTATCGACGATGACAATACTGTTGCTAAGTTGTATGATCAGAAAGTCACAGTCATAGTATAATCCGGGGATTTCAAGACTCTCGAAAACGATATTACCGATTGGTTTATTACTTGTACTATAAAAACCTTTTTTTTCATTGGTCTTGTACTTACGAAACCATTCAATAAACTCCTCTTTCGCCTTGCCTTCTAAGCTAAAAGAAGTATTATCCATGAAGTATACCATAACTGCTATTTTATCACCACATAGATCAGGTAATACCATATCTTCTCTGATCCATGGTGTATAATCCATATCTGCTAAAAACGGTTTCTTCTCTTTCACAATGGTACCGTTTTCATCTGCAGCATAAAGCGTTTTTCCTCCCTTTATCTTGCCAAAGCGATAAGGGTAATCACCCTTGTAATGCCAATACTGCGGAAAATCAATATATGTCAAAGTTCCGTTTGAGAGTTTTCCGTCGCCATACACAAACACTTCTTGATTGTAAAAAGTCCCTGCCGAATTATCCGCATGACATCCAATCATAGAAGCAAATATGATCAATACTAAAACAATTATAAGTCTTTTCGTATTCACTTTTCATACCTCCTGCCTTTACAATCGTTGTCAAGGGGACGGTTAGCGTGGGATGAATTCGATATTTCGTCCACATGGTGTATATGTGTCCGCTCGCCGGAGCATGGTTGTTCTCCCGTCACACCTTTTGGTATTTGTGCAAAAAACGCCCGAAGGGGATCTCCCTTCGGGCGGTGAATCTGCTTACTTAAGCTCTGCGAAGTACTTGATGGTGCGGACCATCTGGCTGGTGTAGCTGTTCTCGTTGTCGTACCAGGACACGACCTGTACCTGATAGGTGTCGTCGTCGATCTTCTGGACCATGGTCTGGTTCGCGTCGAACAGCGAGCCGTAGGTCATGCCGATGATGTCGGAGGAAACGAGCTTCTCGGTGGTGTAGCCGAAGGATTCGCTCGCCTGCGACTTCATTGCCGCGTTGACCGCTTCCTTGGTGACGTCCTTGCCCTTGACGACCGCAACGAGGATCGTGGTGGAGCCGGTCGCGACCGGGACGCGCTGTGCGGAGCCGATCAGCTTGCCGTTCAGTTCCGGAATAACGAGACCGATCGCCTTCGCCGCGCCGGTGCTGTTCGGAACGATGTTCGCCGCGCCCGCGCGTGCACGCTGCAGGTCACCCTTGCGATGCGGACCGTCGAGGATCATCTGGTCGCCGGTGTACGCGTGGACCGTGGTCATGATGCCGGAAACGATCGGGAAGTTGTCGTTCAGCGCTTTGGTCATCGGCGCGAGGCAGTTCGTGGTGCAGCTTGCCGCGGAGATGATCTTGTCTTCCTTGGTCAGAACTTCGTTGTTGACGTTGAAGACGATGGTGGGCAGATCGTTGCCTGCCGGCGCGGAAATGACGACCTTCTTTGCGCCTGCGTCAATGTGCGCCTGCGCCTTTGCCTTGCTGGTGTAGAAACCGGTGCACTCGAGCACGACGTCGACGCGCAGCTTTTTCCACGGCAAATTCTGTGCCTTGGGCTCCGCGTAGATGGTGATCTCCGTGCCGTCCACTGTGATGGAGCCGGGGACCTTTACGGTCTTGCCGTCTTCTTCGAACTCGGGTTCCTTGGACGTAACGGTGTGCTTGTTCTCGCCGATCACGCCGCAGTAACCCTTCTGTGCGGTGTCATACTTCAAAAGATGCGCCAGCATCGCCGGGCTGGTCAGGTCGTTGATCGCGACGATCTTGTAGCCCTTTGCGCCGAACATCTGACGGAACGCAAGACGGCCGATTCTGCCGAAACCGTTGATTGCAACTCTTACCATATGGAATAACCTCCTGAAAATATATTTTTCCTTTGCTATCGTACAACAAACGGGCGAAAAATGCAAGCGTTTCGCGTAAGATTTGCGTAAAGTCCGCAAAACCGGATGCGAAAAGAACATTCATCCGTCAATAGAAGAAACTGACGATGGTGTCCTCTGTCACAGTGAAGGTGTAACGATACCAGTATGTTACCGTCGTCGTGCTCACGTCGGACGTATACCAATTTACGTTGTGGTATTCGCCGTTGACATCGAAGATCACGGAAGTATCCATCTCGGTGGATCCGTAAACCGTCACTCTCGTTCCTCTTGCAACCGACTTCGAGCCGCCCGTACTGCCTTTTGAGAATCCGCATCCTTTGCAGACAACCCTGTAATAAACCGGTGTCGGCGTGGGCGGCGGGTTGGTCGGAAGCGGCGTCGGTCTCGGCGTCGGTCTCGGCGTCGGTCTCGGCGTCGGTCTCGGTTTCGGCGTCGGTTCGGGCGCGCCGCCGGAGCCGTCCGACCAGCAGGCATAAACCTTGCAGGGTGTCGGTCTCTTCATGTTGCGATTATCGATCGTCTCCGCATCGGGCAGTTTTTCGAAAAAGTCATAATACGTGACCGCATCGATCATATGCCCGTCCGCGTCGCACCAGCCGGCAAAGGTCTTGTCCCTCCGTACCGGCGTCGGGAACACCGCAAGATAGCAGAGCTGTTCGGAATAGGACGGGAACCAGATGTAGTATTCGTCGAACAACGTTTCGTCGTAAAATTCGAGGTTGAAATCGTTCGGCTCGTCCGCCGTCCAGATGACGTGGATCTCCGCGTTGTACACGCCCTCCACGTTCTTCGGCACGATCCCGAGATCGTCCGCCGTCAGCGTTTCTCCGAGCGCGATTGTACCGATCACGTGCGGCTGTTCTTCGCCGGTATACAGCGTATCCAGATACGCCAGTCCGCTGGTGCTTGTCAGCACGTAGCCGATCGCATGATATCCGTCCTGTTCGGGCAGCGGCGGAAGCGGATATTCGGTAAACGTCTCCGCCGCAAGCGTTTCATCCGAAAGGACCGTGCTCGGATACGCGCCGCGCATTGCCGTGTCCAGATCAAAGACCTCGGAATAAATCGTGATATGGATCTGTCCCGTCATCCGCGGGGTCGGCGTCGGCGTCGGTGTAGGCGTCGGCGTAGGCGTTCGGGTCGGCGTGGGCGTCGGGATCTGCGTAGGCGCTTCGGTCGGCGCCGAGGTCGGCGCTGCCGTCGGGCGGGCCGTTGCGGCCGGCGTGATGATCGGTCCAGCTTCCGGCGTTGCGGCAGGCGCAGGCGACGGCGTCATACTCACGACGGCAACCGCATTCGTCTCCGGCGGGTTCACGCGTGTGATCGGCGTGATGACGCCGAGCGTGACGACGCCGATGGACGCGAGATACAGCATGATCTTCCGGATCGACGACGGTTTTCTCTTTTCCGTCTTTGCAGTCGGCGTATCGCGATTAAACTCGTCCGGAAGCGGCGCAAATTCCTTTGCGCCGTCATTCGGCAACTCCGGCGATATCTGATTGATCTCTTCGATGTTCCTTCTCATGTCCGATCCGTCCCTATCTCCAAACGGTCAATACGTGATCGTCTTTCTCCGTTCGTGGATATAATCATGATCCGTCAGCTTTTGCCGTATCAGGATCTCCGCCGTGCCGTGTTCGGGGAAGCTCTCGGGCCGCGGAACGGCAATCACGACGTAATACATCCTTTCGCCGTCATATTCATCAAAGTAGACAGCCGTCGGATCGAATTCGCCCGTCAGCACCTCGCCCCCTGCTGAGATCGTGATCAAAATGTCCCCCTGATCCAGCACTTCGGGATCGTCACCGAACACGACGCGCAGCGGGAACGTCTTCGCTTCCTCAATGCGAACGACAAAACAGTCCGGATATACCGTACCGTACATCATCTCAATGATCCCGCCGACGTCCTCTTCGCTGTCATAGTTGACGTTGACCCACGGTTCGGCTTCCGCAGCGCTCTCGATTTCGAACGTTTCGTCGCCGTTGTCCGTCTGAACCGTGAACAAGGTCTCCATTGTTACCTCCGGCTCCGCATACGGATCCGGATTTTCCGGCATATGCGCAAAGAGGAATCCGTTTGCGTCAAAGGGATCCGAAACATACGTGCCGCTTGCGATCTCCTCCGGCGTAAGCTTTACTTCAAGCGCGACGTCTCCGCTGAGCGAATGGCGGAAACGGAATGTAACGTCCGCGATCCTCTCCGGTGCATACAGATGCAGCGCAGCAGAATAGACCTGTGACGTGCGATAGAAGATGACGTCCACGCCCGGGGTGGGTTCCGGCGTCGGTTCTGCGGTCGGCTCCGGTGTAGGCGCTGGCGTCGGTACAGCCGTCGGGACCGCTGTTGGCAATGCTGTCGGTTCCGGTGTTTCCGTTTTCTCCGTCTGTACCGCTTCCGCCTCCGCCGGATTGTTTTCCGGAAGCAGCGGCGCAAATATGCCGAGCGTCACGAATCCGGCCACAGCAAGAAGCAACATGATCCTGCAAAGGCGGGAACGATCTTCCTTCGCCTTCGCCGGTCGCGGGAACCGATTGAATTCATCGGGCAGCTCCGGTAACTCCGGAGCGCCGTTTTCGTGAAATTCCGTCGGGATCCTGTTCAGCTCGTGAACGTTTTCCCTCATTTCTGATGCACGTCGATCTGCGGGAACGGCACCTCAACGCCGAGCTTGCGCATGCCGACGAACAGATCGTGGTTCAGCGCGCGCGCGCCCATATAGATATCGCCCTCCCGAACGTCTACGGTGAACCGCAGCACGACCGCGCTGTCGTCCAGCTTGTTGACGCCGAGATATTCGGGCGCGTTTAGCATCAGCGGCTGATTGTTTTCGTAGATCTCCTGCAGAAGCCCGGGGATGCTCTTCTCCAGTTTCTCGATGTCGGTCTCATACGGGATCGGGAAATCGGAAACGGACTTGGAAGAATTGTCGGAGCGGTTCAGGACGTTCTTCATATCCGAATTGTTGATGATCTTGATATTTCCGCCGACGTCTGTCAGAACGGTCGAGCGCACGTTGATCTCCGTGACCGTGCCGCGGAAGCCGTCGACCTCGATGATGTCGCCGATGTTGTACTGATTGTCGATCAGGATGAACATGCCGGTGACGATGTCGGCAATCAGACTTTCAGCGCCGAAGCCGATGATCAGGGCTAAAATTCCGAGACCGGCAAGGATCGTCACAATATCGACGTTGAAGATCGTCAGCGCAACGCAGATCGCGGCAAGGATCACCGCATAGCGCAGGACGTTCTTGGAAAGCGAGAGCATCGTGCGGAGACGGTTGTTTTTCGGATTCGGCAGACTCAGAAGGAACAGGATGATGCCTTCCGCCGCAAACATGGCAAGCAGGATCAAGATCCCGCGGAGCACCGCTTTGCCGTTCAGGGTGAGCTTCGGGATCTCCTCAAAGACGCCGAACCTCCTGCCGAGATAGTAGACCAGTGCGGCGATCGCCGCCAGAATGACCGCGCGAAGCAGCGCACCGAACTTCTTGGAGTTCGATCTTTTCTTTGCGGACTTCGATTTCATCGATTGTTTTCCTCCCTTGTCAGATTATATACAGTATACCGTTTGCCCCGCGTTCTGTCAAGAAACGACGGATGCAAAAAGCGCTCCGCCTCAAACGGCAAAGCGCTTTGTATCTCATTTATCTTCCGTGTTCAGCGTCTCGGCGACGATGTACAGCGGGCGGTCCTTGAGCTCGTCGTACATGCGTCCGAGGTACATGCCCTGGATCCCGACGAAGCAGAACAGCAGCGCAAAGACCAGCGTGCCGCCGACGACCGCCCAGAGCCACTGCGGGCAGCCCGCGCCGAAGATCGCGGTCAGCACGATCATTGCGACGAGCCCGAGCACGCCGAGCACGCCGAGCGCGACGCCGAAGCCGAACGGCAGTTCCAACGGCTTCGATGAGAAGTTGAAGATGCCGTCGCAGGCAAGTTTGATCATCTTCTTCAGCGTATACTTCGTCTTGCCCGCCGCGCGTTCCTCGCGCACGTACTCGAGCGGAACGGCTTCAAAGCCCATCCACGCGGACATCCCGCGCAAAAACCTTGCCTGCTCACGCATCTTTAAGAATACGTTCGCTACCTTGCGGTCCAGAAGCCGGAAATCGCCGGTGTCGAGCGGGATCGGATAGGCGCTCATCCACGAAAGGAGCCGATAATAGAGCTTTGCGGTGAGCTTCTTGAACACGGTCTCGCCTTTGCGCTTCAGGCGTTTGCCGTAGACGATATCCGCGCCGTCCTTCCACAGTTCCACCATTTTCGGGATCAGCTCGGGCGGATCCTGCAGGTCGACGTCGATGATGATGAGCGCGTCGCCCTTCGCGTGATCCATGCCGCAGGTCACGGCGAGCTGGTGCCCGAAATTGCGCGAGAAGGAATACACCCTGACGGTATCCGGGTGCTCCTTCGCAAGGGTGCGAAGCTGCTTCATCGTGCCGTCGCAGCTGCCGTCGTTCACGTAGATGATCTCATACGGATGACCCGTCGATCGCATCGCGGCGTCCATGCGGCGGTAGGATTCCATCAGGACCTCTTCCTCATAATAGACGGGTATGATCAAAGACAGCATTTTTTCAGCCATAATTGCCTCCGAACTCTTTTTTATCATTATAGCCCAAAAAAGTTTGGGTTGCAATTCCTTTTTCGCGGATATATAATAAAGCCAGAATCTTAAGATAAGGAGATATTTGGCAATGGCAATCGTAACAAGCACCGAAATGTTCAAAAAGGCGTACGCCGGCGGATACGCGATCGGCGCGTTCAACGTCAACAACATGGAGATCATCCAGGGCATCACCGCCGCGGCGATCGCGGAACGCGCTCCTCTGATCCTGCAGGTATCGAAGGGTGCACGCGCTTACGCAAACCACATCTACCTGATGAAGCTCATCGAAGCGGCGATCGAGGACGCCGAGCAGAACGCAGGCTTTGACCTGCCGATCTGCGTCCATCTGGACCACGGTGACAGCTTCGAGCTTTGCAAGAGCTGCATCGACGGCGGCTTCACCTCCGTCATGATCGACAAGTCCGGTCTGCCGCTCGAGGAGAACATCGCGATCACCAAGCAGGTCGTCGAATATGCGCACGATCACGGCGTGGTCGTCGAAGCGGAGCTCGGTACGCTTGCCGGCGTCGAGGACGAGGTCAATGTCTCCGCGGAGGACTCCTCCTATACGCATCCGGACGACGTGCAGGAATTCGTCGAGCGCACCGGCTGCGACTCGCTGGCGATCGCCATCGGCACGAGCCACGGCGCATATAAGTTCACCGCGGCGCAGTGCACGCGCAATGAGCAGGGCCTGCTCGTTCCGCCGCCCCTCCGCTTCGACATCCTCCGCGAAGTCGAAAAGCGTCTGCCGGGCTTCCCGATCGTTCTGCACGGTTCTTCCTCCGTTCCGCAGGAGTTCGTCAGGATCATCAACGAAAACGGCGGCAAGATGCCCGACGCGGTCGGCATCCCCGAGGAACAGCTTCGTGAAGCCGCGCGCATGGCGGTCTGCAAGATCAACATCGACAGCGACCTGCGCCTTGCGATGACGGCATGCATCCGTCAGTACTTCAACGAGCATCCGGATCACTTCGACCCGCGTCAGTATCTGAAGCCCGCGCGCGCCGCGATCCAGAAGATGGTCCAGCACAAGCTCGTCGACGTTCTCGGCTGCAACGGCAAAGCCTGATTATCTTATAAACCGCGCCCGATCCGATCATTCGGATCGGGCGTTCTGTATTACAAGAACCGACCGCAGTCTGCGATCGGTTCCGTTTCTTTTGCGTCAATTATTCGTGAAAGCTGTCCGCCGTGAAGGTCTCCGCGTTCACGCTGTGATGCAGTTCGTGATAGTAGCCCGCTTCCGCAAGCGCCATATACGGTCCCGTGTAGAAGATCGCAAGGACGCCGAGCGTCAGGATCGTCAGCATGATCCAGCCGAAGAACGACATGGCGAGACCGAACAACTCGCCCTTATGCCCTTTCATATTCTCCCAGGAACGACGGATCGCGTCCATACCGGACAGCGACGGATCCTCGTTCAGCAGATACGGAACTTCAAAGAGTCCCAGTGCAACGATGATGCCCGGGACGATGAAGCACATAAAGCCGAGCGTGACAAACAGCGTATACAGCGCCATCGTGCCGACGATCCTCTTATACTGTTTCAGGCCGGAAAACAGTTCGACGATCCGGAACGTCTCCTTGCGGTACGCCTTGAGACGAATCCCGGAAATACCGACCTTGATTACGTTGCCGAACAAAAACGTGTACAGGATGCCTACGACGCTGACGGCTAACGTGATGCCGAGGATCGCCAGCATGATCGTTCGGAACTGCGGGTTCTCCATGAGTTCATTCATCCGCGAGTTGTTGCCGCTGACGCTGCCGGAGAAACCGCTTACTCCGCCCATCAGCGCGCCTGCGATCAACTCGATCCCGACGATCGGCCAATACCGCAGGTTCAGCGCTGCTCTTGCTCTTTCCTTAACCATTCCGATCATAATGAAAACTCTCCTTTCTTGACTTATTGTATTATATCATGTCGCATCTGATTTGTCTATCGAATAAAATGACGGCTCGCTCTTATACTATTCGAAAAATATTCCGGAGGGATGATATGCAGCGGAAAAGAAAACTCATCGGCGTCGCGCTCGGTTCGGGCGGGATGCGCGGTATGGCGCATATCGGCATACTGCAGGTTCTGGAGGAGGCGAATATTCCGATCGATTTCGTTTCCGGCGCGTCGGTCGGCGCGTTCGTCGGCGCGGCGTACGCGGCGGAAATGGACCTTTACGCGCTCGGCAGGTTTGCGACGGGGCTCAGAAAGCGCGATGTGCTCGATCCCGCGAACCCGTTTCGCGCCGGCTTGTTTTCCGGAAAAAAGTTTCAAAAGCTTTGCGAGACCGTAACGGACAACCGTTCGTTCTCCGAAACATGCGTGCCCTTCTGGTGCTCGGCGGTCGATATCGACACCGGCGAGACGCGCTATCTGCACGAAGGAAAGCTTTCCGAGGCGGTCCGCGCAAGCATTGCGATCCCCGCGCTGCTGCATCCGGTCACGATCGGCGGTGTGACCTATATCGACGGCGGCACGGTCGAATCGGTTCCCGTTGATATTCTGCGGGAAAACGGCGCGGACGTCGTGATCGGCGTCGATCTTTCCATTTCGGCGCCGTATACTCCGAATCGTCCGAAGGCGTTTACGGTCGCGTTCCGTTCCGTGGACATCATGCGCGCGGCGATCGACCGGCTGAAGCCGTTCGGGGCGGACGTGCTGATCCGTCCGGACGTCTCGTTTATGGGGCGCATCGTTCCGCACGACGCCGCGGAGTGCATCGCGATCGGCAGAGCCGCAGCGTCGGAAGCGCTGCCGGAGATCCGGCGTGTGCTCGCGCAATAATCATTTATACGACATCGTCGGCATAGCGTCTATTTGGGGGACGCTATGCTGTTTTTATTTCCGCTGCTCATTCTGTTCGGGCTGATCGCCGTGCCGGACGCTGCCGCGAAAGCCGCCTTGGACGCGGCGCTTTTGTGGTGGACGCGGGTTCTGCCGTCGCTGCTGCCGTATCTGATCGCCTCATCGCTGCTTTTACGAAGCGGTCTTCTCTCCCGTCTGCCGAACCGCGCCGTGCCGTTTCTGCTGCTGCCATTTGGCGTTCTCGGCGGCTATCCCGTCGGCGCAAAGCTTGCGGGCAAGCTGTACCGCGACGGCGCGCTTTCCCTCTTCGATGCGCGAAGGGCCGACGCGTTCTGCAACCTCCCGAATCCCGTGTTCCTGATTTCCGTCGTCGCCGTCGGCATGTTCCGTGACGCAAGGACCGCGCTGCCGCTGCTTTCAGGGATCTTCGGCACAGCGCTTTTGGGACTGATCCCGCTTTCCCGCATCCGCGTGGCTTCTGTCCGTCCTTCTGAGCCGCCCGCGCTTGCACGTGATCTGCCGGCCGCGATCGGCGACGGCGTGCAGGCGATTCTGAACATCGGCGGCTGTCTCGTCTTTGCGTCCGTGCTCGGCGCACTGCTCGAAGCCATCGGCGTCTTTCGTCTGTTCGGCGCGAATGCCCCGACCGCCCGCGCGATCACGCTCGGATTGTTTGAAATGACCTCCGGCGTGTCCGCCGTCGCCGCGCTGCCTGCGTCGCTTCCGCTGCGGCTTGCGCTGACCGCCTTCTTCATCCAATTCGGCGGCGTATCCGTGCTGCTGCAAAGCGCATCGTACGTTCCGCTTTCTCTTCCGCGCTATTGTCTCGTCCGGCTCTGCTCCGCGTTGATTTCCGCGCTGACGGTCTTTCTGCTTACGCCGCTGTTCTGCCCCGCCGTCGTCGTTCCGACGCTTGCGACCCGCGCCGAAATGCTGCAGAACGGCTTCGATCTGCTCGCTGTTTCCCTCTCCTCCGCGCTCGGACTGCTGCTTGTCTTCGTCTTCACCTTCGGTCTTTCCAAAACAAAAATGGGCTCGTAACCCATTCATGCGGCTCTGCCGCAATTCACGGCAAAGCCAATTCATGCACCGTCAGGTTCAATTCACGGCGCAGCCAATTCATGCGCCGTCAGGTGCAATTCGCGGCGAAGCCAATTCATGCACCGTAAGGTGCAATTCACGGCCGCAGGTCAATTCGTGCGCGATTGCGCAATTCATTATCACCTCATCCGTCGCCTTCGGCGACACCTTCCCCATCAAGGGGAAGGCTTTAAGGAACTGCGCATATCTCGCTCAATACCCGAGCATCGGGTCGATGATGCTGCCGTCGATCGCGTTGATGCAGAGAACAATTTCCTCACCTTCATAATACGGCGATGCGGTTCGCATTCCGTAGGTGGTATAATAGACAAAATCCTCTCCGGATGCATAATGTTCGGTCAGTTGTACTGTGCCGTAAAACACCCATGCGGGAATCAGCATGCCTTTCAGTTCCTTTGCATTGTTCTGTTCCCGCACACGTACAAGCTCGAGCCGGACGGACCGTACGCCGATTTCCTGCGTCGTTTCTCGTTCCGAACTTGGAATGTAATACACGATCGGCAGCATTTTTTCTGCAATTCCCGTCATCTTGTCAAACGACAGAAGCGTCGACGAGTCGGACACGGTTTCAGTCATCGTCAGCGGATCAAGCCAGTTGACCGTGACAATCCCATCGGCGTCGACGATCAGGCACAGCCGTTCCTGTCTCCACATAGTCGTGTACGATTCATCCGAATAACCGGAATCAGATGCGCATACCGCAAGCGGCACACCGTTCACCAGTCTGCGGCAATCGAATCGCAGCGCATAGTGCTGCGCATCCCGAACGATCCCGTCCGTACTGCCGTCCATGGCATCGTCCACCCGGTAAACTGCTGCAATTTCGAACGGTTCACCGATGGTGTTTAAGAAGTCCTGCACCTGCTCGGCTGCGCTTACCGCGTCCAAATCATCCGGCAGCACGACCGTTTCGTCCAGCGGGACAGTATGCATTTCCTCATAGGCGTCAAAGCCTTTGAGACGTCGGTAATATCGAAGCCACGATTGACTGTCAGCGTTTATTGATGACTTCACAACGATATCACGGTTGTTGCCGTATGCCTCCAGATACGCGTACTCTGACGGTTCCCATTCCGACCTTTGGATTTCATAAGTTCCGTTGCAGATGCGTTCCTCATCGACGTCCGGGGCGGTTTTGTATTCTTCCTTCAAGGACTCCAGCTCCAAATTCAGCCCGTATTCAAACTCCTCCTGCGTGAGGTCGCTTCCCTCCGGCGGCGTTTGATTCAGCATCTCGCTGTATTCCTTGATCGCCTCTTCAATTTCGGACTTTGTTCGCCGATGCGGCAGCAGCAATTTTTCCCCGTTTGACAAAAATGCAAACAACCGATACATCGTCTCCTGCGGAATGCCCTGCGCGCGGACGTTCATGATCGGCATGGATGCCGACGGCACGACGACCTCCGCGTCTGCACGGATCGTCAGCGTACCCTCCCGATACTCGAATTGATACCTTTCCGGAACCTCCGGCGGCGTATAGGGCTGTTCGGGCGAGAGCGTCGCCGCACCCTGTTGGATCATCAGTTCCTGGTCCTTCTGCAGCACGATCGGCTCGTCCGGCGTCGGTTGACAAGCACAGAAAAACAAGAAGGCAGCAAAAAACAGAATGAAAACGCGCTTCTTCATTTGCGATCTCCTTTCCGCGGGGGCGTCCGGGAGGACGCCCCCTACGAATAAAATAACGGATCGTGATGCAAAAAACATCATGAAACTGTAATGAATTTGTAATGAAAAAGCGTCATGTGTCGTTTTTCACTTTGATTGTAACATTCGGATGTGTCACAGCTGCGTCGAAAATATGAAAAAAGGACGCCGTAAAGACGCCCTTCGTTGTATTGTTCGGTTTATGCTTCGACGACGGCGGTGATGAGACGCAGAGTCGCGTCGAGCGCATCCTCGTGAGTGCGCTCGTAACCGTGCGTTTCGCGCACGCCCGGTCCGATCAGCGCGTGGCGCACGTCGTAGCCGGCGCGAAGTGATACGTCCGCGTCCGAGCCATAGCTCGGGACCATCATATCGAGCGCGTACGGGATGCCGTTCTTCTCGCAGAGCTTGACAAGCTCATCGGTCAGCACGGTATGGTACGGAAACGCCGCGTCCTTTGTGGCGATCGTGACCTTGTGCTCGTTGCTGTCGTGATCGAGGCCGATACAGCCGATGTCGACCGCGATGAGATCCTTCGTGTCCGCAGGAATGCCGCACGCGCCGCCGTGACCGATCTCCTCGTATTCGGTGAACAGCAGGCTTACCTTGCGGTTGAGCTTCACGTGGCCGTCCGCGACGCGCTGCGCCAACGCAAGAAGCGTCGCCGCGCTCGCCTTGTCGTCGAGGTAGCGGCTCTTGATAAAGCCGTTTTCAGTCTCCTGATAACGCGTTTCGATCGCGACCTGATCGCCGCAGGTGACGCCGAGCGCTTCAACGTCCGCGCGGGAATACACGTCCTCGTCCAAAAGCAGCACGAGGTTCGAGTCGAGATCCATCGGCGTGTCCTTCTCGCATTGGCTCATCAGGTGTACGCTCGGATTCTTGCGGCGCACCGTGCCGGTGTAAATCCTGCCGTTCCGTGCATGCACGCGGCAGTTCCAGTCGAGCGCGTAATACGGATGCACGCCGCCGACCTTGATGACGGACAGCGTTCCGTCCGCGTTGATTTGCCGCACCATGAGCCCGATCGCATCGACGTGCGCGGCGATCGTGACGGGATTGCCCTCGCCGCCGAGATCGAACCGCACGCCGCCCTTATTGAGCTGTACGGCGGGAATGCCCATCCGCTTCGCTTCGGCAAGCAGATAGTTGTCCATGTCCACAAAGAAGCCGGTCGTGCTGTCGATCGCCATCAGATCGCGCAGCGTCTTTTTCAGCTGTTCCATAGGTCCTCCTCAGTTTGCGGACTTGATCGCGCTCCAGGCCTTGGTGAACACATCGGTGAAATCGCCGAGGTCATGGAAGATTTCACAGCGGTCGAGCACCTCCTGCGGAGGATTGTAGGTTTCGTTCTCGGTGAAGTACGTGTCAAGACGCTCCATCGCCGCCTTGTTCGGCGTCGAATAATAGATGTATTCGGTGTTGCGCGCCGCGATGTTGCCGTCGTTCAGGAAGTTGATGAACGCATGCGCCGCTTCGATGTTCTTTGCCGTCTTCGGAATGATGACGTTGTCGAACCAGACGTTGCTGCCCTCATCGGGAACGGCATACGCAAGATCCTCCACCGCGTCCATGCTGCAGAATGCGTCGCCGGAGTAGATCACGCACATTGCCGCCTTGCCGTTTTCCATGGTTGCGCGGAGATCGTCGGTGCCCCAGCCCTTTCTCAAAGGCGCCTGTTCGATCAGCTTGTCGCGCGCGGCGGCAACTTCTTCCTCGCTGCGGGTATTCATCTCGTAGCCGAGGTACTTCAGCGTAATGCCGATGGAGTCGCGAAGGCTGTCATACATATAGATCTGTCCCGCATACTTTTCGTCCCAAAGGATGCCCCAGCTCGTGACCGGTTCATCGACCATCGTGGTATTGTACAGAATGCCGACCGTGCCCCACATATACGGAAGCGAATACTTGTTGCCCGGATCAAAGATGTTTGTGATCTCGGTCATCTTCGGGTCGATGTTCTTTGCGTTCGGAATCTTCGACATGTCCAGCGGCTGCAGCATATCCTCGCGGATCATCTGTTCGATGATGTAGTCCGACGGGAAGCAAAGATCGTACGGACTGTCCGAGGAGCGCAGCTTGATGAGCATCTCCTCGTTGCTCGTCATCTCGATATAATTGACCTTGACGCCGGTCTCCGCCTCAAAGAGCTCGATGAGCTCCGGGTCGATGTATTCGCCCCAGTTCAGAACGTTAAGTTCGCCGCCGATGGTCTCATACTGATCGCCGTCCGCAAAGGTGTTTTCATCCACCTCGACGGTCGATTTGCACGCGGCAAACGCCGAGAGCAGGACGAATGCAAGGACAAGGCACAGGATCTTTTTCATGTTGTTTCCCCTTTCACGATGGTTATTTCTTCATTTTGACTTTCTTATTCTGGATCTCATATTCCCGCTCCTTTGCAAGACGCCGCAGATTGACGATCAGCAGCATTGACACAAGCGGGATAAAGATGATCGTTGCAAGCGCGGGGTTGACGCCCTTTGCGCCGTGCGCCGTGTTGGAATAGATGTAAACCGACAGCGGCTGAATGCGGTCTGCCACGAAGTAGCTGACCACGAAGTCGTCCAGCGACATGGTGAGCGCCATGATAAAGCCGGAGGAGATGCCCGGCATGATATCCGGGATGACTGCCTTCAGAAGCGCCTGGATCGGCGAACAGCCGAGGTCCAGCGCCGCCTCGTAGAGCAGATCCGAGCTTTGCTTCAAGCGCGGCAGCACCGAGAAGATCACATAAGGAATGCTGAAGCTGATGTGCGCGATCAGAAGTTTTGCAAAGTCGCTGATCTGAAATCCGATCTTGCTCAGCAATCCGTTTACAAACGCGAACAGCATCATAAACGTGATGCCGGTCACAAGGTCCGGATTGACCATCGGCAGCTGCGAAACGTTGACCACGACGTTGCGCGGACGCTTGCGCATCGAGTTGATGCCGATCGCTGCCGCCGTACCGATCACCGTTGCGATGACACTCGACACAAGCGCGATCTCAAGCGTCAGCAGAAGCGAGCTGCCCGCGTCGCCGGAAAACACCGTGCCGTAGTTTGCGAGGGTGCATCCGTTCCATTTTCCGAGATTGGAATAGGAGATGCGGCGTCCCGAGCCGGTCGTGAAATCGTTGAACGAGAACACGATCAGATAGATGATCGGCAGGTACAGAAACAGCAGCATGAAGCCGAGATAGACGTATTTCAAGGAACGGCCGAGCTTTTTCACAGGATGCTCCCTCCTTCCTTATCGTTGTCGAAGTGGTTCATGACCGCCGTGCTGATCAGCACGCAGATCAGCAGAATGATCGACATCGTGGAGCCGATCGAATAGTCGCCCTTGCCGGCAAGTACCTTGAATGCCTGCTCGATCTCGTTGCCGTACAGGTTATAGTTGCCGTTGCCGATCAGCGCGGGAACGGTGAACGCCGTGATCGCGGGGACGAATACCATCGTGACGCCGGACACGATGCCGGGCACCGACAGCGGCAGCACGACGCGGAAGAACGTCTTTTTGCCGTCCGCGCCGAGATCGCGCGACGCTTCCAGCAAGCTTTTATCGAGCTTGGAAAGCGTATTGTAAAGCGGCATGACCATAAACGGCAGGAAGTCGTAGACGAGCACCATCAGCACCGCCCCGACCGTACCGGTCAGCGTCGTTTTGAAGCCGAGCATATCCGGCAGCGCGTATTCGAGGATCGCGCGCCATGCGTAGGTGCGCAGCACGAAGTTCATCCACATCGGTACGAAGAACAGGACCGAGATGAACCCCGCGACCGTCTTTTTCATGTTCGACAGGATGTACGCGATCGGATAGCCGAGAAGCAGACAGATCGCCGTCGTGCCGAACGCGATCTCCACGCTCATCAGCAGAACACGCCATTTCTGTCCGTCCGTCAGCGTTTCCCAGCACTTTCGAAACGTCCACGTGCCGTCGACGTTGAACGCGTAGTAGAAGATGAAAAACATCGGCACGACGATGAACAGGATCATCCATACGATATACGGATAAGCAAAATACTTTCGCTTCATGCCCCTGCCCTCTTATTCTTCGCGCGTGACGCCTTCGGTCTTTTCGGGTTCTTCGTCCGTCTCGTCGTCCTTTTTGGTAAGCTCCATCTTGTCGGGATCGACTAAGATGCCGACCTCCTCGCCGTCCTCCATGAACTCGTCGGAGTGCGCAATCCAGTCGTTCTCCTCGCAGGAGACCGTGATCTCATAGTGCGTACCGAGGAACATGCACGCTTTGACCGTACCGGTGAGCTTCGCGTCCTGCGGCGCGACGAGCCGCACGTTTTCGGGCGCAATGCGCACGATGGCGACGTCTTTGTTCTCATACCCTTCAAGCCCGTCGCACGGGAATGCCACGTCGTCGATGTAGATCGCGTCGTCACCCGGCCAGACCTCGGCGTCGAAGATGTTGTTACTGCGCGTCTTTTTCATGATATGGATCGCGTCGGGCAGGATCTGAATGCCGACCCGCTGCCCCACCGGCGCGAAGTCCGTGGTATGCACGACCCATTCGTAGCCGCCGCAGTCCACGCAGATCTCGTAGTGCACGCCCATGAACACGACCGACGCCACCGTGCCGGAGACCTTTGATTTTTCGGGCGGAATGATGTCGATATCCTCCGGACGCACGACCGCGTCGACCTCGACGTTCTTGCCGAAGCCCGCGTCCACGCAGCGGTACACGACGCCGTTCATGCGCACCTTGTAGTCCTCGAGCATAAGCCCCGGAACGATGTTGCTCTCGCCGATGAAGTCGGCGACGAACGGGTTCTTCGGCTCGTTGTAGATGTCGGTCGGCTTGCCGATCTGCTGGATGACGCCGTCCTTCATGACGACGATCGTGTCGGACATCGTCAGCGCCTCTTCCTGATCGTGCGTGACGTAGATGAACGTGATGCCGAGCTGCCGCTGCATGCGCTTCAATTCGACCTGCATCTCCTGACGAAGCTTGAGGTCCAGCGCGCCGAGCGGTTCATCTAAAAGCAGGACCTTCGGCTAGTTGACGAGCGCGCGTGCAATCGCAACGCGCTGCTGCTGTCCGCCGGAAAGCTGATCGATCCAGCGCTTGCCGTAGCCCTCGAGATTGACGAGCTTCAGCATCTTTTCGACCTTCTCCTCGATCACGGGCTTCGGCGTCTTTTTGATCTTCAGACCGAACGCGATGTTGTCATGCACGTTGAGATGCGGGAACAGCGCGTACTTCTGGAAGACCGTGTTGATCGCGCGTTTGTGCGGCGGGACCTTCGCGATGTCCTCGCCGTTCATTTTGATCATGCCGGAGGACGGCGTGATAAAGCCCGCGATGCAGCGCAGCAGCGTCGTTTTTCCGCAGCCGGACGGGCCTAAAAGCGTCAGAAACTCGCCGTCGTTGATGTACAGATTGACGTGATCCAGCGCCACGTCCCCGTTATAATCCTTGCAGACGTCAACCAGCTCGATCAGGTGTTTGTTTTCCATGTGCCCCCCTTAAAATGACGGCGGCGTGCTGATCCACAGCACCTTCGCCGGAGTTTTTCCGTTGTTGAACAGATAGTGCACGCCCTGCGGATGCAGATAGAAGCTGTCGCCCTTCTTCACGCGGTATTTCGCGTCGCCGTCAACGAGCGTCACCGCGCCGGACAGCACCAGTCCGAACTCCTCGCCCTCGTGCGGGTCAAGCTCCTCGGTCTGTCCGCCGGGAGCGATCGTCACGAGGATCGGCTCCAGCGCGTTCTTCTGCGCGTTCGGAACGAGCCAGCGAATGCTGTTGCCCGCCTCCCCGTCCTCCTTTTCGAACGTATCGTCCGGCGTGAAGACCACGCGCGCGTCCGAGCGATCGTTGAAGAACGCGGATATGTCGGTTCCGAGCGCTTCCAGAATGTCCATGAGCGTCGCGATCGAAGGCGACGTGATGTCGTTCTCCAACTGCGAGATAAAGCCCTTGGTAAGCTCGGTGCGCGCCGCAAGCTCTTCCTGCGTAAGCCCGAGCTTTACGCGAAGCCGTTTGAGCTTTTGTCCGATCTCCGGTCTTCCCGCTTCCATCGTGTCTATCCTTTCTAAACTTAAAGTTTACGATCACTAAACTTTCTTCGCATATCATGCCATATTCCCCCCGCTTTGTCAACACCTATTTTACCGAATCGCGGCGGTTTTACGCGTTTTGCGCGAAATATACAAAAGGGACGGATCGCTCCGTCCCGGTTCATTGCTTTTTTCAATCGTCGTCGCGCTCAGGTTCCGGCGCCGCCTGCCGCACGCCGTTTTCCTTCTCGAAACGCTCGGCGAGCACCTTGGTCGTCAGATATGCCGAAATACAGTCGATCGCCATCTTGTTCTTGCCGCCGCGCATGATCGCGAAGTCCGCGTCGTTGATGTAGTTCGCGATGTACTTTTCATACATCGGCTTGACCGTTTCCATATACTGCTCGGCGATGTTGTCGATCGTTCTGCCGCGGCTCTTGATGTCGCGCTTGATGCGTCGAAGCAGGCAGGTGTCGATATCGACGTGCATATAAACCTTCAGCACCATGCGGTCAAGAAGCCGCTGATCGTAGAACATGTGGATGCCTTCCATGATGAGCACCTCGGGCGGATAGATGAGCTCGTCCGAATCGGCTCTCAGGTGTGCGGCGTAGTCGTAGCCCTTCTTGGTGATCGGCTTGCCGCTTTCCAAAGTATCGAGATCGCGGATGATCTCCTCGTAGTCGAAGATGTTCGGCTCGTCGTAGTTGATGTGTACGCGCTCCTCGAACGGAAGCTCCGGAAAGCTTTTATAATAGCAGTCCTGTCCGATGATGACGCAGCTGCACGATAAGCTGTCCTGGATCCTCTTCGCGAGCGTGCTCTTGCCGCTGCCCGATGCGCCGCAGATACCCACAATGATCATAAATGCGTCCCCCTCCGAATAATCTTGTATGTATTGTACCGCAAACGGCGCCGCCTTGCAAGCGCTTTTGTGCATCCCGTGTCGATTTATGCCGATCCGATTGACATTTTAAGCGAATTGTACTATATTTTTTATATACGATCCGGCGGACAGGCGCAAAAAGCGTCGTCCCGGAAAGGAGAATCATCATGAGGATCATTACCGTAAGCCGCGAATTCGGATCCGGCGGACGCGAGCTCGGCAAGCGCGTCGCCGATATTCTGGGCTTCGACTATTACGACAGCGAGATCATCTCCGCGATCGCGCAGAAGAGCGGACTCGACCCGAACTTTGTCGAGACGACGCTGGACAACCACGGCTGGCAGGACTTCCCCGTGTCCTTCGGCGGCACGATGCACTCGGTAGCCTACATGAACGCAAGCAAGATCGACCTGCTCGTACAGCAGAAAAAGGTCATCGAGGGCATCGCCGCACTCGGAAAGGACTGCGTCATTATCGGCAGAAACGCCGACGCGATTCTCAAAGACCTGCATCCGTTCAGCATCTTCGTTTGCGCCGACCGCGAAGCGAAGATCGCCCGCTGCCGTGCCCGCGCGCGGGAGGACGAAAAGCTCACCGACCGCGAGCTTGTCCGCAAGATGAAGGAAATCGACAAGGCGCGTGCCCGCACCCGCGAGTTCTTAACCGGCAGCGAATGGGGGCACTGCCAGAGCTACCATCTCACCGTGAACACCGGCGAGTGGGACATGAAAGCGCTTGCCGCCGCCGTCGCCGTTTTTGCACAAATGTGGTTCGAAACGAAGGCATGAGCATCCGTCTTTCCGATCATTTCACGTACCGGAAGCTTTTACGATTTACCCTGCCGTCCATTGCAATGATGATCTTTACCTCGATCTACGGCGTGGTCGACGGGTATTTTGTTTCCAATTTCGCCGGCAAAGAGCCGTTCGCCGCGGTGAACCTCATCATGCCGTTCATCATGATCGTTTCGACCGTGGGCTTCATGTTCGGCACCGGCGGCACGGCGCTCGTCTCAAAGACCTTCGGCGAAGGCGATCCGGAGCGAGCGAACCGGTATTTCTCGCTGTTCGTCTACGCGTCGTTTTTGCTCGGCGTGCTGTTTGCGATCCTCGGCATCGTCTTTCTGCGTCCCATTGCACGGCTTTTGGGCGCGGAGGGAACGCTTCTTGAAAACTGCGTGATCTACGGCAGGATCGTGATCGCCGCCATTCCGTTTTTCGTTCTGCAATTATTGTTTCAGAGTTTCTTCGTCGCGGCGGAAAAGCCGAATCTCGGCTTCTGGGTGATCGTCGCCGGCGGCGTCACCAACATGATCGGCGACGCGGTGCTCGTGACGCTGCTTCCGCAGGAGCTGAAGCTTTCCGGCGCGGCGGTCGCAACCGCGCTCGGACAGCTCGTGGGCGGCGGCATACCGCTGATCTATTTCTTCCGCAAAAACAGCAGCATTCTGCGGCTTGGAAAGACGCGCTTCGATGGGAAAGCGCTTTGGAAAGCGACGACGAACGGCGTTTCGGAGCTTGTCAACAGCGCGGCGATGAGCATCGTCGGCATGGTCATGAACGTGCAGCTTCTGAAATACGCCGGTGAAAACGGCGTTGCGGCATACGGCGTGATGATGTACGTCAGCATGATCTTTTCCGGGGTGTTCATCGGCTATTCCGTCGGCACCGCGCCGGTCTTCGGATTCCATTTCGGCGCAAAGAACCGAAACGAGCTTTCGAACCTTTTGAAAAAGAGTCTTATTCTGCTTCTGATCGGCGGGATCGTCATGGTCGCGGCAGCCGAAGCGCTCGCAAAGCCGCTTGCGCTGCTGTTCGTTGGCTACGACGCTGCGCTCATGCAGCTGACCGAATCCGGCTTTCGTATCTTCGGAACGTCCTTCTTCTTCATGGGCTTTGCGATCTTCGGCTCCGGCTTCTTCACCGCGCTGAACGACGGCATGACGTCCGCGATCATTTCCTTTTTGCGCACACTCGTGTTTGAGCTCGGCGCCGTTCTGCTCCTTCCGCTGCTGTTCCGTGTCAACGGGCATTGGTTTTCGGTCGTCGTCGCGGAGTTCATGGCGGCGGCGCTGTCCTTCCTGTTCATGGCGATCAAGCGCAAACGCTTCGGATATTGAGATCACATGCAAAAAGCCGCGGAATCGTCCGCGGCTTTCTTTTGTATGTCTTTACTTCAACTTGACCGTCTGAAGCTCCTCCATCGTTTCGAACGACAGCACCGTGACTGCGTCCGTACCGATCACGTAGAACGCATCGTCCACAAACAGTCCGCGCGCCCCGTCGTACCAGTAATCGCCGGTCTCGATCGTTCCGATCTTCCGGAACGAATCGCCTTCGACGCGGAACACATGGTACGCGTTGTCTGCAGGGAACGCGATCGTACCGGTACTGACGTCGACGAATACGATCTTATGGTTGTACTGTACGGAGGTATAGTTCACGTCCTCGACGGACAGCTTGAACGCTTCCGTGACGTTTGCGGGATCGGAGATATCGAACATGGAAAGCTTCACGTTCTCCGTCCAGCCGTGCTCCTCGTCCGCGTCGTACCCGATGCCTAAAAGTTTCCCTTCGCCGAACGGATGCAGATATGCCGAGAAACCGGGGATCTTCAGCGTCGACAGGATCGAGGGGTTATACGGATCGGAGAGATCCGCGGAGAACAGCGGATCGACCTGCCGGAACGTCACGAAGTACGCCGTGTCGCCCATGAACCGTACGGACTGTACGCGTTCATCCTTTGCAAGATCCGTGATCTGCCCGACCGTATTGAATTCACCGTCGAGCACGTACAGTGCGCAGTCGCTGCTGCTGTTCCACTCATAGGTGTCGATTCCGTCCGTCCAGATGGTCTGTTCGCTGTCGGAACGGGTCACTACAAACCGGTAATATCCGTTGTACGCATCCATGCTGAACTGGTTCAGAAGCGTTCCGTTCAGCTTCGCGCTTGCCTTCGCCTCGATATTGCCGCCCTCGATCGAGAAGCGGAACAGATTCGTATGCGAGCCGGAAACGATCTTCACAAAATGTCTGCCGTCGGACGCAGTCTGCTCGTCGCTCTGTTCGCTGTTCCATTCGTCGGACGAGATCAGAAGGTCGGCGCCGCTGCAATAGACGTTCGTGCAGCCGCCGAGCACTGCCTTATGAGAATCGAGCTCGGTCCCGTCCGCGGCGTCGATCGTCGTGACGAGCGTGAAGCCGGTCTCATCCGAATCCGGGTTGACGTAGATCTCATCCGGCAGCAGCGTGACGGTCTCGTCGTCCGTCGCCACCTTCGGGCAATAGTTTTTCACCGGCGTTTCATCCAACACGCGCCAGTACCAGATGCGGTAATCCGAAACGATCACCAGCATGCCGTCCACGAGCCGCGCGGTGCGGTAATTGCCCTGCAGCCGGTGCGACGCGATGCGTTCCGGCGCTGTGCGATCGCCGAGATCGTAGGTTTCCGCAAAGGTAAAGGTGCGGTCCTCGTCGCTGACGTTTTCGCTCCAGTCGGAGTGCGTGCCCAAGAGGTACAGGCGATCGCCGTACAGCATCATCTCGCTGTACTCGCGCCAATACGAATCCTTTTCCGACGGCGTTTTCAGCCTGATCGTGCCGACGACTTTCGTTTCCGCGCCGTCCGCCGAGAGGATAAACACCTTGCGCTTTGACGTATTCAGCGCATAGATCCAGGTGCCGTCCGTTTTGACGATATCCGCCTCGTCAACGCCTTCGACCTGATTGTTCGTACCGGAGTAGTTCTTGTCCGTATCGTACTCCGAGGCGCCTTTCATGCCGGTCGCCAAAGCGGCGGCGTCGTTCGGCACCGGTGCAGGCGCTTCCATCGGCTCTTCCGCCATCGGCGCCTCCATAACCGCTTCGTCCACAGCCATGGCTCCGGTGCCGTAATAAGTGCCGCTTCTGTTCTTCGATCTGCGTGCCTGCATGATCTCGCCGAGCTCCTCATAGGATGCGACGGCCATCGGCGCGTTCGGTTCGATCGCTTCTTCAGTCGATACCGCCGCTTCTGCAAGTTCATACGCAGCAGTATAGTTCGATTCCGCCGTTTTCGCATCGTTCCGGAATGCTGCATTCTTGCTGCCGGCGTTCACGCCGACGACGATCGCGATGCATGCCGCAGCCGTCGCCGCGACCGCGGGGATCGCGATCAGCCACGGTCTGCGTTTTTGGCTCTTCGCCCGCTCGCTGCGCGACCGTTCGACCTGCTCCACCCTGATCTCGTCAAGCAGATCCTCCCGCACATGCAAGGCGTCGTTTGTATTTCGGTACGCGTCCTTAAACTTCATAGTCTCCTCCAAGCGTCTCTTTCAGCAATCCTCTTGCACGGTGCAGCCACGATTTCACGGTCGATTCGGTCGCGCGCATCGCGGACGCGATCTCTCTGACGGAATAATCTTCGTAGTAGTACAAATGGATCGCTGTTCGGTATTTTTCCGGGAGCTTCAAAACTGCGTCGTATACGGTCGAATCCGGCGTTTCGTCCTCGCTTGAAAGCTCGCCCATGGCGTCCTCCGGCACGCTGTGCCGCCGGAACGCGCTTCCCAGGAGCGTTTTCGAGCAATTGAGCGTGACTTTAATAAGCCAAGCCTTCTGATGCTCCGCGCTCTGAAAAACGGGGTTGTTCTTAAGACACCGCAAGAACACCTCCTGCACGACGTCTTCCGCGTCGGCTGCGTTCTTTGTCCGTACCAGCGCCAGACGGTAGATCATGTCGCCGTACGTTTCAAAGAGAACGTCGAGGTTGTTGTTGACGGGCTCACTGCTTTCGATTCGCATGCTGTGTTCCACGTTTTTTGCTCCTCACAAATAATACCGGAAAGAGGCGGTTTCGGTTGCGGCGGTTTGCCGCGTTTTTCGAAAAAAGCTCTTCCTTATTTTGGAAAAAAAGGCGCGTGACAAACTGCCCGCGCGCCGTTTATGATTTCTTTATTCCGTCGGGTTCAGCTGTTTGAGGAACGCTTGCAGAATTCCCTCGAACATCTTCTGCTGGAACGCCTCATCCTGCAGATTTGCGCGTTCGGTCTTGTTGTCCCAGTTGCCCAGGATGATGCGCACGCACGGGCAGCCGCACTTGGACGACACAGGATCATCGTCGTTGCTGACCTTTTCGACGCCGTCCTTTTTATTGTTGCCTTTCTGCTTCGGAATGCCGGTCGCGGCCGAGTATTCGTCGATCATGATCTGCGCAAAGTCGCGATTGTTTTTTGTCGCTTCCACGAAGCAGCCGGACGTCTTTGCTGAGATGTGATTGCAGAAAAACCGCAAGGCGATATCACATTCCGCGTCCTTGATGATCTTCAGGCGCTTGCTTGCGCCGGGACTCTCATTATCTTCGCGCGTGATCACAACGGTCGCGCCTTTGGATTCAAGGAACTCGGCGAACGCTTTTGCAAACGCTACGTTATACTTTCCTTCTTCTTTTTTCGCGTTTTTGTCGGATGCGCTGCGCAGCGGGTCCAGACCGATCGTGACGCCGGCAAGCGGCGCGTTCGGGTCGCGCTTCGGATCGTACGTTGCGGCGGGATCCGGCGTTTCCGGTTCAAGCGGCGGCGGGGTCGGCGTTTCCGGAACGGGCGTGCCGACGTCGGGCGTTTCCTCGGCAGATTCCGTCGGTTCCACGGACGGCTCCTCCGTGAGCTCCGGCGACGGGGACGCTTCCGCTTCCTGCGTAGGCGCTGTGCGTTCTCCGTTCAGCTCCGATTTTGCGCAGGTCAGCATCTGTTTGATGTAACCGCCCTTTGCTAAAAACACGACGCCGACGATCAGCCCGATGACCAGAATGATCATCGCGCAGAACAGCGAAAACCCCAAAGGATTTGTGATCTGAAAATGCTTTTTTCTGTTTTTGATACGTTTCATGGGTATGCTCCACCTCCGCGCTCATTTCCTATGATCTCATTTTAGCACGCATTTTGCAAATCGGAAGAGATTTTGCATTTCGTTTACAAAAAGATTAAAAAAACTCCGCAAAACGGATACAAAATCGGGAAATTATGGTATCATATCCATATGCCAAACGTTTGTACGCATCTCATATTCGGCGCGCGTGTCGCCGAAGCGGTCGGAAAACCGCTCGAAGCACTCGGGGAGTTCTATCTTCTGGGTTGTCTCGGACCGGATTATTATTTCTACGACCGCCTGCCGCCGACGCCGTTTATACCGCATCAGAAAAAGCACGGCAACGTCCTGCACGGGCTCGACTGCGACGCGTTGTTTTCTGCGCTTTCCGAAAAAGCCGACGCGTCCCTGCGTCCGTACCTTTACGGATTTCTGACCCATATCGCGCTGGACAGTACGCTGCATCCATACGTCGACGCGGGTCACCCCGGCAGTGCGCATTCGCGGTTCGAAGGCGTGATCGACTCGGTCGTCTATGCGGAAACGAAGAACGCTTTCCCGTACCGGGCTTTGCTTGCCGCAAGCGGGGATCCCAAGCCGATCGACGCGCTGCTTGCGGACGTATCAAAAGCGCTTTGCGGCACGGACGTTTCCGGCGCGTACGTGCGCGGCGTTCGAAAATACAAACGGCTCGTGCCGTTCCTGTACGATCCGAACAACCGCCGGTACCGCTTTCTGCGCTTCTTCGAACGCCTGTTCAAAAAGCCGGGCGCCGTTTCCGATTTTCTGATCGGTCCCGATCACAAGGATTCGGCCGGCTGTATGAACCTTGCGCGTAAAAGCTGGGCTTCGCCGTGGGAGCCGGACCGCGTGCGCGATGAAAGCGTTCCGATGCTTCTGGACGAGGCGAAAACGCTTGCCGTTACGCTGATCACGGCGTTCGACGCGGATGATCGGGAAACGCTTACGCAGCTGCTGCACGGCCGCACGATGCGAAAGGGGGTGCTCCCGTGACCTGCTGCTTTACCGGGCACCGCGATCTGCCCGCCCGGGATTCGGAGGCTTACGCAAAGCTTCTTGCTTCGCTGGAAGCCGCGATCAACGACGCGATCCGCTTGGGCTGTTGTCGATTCATCGTCGGCGGCGCGAAGGGCTTTGATCTTCTGGCAGGCGAATGGATCCTTGCACAAAAAAAGGTCGATCCGTCCGTCACGCTTTCGGTCTTTGTCCCGCACCGCGGGCAGGCGAACGCCTATTCCCCCGCCGATATGCTGCGCTATCAGCGGCTTTTAAATGATGCGGACGAGGTTCTGTACCTGTCCGAAACGTACCATCCCGGCTGCATGCGCGAACGAAACGCGCGCATGGTGAACGATTCTTCGGTCTGTATCGCGTACGTGCGCAGAAGCTGCAGCGGTTCTGCGCAGACGCTCAAAATGGCGGAGGCAAAGGGCCTTACGGTCCTTCGGATCTGACGATGAGAAACGAACGGCAACCATCCCCCATGCGGCTCGTGCCGATGTGCGGACTGCTCGGTCTTCTGCTGCTGTGTGCGGCGGAGCTGACCGGGTTCTTTGCGCTGCTCTTTTTCCTGCCGATCGCGCTTATTATGCTGCCGCTCTGCGAGGAACGCCTGTACGGATACGCTGTTTTCTGCGACGTGCTGATCGCCGCGATCGTGCTGTTTCTGCCCGTGCCGCATTACGCGTGGCTCGCGTTCGTCTGTATGCTTGCGCCGTACGTTCCGCTGCGCCACGCGATGCGCGATCTCAGGAACAAACGCCTTGCGACGCTGCTGCCGGTCGGGATCACGGTGCTGTGGACCGCGCTCGTCGTTTTCGGACTGCGTTTTCTCAGCGTTGATCTTGTTGCAATGTTTTCGCCTTTGATCACCGTGCTCGTCGGGCTCGGCGTCCTGCTCTTCCTCTTTTTGCTTGACGCGGCCTATCAGCTTGCTTTGAAAGCGTACCGCAAACGCATTTGCCGCTTTCTGCTCCCGCGCGCATAGGAAAACCGCCTGCGCGGCATACTGTTTGTATGTGCGAGCAAAAAGCCATCCGAACCTGTCAAAGCTTATACCGCCGACGCCGCCGTCGGCGTTTTTTGTGCGCCGTTCTGCTGCTGGTCCTCGCACCGCTGCTTTGCGGTGCGGTGTGGCTGTTCTCGCAGGACGCGTGGCACATGCTCGACCTCGAAAAGATCTACGCGAGTGAGGAAACACTGCTCGTCAAGGACCGCGACGGCACGGTCGTCTCCCGGCTGTATCTGCACGAAAACCGCGTCTCCATCGGTCTGGACGCGCTTCCCGATCACGTCAAAAACGCCTTTCTCGCCGCCGAGGACGCAAGGTTTTATTCCCATCCCGGCTTCGATCTCATCCGCATCGCGGGCGCGGCGCTGAACGATCTGCGCGCCGGTTCCTACGTGGAAGGCGCGAGCACCATCACGCAGCAGCTCATCAAGCTCACGCATCTCTCCTCGGAGAAGACGCTCGACCGCAAGGTGGACGAGGCGATCCTCTCCTACCGGCTCGAACAGCTCCTTTCGAAGGACGAGATCCTTGCCTGTTACCTGAACCGCGTCTATTTCGGCGGCGGCTATTACGGCATCGAGGCAGCCGCGGAGGGCTATTTCGGCGTGCACGCAAGCGAGCTGACGCTTGCCGAGAGCGCGCTTTTGGCGGGCGTTTTGAAATCCCCCGCGACCTACGCGCCGCATCTTCGCCCCGAGGCGTCCGTGGGCCGCCGCGGCGTCATCCTCGATCTGATGGTCGAGTACGGCATGATCGACGCAAACGCCGCGGCCGAAGCGAAGGCGGAACCGCTTGTTCTGATCTCCGACGTGCAGAAGCAAAAGCACGATTCCTATATCGACCTTGCTCTCACAGAAGCGTGTCGGCTGCTTGACTGCGATCTCGATACGCTGCTTACAAGCGGTCTCACGATCGAAACGGCGCTGGATCAAAACGCACAGCGCATTGCGGCAAACGCGTTTGCAAACGACGCATATTTCCCGACGTACGAAAACGAATCCGCGGAGGGCGCGCTGGTGCTGATCGATGCCAAGACCGGCGGCGTTTCGGCGATTATGGGCGGGAGAAACAACGACGCCGCGCTCGGCTTCAACCGCGCCACGCGCATCCGTCGGCAGCCGGGCAGTGCGATCAAGCCGATCCTCGTTTACGCGCCCGCGCTCGAATCGGGCTGTACCGCCGCATCCATGCTGCTCGACGACGCGGTCGATTTCGGCGATTATACGCCGAAGAACGCGAACGGGCGCTATGCGGGTTGGGTCACGATGCGCGAGGCGGTCACGCGGTCCTTGAATATCCCCGCCGTTCTTTTGTTCCGTGACCTCGGCGTCGAACGCTGCAAGTCGTTCGCGTCGCGGTTCGGTATTCCATTCGACGTGCGCGACGATTCGCTGACGCTCGCGCTCGGCGGATTTACCTACGGCGTGTCGCCGTATCGGCTGTGCGGCGCGTACGCAGCGCTTGCCTCCGGCGGGATCTGCCGCGCACCGTATGTCGTCACGCGGATCACCGACCGCGCGGGTACGGAGCTCTATCGACATGTACCGGAAGAAATGCGCGTCATGTCCGAGGGCAACGCGTTCGTGCTGACCTCGCTGCTCGTGAACGTCGCCGAGAAGGGCACCGCAAGCCAGCTATCCTCGATCCGGATCCCGCTTGCGGCAAAGACCGGCACCGTCGGCGACGAGACCGGCAACCGCGATATATGGCTTGCCTGCTACAATCCCGATTACGCCGCCGTCGTGTGGATGGGGTTTGACGACGCAGAAAACGGGCGCTGTCTCCCGAAGGACTGCGGCGGCGGAACGTATCCCGCCATGCTGCTGTCCGAGGTCTTTTCCGCGCTGTACCCGGACGGAAACGCGCCGGATTTTGCCGTGCCGGACAGCGTCGTCTCCGTCGCGCTCGACAAGGCTACGCTCGAAAACGAACACGTCGCCGTGCTTGCGGGAAGCTTAACGCCAAAGGATCAGACCGTCTCTGAATACTTTGTGCGCGGCACGGAGCCGAAAGCGGTCACGGAATACTGGCAGATCCCAGACCCGCCGACCGATCTTACCGTTACGCTTTCCGACGACGCTGCCGAGATCACCTTTACCCCGCCCTCCCGCTGCATGTCCTACCGACTCTATCGTGAGGATGAAGACGGCTTTTCGATCCTGCTCACGACCGTTGAAAACGCCGCCTACCCCGTGCATGTTTCCGATCCCGTCGATCGGCTGAACGGTACGTACGCCTATTACGTCGTTCCCGTCCACCCCGCGCTTCTGATCGACGGAACGCCCATCTGCGGGCGTGCAAGCGGCAAACGGATAATCTTTGTGCAGCATTCGATCACGTTTTTACCCTGAAATTATATATTCTGAAAAATCAGAGGTTGACGAATTGACGAATTTATATTATATTATACATGGGTAATTGTATTGTTGCCATAATATGAAAATGGAGAGTGAGAAATTATGGATTACAAGGCACTTGCAGCCAATGTTGAAAATCGTGATGGGTTCGGAACGCAGGAATGGGTGTATCGCGTTCTGCGCGCAGGTATTGTCAACGGAGCATTGCCCGGCGGTATGCAGCTGAAGCAGGATGAGATCTCCGCCGCACTGAACGTGAGTCACATTCCGGTCCGCGAAGCGCTCCGCCAGCTTGAAGCGCAGCATCTTGTGACGATCCACGCCAACCGCGGCGCAACGGTCACGGAGCTTTCGCGTGAAATGCTCATCAATTGTATGAAAGTCCGCGCTGCAATTTCCATCGCGATGCTCAGAGAAGCCATCCCACATATGACCGAAGAGGACTTTGCCGCATTGGACGCGATTCTCGATGAACAGCGCAAGGTCAGCGACACGCTCGCTTCCGAGAAGCTGAATATCCGCTTCCACGAGGTTTTGACCGCGAAGGCAAACAATCCGATCGCGGACATGCTGATGGAGATCATTCAGGCGAACATCAACCGCTATCTCAGATCCGGCTTCTACGGCGACGCCGCGGAACGCGAAGTGTCCGTCGTGGAGCATGAAAATATCCTTGCCGCCTGCAAAGCCGGCGACGCCGACGAAGCGGTAAAGCTCCTGCAGGCGCATATCATGGACGCCGCCGCGCTGATCCCCGAAAGCGTCCGCTAAATTTCGAACGCACGAAAGCCGCCATTATCGGCGGCTTTTTTGTTTACGGCGCGGTGAGAAATTCCCATGCAAGGACGGAAAGTGAGGCAAGCAGCAGCAGGATCAGCGTAAGCGCCGCAAGCGCCTGCCCTACTCGCTTCTTTTTGAAGCTGTGTACAAGATACAGGGTCCCGTATGCAAGCGGAACGAGCTGCATACCGAAAAACAAAAGCATCCTTTCACGCCCTTTCCGGGTCGTGCCCGCGCATCAGCGTTACCGAAAACGTGACAGAAAGCTTCTGATACTCCGCTTTCCAGCCGCACGCTTCCCATTCCGCCGCCGTTCTGAACTGCTTTGCGCGGAACCGCCCAAAGCCCATTGCGTCGCTGTTGACGCTTTGCAGCGCGGAAAGGACCGCATTCAGCTCCGTTTCAAGTTGATCCTGCAGGAAGGTTATCAGCGCGTCCCGATCCGCCGAAGCAAACGCCGGTTCGAGAATATCCGCTTCCAGAAACAGCTCCACGGTCGCTGTGCCGTTTTTCAGACGGATCTTCGGCGTGCGCATGCGGTACAGCGCTGCGTCGAGCGCGCTCCCGTCCGGCAGCGTGAAGCGCATCCCGCCCTTTCGGAACGCGTCCGTCACCATCAGCACCTCCATCGTATGCCTGCCGTCCAGGATCCCGACCATGTGGTCTCCGTCGAACACGGCGCTGCCCGCCGTTGAGGTTTTCAGTGCGCTCTCTATAAGCAGCGACCCGCCGACGTGCGGATACGCTTCCCCGCCCAAAAGATCCGGTTCGAGTCCGTACCCGTTCACGCCCGCGTACGCGAGCATTGCGTCGAACCGTTTGTCCGAGATCGCCTCGAGGTATGTGCTGTACCCGATGTCCGCCGTCGTGCCGGATTCGTTCGAAAGGTCCCCCACCGCCGTCTTGATCTTGCGGAGAGACGGGTCCGCTTCCGTGATCCAGCCCTCAAACACGCCGCGGATCGGCGGCTTGACCACAACCGTGCGCAGATTCGGCCAGAGGTCCGGCTTGCCGAACGCAAAATCGAGGAACGCCGTCTGCGCACCGTCCTTTGCGAGGTCCTCACCGATCGCCAGAAGCGACGCGCGCGCAAAGCTAAGCCTGCTCGGATACGCCGCGTTCAGCGTTTCGCACGCCTCCGAAAAGGACCGCGCCTCCGCTGTGATCACCACATTTTCAACCTTCGTGTCCTCCGTTCCGCCGGGGACCGAGACGAGCACGGTCACCAAATACGGCATCGTCGTGCCGCGCTCGACGCCGACGTTCAGCACGTACGCGTATTCGTCGATGTTTTTGGACTGCATGCAGCCGAGAAGCAGCGTGCTAAGCAGCAGGATCAATGGGATACGGCGCATGGTCTCCTCCTTTTCGGATTCAGCAGGATCAGCGGGAACGGCACGGAAATGAGCACCCACGCGTCGCGGTACAGCCGTTCGAGGATCGCCGCGGTCGTTTTCGAATCATAATACAACACCAGGATCAGCGTCACCGCGATCCCGCTCATACACAGCGCGACGGGACGGATATCCCGCACGCGAAAGCTTTTTGCAAACAGCACGCTCGCGGCGTACAGATAAAACGCAGAGCTTAGGATCGCGCCGGAAAGCCAGAGAAACAGCACAGCGCGGTCGAGCCGCAGCGTCGGGTTTTCGGCGCGCACCTCCACGAGCATTCGATAGAACGGCGCGGGCATGTCGATAAGCTGCGTATATGGAAACGTCATGGAAAGTGCAAACAGCGCTGCAGCAGCGATCAGCCCGCCCGCGATCGCGCCGATACGCCCGCCGCTGCGCATCGCCATCCGGTCCTGCGTGCCCTCGCCGACGCAAAGAAGCGCAAGAAGCGGCGCCGCCGCGCGGATCTGCGCGCTTCCCGCCTGCGTAAAGATGCGGACCGGCTCGCCGAACGGGATCGGATGGATGCGGTACAGGTGATATTGTCTGATCCCCGATAAAACAGCGGCGACGATCGAAAGAAGCAGGATCGGCAGCAGGATCCGCGCCGTCCGCATCAGCGTTTCCGCGCCGAGCGCAGTCAGAAGGAACAGGCACGGCAAAAGATACAGGCATACGGCGACCTGCTTTGCATCCGTAAAAACGTACTGCGTCATGGTCAGAAGAAAGCTCTCGAGCGGCTGCATGGCGGCAAGGACCAACGCAAGGATCAGCGGGATCGCAAGCAGCCGTTTCAGCCGCGAACGCCCGATCAGCGCGGAAAGGTCGTTTCCTCCGCGCAGGCGCAGCACCCACACCGTTCCTTCAAACAGCAGCAGCGCCTGCACGGTCGCGATGATCTGCACGAGGTACGACGCGTTTCCGTCCGCATACAGCGCGTGGCTGTCCATGCCGAAGCATCCGCTGAAAAACGCCGCGATCAGCACCATGGACGCGGTCTCCTGCCGCCCGAATGCCCCGATGCGGAGGTTCATGCGCGTCTCCTTACGGGATTCATCGGGTCGGTCGCACCCGCGCGGTTTCGGATGCGCGAACGGAATAAAAGATGCCCCGCATGCTTCGTGACCGGCGCGAACGGCGCAAAGAACGGGACGCCGAACGACTTTGCAGAGCACATCACGGCAGTGACGCAAAGTCCCGCTGCGGTGATCCCCAGAAGTCCCGCAAACGTCGCCGCGACGCAGAGCAGCACGCGATAGTAGGATGCGGCAATCTGCGCGCTGTAATCCGGGATCGCGAAATTGCCGAGCCCCGTCAGCGCAACGATGATGAGCACGACCGTCGAAACGATGTTTGCCGATACCGCCGCCTGACCGAGGAGCAGACCGCCGATGATCCCGATCGCGTGACCGATCGAGCCGGGCACGCGAAGTCCCGCCTCGCGCACGAGCTGAAACACCAGTAAGAGGAAGATCATCTCCATCCACAGCGGCAGAAACACCATCGCGCGGGACGCGACGACGGTTTCGAGGATCTCGCCCGAAAGCTGCCCCGGATGGTGCAGCGCAAGCGCCAGAAAATACGCGGGCAGGTACGTCGAAAGGACCGCGCCGATCATGCGAATGAGCTGCACGACCGTCCCGACCGGCTGACGCATATCGAGATCCTCGCCGCTTGCCAAGAGGTCTCCGATCGTGATCGGCAGCACGCCCGCCTGGGGACAGCCCTCCACAAGCAGCGCGATCCGCCCGTCGAGCACTGCGGAAGCCGCGCGGTCAGGTCGCTCCGTTTTCAGCATCTGCGGCAGCGGCAGATACGTGTAATCCTCGATGAGCTGCTCAACGCGGCCGACCGTCAGCCGCATATCGGTCGAGATCGTATCGAGTCGCCGCTTTACCTCGGAAAGCAGCGTGAGATTCACCGTGCCGTCGAGATAGCAGAGCACGAGCTTCGTGCGGTTCGTGCCGCCCGCGTCGCGGAATTCACAGACGAAATCCGGCCGTTTGAGGATACGGCGCATAAGCGTCACGTTCGTGCGGATATTCTCCGTAAACGCTTCCTTCGGGCCCATGATCGTCATTTCGTTCTGCGGTTCGCCGACCGCGCGCGAAACGAACCCGCGCGTGTCGCAGAGGATCGCCTTCCCTGCGCCGTCCAGAAGGATCGCCGTGCGTCCCTCCGTGATCGCCTGCACGATCGCATCCCGACGGTCGGTCAGCTCCGTCTCATGCATGGACAGTGCATGCTCGCAAAAGTACGTCGGCAGCTCGCAGGTTTTCACACCGCTGACGTCGGCGCGGAACGCGGGACGCAGAATAAAATCCGCGATCTTCTGATCGTCCGCCATGCCGTTCATGCTGACCGCAAGCGCGTCGACCGTGCCGCCGAGC
>JAFXVP010000050.1 GCA_017524445.1 Clostridia bacterium | reverse complement strand
TTCCTTGCTGTTGCTGTCAGCCGTGATCGTCAGCTCCGCCGTGCTTGCCGTGATCTCCAGCGTTCCGTTGACGTACTCGATCTCGTAGTTCGCCGTCACGTCAACATCGCCGTTCTTCACAACCGCTGCGCTCGGGACGTTGTCTTCCGTACCGACTTCGGTGATCGTACCGGTGACCGTCACGCTCTCAACGGTATCCGTGCCCTTCAGTCCGACCGGTGCAGTATCCTGCCAGCCGTCGTCCGTCAGCGGCGTGCCGTCGTATTCCTTGCTGTTGCTGTCAGCCGTGATCGTCAGCGGTGCCTTCGTGATCTCGAACGTTACGTCAGTGCCCGCGACAAAGGTCACTTCCAGGTTCGTGTCGGCATATGCCGCCTTCGTAATGTCGATCGCCTCGCTGTAGTTGCCTACGTTCGTCTCGGTGATCGTCGTCGCGCCCGTGTAGCTGAACTTGCTCGCGTCGAACAGGCTGTCGCTGCAGCTCGGTGTGACTTCCGTCTCGGACGTCTGCGCGCTGCCGTTGTATTCCTTCGTGTCGTCCGAACCGTTGATCGTGACCGTGACCGCAAGCGGGTTGATCTTCTGGTAGCCGTCCGTGACTTCGAAGACAACATTCGTGAAGTTCGGGTTCGTGTTCACGAACATATCGGCAGTGAGACCCATGTCGGTCTGACCGTCTGTGTCTTCACCCTCAACGACATTGGTACGGGATGCTGTCGCAGTACCGTTGAACTCAAAGTCGCTGTTTACATTGTAGAGATTCGTGCTCGCCGTTGCGGTGTAGTCGCTTACGGTATGCACATTGCCATCGTACGGATCTGTGCTGTTGTTGCCGACGATCGTGACGGTCACCGTAATCGGTGTGATCGACAGCGTTCCGGCGTCGGTGGTGACATTGGTGTAGAACGTCCCGTTCTCGATCTCGTAGGTGAACGTATTGTTATGCTCGCCCTGCGTAGTGACGTCAGTGACGTTTGTAACACCCTGCGCCGTCGGGGTGATCGTGATCTTGTCGCCCGTCGGGAGCGTGAACTCGACCTGGCCTTCCGTGCCTTCGATCACATTTTCTACCGCCTCACCCTGATCGTTCGTAGTCGTATAGGTGACGGTGTAAACATTATAGGTATGGTTCTCACCGTCGTACGGCCAGGACTTCGTTGCGGACGTGATCTTGATCGGCATGTCCGTCGGGTTGATCTTCAGCTCGCCGTCCTGAACGATGAACGTGATCGTGTAGTTGCCGCCGTAGGTTGCCTCGAACGTCGCATAGTCAAAGCTGCCCTGTTCAAGACCCATCGGGTACGTGCCCGGATCCTTTTCCGTGACCTCTGCGGTGACGCCGCTTGCAAGACTCAGCGCGAAGCCGTCCGGCTCGCTGTTGTCCGAAGTGCCGTTCGCATCGTATTCGATTTCGCCGACGAGCTCGTCGCCGTCCTCAGTGAACCAGCCGTCGTATTCGACGACGTAGCCGGAGACGGTCTTGTTTTGGCCGTCGTAATCATATTCCGCCTTGTTGCCCTTGACGGTGATCGTCAGCGACGCCTTGGTGATCGTCAGCGTGCCGTTGACGATGGTGACGTCATAGTTCTTGAGATTGTCGCCGCTGATGACCGGGTCGGTCGCGACGATCTCACCGCTGTATACGCCGACGTCCGTCTGCGAACCGTTCAGCGTGATGCTCGTCAGTGTGTCGGTGCCCTGCAGACCTTCGACCGTGACCTTATCCGCGATCGTGACGGTCTCACCTTCTTCGCCGAAGGTGACCGGCGTCGTGGTGTAGGTTGCGTTGCTCTCGCCCTGCGACGTGCCATTGTAGGTATAGCTCTGGTCGATGACCGTGATCGTAAGCTGCGCTTTGTTGATCACGAGCCAGCCGTCGGTGACGGTGAACGTGACCGTCTCGAAGTTCGGATCGTTGTAGCTGAAGTTATCCTCGTCGAGGCCCATCGGGTAATTGCCGACGTCCTTCTCGGTGATCGTCGTCGAACCGTTGTAGACGATCTTGCTCGCGTCGAACAGGTTGCTGTTGCCCTGCGCTTCGTAGCCCTCGACCGTGTAGTTCGAGCCGTTGTACGTCTTGGTATCCGTATGACCGGTGATCGTGATCTCGAGGTTGATCTTTTCGATGATCAGCTTGCCGGTGTTGGTGACGACAACGTAGTTGGTGGTGTTGGACGAGCCGGTCTGGATCGTCGTGTCACCGCTCTTGATGACCAGCGTGCTGACGTCGAAGTCGCCGTTGTTGTATGTGCCCGCGTTCGTGCCGGCGGCGGGGGTGTAATCGATCGAAAGGGTCTGACCTTCGACAAGACCTTCGATCTCGTATTCGGTCGCCGAGCCGGAGACGAAGCCTTCGATGTCATAGCCGTACTGCTCGCTGCCGTTGTACGGGAGCGTGCGCTCGTTGACCGTGATGGTCAGCGTTCTCTGGCTGATCATCAGGATGCCGACGCTCGACATGCCGTTCACGGTGAACTGCGCGGTGACGTCGTTGCCGTTCGCATCCTTGATGACGGGCGTACCCTGGAGCTTATTGAAGTATGTGCCGACGTTGACCTCGACCGGGTTCGTCGTCGTGACGCCGGTCATGGTGTATGTGACGCCGTTCACGGCGAACGTGACCGCCGTGCCGGTGCCGCCGTTCTCAACTTCCGCGTCCGCGCCGGTGAGCTTGAAGCCCGCCGCCGTGTGCTCCTCGCCGTCGTAGACCGTGGTGAAGCTGTTCGGGGTCAGCGTGATCTCGAACTTCGTGGTGCGGTCGGTGATGGTCAGGGTTCCGGGCACGGTGCTGATCGTGTAGTCGTTCGCGTCGGTGCCATCGTTCAGCGTGTAGGTGAACGTGTTCTCGCTCTGACCGACGATCGTACGGGTACCGGTGACGTCATAGGTCGCGCCTTCGCCGGAGACGAAGCCGTCGCCCGAGACCGCGACGTTGCTGTTCGTCAGCGCGGTGCCGTCGTATTCCTTGCTGTCGGTTGCGCTCGTCAGGGTGACGGAGCGCTTCGTGATCTCCTGATAACCGTCGGTGACGGTGAAGGTCACGTTGAAGTTATTGTTGTTGTTCGTGAACTGGCTCGCCGCAAGACCCATCATGGTCTTGCCGGTCGCGTCGCCGTTCTCGACCACGTGCGTACGCGCTGCGCTCGCCGTGCCGGAGAACGTGAAGTCATTGTCCACGTCATACAGCGCGGAGCTTGCGGTCGCGGTGTAGCCGCTGACCGATTGTTCACTGCCGTTGTACTTATCGGTGCTGTTCGCGCCGACGATGGTGACGGTGATGTCGATCGGCTTGATCTCGAGGCTGCCGTCCTTCGCGATCACGAACACGACGTTGCCGAAGTTCGCGTTGTTGTTCGTGAAGTTCGCGGACGTCAGGTTCATGTAGTACGTACCCGCATCCGTCTCGGTGAGCGTCGACGTGCCGCTGAAGCTGAAATCGCTCTCGTGATAGTTCGGGTCGCTGATGGAGACGTCGTAGCCGGTGACCGTGTGCGAATTGCCGTCATAGTCGACCGAATCCGTGTGACCGGTGATCGTGACCGTAACGGTGCCGACGTCGGTGATCGTCACAAAGCCGTCGGTGACGCTGAAGGTCACTTCGAAGTTATCGTTGTTGTTCGCAAACTGGCTCGACGCAAGACCCATCTGCGTCGTGCCGATGTTGGTACGCGCCGCAGTTGCCGTACCGGAGAACGTGAAGTACGATTCCAGATACAGCGGATCGCTGATCGCAACGTCGTAGCCGTTAGCGGTAAACTCGCCGCCGGTGTAGGTATGCGTGGTGTTGTGACCGGTGATCGTGACGGTGACCGCGCGCTTGCTGATCGTCATGTAGCCGTCTGCGCCGATCGTGAACGTGACGTTGTAGTTCGGGTCGTTGTTCACGAAGTCGTCCGCGGTGAGGCCCATGTTCGTGGTGCCCGCGTCGGTGCGCTTCGCTTCCGCGGTCTTGCCGGACTTAAGCGCGACGTTTGCGGTGTTGTAGCCCGCGTCGTTCGCCGTTGCGGTGAAGCCGCTTGCCGTGTATTCGGTGCCGTCGTACGTCTTGGTGTCGTTCGCGCCGGTGATGGTAACGGTGACCGCCTTCGGCGTGATCGTGAACGTGCCGGGAACGACCGTCACGTCATAGTTCGGGTTGTCGCCCGGGGTGACGGTGATGGTATAACTGCCGACGTCCTCGCCCGCCGCACGGGAGAGGGTGTAGTTGATCGTGTCGCCGTCTTCAGCGCCGGAGACCGTTGCCGTCAGCGCCGGATCCTGCTCGCCGTAGACCTTGGTCTTGTCGTCCGCGGTGATCGTGATCGCCTTCTTGGTGATCTCGAAGTCGCCGGCCTGATAGACGATCGTGTAGTTGCCCTGCGTGGTCTCGCCGCTCGGCGTGATCACGTAGTGACCGACGTTCTCGCCCGCTTCACGCGCGACCGTATAGGTGATCGTGTCATTGCCGACAAGACCGGTGACCGTTGCGTCAAGGGTCGGATCGTCTGCGCCGTAGGTCTTGCTCTTGTCGTTTGCCTTGACGGTGACCTGCTTTGCGGTGATCGTCAAAGTGCCGGTCGTGGGGGTGACAGTATAATAGGAAGGAATTCCCGCCGTGGGAGCCGAATAGGTCTGGCTTCCGACGCCCGGACCGATGGTCAGCGGATCGCCGATCGCCGAGTTGATCGTCGCTTCGTCGCTCGCAAGCGCGCCGGTCACGGTGTAGGAACCGGTAAGCGTGCTGCCGTCGTACGTCTTCGAAGCCGACGACGCGGTGATGGTCAGCGGCAGGGTGTAGTATACGATAATGACGTTCTCGCCCGCAGCGACCGTGATCGTCTGAGACGGGTTGTAGCTGTCTGCGGTGAGGTTATAGCCGGAGAAGCCGCTGAGGAACGTCGTCGCCGCGTTTGCGGTGTAGGACGAGGTGATCTGTCTGGTCACGACCACGTCTTCCGCAACCTGCGTCGTGGTGCCCTTGAGGTAGTGGTGCACGGTGACCGTCGCCACGTCGAGCTCCCACACGGCGTACACATCGACGACTGCGCCGTCGGTTGCGGTGAGGTTGTTGACCTCATCCATATCGTGATAGACCACGCCGCCGTCTGCGGAGGTCGCCCAGCCCTTGAACACGTAGTTCGTAACCGTGAACGCATTTTCGCTCAGGTTCTGCGCTGTGCCGTAAACAAAGTGCTGATTGTCCATCGAGCCGGAAGCCGTCGTGCCGCTCGGCGCGTTTGCGTTGAAGCGCACGTCGTATTCATGCGGCTTCCAGACCGCGTACAGGTTATCGTACGGCTGCCATTCGTCCGCAGCGACATGCGAGCAGCTCGACGTGCAGGCTGCGTTGCTGTAGTAACCGCCGTTTGCGTACCAGATGAAGTTCGGCTCGGTGCAGGGATACGTGGTCGGGACTTCGCCGCCCATTGCCTGCATCTCGGTTTCGCTGTAGGACTTCTTGTACCAGCCCTTGAAGTCGTAACCCGTGCGGTCGTTGATTGTGCCTCTTGCCGGGATGGCGACCGCATCGTTGATCTGCAGGTTCTCATCCTGACGGACGAAGGTCTGCCCGTTGCCGTTGCCGTACCAATAGATATGCGTCGGAACCGCCTCTTCATCGGAGGTCTTGTATTCCGCACGGAGCTGCATCGTATAGGTATGGGTCTTGATGGTTACACCGTCGTTCTCATACTCGATCAATTCCCGTGCATAATCCTTGTCCGCCGTGAACGGCGCGCCGATATACGCAAACTCGTCGGTGTCGACAAAACTCTGCGAGGTTTCGTCCCATCTCTGGATGACCCAGTATGCGAACGTCTTCTGCGTTTCGTCGCCGGTCGGCGCCGGAGGCGTCGGAGGTTCGATGCTGTAGACCTGCGAATCCGGCTGATAGGGAGTCGGGTCGGTGTAGGAGGAACCGCCGCCGTACGCCGAAGAGAACGTACCGCCGTTCGCCTGATAGATGATCGTCACGCCCGCTGCGCCGTCGGTGTTCTTGCGCCATGCGGCGTAGATGCGGATGATACCGCGAACTTCGGGCCTCGTCGTATCGTCATAAGTCGGGGTCGTTCCTGCGGGATTGTGCTTATCCGCAAGCGGCAGCTCGCCGTAGCTCATATCCATGCCGTAGGTGTGATCCGTAATGCCCTCGGTGAAGGAGAACGGATGCGTAAAGGCCGTATCCAGATACCAGCCTGCAAGAGAGTAGCCCGGACGGGTCGCACTCTCGACCGCGCTTGCCTGTATCTGCTCAAGGTAATCCACGCGGAAGGTGGACGCCTGTCCCGCGCCGCCAAAGCTCGCGTCTTCTGCGTTCAGGTCGAGGATGACGCGGAAACGCATCGGGGACCACTTGGCATAGACGCGCTTCACGCCCGCCGGCATCGTTGCGCCTTCGAAGCTGAACGGCACAAGGAAGTCGGCATCTTCATACCAGCCGTCGAAATAGTAGCCCGCCGGCGCGGTCGGGATGTACTTCTCAGTCGTGCTGCCGTCTGCGTATTCATACTGGGAGATATCCGCCTGATAATAGACGCCTGTCTTCTGTCTTACGACCGTATTGTTGGAATAGAAGTACAGGGTGTATGTATTGCGCGTGAAGAACAGCCATGCGCCGGTCGTTGCGTCGACATCATCATATGGCATCGTATACGGCGCCGTTACCGACGAAGCAGTGTTATAGTTGTTCGAATCAAAGTTGACGCCGACCAGCGTGAAGCCCGTTCGATTGCCGAAACGGGTGTTCATCTCGATGGTCGTGGAATCGATCTGTTCGCTCCAGGTGCCGTCGGTCTTCTGACCCATGTAGTATACGTTCTTCGAGACCTGTCCGCCATACCGTCTCTCGTAGAAATGGACTTCGGTCGGATCGTCGTCATAATACGTTGCAAGCATGTAGTAAGGCCACTCATCATTGAACAGCCACGAGCCGTTTCCGGAAGAGTTGTACTGTGCCCACTTCATGCCGGGAAGCGTTTCGCGCCAGTCGCCTTCCGCAAGGTCCGCGCCGTAATAACCGGTCGCCGTTGCGGAAACTGCCGAAGATGCGGTAGCGGGATTCGCTACGTAAACACTATAGTAAGCCCGCCAGTACCATCCTCCGTTTCTCCAATAGATATTGGCATACGTTGTCCCGTTGCTGTTTCTCAGATAATAATCGGGATGACCGTTATACTCACCCTCCTGGGTCAGCGTCAGCGGATTGCCGTTTGAGTCGTAATACTGGAATGCAGTATAGAAAGTATCAATATAATCACTCGAGCTCATGTACACACTGATCGTACCCGGCGCGTCATGGAAATAGATGGTGACCGGTCTGCGATTGTAGTACACGTTCAGAACGGTGGTGCCGTCGCCCTTCAGTACGACGTCGGTATCGGCATGGTCATATACAAAGCCCCAGCCGAAATCACCCGCCGCCTTGGTGCTGCCGTTCATATAGTAACCGCGGGTCGCGTCGTTATAGGTCTGCGTGCCCGCCCATGCGGTGCCCGCCGCGTTCATCGCCGTCGGCATCGTGCCGCTGGTGACCGCGTTCAGAAGACTGCCGGTGGTCGAAAGCTTAAAACCGTTGACGCTGCCGGTTCCTGTGCCCGCCACAAAGTTGCGCTCTGCACTAGTCGCAAGATCATAACCGTCGAGCGACGTGTTCTGTCTCCAATAGACCACGCGATAAACCGCGGGCGCGGGCGTCCACTTTGCGTAGATCGTGGTTTCCTGCGTCAGCGTGCCGCCGAAGGTAAACGGGGTCGTCATCGCGGAATCGGCATACCAGCCGCCGAAGGTGTAGCCCGTACGGCTCGGATCCGAAGGCGCGACGGTGTTCTCACCGGTCCGATAGAACGTCGGTCCGAAATAGGTCGCGGAGGTCGGGTCGTCGACGCCGTTCGCCGTGTTGTTCGCGCTGATGTTGTTGTCGTAGATCAGCCAGTAACCGGTGCCGACGTACGGATAGAGCACGACGTTCGCGCTGACCGTAAGCGTATCGCCCGACTGCCAGAGGTTCGAGGACGTGACCGCGGGATCATAGGTGTAGGTTTCGCCGTCGCTCGTGGACGGAACGGAGGTCGTCCATCCGAGGAACGCCTGCGAAGTTTCGAACGGCGTATAAGACTGGTTGATCGTGTAGGTCGCGCTCGTTTCATCGCCCGCCATCAATACGACGTCCGTCTTGATGGATGCTTTGTTCTGGTCCATATAGGTGACCGTGAACGAACGGAACGCGGTTGCGTAGTAATTGAGCGTGATCGCAAGATCGTTGAAATCGTTGGATGCGTCGTCGTCCTTATTGCGTTCGAGGACCGCCCAGATGTCTGCACGGACCTGATCGATGGACAGGACGGGCGTCGTCGTGGTATAGGTCGCGGTCTTCGCCCAGCCGTGGAACAGATAGCCCGAGGGCAGCGTGCCGGGACCCGGATCGTAAACGACCTTCTCGAACATCTCCGCCGAATCGTGATCCTTCGGCTTGACGAGGATCTCGATATCGTTGCCGTCATACTGATGGAAGACGACCTTAACGCGGTTGTATTCCGGACCTTCCTCAATACCGCCGATGATGTAGACGGAGAAGGATGCGGACTCAAAGTCGCCGCCGTACGGCGTCGCGCTGCCCATCAGCTGGAAGACGCCGGCAGAAACTTCGTGATAGATCCGGAAGGTATCACCTTTGAGCTTTCTGCCCGTATTGATGTCGACATGGACCTTGTTCTGATCCTTCGGCTCAATCTTTTTGCCGTCGGCGTCATAGAACGTAATATCGACCGCGACTGCATCGACGACGTTGCCGCTCGAAGCCTTCTTGGCAAGCTCCATCGCTCTATCCGGGTCCACATCGGAAACGCGCATCGTCGTGCCAGCGGGGAAGACGCCCTCGGGCACGGTTGCATTGATGCGGACCTTCTTATGCGTGGTAGCCGTGAAGGACTGCGCCGGCATTTCGACCTCGGGGATGTCGTCGCCGTCGTATCTTGCGATGATGCGCATCATGCCTTTGACGATCGTCGTCGAATAGACGTGCTGTCCGAGCTCGGTATACCAGCCGATGAACGTACGACCTTCAACCGCGGGCGCTTCGGGCAGCTCGCCGATCGCCGTGCCGGCCAAAACCGACATTACGACAAGGACTTTGCCGTCCTTGTCGACGAATGTTACGGGAACATAAAGCTCGAGGTCCGGTCTGTCGCCCGGATCGTCCGTGCTCTCCGGATCCGCGGGATCCGAGGGATTCTCCGGGTTTTCCGGATTCTCCGGGTTCTCCGGATTTGCGGGCTCGTCCGGATTCTCCGGCTGCGCGGGCTCGTCCGGATTCTCCGGCTGCGCGGGCTCTTCCGGGGTTTCCGGCTGCGCAGGCTCTGTCGGCAGATCGCCGATCAGACCGCCGCCGCCCACATCCCCGTCGTCATCTCCGCGACTGGGTTCGAATCCGACTTCATCCACACCGACTTCGGTGCTGCTGCGGTCAAGCTCGATGACGTCAACGCCTTCGACGCTGCCTTCAGCATTATCGGCAATGGTTGCCAGCGGCAACAGCTGCAGCACCATGATGAGCGATACGATGATCGCCCAGGTGCGTCTGCCGAAAAGGATACTGTTCAGCTTTGACATGTTCTTGTTCCTCCGTTTGTGTAATTCCAGTATAGGAAAAGTTCGTAGTTTCAGTCCCGGTTTTGTCCGGGACGGCATAACTATACCCATAGCATGGCATAGTATAATCCTATGCTATTATAGAAGAAAGTAACAAGGATTGCAAGGAAAATATTCGTAAAAAAATTGTATATTTTAATCAAATATGTGCGTATTTTTGAACATAACACAATATATTGTGGTTGGCTGCTTTCTGTGTGAATAATATATTTTATTGATCGGAAAAATGACCGAATTTGTTCATATTCTGTTCACAGAATCGCCGTCGATGCAGATCTCCCGAACGGACTTATGCAGATGGACAGCATTGCTGTTTCCGGGCATTTGTCTATACATATTTGCGCTGCCTCTGCATATTTTATTTGTGTATACAATCAGATTCACGCTTATTCCTCCGCATGAAGGACGGCCGCATCTATCACTCTTGTTCGCTGGCGGATACGATCCGCGACTGCGGGTAAATCAATCGTATATGCGACCTCCTCGACACCTTGTCACGCATCTTTGCCCTCCTTGTGTAAAGGAGGGTGGCGGGCGCAGCCCGTCGGGAGGATTGTCTATTCCCGCACCGCTGGCTGCCGGGTGAATGCGATCCGCGACTGTGGGTAAATCGACCGTATATGCGACCTCCTCGACACCTTGTCACGCATCTTTGCCCTCCTTGTGTAAAGGAGGGTGGCGGGCGCAGCCCGTCAGGAGGATTGTTTATTCCCGCACCGCTGCTTCGCCGGCGGATGCGATCTGCGACTGCGGGTAAACCGATCGTATATGCGACCTCCCCGACACCTTGTCACGCATCTTTGCCCTCCTTGTGTAAAGGAGGGTGGCGGGCGCAGCCCGTCGGGAGGATTGTCCGTTCCCGTACCGTTATCATGCCTTTGCGGCGGGACGTCGAGGTCGACGTCCCGCCGAATAACAATAAAACCGTACATCATTCATCCTGAAATCCCGGTTAAAACGCATCAAAAAAAGAACGGTTTCCCGTTCTTATTACAATAATGTGTTTGTTTACTCGTCGCCGACGATGGTACGGTAAATACGGTCGAGGTCCTCGCGCGAATAATAATGGATGATCAGCTTGCCCTTGTCCTCACTGCCCTGCACCGACACCTTGGTGCCGAGCTCGGCGCGCATACGGTGCATGGCGTTGCGGAATTCCGGCGTCGGTTCCGGCTTTTCCTTATGACGGCGCTTCGGCATCTCGGCAAAACGCAGCTCGTCCTCGAGACGGCGCACAGACCAGTCGCCCTCAACGCATTTTTCCGCCATCTCCATCTGCACGCGCGGATCGCCGACGCCCGCGAGCATCTTGCCGTGTCCCGCGGACAGGCGTCCGTCCTTCACGAGCTTTTGCACGGACTTCGCAAGCGTAAGAAGGCGCAGCGCGTTTGCGATCGCGGGACGGGATTTACCGACACGCTCGGAGACCTCCTCCTGCGTAAGGTCGTGCTGCTGCATCAGAAGCTTGATCGCGGCAGCTTCCTCGATCGGGTTCAGGTTCTCACGCTGAATGTTTTCAACAAGCGAGATCTCCATGACCGCGTCTTCGTCGATGTCCGTCAGTACGACCGGTACGGTCATCAGACCCGCCTGACGTGCGGCACGGTAGCGGCGCTCGCCGGCGACAATGGTGTACCGTGCGCCGTTTTTCTTGACCAGGATCGGCTGCACGACGCCGTGACGCTTGATCGACTGCGCAAGCTCCGCAAGCTTTTCCGGGTCGAACGTCTTCCGCGGCTGATTCGGATTCGTGTCGATATCGTATAGATCGACTTCAAACTTTCCGTTCTGTGCCTGTTCCGGTGCGTCGATCTCGTCCAGAAGCGCGTCAAGCCCGCGCCCGAGGCCCTTGTTCTTAGCCATTTGCTTCCTCCCGTTTGATAAATTCTTCCGCTAAATTGACGTACGCCTTCGCGCCGATGTTGCGCGGATCGTACAGCGTGATCGGCAGACCGTGGCTCGGCGCTTCGCTCATGCGCACCGAACGCGGAATGATCGTGTTGTAGACCTTCTCGCGGAAATATTTCTTGACTTCTTCGACGACCTGCACGCAAAGATTGAGACGTGACGAAAACATCGTCAGCACAACGCCCTGTATATCCAGCTTGCTGTTCAGATTTCGACGCACGAGTTTTACCGTGTTCATCAGCTGCGACAATCCTTCGAGCGCGTAATACTCGCACTGGATCGGTACCAGCAGCGAATCCGACGCCGTAAGCGCATTCAGCGTCAAAAGCCCGAGGGACGGAGGGCAGTCAATGAAGATATAGTCGTACATGTCGACGATTGGCGCAAGCGCCTGTTTGAGACGCTGCTCACGTGCCATCATCGATACCAGTTCGACCTCCGCGCCGGCAAGCTCGATACGTGACGGCAGCACGTCCAGTGTTTCGATCATCGTATGACGGATCGCGTCCTGCGCCGGAACGTCGTCGATCAGTACGTCATAGCTCGTCGGAAATTCCTTTTTCTTCGTCACGCCCAGTCCGCTTGTGCTGTTTCCCTGCGGATCGAGGTCCACAAGCAGCACGTGTTTCCCCGTTTGCGCCACACACGCGCTCAGATTGATTGCGGTCGTCGTCTTTCCCACGCCGCCTTTTTGATTGGTGATTGAAATGATCTTTCCCATAATCGCTCCTTTTCGTACTCATTATAGCGTAACGGTGAACATTATGCAATACCGTTACACTGATTTTTCATGTTTCACGGGAAACATTTTTTGATACGTGGTCGCGTTTGTTTCACGTGAAACATAAAAACAGAGCCGCTAAAATGCGGCTCCGTTGCATTGCTTGTCAGTTATTCGGACTTTTTACTCTTTGTTGTCGCAGGTTTCTTTGCGGTCGTCTTCTTTGCGGGTGCTTCCTTTTTCTCGCCCGCGGGCTTCACCGTGCGCGTCGTACGTCTGCGCACCGGCTTGATCGGCTCATCCGGCAATCCGAGCAGGTTCCGATAGAGTTCCATGTACTTCCTTGCGGAGACCGCCCACGAGAAGTCCGTCTTCATCGCGCGCTTCATCAGACGTTTCCACATCTCGCGGTCGTCATACCAGTAACCGACCGCGTGTTCCAACACGTGCAGCATATCGTGCGCGTTGTAATCGTGGAAGCTGAATCCGTTTCCGTCATCCGTGTACCAGTTATACGGCAGTACGCTGTCTCTCAATCCGCCGGTCTCGCGGACGAGCGGGATGGAGCCGTAGCGCATCGCGATCATCTGACTTAAACCGCACGGTTCAAACTGCGACGGCATCAGATAGATGTCGCTTGCCGCGTAAACACGGCGCGCGATCTGCTCGTCGTGACGGAGGCAGCAGACGAATCTGCCGGGGAAGCGGTACTGTGCGTCGCGAAACGCGTCCTCAAAATACTGATCGCCGGTGCCGACCACAACAAACTGGACGTCCATGCGCATAATATCGTTCAATACACAGGTCACGAGATCCAGACCCTTCTGTGCGGTCAGACGCGTTACCATCGCAATCAGCGGCACGTCGCGCTTCTGCAAGCCCAGCTCTTCCTGCAGCGCCGCCTTGTCGAGCTTCTTGCCGGACGGATCCGCCGCGTTAAAATGAGCGGGAATGTGCATATCGTTGCTCGGATCGAACGATATTCCGTCTATTCCGTTGAGGATTCCGGACAGGACGTTCTGTCTGGCGCGCAGGAGGCCGTCGAGACGTTCGCCGTAGTAGCCGGTGCGGATCTCCTCCGCGTAGGTCGGGCTGACAGTCGTGATGCGGTTCGCGAACACGAGACCTGCCTTCATGAACGACAGCAGGCCGTAGAACTCGAGGTTGTTCGGTGAGAAGTATCCCTCGTTGAGACCGAGCACGCTGTTGATGCGGTGCCAGTCGAAGATGCCCTGGAATTTCAGGTTATGGATGGTGAACACGGTATGCACGTCGCGGTAGCCGTCGAGCGTGCGATACTGATCGTTCAGCAGTACCGGAATGAGACCCGTCTGCCAGTCGTTGCAGTGGATCACGTCCGGATAGTAGTTCATGTACTTGAACGATTCGAGCACCGCGCGGCAGAAGAATGCAAAGCGGAAGCCCTCCTGTTCGTCGCCGGTGTAGATTTTTTCGCCGCCGAACATGGCGAGGTTGTCGACGAAGTAGAATTTCACGCCGTCCTGCTCGAGCATGTCGATGCCGCAGAAGACGGAATAGCTTCCGAGCTGCAGGTTGAAGTGGCAGACGTGCTGCATCTTGAGGATGTAGTAATCGCCGATCTGCGTGTACTTCGGGATCATGACCGCAACGTCCGCGCCCTGCCGCACAAGCTCCTTCGGAAGCGAGCCCACGACGTCGGCGAGACCGCCGGTCTTGATGTACGGGAAGCATTCGCTTGCCGCAAACAGTATTTTCATGATGATTCTCCTTTCGGTATCGTCAGACGGTCAGGTTCTTGCGGAAGACGAGCGGAATGCCCTCGTAGCCCGTGAGCTGCCGTCCCGCGTTGACGGTGACGTTCTTGTCGAGGATGACGTGATCGAGCACGGCGCCCTTGCGCACCGTCACGCCCTGCATCAGGATCGAGTTCTTCACGATCGCGCCGCGCTCTACGGTGACGCCGCGGAACACGATGGAATTCTCGACCGTGCCGTCGACCGCGCAGCCGTCTGCCATGAGGACGTTGCGGACGTTGGCGTTTTCACCGTACTCCGACGCGATCTCGTCCTTGACCTTGGTATAGATCGGATGCTGCATGTTGAAGAGATCCTTCGCCGCGGAAGCGTTCAGAAGCTCCATGCTGTGCATGAAATAGGTATTGATCGAGTCGATGCGTCCGACGTAGCCGTCGTAGCGCCAGCCCATGATCTTGAGCTCACGGACCTTCGGCAGCAGGATCTCTCGGACGAAATCAACGCCGCCGCGCGAATAGGATTCTTCCACAAGGTCCTCGAACAGATCCCTGTCGATGATCGTGACCTCGCAGGAGCGGAAATTCGAGCCGGGATTGCGCGGATTCCATTCCAGCCGCTTTACCGAGACGCCGTCCTCGTCGAGAATCAGGCGAAGGTCGCGGTTCTGCTCCTCCGGGAAGAAGCGCGGATCCTCGTTGTACATGATGGTGATGTCCGCGCCGGTCTCACGATGCTGCTTTAAAATTGCGTCAAACGTCGTATTGAATACGGTGTGGCTGCCGCAGAGGATCAGGTATTTCTGACTGGAACGGCGCACGTACTGCATGACGGAGTGGAACGCGTCGATGTCGCCGCGATACACGCCGGTATTGTCCTTGGTGGAGAACGGGGGCAGGAGGAACAGACCGTCGCGCTTGCGGTTCAGGTCCCATTCCTTGCCCGTGCCGAGATGATCCATCAGCGAATGATAGTTCTTTTGCACGATGAGCCCGACGTTGCGGATGCCCGTGTTCACCAGATTGGAAAGGGTAAAGTCGATGCAGCGGTAGCGGCCGCCGAACGGCACCGCGGCGACTGCGCGGCTCAGTACGAGATCGCGCATGTAGGGATTGTGTTCGCCCGTAAAGATCAGACCGAATGCTTCCTGATTCATGCTTCAATTCCTCCATTGATAAACTGTCCGATCGTTTCGGCGGTCACAACCGCGCCGCACGGGATCACCGTGCCCGCAGGGATCGTTACGTCGTTGCCGATGAGCGCGATATCGCCGGTGAGCCGGTTGTCGACCGTTTCGCCTTCCCGCGGCGGGATGCCGATCTGTACGTTGTCGCCGATGACCGCGTTTTCGCCGATGATCGCCTTCTTCACAAAGCAGTTTTCGCCGATCACGGCGTTCGGGAACACGACCGAATCGAGGACCTCCGAACGTCCTTCGACCTTCGCGCCGCAGAACAGCACGGTATGCCGCACGGTTCCGCGTACCACACAGCCCTCGGTCACGAGACTGTTCTTCACGTCCGCGGCCGCGTCGGTATAATGCGGCGGCATGACGGGGTTACGCGTATAGATGCGCCAGGACGGATCGTTGAGCTCCAGCACCGGCGGTTCGCCCAAAAGATCCATGTTCGCTTCCCACAGGCTCTGGATCGTTCCGACGTCCTTCCAGTATCCCTCGAACGGATACGCGACCATCTTTTCGCCCGCGTTCAGCATGTTCGGAATGATGTTCTTGCCGAAGTCGTTTTCGCTTTCGGGATCGGCGTCGTCACGTTCCATGTAGTCGCGCAGCAGCTTCCAGTTGAAGATATAGATGCCCATCGAGGCGTTGTTGCTCTTCGGCTCCTTCGGCTTTTCCTCGAACGAAACGATCCTTCCGTTCTCGTCCGTGTTCATGATGCCGAAGCGGTGCGCTTCCTCCATCGGGACCCGGAGCACCGCGATCGTCGCCGCCGCGCTGTTTGCCACGTGGAACTTGAGCATCTTCGTGTAATCCATCTTATAGATATGGTCGCCCGAAAGGATCAGCACATAATCGGGATCGTACTGATCGAGGAAATAGCGGTTCTGCCAGATCGCGTTTGCGGTGCCGGAGTACCACCTTCCGTCATGCTCCGTCATGTACGGCGGGAGCACGAACACGCCGCCGTCCGTGCGGTCGAGGTCCCAGTGCTGACCGGTGCCGAGGTACGCGTTCAGCGCGAGCGGACGGTACTGCGTCAGAACACCGACGGTGTCGATGTCGGAGTTTACGCAGTTAGACAGCGGAAAGTCGATGATGCGGTACTTTCCGCCGAACGGGACCGCAGGCTTTGCCATGCTGGACGTCAGGACGCCGAGACGGCTGCCCTGTCCGCCCGCAAGCAGCATGCAGACGATTTTCTTTTTCATTCGTTTTCTCCTTTCGGGTCATCTGTTTTATCGTGTGTGAAGCGGAAGAATACCGCGCCGTAGGCGGGCAGCTTCACGTGCAGGCGATGACGGAACTTGCCGAACGGCTCCTCGACGGTCTTGACGGGCTCGTTGAACGACAGTCCGCCGCCGCCGAAGTACGGCGCGTCGGTCGAGAATATCTCGGAATACGTGCCGGGTTGTTCGCTGCCGAGGCAGTAATCGTCCCACGGGACCGGCGTGAAGTTGAACACGCACAGGACCGGATTGCCGTCCGCGTCCTTGCGGACGAACGCGGCGATCGAATGCACGGCGTCGTCCACCGCGATCCAATCGAAGCCGTTCCAGTCGTCGTCGCGCTGATAGAACGCCGGCGTGCGGCGATAGAACTTGTTCATCTCGCGCACGTAGCATTGCATTTCGGCATGCTTCGGATATTCCAGAAGCATCCAGTCGAGCGATTCGTCGAACCGCCATTCGATGAACTGACCGAACTCCATGCCCATGAACGTCAGCTTCTTGCCCGGATGCGCCATCTGATAGGCGTACAGAAGCCGAAGCTGCGCGAATTTCTGCCAGTAATCGCCCGGCATTTTATTGAGCATCGAGAGCTTCCCGTGCACGACCTCGTCGTGTGAGAACGCGAGGATGTAGTTTTCGGAGAACGCGTACATCAGGGAGAACGTCAGCTTGTCGTGGTGCCATTTGCGGTAGAGCGAATCCATCTGCATGTAGCGCAGCATGTCGTTCATCCAGCCCATGTTCCACTTGTAGTCAAAGCCCAGGCTGTCCTCGTGCTTATTCGTCACGCACGGGAACGCCGTGCTCTCCTCCGCGATCAGGATCTTGTTGCCGGGGATGTCATGAACCGCCGCCGAGATCTTGTGGAACAGATTGACCGCGTCGAGGTTCTCCTTGCCGCCGTACTGGTTCGGGAGCCATTCGCCGTCGTTGCGGCCGTAATCGAGGTACAGCATGCAGCTCACCGCGTCGACGCGCAGACCGTCGATGTGGAACTCCTTGAGCCAGTAGCAGGCGTTCGAAACGAGGAAGCTCTGCACCTGTGTCCGGCCGTAGTCGAACAGCAGCGTGCCCCATTGCTTCATCTCGGAACGCCGCCAGTCGGGATGCTCGTACGTCGGCGTGCCGTCAAAATACGCGAGCCCGTAGCTGTCGCGCGTGAAGTGCGCGGGGACCCAGTCCATGATCACGCCGAGGCCCTTTGCATGCGCGCGGTCGACGAAGTACCGGAGATCGTCCGGCGTGCCGTAGCGCGTCGTCGGGGCATAGTAGCCGGTGACCTGATAGCCCCAGCTCGGATTGAACGGATACGCCATCAGCGGCATGCACTCGATGTGCGTATAGCCCATGTCGACGCAGTAATCGACGAGCTCGGTCGCGAGCTCACGATAGCCGAGTCCCTTGCGCCAGGAGCCAAGATGCACCTCGTAGATGTTCATCGGTTCACTGTGCCGCTTCGTGCAGTGCGAAAGATACGCCTCGTCCGTCCACGGGAACGTGCCCGCTTCCCAGACCATCGACGCCGTCCCTGCGGGCTCGCAGCGCTGCGCGTACGGGTCCGCCTTCATCGAGACGTTGCCGTTCGGTCCCTCGACCGCGTACTTGTAGAGCTGCCCTTCCTGCGCGATGCCGATGAGGATCTCCCAGACGCCGGTCGAACCGACCGGGTACATCCGGTCCGCGTTCGGATTCCAGCCGTTCCAGTCGCCCGCGACCGCAACGCTTCTCGCGTTCGGCGCCCACACGGAAAACCGCCATACCCATTCGCCGTTATTCTCGACCCTGTGGCAGCCGAGCGAATGGTATGCGGTCTTCGTCGTACCCTCGTTAAAGTAGTACAGTTCTTCATCCGTCAGATGTGACATGATTGCACCTCATCCCCGGGCACAGGCGGTCCTGCGCCCTATATTTATACATTTGTATCATATCATATATTTCCGTCGTTGGAAAGTATTTCATTGCGTGAATTTATTGCAAAACCGTGAAATTTTAACGGAATCGTTTTCTTTTTCCTGCGGGATGTGATATACTGCACCAAAAAGAGAAAGGAGCGGGGCCATGAAGGAATCGACGAAGCATTGGATCCTGATCGGCAGCTTTACGCTCGCTTTGGCGCTGCTTGCCGTCCTCGTTCCGCTTCTGTTCGCAAAGGACCTTCCGAAGGCGGCTTTTTCGGAGCCGGTCACCGTCATCACGCCCGAGCCGGAGACCGGCGAGGACGCGATCGCGATCTACACGCCCACGCCTTCGCCCGTGCCGTTGATCACCACGCCGAAGCCGGTCTATCCCGAAAAAGCGGTCAATCTCCTCGTCGACGGCAATCCGCTTTTTGCGGTCGGCAGCCGTGAGATCGCCGAGCAGCTCGTCCGCAATTTTCTGGACGAATGCGCCGCGGAAAACCTCAGCGCAAACGCGATCCTCCTTTCGGCGTCGATCGACGCGGCGCTTTCGACCGTTCCCGCGGACGGCTCCGTGGAATACCTCGAATACGACGTCGCCCTGAATCTTCTGCGCAAGGACCGTACCTTGATCCCCGTGCGCCGCACCGCGGAGCGCGTCGAGGTGCGCACCGAAGCGTCTGATCCGCAGACCGAGCGCACGCCGCTGCTGCCGGAAGGCGCGCGCATGTTCCGAAAGCTCGGAACGCCCTCTCGCACGCTCGTCTATACCGAAACGCTTTATCAGAACGGCCTTCCCGCTTCCGAAGCCGAGACGCTCAATACGCCGGTGCGCGCCGGAAGCGCAACAACGGAGCTCGTCGGCACATACCGTCTTCCCGTGAATCATGTTTACGATCCCGAAGCGCCGAATCTGTACGAGGGCCGCATCGGGACCGTGCCCGCGTCGCTGTCGTTCATCGCGCCGGTACGGGACGGAAAGCTGACGGGTTATTACGGCTTGCAGACCGGCGAAATGCGCTACGGCGTCGACTATACCGCTGCGCCGGACACGCGCGTGCTCGCGCCGGAATCCGGCACGATCGTCTTTCTGGGCGAACGCGCGGGGCTCGGCTTCGTGATCGACATCCGCCACGACGAGGGGTTTCTCTCCCGCGTCTCGTTTCCCGCGGGCACGGCCGCAAGGGGACTGATGCTCGAAAAGCACGTGAACAAGGGCGAAACGATCGCCGTGCTTTCCGCTCCGGAAGGCGCAAGGGAAGCCGTTCTGCACTACGAGCTTCTGATCGACGGTATCCCGTATAATCCATTGTATTATCTGCCATGAAGAGAATGCGGAATGCGGAATGTCGAATGTAGAATGTATGAAGGACAATTTGCGAATCAACCGATCCGACGACCCCGCGGCGGGTCGTTTTTTTGTAAAAAAATATGTTTCACAGGGTATGTTTCCGTTTCGGCGCGTCCATACTACAGCCGAGGTGATAAAAATATGGAAGAACCGAAGATCGAAACCAATGACCGTATGGAACGGTTCCGTCTGTTTTTGCAAAACAACGGATTCTACATCGCGCTGGTGGTGTGTCTCATCGTGATCGGCGGCGCGATCCTGCTGCTCGCTCTGGACAAGCCGGAGGAGGAAGAGGCCGAAGCGCCGACGGACGCGCCGATCGTGATCGTCGGAAAATCGGAGGACGAGCGCCTCGGCGAGATCCTGCACGTGCCGACCGCGCTGCCGTACGCGCCTAATAAAACGCCCGTCCCAACGATGCTACCGACGGCGATCCCGACGGCTGCTGCAACGGCTGAGCCGACCAAAAAGCCCGCAAGCGCGCCGAGTAAAGCCGCGCCGCCCGTCGAGGGCGAGATCGTGTTCGGCTACGCGGTCGACAAGCTGCTGTATTCGGTGACGCTCGATCAATGGACGACGCATGCCGCCGTGGATATCAAGGCCGATGCGGGCACGCCGGTGAAGTGCGTGTTCGCGGGCACGGTCGAGCGCGTCCATAAGGACGACGCGCTGGGCTACACCGTCACGGTCAGCCACGCAAACGGCCGCACCACGCTTTATGCCAATCTGGGCGAGGACGTGCGCGTCAAGGTCGGCGACCGCGTGAACGCGGGCGACGTGCTCGGCACGGTCGGCACGAGCGCGATTTCCGAATGCGCTCTGCCGCCGCATCTGCACTTTGCGATCACCGTCGACGGGACGGTCAAGGACCCGGCAAAGTATGTGAGGTTGGGATAAGAGGGCGTTCAAAAACCGCCGCGTTTTGAACACCCTCCGCGATATCGTGCGATCGCTCGCGACGCACATCGCATTTGCCGAAGGCAGGTATATCATGCTGCATCGGCAGTACATCGTCAAAAAAGGCATCTTCGGTCTGATGATCAAAAGATGCCTGTTTTCTTTCTTATTTGGTTTGTTGACTGTTCCGGCCGCGCCGCCCGCAGCGCTTATTCGCCGAGCGTTCCGCGGACCCAGTTTGTGATCGTGTCATTTGCCGCTTCCGTCGCGTCTTCGACCGTTTCTTCGGCTTCTTCGACCGCTTCCTCGGCATTTTCCTCGGCTTCCTCGACCGCTTCCTCCGCGATTTCTTCGGCTTCCTCAGCCGCTTCCTCGGCAGCTTCTTCGCCTTCTTCAACCGCTTCTTCCGCGATTTCTTCCGCTTCTTCCGCTTTCTCCGCAAATGCTTCGGCTATCTCGATCGCGTCTTCCGCTTCCTCTGCGGCTTCGTCCGGTTCGGGAACGGTCAGATCCTCCTCCCGGAAGACCTTGAACGGCTTGCCCTTCTTCCAGTTGAACCGGCGCGCAAGGAGCAGGACCGCAACGCCCGCGAGCAGGATCAGGATGCTGATCCACTGCGAGGTATAGAGCGCGCCGAACTTGCCGCGCTCCGCGTCGCCGCGGAACATTTCGATCACGAAACGCCAGACCGCGTACGCGATGAGATACCAGCCCGTCGTCGTGCCGAGGCGCTTTTCGGTGCAGAATACCAGCACGAGCACTTCGCACAGCACGAGCAGGAACACCGTTTCCATGAGCGGCACGGGAAGACGCATCGTGCCGTCCAGATACTTCACGGCAAGCGCGCCCTTATAGGTCAGCACGCCGAACTGCGTCGTTTCGCCGATCTGCACGCCGTAGCAGCAGCCCGCAAGCAGGCAGCCGACGCGTCCGAACGCGTGTGCCACACAGAAGCACGGCGCGAAGAGGTCCGTGAACTCCAAAACGTTCCGTTTCTTTTTCCGCGCGACGAGGAAGATGCCGATGATCCCGCCGATGAGCCCGCCGTAGAAGACCATGCCTTCCATGAGAAGACTCAGAATGCCCTGGAAAAAGCCGTGCTGAAACGCGGTCTTGAATACGCCCGGCGTGACGAACCAGTAGAGGAGCTTCATGCCGACGAAGCCCAGAAGCACCGCCGTGATGATCGCGTCGACGAACTCGTCATTCCAGTCGAGCGTCGTCCGCTTTCTGAGGATCCAGCTTAACAGCACGGCAAGCACCGTGCCGACGAGCACGCACACGCCCATCGCCGGAACGCCGAAGCTGCCGATCTTAAATAGGTAAGCACCGATCATATGATCTCCTTTCGCGGCTTTCCCGCCGCTTTTTCGGTAGTTGTTTAGTTTATCACATCTTGAAAATCTTGTAAAGCGGTTGACAAAACATAGGAAAAAGTTATATCCTATTATATCTATCGGGCGACCGATGAAAGGAGCATTGTATGGCTGAAACATACGATTTCAACGCTGTTGAGAAGAAGTGGCAGGCGTATTGGGACGCGCACCATTGCTTTACCGCGGAGGCGGACCATAAAAAGCCGAAATTCTACGCGCTCGTGGAGTTTCCGTATCCGTCCGGCGCGGGCATGCACGTCGGGCACATCAAGGCGTACACGAGCCTGGAGATCCTCTCCCGGAAACGCCGCATGCAGGGATACAACGTGCTGTTCCCGATGGGCTTCGACTCGTTCGGTCTGCCCGCCGAGAACTACGCGATCAAGACCAACACGCATCCGCACGACATCGCGACCGCGAACATCGAGCATTTCAAGGATCAGATGAAGCGCGTCGGCTATTCGTTCGACTGGACGCGCGAGATCGCCACGTCCGTGCCCGAATACTACAAGTGGACGCAGTGGATCTTCCGGAAGCTGTTCGATCACGGACTCGTCTTCCGCGCAAAGACGCTCGTCAACTACTGCCCGAACTGCAAGGTCGTCCTTTCGAACGAGGATTCGCAGGGCGGCAAGTGCGACGTGTGCCACAGCGACGTCGTGCAGCTGCCGAAGGACGTCTGGTATCTAAAGATCACGGCGTACGCGGATAAGCTGCTCGAAGGGCTGAACGACGTCGATTATCCCGACGCGATCAAGCAGCAGGAGGTCGACTGGATCGGAAAATCGGTCGGCGCGTTCGTGAACTTCAAGGTAAAGGATATCCCCGAAGCGCTCGAGATCTACACGACCCGCTGCGACACGCTCTACGGCGTGACGTTCATGGTCATCGCGCCCGAGCATCCGATGCTCGACAAGTACCGCGAGCGCATCGAAAACTGGGACGAGGTCGAGGCATACCGCGCGGCCTGCGCGAAAAAGACCGAGTTCGAGCGCACGCAGCTTTCGAAAGATAAGACGGGCGTTCGTTTGCAGGGCTTTACCGCGATCAATCCGGTCAGCGGAAAGGAGATCCCGGTCTTTATCGCGGATTACGTCATGATGGGCTACGGCACCGGCGCGATCATGGCGGTGCCCGCGCACGATCAGCGCGACTGGGAGTTTGCGCATAAATTCGGCGTGGACATCATCCCGGTCATCGAGGGCGGCGACATTGAAAAAGAGGCGTACACCGGCGACGGCAGGATGATCAATTCCGATTTCCTGAACGCCTATGACAACAAAAAGGACTCCATCGCAGCGATGCTCGAATACCTCGGCGAACACGCGCTCGGCAGAAAGGGCATCCAGTACAAGATGAAGGACTGGGCGTTCAACCGCCAGCGCTACTGGGGCGAGCCGATCCCCCTCATTCATTGCGAAAAATGCGGCACGGTCGGCGTGCCGTATGAAGAGCTGCCTTTAAAGCTTCCCGACGTCGAGAACTTCGCGCCCGGCACCGACGGACAGAGCCCGCTTGCACGCATCGAGTCGTTCGTGAACTGCACCTGCCCGCAGTGCGGCGGTCCCGCAAAGCGCGAGACGGACACCATGCCCCAGTGGGCGGGTTCCTCCTGGTACTATCTCCGCTTCATCGATCCGCACAACGACAAGGTCTTCTGCGATCCCGAGGAAATGCAGTACTGGATGCCGGTCGACTGGTACAACGGCGGCATGGAGCACGTCACGCGGCATTTGCTGTATTCGCGCTTCTGGCATCACTTCCTGTATGACATCGGCGAGGTCAACACGCCGGAGCCGTACGCGAAGCGCACGTATCAGGGACTGATCCTGGGGCCCGACGGCGATAAAATGAGCAAGTCGAAGGGCAACGTCGTCGACCCCATCAGCGTCATCGAGCGTCTCGGCGCGGACGCGCTGCGCCTGTACGTCATGTTCATGGGCGATTACATGGCGGCGACGCCGTGGAGCGAGGACTCCGCAAACGGCTGCAAACGCTTCCTCGACCGTGTCTGGAGACTGCAGGACATGGTAAAGGGCGAGGGCTGGATCGACGGCGACATGCGCACCAAGGTCAACGCCTGCATCAAAAAGGTCGGCGAGGACTACGAGCGCATGAAGTTCAACACCGCGATCGCGGCGATGATGTCGCTCGTCAACGACTGCTACACAAAGGGCTCGCTCACAAAGGACGAATTCCATACGCTGCTGCTTTTGCTCTACCCGGTCGCGCCGCACATCAGCGAAGAGCTCAACGAACGGATCGGCTTTGCGCCGCTGCATCACACGGCATGGCCCGCATACGATCCCGACGCGCTCGCGCTGAACACCGTCGAATACGGCGTGCAGGTCAACGGCAAGGTCCGCGCAAGGATCAAGCTGCCGGTCGGCATGGAGCAGAAGGATATCGTCGACGCGGCGCTTGCGCTCGGCGACGTGAAGCCCTTTATCGAGGGCAAGACGATCCGCAAGACGATCGTCGTCAAGAATATCATCAACCTCGTGGTTGGCTGAACATAAGGCGGGATCTCCCGCCTTTTTTCATGCAAGGACTATGCAACAGCACTATTTCAACATCAATGACGCGGGGCTGAACATCCGCGCAAAGCTCTATTCCGAGGGGGCGGGCGAGGTGAAAACGCTCGTGATCTGCGGGCACGGCTTCGGCGGGCACAAGGACAACCGCGCAGCGGAGCGGTTTTCCAAACACGTACTCGACAAAAACCACGGCGTCGCGGTCCTGACCTATAACTGGCCGTGCCACGGCGACGACGTGCGTAAAACACTGCGACTTTCCGACTGTGACGCGTACCTTTCCGCGGTGCTCGCGTGGGCAAGGGCGCGGTATCCCGACGCAAAGCTGTTCGGCTACGCGACGAGCTTCGGCGGATATCTCTTTCTGAAATACGTCTCCGAGCACGGCGACCCGTTTCTGAAGACCGCGCTGCGCTGTCCCGCTGTGCCCATGTACGATGTGATCACGTCCTCGATCATGACCGGCGACGATCTCGAACGCATCCGAAAGGGCAAGCCCGTTTCCGTCGGCTTCGACCGCAAGGTCACGATCGACCGGACATATTTGGATGAGCTCCGCGAAGCAGACATCGCGAAGCGCGATTTTCTCCCGTACGCGGACGAGCTGTTCATCCTGCACGGCACGAAGGACGAGGTCGTCCCGTTCGACGCGGTGAAGGCGTTTGCGGAGGACAACGTGATCGACTTCGAGCCGGTCGAAAACGCCGACCACCGCTTTCAGTCGCCGGAGAAGATGGATCTCGCGATCGCAAAGATCTGCGCGTTTTTCGGACTTCGGTAGGACAAAACCGCGCAGAAAATGACAGGACAGACGCGAATGGACGCGATACAATGATCCCGTCAAAGAAAGGAGTAACCGTATGGAATGGCTGACCTGCATTCGCGCGTCCGTTGATTACATGGAACGGCATCTCGTCGACGATATCGGCGCGGACGACGTCGCAAAGGCGGTGTATCTTTCGCCGTTCTTTCTGCAGCGCGGGTTTTCGCTGATGACCGGCGTCGGGCTTGGGGAATACCTCAAAAACCGTCGGCTTTATCAGGCGGCGCTCGATCTTAAGGATACGGACGACAAGGTCATCGACGTCGCGCTGCGATATTGCTACGAGACGCCGGAGAGCTTCACGAAGGCGTTCACGCGCTTTCACGGCGCAACGCCCTCGCAGGTCCGCAGCGGCGCGCCGATCCGTACGTTCCTTCCTCTGACCATTCATCTTACCATTCAGGGAGGCAATCAAATGGACTGCAAAATCACACAAATGGATTCCTTCAGGGTCATCGGCTTTGAACGGACGTTCGACAACGAAACCGCGTACGAAAAGGTCCCGGCGTTCTGGGACGAGATCGTGCAAACATACTGCGCGAACGTCTGGGCCGGCAATCCGCCCGCAAATGCTTTTGAAAAGGCGGTCGCCGACCATCACATCGGCGAATACGGCGTCTGCGTCGACGACGTTGCGGGCAATCGGTTCCGCTACCTGATCGCGGGCGAATACATGGGCGGGGACGCGCCGGAAGGCATGACCGTCTATGAACTGCCGCGCGGAGACTGGGCGATCTTCGACTGCACGGGACCGCTTCCGGAGGCGCTGCAAAGCGTGAACACGCGCATCTTCAACGAATGGCTGCCCGGCAACCCGGACTACGAATTCGCAGGCGTCGCCAACGTCGAGTGGTACGGTATGGGCGATACGTCCGCGCCGGACTACAAAAGTGCGATCTGGATCCCGGTGAACCGGCGGTAACGCCGTTCGGTCCGTTGAAAACAGGTTTTCAACGGACCGGGTTTGCAGCAGCATCAAACGATCAGGAGGGAACTATGGAGCAGAACAACGTCATCATCCGCAACGAGACCGAAGCGGACTTCCGCGCCGTCGAAAATCTCGTGCGGGAAGCGTTCTGGAACGTGTACCGCCCGGGCTGTCTGGAACATTATGTGATCCACGTGCTCCGCGACGATCCCGCGTTCGTAAAAGAGCTTGACTTCGTCATGGAAAAGGACGACGAGCTCATCGGGCAGAACATGTTTATGAAAACGCATATCGACGCCGACGACGGACGGCGGATCGAGGTACTCACAATGGGGCCGATCGGGATCACGCCCGCGCTGAAACGCAAGGGCTACGGCAAGCTTCTGCTCGACTATTCACTCGAAAAGGCAAGGGAGATGGGCTTTTCCGCGGTGCTCTTCGAGGGCAATATCGGCTTTTACGGGCACAGCGGGTTCGACTACGCGCGGAACTTCGGCATCCGCTACCACGATCTCGAGGAGGGCGAGGACGATTCGTTCTTCCTCTGCAGGGAGCTGGTCCCGGGATATCTCGACGACGTTACCGGCGTGTATCAGACGCCCGCGGGCTATTACGTGGACCCGGACGACGCCGAGCTGTTCGACGCTTCCTTCCCGCCGAAAGAAAAGCTGAAGCTGCCCGGCCAATTGTTCGACTGAGAAAAAGGGGCTTTCGCCTGAAAGCTCCTTTTTACATGCCGTTTTATCCTCACCGGATCCGTTTCTCCATGACGATCTCGCCGTCTTCGTCCCACGTTTGGACAAACCCGAATTTCTCATAGAGCCGCCGCGCGTCGTCGTTTCCCTCGACGTAGCAGAGCGTGACCTTGTCGTATTTTCCGTCCGCCTCCATCATGGCAAGGATCTGTCTGACGGTTTCCGTGCCGTAGCCCCTGCCCTGGTAACGCGCGTCGATCAGCAGCTGATCGAAATCATAGCTGTACTCGTTTTCTTCCGGGTCCCCGTAATCATGGTACAGCACGAGCCCGACCGGCGTTTCGCCGTCATAGATCATGAACGCCCTGCTTCGCGCGTCGCGATATGCCCACGCTCTTGCGAGGATCGTCGCCTTCGGCGCGACGAATTTTTCCTGGTCGGGACGAACCTCCAGCCGTTCCCTCCAGTTATCCGGTGTGACCGGTTCCAATCGGATCATGGTTTCCTCCGTTCGTTTCTTATTATCGCTTTGCGATCAAGGCCTTGAGCCGCTCGATCTCGCGAGCGCTCGCGTCGACCTCCTCGCCGTCGGTGACGTCGTAATCGGTCCTGAGGCACTCGATGATGCGCTTGCGGTCCTCGATCGCGCCTTCGTAATCGCCAAGCTGCTCGTGTACCTGCGCTCTTGCGAGGAGTCCGTCGGTATAGCGCGGCGCGTTCTGCATCGTAAACGACTTGTCGAACGCCGCAAGCGCCTCCTCATACATGCCGAGCCGGCGGTATCCCTCGCCGAGCATGTCGGTCGCCTGCCAGACGGTCGGATTATCCTGCGCGCACTTTTCCCAGAGCTTCCGCGCGGTCTCGCGGTCGCCTCTCAGAAAAGCGAGCTTTGCGGCGGCACCGGTGCGGGAATATTCTTTCTTCATCTTCGCGATCTCCGCCTCCGCCTCGTCGAGCAGATGATCCGCAAGCAGGTTTTCAACCAGCAGGATCCGCGGGTATCTGAGATCCGGGCGGCGTTCGATATAATCCCGGATAAAGCGGATCACGGAGAAGTGGTTGTCCAGATACTCGTCGCCGCAGGGCGCGTTGTTCGCCTCAAGGTATGCCGCCCACGCGTTGTTTTCGTCCTCCGGGTCGGCTTCGAGCGCGCGCTCCGCATAATAGGACGCGTTTTCGTGATCGCTGTGCGCACGATGGTTGTAGAGCTCGGAAAGCATGGTCAGCGCTTCCGCGTCCTTCGGATCCTCCTTCAGGATCCCTTCGAGGTACGCAACGGTGCGGTCGAAGGTCTCCGGGCGGATGCGGCGCTCGTTCCAGATCATATTCTGAATGCGCTCCATCTTTTCGGCGCGCGGCACCTCGAAGAGCTCGTCGATGCTCACGCCGAAGTAGGTCGCAAGCCGCGGCAGAAGCGCGACGTCCGGATCGCTTGCGCCGGTCTCCCATTTGCTGACCGCCTGCGCGGAGACGCCGATCGCGTCAGCAAGCGTGTCCTGTTTGATATGTTTTTCCTGTCTCAGTTGTTTGATATTCATGCCGATCATGGTTTGTTCCTCCTAAACCGTTGTTTGATTCATTTCTTGTTCAGATCGATCTTATGCCTTTATTATACCTGTCTTTTTTGAAAAAACAAGCGAGGCAAATTCTTCTTCGCTCTACCGTCAGTTGATTTTGCGCCGAAGCGGGATTGTGTCGCAATTTTGTCGATTGTGTTTCCTTTGTGACGTTTAGCACTCTCCCCTTGACAGTGCTAAAATCGTGCGTATAATGGGTATCGTAAGAAGAAAGAAGGGCATCCTAAGGGTATCCCAAAGGGTGTCCGAGGGCACAAGGGATTGTGACAAAAAGAAAGGAAGTGTGACCTATGCTGCCCAGTATTTGGAGTAATAATTGGTTTGACGACCTGTTTGACAGGAGCTTTGAAATGACGCCGTGGCCCGCCGAACGCGAGCTGTACGGCAAGCGCGCGGCAAACCTGATGAAGACCGACGTCCACGAGACGGAAACGAGCTATGAGATGAACGTGGAGCTGCCCGGCTTCAAGAAAGAGGACATCCACGTGGATCTCAACGAAGGCTATCTGACGCTGCGCGCCGAGAAGAACCTTGAGAAGGAAGAAAAGAAGGAAAAGAAGGTCATCCGCTCCGAGCGCTACGTGGGCTCGATGAGCCGCAGCTTCTATGTGGGCGACATTCGCCCCGAATCGATCAAGTGCAAGTATGAGGACGGCGTGCTGACGCTGACGTTCCCGAAAGAGGAGCAGCCGAAGCTGCCCGAGACGCACAGCATCACGATCGAATAATGGAAATCAACCGAAAAGGGGATGTTAAGAAACTGCGATTCTTAACATCCCCCTTTTCAATGAATTGCGGCTTTGCCGCGTGAATTGGCTCCGCCGTGAATGATCCGGATTGTCCGTAGGGGCGGATATTATCCGCCCGTTAAACCAGAAGAACGGGAAGATGGTATCTTCCCCTACGGTTGTCATGACAGGAAGATTTTCCGTCCGGAAAATCAACATTACATAGGTAGATCGCGCGCTTCCACAAGCTCCACTTCGTTACGGCGGTATGTCGCGCGTTTCTCGCGCGTAACATCGCGCGTACCATCATGACGGCTCTGCCGTCAATTCATGTGCCGCTGTAGGGGGCGACGTCCTCGGCGCCCCGTTTAACAATTCATGTCCTTTGGACAATTCACGGAGCGAAGCGAGAATTCATTGAGGGGCCGTTAACGGCTCCCTTTTTTGTCTCCGCCCGTCCCGTTCGACAAAGAACGCGAAAAAAGTGACACAAACAACGATCCGCGCACGCTATATTCTTTGATCGGAGTATCGTACAATACAGGTAATCAAGAACGTGCGCCGGACATGCGGCGCAAAGGGAGGACGGCATGAGTAAACTTCGGATCCTGCTGGTGGACGACGACACGCGCTTCACCGATCTTATGAAAGGGTATCTCTTGACGGAGGAACGCATCGGAGAGGTCGACACGGCCGCGGACGGACGCGAAGCGCTCGAGCGGCTCCGGGACAAGCATTACGATCTTATGACGCTCGACCTCATTATGCCGAACACCGACGGACTGACGGTGCTGGAACAGCTTTCGGCGATCGCGGGCGCTGCCGCGCCGGCGGTGATCGTGATCTCCGCGCTCCGCAACGAAACGATGGTCCGCCGCTGCTGCACGCTCGGCGCACGGTACTTCATGGTCAAGCCGATCGAGCCGGAGACGCTATTAAGGCGCGCGCTCGACATGCTGGAAAACGACCGCGCAAAGGGCGGCGTGCTCTCGTATCAGCAGGCGCCGAAGTCCTTTGACGAAAAGGTGACGGCGATCTTTCTCGTCGCCGGGATCCCCGCGCACATCAAGGGCTATCATTATCTGCGCGAAGGCATCCGCATGGTCTATGAGGACCCGACGCTGATCAACCGCATCACCAAGGAGCTCTATCCGGGCATCGCGAAGAAATTCAACACCTCCGCGAGCAAGGTGGAGCGCGCGATCCGCCACTCGATCGAGGTCGCCTGGACCCGCGGCAAGATCGAAAACCTGAACGCGCTGTTCGGCTACAACATCTACGGCAAGAACGACAAGCCGACCAACGGCGAGTTCATCGCGCTCGTCGCGGACAAGCTCTTGATGGAAGAACAGAGTAAGAAAGCAGGATAAACAACGCCCCATCCACCGCACGCGGTTCCGTCGCGCCTTGCCTCCCCTGTGTAAGGGGAGGTGGCGAGGAACGAGCCGAAAGGGTTGTTTCCTCACGGAGAAGATATTCAAAGTGGAACACGATGCGGAAGAACAAAATAAGAAAGCGGGATAAACCGCTTTTCATACAGACTTGCAGGAGAAGCCCCGTCTCCTTGCAGGAATGCCCCAACCTCATAATCCGTGGAGAACCGTCGTTTGAAATACCGCAAGGGATCAAGCGGCGGTTCTTCACGTGCGTCGCATGCGCAATTCATGTGCGCAGCACAATTCATGTCCCGCAGGGACTATTCACGACGGCTTTGCCGTCAATTCATGTGCGTGTAGGGGGCGACGTCCTCGGCGCCCCGTTTCCACAATTCATGCCGCAGGCAATTCATGACCGTAAGGTCAATTCATGTGCCTCCGGTGCAATTCGTTGATCCGCGATAAGCTTGACGCTTTTCTGCGTGTCCACCTCATCCGCCTGACGGCACCTTCCCCATCAAGGGGAAGGCTTATGCTGAGGCTTCTCCCCCTTTAGGGTGGAGAAGCTGTCTGCGAAGCAGACTGATGAGGGGGTATGCCGAAGCACAATTCATGATCGCAGATCAATTCGTGTGCGTGTAGGGGGCGACGTCCTCGGCGCCCCGCTTCCGCAATTCATTTCAATCCTCGATATACTCCATCACGTCCTCGACGCGGCAATGCAAGATCCGGCAAAACATTTCGATCGTGTGCATGCCGCGGCACGCCTTGATATCGGCAGGATTACGATAAATCCATCCCTGCCGCGCCGTTTTCCGCTTGCGTAGTAACCGAATACGCGGTATAATTATATAAACCAATATCGGTTTCATATTTTGAGGAAAGAGGGGAAATCCATGTAAGAATAGATCATTATTCAAAGTGAAAGCGTCCGGACAAAATACAGAGATCCTAAAGTCAAACAGCTGCGAAAAAAACTTGGGGTTGCGCTCCTTATCTGCATCGGAGTTTTAGCCTTGTATTTTGTTATGTATTTTGTTATTCTTCCGATCAGTGTATTCAATGTTATTATAGATGATAATGTAAGAAACATATTAGCTACTATTTTTGGTATAATTCCCCTTTTTTCCGCGATTGCTCTGCTGATTGCCATCCTCATTCTCCTGATTCTCGGTCGTCCGACCCATCAGATCACGGTCACAGACAAGCGCGTGTACGGTATCGCCGCACATAAGAGCCGTGTGGACCTGCCGCTGGACAGCGTTTCCGCGGTTGCAACGAGCGCGTTCAAGGGACTGTCGGTCGCGACCTCGTCGGGTCGGATCACCTTCATCGGGATCAAAAACCGCGACGAGATCCACAAGGTCATCAGCGATCTTTTGATCGAACGGCAGAGCAAGCCGAAGGCGGTCGTGCAGGAAGAAAAGCCCGCTGCGCCGTCGAACGTCGCAGAACAACTGAAGCAGCTCAAGGAGCTCGTGGACGCCGGCATCCTCACGCAGGAGGAATTCGACGCAAAGAAAAAGCAGCTTCTGGGGCTGTAACAATCAACATCACGGCAGCGGGGAGCGATCCCCGCTGTTTGCTTTATCGCCGACGCCGCAGTTATGCTGCCCGGCGAGGCGTCGAAGACGTCTTAACCACTTCGTTATCACTCCGTTACAGAAGTGCCGTCGCTCCCTGCGGGCCTCTCGCGCCAACTCGCCCGCCCTGTGTAAGGGAGGGTGGATCGCGAAGCGAGACGGGAGGGTTGTCCATTCCCGCTCCGCTGTTGTGTTGCATGACGGGCGGATGATATCCGCCCCTACGGGTTCGCTGTCGTATTCTCGCCCCCCTTGTGTAAAGAAGGGCGGCGAGCGCAGCCCGACGGGAGGATTGTCCGTTCCCGTATATCAAAAACGGACCTCCGCGTGTGCGAAGGTCCGTATGATTGTCCGAAGCTTACCATTTATAGGAGAAATGGACCTGCATCCCGTTGTTGATCAGCTGATCGAGAACCGCGTTGTAGGTGTCGACATCGCCCATTTCGATGACGACCGTATCAAGCTTTTTGCAGCTCTTCAGCTCGGAGATCGTGCTCGTTTTGATCTTCAGTCCGCTCAGATCCAGCTTTTTCAGTGCGGTGAGCTTGCCGAAGCCGGTCAGATCCTTTACCTTGGTGCCGTGGATGCGAAGCTTTTCGAGCTTGGTAAGCGAGGACAGCGGCTTGACGTTTTCGAGGTTCTTCATGCCTCCGAGGTGCAGATATGTCAGCTTTGTCAGCTTCCCGAGCGGCGTGATATCCGAGACGTTCTTGACGCTGTACAGATAAAGCTCCTTAAGGTTCGTGAGTTTTCCGATCGATTCGAGGCTCTTGTTCGTCAGCGGATTGTCGCCCAGGTTCAGATACGTCAGATTCGTAAGCCCCTCGAGCGGCGTCGTATCGCTGACTTTGTTGTGTACGAAGCTCAGCTCGATCAGCGCAGTCAGCCCCTTGACCCAGCTGACGTCCTTGACCGCGTTTCCGTCGCCCGCACCGCAGCTTTGCAGCTTCAGAACGCGCAGCTTCGTAAGCTTGCCGAGCGGCGCATAATCCTGCAAACTGCAGTAATCAAGCTCGAACTCCTCAAGGTCCGGACACAGAAGAACCAGATTTTCGACGTCTTCCGGGGGAATGAGGTTCTGTTTTTTGCTCGATCCGTCAATGCCGAGGCTTTTGCCATAAACCTTCTTCGAACCGGTCTTGACCTGTTTGCCGCCGAACATGAAATACTCCGGCACAGGGGTCGGCGAAGGCGTCGGGGTCGGTTCCGGCGTAGGCGTAGGCGTCGGTTCCTCCGTGGGCTCGGGCGTCGGTTCCTCCGTCGGCTCGGGCGTCGGTTCTTCCGTCGGCTCGGGCGTGGGCGTTTCTGTGGCGGTCACGACCGTTTCACCGCCGGGCTCGGGCGTCGGCGCGGGCACTTCGCTGGGCGTCTCCGGCTGCTGCGTCGGTTCATCCGCTTCGGGCGTCGCCTCCGCGGACGGGTCCGTGACCCTTTCACAGCGGATCGTATAGCAGCGCGGCAACAGGATCAGGCAGAGCGAGACCGCCATTGCAGCGATCACGCAGACAAGCGCGATCACCACCCACACCGGTACGCCGCTTTTTCCCGTTTTTTTCGGTTCCTGGGGCGTCTGTTCCATAAGCTCCTCCCTCTGCACAATCGCACGATTTTATCCGTATACAGCATACCATATCCCGCATGATTTGAAAAGTGGTTTTCCGAAAAAACACCGCGTTCCGACGAAACGTTTCCGTATCGCCCCACGGGTCCTTCCGCCCGCAGCGCACCGCCGTCTTGTGCCCGTTTTCGCATTTTTCCACATACAAACCGCCTTTGAAACGCCCATAAATACATGGATTGTGGATAACTTTGTGGATAAGGTGGAAAAGGAGCGTGGATAGTGTGTCCAAATTGTGAACGCCGGCAAGAAAGCCGGCGCGGCGCGGCTTTTCCTTGACAGAAAGCGCCGCCGCCCGTTACAATAGGGATAAACAAAGACACGGGAGGCACGGTATGGAACGATTTTCGGAGCTTTTGAAGGGCAAGTTCGCGTTCGGGTGCATGCGCATGCAGCTCGACGCAAACGGCGAGGTGGACCTCGATAACTTCCGCGAGATGGTGGACTGCTACATGAACGCGGGCTTCAACTATTTCGACACGGCGCACGTCTACTATGAAGGCAAGAGCGAGCTTGCGCTTCGGGCGGGGCTCACGAGCCGCTACCCGCGCGAAAGCTACGTTTTCACGAACAAGCTGACCTCCGGCTGCTTTGAAAAAGAAGAGGACATCCTGCCGCTGTTCGAGAAGCAGCTCGATGCGTGCGGCGTGGAGTATTTCGATTTCTATCTGATCCACTGTGTGCTCGAGGGAAACTACGGAAAATACACGGACTGCCGCGCGTTTGAAATCGTGCAGGAGCTGAAACGGCAGGGCAAGGTGAAGCATGTCGGCATGTCGTTCCACGATTCGCCGGAGTTTCTGGATCGCGTGCTCACCGAGCATCCGGAGCTTGAGGTCGTGCAGATCCAGTACAACTGGCTCGACCTCGACGATCCGCACGTGCAGTCGCAGGCGTGCATGGACGTGTGTAAAAAGCACGATAAGCCCGTGCTCGTCATGGAACCGATCAAGGGCGGCGGACTGGTGTTTCTGCCGGACGCGGCGCTCGAAAAGTTCCATGCGCTGAACGAGGGCACGCCCGCGGAGATCGCGCTCAGGTTTGTCGCGGAGCAGGAGCCGGTCGTGATGATCCTCTCCGGCATGAACAACGTGGCGCAGATGAAAGAAAACATCGCATTTATGAAGGACCCGAAGCCGCTTTCGGAAGCCGCGCACCGGACGATCGACGAGGTCCGCGCAATGATGCGCGCGCTGCCGCTTGTCACCTGCACCGCCTGCCGCTACTGCAAGGACGGCTGCCCGCAAAGCATCGACATCCCCGGCGTGTTCCGCTGCATCAACGATAAGATCAAGTTTCCGGGTAAGCCCGGCAACTCCTACGGCTGGGTGACGAGTAAAGGCGGCAAGGCGTCCGACTGCATCGGATGCGGCGCGTGCGAGGGCGTCTGCCCGCAGCACCTTCCGATCCGCGATCTCCTGAAACAGGCGGCGGAGCAGTTTGAGTAAGACGGAAACATGCAGGGCAGGCCGACCTCGGCCTCCCGGAAACAGAAACGAGCCGGAACGGTGATCCCGTTCCGGCCCGCGGTTTCGTATAGCCGATCACAACCTGTTATTGATGAATTGTAGCGATATAATCGCCGAGAAAATCTTCGTTCTGCCAGATCACGATCAGATACGTCTGCCCGCCGACAAGGGATACGGCCTGACTTTCTCCGTTTTTGTAAGAGTAACTCAAGTATTGATTGCTGATGGTATCGCCGGCAGGATTCCATACCTGAATCCTGTATTCGTATCCGTTCGGCATGCCGGACAGTTCGATCTGGTATTTACCGTCCGAATCCGGTGCAAAGGCGTATAGGTTTTTCTGCAGCCGGTATTGCATCGTATCTTTGACGCGTTCGTCCTCTTTGATTTCGATCGGTTCCCGGAATGTTCCGATATCCAGCCGATAGGTCCCATAAAGCGTTTCGTGCGGACGCACGATCACGGTGTATGTTTGTCCCGCTGTGAGATTCACCGATTGACTTTTTTTATTGCTATACGAATAAGACCAATATTGATTGCTGATCGCATTGCCTGCGGCATTCCATACCTGGATGAGGTATTCGTAACCTTCCGGGATCCCGGAGATTCCGAACTGATACGACGCCGTATGCTTCGGCGTGAATGTGTACATGTTGCGCTGGTTCAGGAATTGGATGCTGTCGTCCACCGCAAACGCTTCGCTGATATCTCCGACCTGTTTATACATGGCTGCTTCGAAACAGTAGGAACCGAAGTATCCGTTTTCACGAACCTTAATGAGATAGTTATGTCCGGCTGTAAGGGTAACAGTCTGCCCTTCTCGGTCTCCATAAGTATAGCTCCAGTACTGATTGCTGATTGCCTTCCCGGATGCATTGACCACCTGGATGCCGCATTCGTAACCTTCCGGCAGTCCCGATACGCCGAAACGGTATTCTCCGCTGACGGGCGGAACAAAGAGGTAGCCGTTCTGCTGCTTCACAAATTCGATGCTGTCATAGATGGCCGTATAGTCGCCGATCTCCGTGTATGCCTTCTGCACGCCGACGTTGATCGTGTAGGTTCCGTAATCCTCTCCGTTTTGTCTGACCGCTACTGTATAGGTCTGTCCGCCGCTCAGTTCCAGATCGACGCCTTCACCCAGTGAATATTTGTAGGACCAGTATTGATTGTTTATCTCTTTTCCCGCTTCGTTGCTGACCTGGATCCCATATTCCTGTCCTTCCGGGATGTTTGTAAAGAAGAAGCTGTAGACGCCATCGCGCTCCGCCGTGAACGTATGCTTGTCCGTCTGGTCTTTCTTTTTGAATTCGCCGGACCAGCTTAAAATCGTCGCGTCCGGCGCCTGCGTCTCCTTCGGTTCGATCTCCTGCGCAAGCAGAAGCCCGTTCTCTATCGCGGGAACGGATACGATGTTCGGCGTCTCCGTCGGCGCTGCGGTCGGCGTCTCCGTCGGCTTTGCCGTCGGCGTCTCCGTGGGCTTTGCCGTCGGCGCTGCGGTCGGATCCGCGGCGGAGACCGCCGGAGCATTTGTCTCGCCCGGTTCCGCCGTCGCCCGGACTTCGGGTGCGGATCCGGGATCCGCAGCGCTGCCGCCGTCCGATTCTCCGGACCTGATCTCATCCCGATCCGGATAGTATTTGTCAGGCGGGTTGAAGCCTGCGGGCTGCGTCGCCTTGATCACCTTGAACTCCTTGTCGCAGATCAGTTTGCCATTCACGTTTATGTACTCGATGCGGATCACAAGATCGCCGATATAGAATCCGAGCGAATTGACGGCGTTCTGCAGCATGGAGGACGCCCAGCTCAGATAGGAATCCATCCCGTTTTTGATCTGATCGTCGGTCACGCCGAAGTCGGTCGTGTATTGCGTGGTGGCCGTGATCCTGTGTCCGCTGACGGTCGTGGCGGTTTTGATCGTTCCGAGCGAAAACAGGCCTGTGATCGCAGAGCCGAGATCGGCGGAGGACACCCAATCGTTCAGCATTTCTTCCTTTGCCGCCTCCATGTTTCTCCTTGATTCGGACTGGAAGCTCTGCCATTGGCTGTTCAGCAGGTTCAGATCCTTCTCCTTTCGCGCGGCAAACGCTTCGTCGATCTTCCGCTGATAGGCATAGTATTCGTTCAGCTCGTCCTTCGACAGCAGTGAAAGCTCCGCATCCGAAAACGGCGTCAGATCGCATTTCCGATATGCCGAAAAAACGTCCCTGAGGTCATCGGCGAACGCCGTCCATTCCGCGATCCGCTGCTCCAGCTCCTCACGGGTGCCGCTTTGCAGTGCATTCCGCATCGCCGCTTCCAGCGCGGCGTTTTCTGCCCGTTCGTCTGCGGTCATTTCCTGTTTCTCCGCATCCGTCATCAGCTTGTTCCGCACGGAAGAATAGATCCGTTCCTTTGCCTGTTCCTCGGTTTCGGCAAGCTGATCGAACAGATCGCCGACCTCGTTCGTTTCCCGCGCCGGGGTCGACGATGCGCAGCCGAGCGCGAGCAGCATCAAAGCAGCAAGGGAGATTGCTAAAAATCGTTTCATGTCAATTCCTTTCTCTTTGTCTTATTCTATATTCTAAGACGCTGATATTCAAAAGCAATTTTATACCAGTTGTTGTATGGGTGGTGATTCTATGACTATTACCTGGGAAATATTACAGCATATTGAGATCAACGCATATCACCGGTAGACTTCCGATAACTCCCCTCGTTGTTCCTAAGAAGGTAATGCTTCCGTCTCCCCAAATCTGAACAATGTAGTTTCCTCCGTAAGAAGCGACTGTGACCGTCCTTGTACAGAAACCGTGGTCGCTATCCATTCCAACATCACCGTAAAAATAGCACTTTCTGTCGCTTCTATTCGGCATATATTTCAGAACTTCTTCGTACGAAAGGAAATATACTCTATCCAATGTATTCGGAGAACTGAGATCCCCGTAATCTTTCAATCCTTTGTTTTCCAAAGGGGTAGTCAGTATTGCAGCTTTCTCTGACTCGGAAAAAGCATTATTATAGAATTCATTGTTCAGCCATTCCCTAACAGAAGAATTCTCCCATGTTAACTGTTCATTAACAACCTTATCAAAACTTTTATCAAAGGGAATTGCAGAGCTTCCCTGCCCTCTAAGCAAGTACACAGCGATAGCGACAGCCTGCGATCCGTTTATTTCAAGTATTTTCCATTCGAGTGGGACCTGTTTCAACGATGTTTCGCTCATATAATGTCTGGAATCCCAATCAACTGATACTATTTCGTAGTTCCCCAATACAAAATGATCGCCTACCGACAAACCGGAATGATTCACGCTGTTTCGAGCAGAATAATATGATTCCAATTGCGCAGAATTGTTTTTTCTGTCTGGAATTTCAGATAATGAGTTTCCCTCGGGATCAGTTGCTGTTGCCGAATCTGATACTACTTCTTCCGTTGATTCTGAAATTCCTTGATTATCATGATTATCCCCTGTGATTTCACTGCTTGATGCGATCAAATCGAATATATCCTCATGATTCGCTTCTGAAAGGACAGCGGATGTCGATGCGCAGCCGAGCGCGAGCAGCATCAGCAGGGCAATCAAGAGTATTAAAAATCGTTTCATGTCAGTTCCTTTCAATATGTCTGTATAACAAGCTTGCGGTATTTATTTCAACTTCTCGCCGCAATACCGACAGAACAGAGCAGCTTGCGGATTGTCTTGGTGACATTTCGGACAGATCCTGCGGTGAACGACGGGTTCTTGCGTTTTTGGCAGCTCCTTGTCGGTTTGCATTTGTACGATGCTGCTTGCCGCCGTGTTCTTGCCTGCCGCTTCGGATCCCATATTTGAACCGTTGTCCGAAGCATTGGATTTGTCAGTCGTCGAGTTTACATGCGGTACGCTCGTATTGACGGATCCTTTGGGAAACATCTTTTTGAGATCTTCCAGGTTTTTCTCAATTTGCTTATGCTCTTCCAACAATTTATCCAGTTTCCACTGCATCGTAAACAGTTGATCTGTTTTTTCATGCGTGTCGCCGATCGCATACATCATTTTGGCACTGACCAGCGCACCCAGTATCTCAATGACCAAAACCCCGAGCGCAATCAATATCAGTTTTGTGACATCATACCCCGCTTTATTGATCTGAACGATTGCAACGATTGCATAGATGATAAACCCAATCACGGAAAGCGTGAATAATACCGCTGCCCATTTTTTCAAACTTTTGCCCGAATCCTCAAACATGTCTTTTTCCTCCTTGCGGTTGTTTTTTGAACAGTCATAATACTCATTGAATCATTTCGTTCTGATGGAAGCGCCTTGAAGAAGGCGGCGCTTCCCCTATGCAAATTGTCTGACGCGGCGCAGGCGCGCCCCTTTCGATTGTTTGATGGCAAAGCAATTGCCGTCAATCCAATAAGTCCATCGTTACGTCGACCTGTACATATTCGCCGAATACGTAGCCGATCCCGCCGTTGTACTCGATCTTCATCCACGTTCCGTCGAATTCCAGCACGGTAACGGACTTGCCTTTGTCGATCGCGCCGAGCCGGTCGCTTTCCGAATCCGGCTGCGAGCGAACGGTCGCGCGATTGTTCACGTTCACGATCTTGCCCTTTGCCGAGAACGTGAACAGCTTTGTATGGACATAGGCAACGCCGCCCGAATAACGGATCTTGGTATACTCCTCGCCGATGTCCAGCACGATCACGATGGCGTCTTTGGCGATCGCGCCGATGCGTTCGCTGTTCTCCGACGGACCGATGCGCACCGTGCCGCGCTTCTTGACGTTGGTGATCGTGCCGTACAGGAACGATTCGTCCTCATCCGGCGTCGGTACGGTCGTCGCGTCCGGCGTCGGCGTCGGGGGTTCGGTCGGTTCTTGCGTCGGCTCCGGCGTCGGGGCAGGCGTCGGCGGCTCGGTCGGTTCCGGCGTCAATGCTTCGGCCGGCATGATCGGCGCGGGCGTTTCCGTGCTCTGCTCAGGCTGCTCTGAGGGGCGCTGTTCGGGCTGCGCTGCGGGGCTCGGTATGACCGCGGCGCTTTGGGGCGTCTGTTCGTGATTCCGCCTTGACGCTTCGGAAAGCGGCGCAAGCTCCGTGATCGCTTGTAAATGGAGCCTGTCGTCGAAGTACGTGTTGTAAACGGCGCGGACGAGATCGCCGTTCTCGTAGAACTCCTGTTTCGTCGGTTCCGTATGGATCAGATCAAACGTCTCTTCTTCGGTCAGTTCGCCGCTTTCGTCATAACGGTACCGCTTGGCAATGCCGCCCAACGCCTGATAGTCCTCCGCGATCAGCGTGCTGTCGCCCTGCACGTCGACGACGATACCGTTTTCGAGGAAGCCCTCGGTATCCTCCGTTTCTTCGCGGAAGTACTGCAGCGTAACGACTGCCGACGCTTCGCCGGTTTGCTGTTTTGTTTTCCGAAGGCGGCCGTTTGCGTCGTATTGCGCGATCATCTTTGAATAACTTGCGGAATCGGTATTCTCGTATACTTCAACGACCGTTCTGCTGCCGTCACGGTTCTTCTGCACTTCCGTTGTATGCAGGGTACCCTGTTCGTGCAGACGGCTGAAAACGACTTCGCCGTCCCGGATCTGTATGAGATCCGTTCCGTCGGTCAGGTCGGCGTCGCGGTACAGAGAAAAGTACGCAAACATAAAACCGAGATTCCACATAAAACCGAATTCGTCTTCGTTTGTCATCGTGACGCGCGTGATCCCGTCGGCCTTGCGTTCCGTTTTCACGGAGATTTCACAGGAATCATCGTATCCCGGCCGCCAAATCGTGATCTTGGACGGATACCCGTTCCCGTCGTATTCATAGGAGATGAACGTCTGTTCGCCGTCGACGGTCGCGAAACGCACCAGTCCGTTCGGTTCGTATGCAAAAGCCGTGACGGAAGCGTCCCGCTCCGATCCGTCGTCGTTGTACCGCACGGCGCGCGACGAAACCGTGACATACGGATCGTTTATGCTTTCCGCCTGCTTTTTCTCAAGCTTCCCGGACATGATCCTTTGGAACGTATCCGGCGCAAACACGTACGTGAGTATCCCCGCGATCACCGTCAGCAGCAGAACGATAAAGACGATCAGTACGACGATCAGGCCGACCGACGGCTTTTCGCGCGCCGCTTTCCGTTTGGACGCTGCCTGCGGCTTCGGTTCATACGCCGGTTTCTCCGGCACGGACGGTACGCTCGGCGCCGCCTTGCGAAGATAGGACTGGCCGCAGCCGGGGCAGCGCACGCGCTCGCCGGGTCTGACCCTGCTTGTATCAAATACGGTGTTGCAATATTTACAGATCATAACCATTCCCCCGATAATACCGGCACGTCGTCTTCGCCCGGTCCATTCTTCGCGGCGTCCGACGGCGCTGCCCGCTTCGCGCTCTTTTTGACGATCAGCAGGATCACGCAAAGCGCCGTTCCCGCGACGCCGGCAAGCATTGCGCTCCATCCGAACAGCCCGATCAGCCCGCGTCCGAGCTTTCCTGTCAGGAAAAAGGTGTTCCGGAAGGACAGATCCCCGCGCAGTACATTCTGCACCCACTTCACAACCACGCTGTTCATGCTGACGACATGCTCCTCAAATGTTTCCAAGGACAATCCCGAAACGATATCCTGCATCTGACGAAGCGCCGCACGGTTCCAGATCACAGTCGCCAGACCGTCCGCAAGCAGGACCCCGGAGGCGATCCAAAGCCGCTGCTTCGCTCTTCGGAAGAACAGGATCAGAAGCGCGATCAGCGGGATCAGCAGCAGCGCCATCAGCTCCGGATGCGCTTTCAGCGTGAATTGCAGCGGATTGGAGCTGCCGAGCGTATAGGTCCCGCCGAAGATGAGCTTTAGGAGCGGCATGTTCGCCGCCCGCTCCTCGGAATACGCAACGCGGCAATACGGAACGAATGCCGTCAGCAGAAGGATCGGCAGCGACAGCAGGGAAACAACGGAAGCGGCCGTAAACGCGTTCTTTTCGAGCTTTCCGACCGGCGCTTTTTTCAGCTTGCCGACGCCTTCCGACGCCTTTTCCTTTGCGGTCGCGCCGAGCTTCTTTGCCTGTTCCCTGGCGACGCCGCCGTATTGGACGGCCTTCTCTTTGGCCACGGTGCCGTACTGTACAGCCTTCTCTTTTGCGACTGTGCCGACCTGCACGGCCTTTTCCTTCGCAATCTCACCGTAACGCGCGGCTTTCTCCTTCACCGCGTCGGCGGCTGCCGCTGTTTTCGGCTTCGGCGCGGGCTGCTTTTCGTAACTCGTCCTCGGCGGCGCGTCGACCTGCCATTCCGCGGGGACCGATACAAAGGTTTGCACCTTGTTCATTCGGTGCACGCCGGACGGCTCCGACGGTTCCGTCCCGGCCGCATCCGTCTGCCATGCCGGTTCTTCCGGTACATGCACCGGAGCCGCGATCGGCTGTTCCTCCGGCACAGGGCGTACCGTTTCCGCCTGAGCCGGTTCCGCCGGACGATCCGCCGCGATCGGCTTTCCGCAGTACGAGCAGAACGTCGCGTCTTCCCGCAATTCTTTTCCGCAATAGATACAAAACATTTATTCTCTCTCCTATCTCCGATCTCTGTCAGTCGGCTGTCCGGCTCTGCCGCAGAAACGCGACGGCGGACTGCTCGTACGGTTCCAGGTATTCGGATAACGCCCGATTGCGGTAGACCTCTGCCTTTCCGAATATATACTGCTTTGCCCGAAGAACCGCGTCCGGATCCTCGCTTGTGCCGAGATCGCGCAGCGCTTCGTAGCAGATGCGATCCACGCGCGCATCCGTTCCGTCGGCGGAACGGTACAGCACGGCGTACCGGCTTTCGAGCGGCTTGCTGCAGATGCAGCAGCAGCCGAAAGAAATGTCCTGCGCGGGAGCCGGTCCGGCTGTCTGCGGCGCGGTCGTGCGCGCGGAAACGGGCTGCTTCGCGGGCGCGTCAAACTTTGCGCAGCGTCTGGTGAACGGGCTTTGGTACAGATAATCGTCGCTTCCCATGTAGGCATGCACATATCGTGAACGGACAAAGAATACCGTCAGCCCGATCGTGCCCGCCGCGCCCTGCAGGATCGAAATGATCATTTCTCCGATCACCGACGGGCTGTAGCGTGCCAGCGGCGCGCCGTAGACCGGCACCGTCAGCATCAGGATCAGAATGAGAAGCTCCGCAAGGACGCACACGATGAACGCCTTATGATAGTAATGCAAAAAGCTTGCATCGCGTTTGACGATCTTTTTTGCAAACCGAAAGCAGACGATCCCGACGCCGACGCAGACGGCAAGCATGAAAACGCCGAGGAATACGAAGAACCCTGCGCCGATCCCGAAGCTGTTCAGCAATGCCGCTGAGGAAAACATGGTGATCGCGGCGATCAGCCCCAAGGTCGGCGTCAATCCCGTGCAGACATAGTAGATGATGACGATCGCCTTCAGAAATCCGCGAAGCGGTTCTTCCGGCTGCTTGCCCTCGGCGGTGCGCTGCGGCGTTTTCACAGCGGCGTCCTTTGCCGCGCCGTAACGGGTCGCTGCGACCGGCTGCGCCGCAGGCGCGCTTCTGACCGGCGTCGTCTCAGCCGGCGTACGGTTCAGCGGCTCCGACCGGTACGCTTCAACCGGCGCGGTTCTCTGCGCGGCGGGCTGTTCCGAAACCGGAACGGAACGCACGGGAGCCGGATCGGGCTTAGGCGCCGTCGGTACGGCAGCCGTCGACGCATATCCCTGCAGACCGTGACGAATGTGCGCGGGCCGGTAATTCGGATACCAGTCGCGCAGATACTGCACGCCATCGCGCAGAACGGGGGAGCTGTCGCTCCCGGCGGAAATGGCGGAGGCGGAGCCTGTGACCGCCGCGTTTCTTTGAACCGGCGCGTTATAGACGCTGCCCGCCTGTTCGTTCTTGCTGCGAACCCGCGAGTTATGGATCGCGTCCGTCGCCTTGTCAACGCCGCGGTTGATGACGTACCGGATCAGCAGGTAAACGAGCGTAAGACCGCCGATGATTAAAATGAGCCATAATACCGCGTTTCCTTCCATTTGCCGTCACCCCCTCAAACAAAATCGGTTTTCGTTTTCAGCTCCATTCTGCGAAGCTGAACCGTTGTGTCGTAGTCGTAATCCAAAAAGACCTTTTCGATCGTCGTCCGGAACTGATTCATTTCCATCGCGCCTGCGGGAAAACCGTATTTGATCGTTCGCCATGCCGGAAAGTACAGCTTAAACACGTTCTGCTTCCCGTCCGTCGTGACGCCGGAGAGCTGCAAAACGCCGTTCCAGCCGTGCGAGCACTTGAAGAAAATAGCCGCCTTTCCGTTGAAATCGTATTCCGCCGTGACGCCGCATGAAGCAAGATCGGTTTTTTTGATCCCGCTTTTGATCTCGGCGTAGCTTGAAACGGTCGTCAGAAACTCCGCGCTTTCCCAGAAGTTACCGGAACGGTTGATGATCTTTCCTTCCTCCTGTAAATTCTTCTTTTTGTTGTACGTTACAACACCGACGATCACGGCGATGCCGAGCATGACGGCGACAATGATAAAAGTAATTCCGCCCGAGCCCATATTGTTCCTCCATACTCTCCTTGTTTTACACTACATAGACGCGGTAATTTTATATTTGGTTTGATGAAATTTGTAAAAAATGACGGATCCGAGAAAAAACTCCCGTTGGTTCGTTCGCAATACAGCACCCAGCAAGGCATGGGGCTCATGACCTGCTGCGCGGTCGCTGTTTCATACAGTTCCAAAGCCGGCGCCGGAATCGCTTCGATCGGCGCGTTTCTTAAGTACACCGTGACCTCGGCGCCTTCCGCAAACGAGCCGGTCGTGTAACAATAACGAATGCGTTCACCGTCGTCCGTGACGATCTCTTCCTTCCCGATCGGGTGGTCATATTCAACGCTCTCCACGACAAAGGAATACGTATAGCTGTTGATCTTGCGGACGCTGCCGATCCGGCAGGTATAAGAGGAATAATCTACGGTCCAGTCATAGCCGTCGCCGTCCCAGCCGGCGTCCGTGTCGTGGAATTCGCCGACAATTGTTCCGTCTGCACGGAACGTGATATCCTCGCTCCATGCGCCCACGCCGGAACTCTGCCAGAACGAAGCGGGCATGTCGGCGGGAAGCGACACGGTTGGCGCGCCGCCTTCAAGCTGCTTTTCCAGCCATGCGATCGCCTCGTCACAGGTCATGGCGGCACAGCCGTGCTGCTCCACGGCCGGGCGAACGTCCCATATGCCGTAATAATTGTACATCAGGGGATTCGATATATGATCGATCTTGGAACCCCGGATCCTGTCATATTCTTCTTTCGGGATCTCCGTCTCATCAGCGCCGTAATAATACTCCGGTTCGCGCAACGCGGATCCATTATCGTCGCCTTCATATCCCTCGAAATAATATCTGCACACCTGCGTCTGATGCAGTTTCCCGTCAGATCCTTCCTGAAAGCAGAATAAGGTATCTTCTTCCCAGAGGTCTCCCCACGCATATGTTGCGTATAATTCCTTGCCGCCCTCGACCTGAAACAAGCTGTACGGAAAACAATACTCGGCGTCATCCCAGGATCTGTCGCTTGAAAACAAGTCGACAAGCTTGCCGTCCCGATAGGTCACAATATGCAGGTTCGCGCCGGTTTCGTTGTAATAATACTCATTTCCCCATTCTCCGGGCGCGACGTCTCCCATGTACATCAATTCCGGTATTTCGTCGCCGCAAATGTCGCACAGAACGACCGGACGGGCAAGATACTCGTCCGTCAAAGGCGCGAAATAAGAATTGTCATTATCATCGAACAAGGGGATCGCATATCCCCTCTGCCAGATATAGTTATCGATGCCGGATTTGTTTTCGATCAGACAGTCGAGATACGCCTGATAGGCGGCTTGCAGCTCCTGCTGCCGCGGATCGTCCTCTGTCGGCTGAACCGTGGGCAAATCCTGTCCGTACGGTCCGTTTGCGGCAGTACGGGGCGTTTCCTCTGCGCTCTGCACCTGTGCGGTTTCCGCGCGATCCTTCCTTACCGCGCTGACCGCCGCGGCCGTGCCGCCGGCGACGGCGCCTGTCGCAAGCGCGCCGGCAACGATGCCCGCAATGATCTTCCTGGAAACGGCTGTCGAAACCGCCTTCGTCGCCGTCTTGACGCCGACTTTGGCCGCTCCCTTTGCAGCGGTTCCCGCGGCCTGTCCGGCAGCGCCCGCCGCGCGCCGCGCGATCTGCTTTGTGATGGCGCGGAGCACTTCCGCCGCGGCGGATTCCGGCAAGGCCGTCGATTCCATCTGTCCGACGAACAGCTTGCCGAACGGTATGGATGCAAGACCGATGACGCCGTAAAACGGCTGACCGGACTTGCGCTCCTGTTCCTCGATCTCCGTTTTGATCGACTTGCGGGCGAGGAACAGACGGGACTTGACCGTGTTCACGCTGCAGTCCATGATCCACGCGATGTTTTCAACGGGCAGCTCATCATAATAGTAGAGCGTGATCGTCTGCTGCTGCACGGCGCTGAGCTCGCGGATGATCTTGCCGAGCCGCGCCTTGAGATCGCTGCGCTCGGCGTAGACCTCGGGCAGCATCAGGTCGGATTCGAGCTGGATCGGCTCCGCGTCCTCGTCATCGTTGTCGATGGACACATCCGCGTGCTTTTTGCGGAGCAGGCTGTAGCATTGGTTCAGGGTGATGCGCTGGATCCACGTGGAGAAGGCGGAGGGATTCTTGAGCCTGTCGAGGTTGTTCCACGCCTTGAGAAACGTCATCTGCAGCACGTCCTCTGCGTCGGCGTCCGTCTTGACCGTGGTTTTCGCGAGTGCAAACACCTTTTGATAATACAGCTGATACAGCTCGGTAAAGCTGTCGCTGTCGCCGCCCTGCGCGGAAACGACCAGCGCTTCCGTCTTCGCCTTACGATCGTCCGCTTCGGCGCCGTCCTGTCCGGCGGCAGATGCGCTGTCGCTCTCCTGCCCTGCTTCGACGTCGACCGACGCGCCGCACCTCCAGCAAAAAGCCGCGTCCGCCTCGAGCTCTGCGCCGCACTGTATGCAAAACCGCGCCGCCGGTTCCGGTTCAGCCTGTTTTCCGCAGCGATAGCAAAACAGCTCGCCTTCGTTGAGTTCCGCTCCGCAATACTTACATTTCATATGGATCCGCCCCGCTCCCTGTTGGTTTACCGTATAGACGCCGTTTCTCACAATTTGGTTTGATGCGATCGGCATTTTTTGTTTCGATCGGCAAAAATGCGCAGCTGAAGGCCGCGCGCGAAAAACGCGGGCCCCGTTGCCGCCGCGTAAATACATTGCCGCTCCGCAGAGAGAACGCGTTTTTACCCTAAAAAGGTACATCCTCCGCGGCTGCCGTATTCGGGTTATATCGTAAATAATAATACCAGTTGACGGAATAAAAGGCAAGATAAACGGCGCGGATCCCATGCTGATGATGCCTGCGGATCATATATTATCTTTCTGTCCCATAAAAGGTCTTTTCTTTTTTCGAAATCCTGCTATACTGTCCTTATGCGAACATATGTTCGTATAATCCGCAGGAAAGGAGATCGGAAATGTGCGTAAAAGAATGGAAGCGGATTGCGGAATGGGAGGCGATGCACTATCGGGAGCGTAAAGCGTTTCTGAAGGGCGTCAAAGATGCGGGGTGCGATACGACGAGCCGCGCGGAGCAATATCGGAAGTGGGTCCGTGCGATAGACGGTGTTCTTCGATACCTGAGGCAAAACGACCCGGAGACGGAACGGTTCTTCCGGGTGTGCTACGGGATCGACGGCGGCAGAAAACAGCATGATAAAAAGGGCATGGTCGCGCTGACGTTTGCGTTCCACGTATCGCAGTCGACCCTGTATCAACGGAAAAACGAGGTGCTGTCGCTGTTGCTGATCGCCGCGGCAGAGACCGGCGCTTTGAAGCCGTTCTGCCCCGGGGAAGACGAATGAAGGGGAGCAAAAGAGGGCGTCGGGACCGTTTCCCGACGTCCTTTCCTTCAAATATACAAGGCGATCCGTGCGACGCATAATCGCATGCATCATGCACGCGGATAACCGTCTTGTTTTTTATTTATGATCATTTCACCGTGTTTTTCGAATGAAAATATGAATTATTCATTGCGTATTCAAAGCCGATATACCGCATATGCAAGGGCGCAAAAACGGTGGATAACTCCGAAAAAACAAGTGTTTCGTGCCCTGAATTGTGGATAACTGTGTGGACGGTGTGGAAATGTATACGATTATGCACCCTTTTTCGGGGGAATGAATATTCACGCATGGATGCGATGTTTGTCGAAAAAGCCCGATGAACAGGGACGATTCCGTATCCGGTGCAAAAAACCGTTTATGCATGCCGTTTCCGTCCGAAAACGCGCGAACCGCCCGTATTCTCTGCCTGTTGCGGCAATCCCGCCGCCGTTCCCGTCCGATCCGGCGGGTCGCGTGGTACTTGCATTTTCGATCTGTATACGCTATACTATGTGACAGGTACAAACTCTATGAAACGATTATTCATCCTCTGTCTTTTCATCATATTGCTTGCTTGCGGGACCGGTCCGGGTTCCGCTTCGCCGTCGCCCGCGGTTGATGCGGCGCCTGTCACGCCGCAGCCGCAGGAAACGTCCTCAACGGACGTCGTCGCGCTTGTCCATACAGCGGCGCCGACCGCAACGCCGGCACCCACCGAAGTGACGACGCCGACGCCGGAGCCCACCGAACCGCCGACGCCGACGCCGGAACCCACCGAACCGCCGACGCCGGAACCGACGCCCGTCGATCTTCTGGGTCCGGACTATTCCCATCTGTTCACCGACACGCCGATCCTGACGGAGGACGGCTATTCGGACGACAGTCTGAGCTTCACCATTACGCGGTACGACGACAATTTCGAAGTCTGCAAGTATCTCTGCGTCTACTACGTCGCCGACATCTATGTCAAGGATGTCAAACGGATGAAGACCGCGGCGGCAGGCGGCGATTTCGCCGTCCGCGGCGAGGACTACGTCCGGAATATGGCGGCGGAAAACGGCGCGCTTCTGGCCATCTCCGGCGACTATTTCAACTACGAGAACGAAGGCGTGGTGAGCAGAGGACTGGTCATCCGCAACGGCGTACTGTACCGGAATGAATATGATCCGAAACGCGATCTCTGCGTGCTGTACCGGGACGGCGTCATGAAGACCTTCGAAGTCGGCACGTACACCACGGAAGAGATCATCGCGCAGGATCCGTGGCAGACCTGGCAGTTCGGTCCGTCGCTGCTCGATGAAAACGGTCAGCCGAGACCCTATCCGTATAAGTTCAATTCCCAGCTCGAAGCGATCAATCCGCGCTGTGCGATCGGCTATTTCAGCCCCGGGCATTACTGCTTCGTCGTCGTGGACGGCCGCGCCGATAACTATTCGAAGGGCGTGGATATGTGGGATTTTTCCGAGATCATGTATCGGCTCGGCTGTAAGGTCGCATACAATCTGGACGGCGGGCAGTCCGCGCAGATGTACTTCAACGGCGCGAACCGGAACAAAAACGGCGGCGGGCGTCTGATCTCCGACATCATCTTCTTCCGCACCGGACCGGATCCCACGCCGGAGCCGGAATCCGATTTTGAAACCGGATCCGATTTCGAATCGGAATCCGATCCCGAGACGGGATCCGATTTCGAACCGGAGTTGAACGGCGGAGAAGGATAACCATTCATATAACAAGAACGGTCCCCCGAACGGGAGACCGTTTTTTGTTTCGTTTCTTTTAATCCCAGATGCGGTATGCCATCAGGAAGTGCTCCTGCCAGTACTTGCTCTTCAGGATGTTGCTCGACGTGATGCGGACGTGTCCGTCCGAGGAGGACGCGTCGATCATCTTTCCGTCGCCGAGATAGATGCCGACGTGACCTGTCGCCATGGACGAGCCGGAGAACACGAGGACGTCGCCGCGTTCGATGGAGCTCATCGAGTTGATGCGCTTGTACTTCGAGCACGAACGCCAGATGATGCTGGTCATATAGCTCTGCCGCACGCCCGCCTGATTCATGCACCAGTATACGAAGCCGGAGCAATCGAACTGGTTCGGTCCCTTTGCGCCGCGCACGTACCGGCAGCCGATCTTGCTCTGCGCGATCTCGATGAACCGTTCGACGCCCTTTGAGCTTGAGACCGTACCACTGCTGCCGCTGCTGCCGCTGGGTTTCGGCGTCGTCTTGCCGCCGGAGGGCTTCGGCGTCGCCGTCTTCTTGACGGAAGCCGTCTGCGCCGCTTTCGCCTTTTCGCTGTCCAGCTTTTCAAGCGTTTTGGCGTTGATCTCGCCGCTCTGCGAAATGCCGTTGCGCTTCTGGAACGACCTGACCGCCTCGACCGTGGTCTCTCCGTAATAGCCGGTGACCTGGCTGGAGCGAATATAGCCGAGCTTGTACAGCTTCTGCTGCGCCGCACGGATCGCGGAGCCGCTCATGCCGAGACGCATGGCGTAATGCACCGCGTCCTTGCTGTTGATCTGCTCCATCGTCGCGGGACCGAGACAGCCGTCGCGTACGAGGCCGTTTGCCTCCTGGAACGTCTTGATGGCGGAAACCATCTTGCTGTCCATCTTGCCAGAGCACGCATAGTCGCTTGAAAGATACCCGAGCTTCTGCAGGCGCTTCTGATAGGAAATGATGATCTCGTCCGAATCGCCGGCTTTATAGCTGTTGCTGACGACGTCGCTCGAATACAGCGTGTTCAGCGTCTTTGCGCCTACCTTTCCGTCGACCTTCAGACCGTTCGCGCTCTGGAACGATCGCACCGCCGCGGCGGTCTTTTCGCCGAACGTGCCGGTACGGCTGTTTTTATCGAGATAGGCGAGCTCGTAAAGACGGTCCTGCACCTCCTTGACGTCGTCGCCCTCGTCGCCCTCCTGCATGACGTACTCATTGGCCTGTCCGCCGACGAGCAGCGCATAGGTGACCTCGCCCACGATGCCGTCCGGCAGCAGGTTGTTGTGCTTCTGGAACGTGATGATCGCGTCCTGCGTCTGATTGCCGAAATAGTCGGTCGGCTCGTCGGGGTCCATGTAGCCGAGCTCCATCAGCGACGACTGCACGGTGATAATGAGCTCGTCGGTATCGCCCTTCTGGAGGGTCTTTCCGTTGAGAAAGTTCGTTGCGTCCGCGGGGTCCTGCGTGACCTCCGGCTCCGGCGTATCCTGCGGTTCGGGCGTCGGCGCTTCGGTAGGAAGCGGGACAGCTGTCGCTTCCGGCTCCTTCGTATGGACCACGACCACCGTATCGCTGGAAAAGCCCGGGTCCGGACGCGCGGGCTGTACGTTTGCGACCGGCTCCGCGTCGGCTTCGATCACACGGCCCGTTCCGCATCTCGCGATCGCAAGAGAGCCGCTGACGATCCCGATCACAAGCCCCAGAAGCAGCACGATCGTGACCGCCGTAAGCAGTACGCGCAGCGGTTTTTTCGGAATGATTTTTCTGAATTGTTCCCGGAGCGTCTCAAAGAGCACCTTGCCGGACGTTTTTTCCTGTTGTTCCATAGCTGTTCCCTCAGCTCATACGATACCATACAAATGTGTCATAAATGCGTAGAAATCCAAAACGATTCCCTCTTTTTATCCCTGCGGATACGTGGAAAGCGCCGAAAGCAGCTCCTCGCGGATCTGCGCCCGCCGCCACGCCGGCGCAAGCAGCGTCGTGTGCTTGAGATTTCCGACCAGAAACCGATGCACCATCTCCCAGGGCGCGTCGATCTCCGCGCGGATCGTTTCGCCCTCCGGACGCATCCGCACGGCGTCGCCGAACGTGTCCAGAAGCGCGCCCGCAAGATGCTCCGCGCAGAGTACGGTATGCTGTTCCCTGACGTCAGTGAGATACATTGTCCGGTTCACGTATGCTTTTACGTCCAGTCCGTCCCTGCATTCGATCAGCGTCTCCGCCGCGCGCGCCGGCGTCTCGGTCAGCGTGACCTGCTCCATAAGGTCGCAGCGGTAGTGCAGCAGCCGCCCGTAGCCGGACATGGAAACGATCACGTAGTAATACCCTTCCGCAAGGAAGAGCGCGTACGGCGACACCGTAAACGGCGTTTCCAGCTGCGGCTTTTTTCTGCCGTCCGGCTGCACGACGGCGTACAGAAAACTGATCTGCACGTTTTTTAAGATCGCGTCCTTCAGAACATCGAGCGTTTCGAACACGTTTTCCGGCTGTTTTCCGGTTTCCGCCTCCGAGACGTAGACCGGCACGAGATCCTGAAGCCGTTCGATCTCGCGCTCCGTGCGTTCGGAACGCGGCGCCCTTAAATACGCGTCCAGCGCGATGGGGTTGTGTTCATGCTGTACGGAGCCCGCGTCCGTTTTGAGATAGTAGCCCTTGCCGTTCTCCTGATAGGTGGAAAGCGGAAAGCCCATCTCCTGCAAAAGGAGCAGGTTGCGGCCGACCGCCTTGCGCTCGGCGATCATGCCGTGATCCTCCGCTAAATATTCGATGATATGGCGCGTCGACAACGGATCCGTCTTGCCGGCATGCTGCTCCAGTACGCGCAGAATGCACAGCGACAACGCTTTTTTCCCTTTTGTTTCTGCCATAATGAATTCCCCTCAATCCTCGTAATAATCGCCGCGTCGATAATCATACAGCACGCCTTCGTATTTTCTCGGCTCCTCCAGCACCTTGCCGCAGCCGATCGCGACGCACGCGACCGGATCCTCCGCGACGTAGCACGGTACGCCGATCTGCTCCGCAATGTACTGATCCAGACCGAACAGCTGTGCGCCGCCGCCGGTCAGGCAGATCCCCCGCGACGCGATATCGCCGGACAGCTCCGGCGGCGTCTGCTCGAGTACGTCCTTCAATGCCTCCGCGATCGACAGAAGCGGCTCCGCAAGCGCGTAGGTGAGCTCGTTAGAACCAAGCTCCATCGAGATCGGAAGCCCGCCGCCCAAGGACCTTCCGCGCACTTCCATTTTCAGTTCTTCCTTGCGCGGGAACGCGGAGGCATATGCGATCTTGAGCTCCTCCGCCGCGCCCGTGCCGATCACGACGCCGTGCTGCCGTTTCAGATACCGCACGATCGCCGCGTCGAATTTGTCTCCGCCGACGCGCAGTGAATCGTGCCGGACCGCCTTTCCCATCGAGGTCACGACAATGTCGCACGTACCCGCGCCGATGTCCAGAACAATGTTCGCCTTCGGTTCGTTGATGTCGAGCCCCGCGCCGATCGCCGCCGCCACGGGCTCTTCCAAAAGAAACGTATACCGCGCGCCCGCACCCTCGGTCGTTTCGATGACCGCGCGCTTTTCCACTTCGGTCGCCATCGACGGAACCGCCACGACCGCGCGCGGCTTGAAGAAGATGCGGCTGCCGACGATACGGTTGAAAAACAGCGTCAGCATACGCTCCGTCGCGTCAAAGTTCGCGACAACGCCGTCCTGCATCGGCCGGATGATCATCAGATTGTCCGGCGCTCTGCCCACGAGCTCCTTCGCCTCCTGACCGATCGCGACGAGCTTGCCCGAACCGCGTTCGACCGCGGCGATATTCGGCTCACGCAGTACGATGCCTTTGCCCCGTACGTACGCGAGCACGTTGCTCGTGCCGAGGTCCAATCCGATATCCGATGAATGAAACAGTCCCATACCGATCCTTCCGCCGACAGTTCGGCCTCTTATACTTGTACCATAATTGTACCATGCTGTTTTCCAAAACGAATGACGAAAGTGTAAACGAATATCTTGCGAAATGTGAATTTTCACGGTATACTGGGGGCTATGGAAGAACTTTTTGCAATCAGACAGGCGGAATTTGTTACCAGCGCGGGGATCGACGGCGCATACCCCGCGCCGCTTCCGTGCGAGATCGCGATCGTCGGAAAGTCGAATGTCGGCAAATCAAGCCTCATCAACCGCCTTACGAACAACAACAAGCTTGCTAAGACCTCGGCAAGCCCGGGCAAGACGCGCCTTGTCAATTTTTTTCTGCTGAACAAGGCGTTCTATCTTGTCGATCTGCCGGGCTACGGCTTTGCGAAGGCGTCGAAGACCGAGCAAAAAAGCTGGGGCGAGCTGCTTGAACGGTATCTGCAAAGCGGGCGGGTCAAGCATCTTCTGATGCTCGTCGACGTCCGTCACGCGCCGACACAAGACGATCTGATGATGTTTCGCTACCTGATTTATTACAATATTCCGTATACGCTTGTCGCGACGAAGGCGGACAAGATCGCAAAATCGAAGCGAAAACCGGAAGCGAACAAGCGCGCGAAGGAGCTCGGCGCGCCGCCGTTTGCGATTCCCTTTTCATCGGAAACGGGAGAAGGCAAAGAGGAGCTTTTAGAACGGATCGGTCAGATTTTCCGCGACTGCGAAGCGATCGGAAAAGAATCTCAAAAAGAATAAAAAAAGGGCTTGACAGAAGCGGCATCTCTTTGCATACTATGCTTTGAAATCTACAAGCGAGGTATTCAAAATAGGTATGCTCAAAAAATGCCCGATTTGTGAACTGAATTATATCCGCGGAAATGAAACCATGTGCCGCACCTGCGCGGCGGAGCGCACGCACCGGTACGCGCCGAGCAACGATGACGAGATCATCATGTGCAGCGAATGCGGCGAAAAGCCCGCGCTGCCCGGTCACGATCTCTGTGAAGATTGTCTGAAGGAACAGAAGCGGCAGGCGAATCTCGAGATCCTTGCGGATAAGGTACGCGCCGACGAAGCGGACGATCCGCTCGAAGAGGATATTACCGAATCCGCGGACGACGAAGACTGACGCACGTCGTTTTCGCCGAATACCGCCGTATCAAAAGGAAGAGTTTCTTCCTTTTATTTCTTTGAAGGAGAGGCGTCCATGCCCCACGTTTACGCCATCGGTGATCTGCACCTCAGTCTGTCCGTTCCGAACAAGGCAATGGACGTGTTCGGCGCGCACTGGAAGGATCACGCGGGCCGCATCAAAGAGGCATGGCAGGATACGGTAAGGGAGGACGATCTCGTTCTGATCCCCGGTGACGTCAGTTGGGCAATGTATCTCAGTGACGCGATCGCCGATCTTGCATTTATCGGCTCTCTGAAGGGCGCGAAATTGCTTTTACGGGGCAATCACGACTATTGGTGGCAAAGTGTGACAAAGGTCCGCGCAGCGCTTCCTGAGGGCATGTACGCGCTTCAGAACGACGTCTTTCGTTTCGGCGATCTCTGTATCTGCGGCACGCGCGGCTGGACGATTCCGGAGTCGTCGCATTTCAAGGAGAACGCCGACCGAAAGCTCTTCGATCGCGAGCTGATCCGCCTCGATCTGTCGCTGCATGCCCTGCCGAAGGACGTCAGAGCGATCGGCATGCTGCATTTTCCGCCGTTTTCGGAATCCGGCGAGCCGAGTGCGTTTGCAGAGAAGTTTGCCGCAGCAGGCGTCACGGACGTCGTTTACGGCCATCTGCACGGCGCTTCACATCGTTATCTCTTTAACGGCGATCATGACGGCGTCACCTATCACGCGGTCCCGGCGGATTATCTGAACTTCATTCCGAAACAAATCATATAAAAAAAGAGCCATGCAGCTCTTTTTTTATTCTTCTTAAATCAGTACACCCGCATCGGAACGATCAGATAGAGGTACGCGTCGCCCTGCACCGGACGGATCACGCACGGGCTGATCGGACTGTTGAATTCGACGTAGACCGTTTCGTCCGGGACATTTTTCAGCACGTTCATAATGTACTTCGGATTGAACGCGATGTCGATCGGATCGCCGACGATGCTGACCTCCATCGTGTCCTCGCCGCGGCCGACGAAGCTCTCCGCGCTCATGGTGAGCGAATCGCCTTCAAAGTGCAGCATAACGCTGTTGTTGCCTTCTCTGGCGATCAGCTGCGCGCGGTCGGTCATGGTGTAGAAGTCCGCGGTATTCACGAGCACGCGCGTCTTGCACTCCTTCGGAATGATGCGCTTATAATCAATATAGTTGCCGTCCAGAAGCCGCGCGGTCAGCCGCGTGTCGTTTACCTGCACCGTAAGGTGCGTCTTGGTGATCGAAAGCGTGACGTCCTGTTCGGTCTCTTCCGCCATCTTCGCGATCTCGGTCAGCACCTTGCCCTGCACGATCGTGCGCGCGGTCACGCCGCGGTTTTCGGTATGAAGATTTGTCATGGCAAACTGGAAGGAGTCGGTCGCGACGAACGTCAGAAGATCCTCGCTTGCTTCGATCAGCGCGCCGGTGAGCACCGGACGGGAATCGTCCAGCGAAACAGCGAACACCGTGTGGTCGATCATGCTTTTAAGCTGATCCGCGCTGACCTTGATATCCACCACGTCGCCCTTTGCTCGCATGATCGGAAACTCGTCAAACTCGACGCATTGCAGACGCTGACGAACGCGGCCGCTCCTGATCTTCAAAATCATGCCTTCCTGTTCCGCGTAAAGCGGTTCGTTCGGCAGCTTTCTTAATATTTCCGCCAAAAACTTGCCCTTCAGAACGCATTTGCCTTCTTCCTCGACGGTTGCGGGAAGCACGCATTCCTTCTGGAACATCAGATCGGAGCAGGTCAGCTTCAGTCCCTCGCTTGTCGCCTCGATCAGAACGCCTTCGAGAGCGGGCATTGCAGAGCGCACCGGCAGCGCCTTGATAACGGAGAGAACGCCCGAAGCAAGATCTTCGGTTTGCATGGTAAACTTCATATCAATTCCTTTCCGGCGGTTATCCACCATTTCTTCGTTGTGTTTATGCTCGTTTTTATTCTTTTTACAGTAGCCGTATCAGTAGGCGGTGTGGAAAAAACGGATAACCCGTATTTTCCCCGTTTCCTGCCTCTTTCGGATGTGGGCGCCGCTGCGTTTTGAACGTGGACAAACCGATCGCTTTTCCACGGTATCCCCGCTCTCCGCAGTATCCAAAATCCTTCCACTTGTCCGTTCCACGAACTGTGGATAACTATCCTTCCTTGATGCGCGTCTGAATGCTTTCGATCGTATCCGCAAATCCGCGGTCTTCCTCGATCATCTTTTCGATCTTTCTGCACGCCGAGATCGCCGTTGTGTGATCGTCGCGATCGAACAGCGTTGCGATCTTTTTATAAGGAAGACTTAATAGCTTCAGACAGAAATACATCGCGATCTGCCGCGGGAGCACGACCTCCTTGTCGCGCCGCTGCGACAGCAGACTTTCCATCGGCACAGAATAGTATTCCGCGACCGTTTCCTTGATGCGGTCCGGCGTCACGACAATCTCCTGCTTCTGCGGCAGCATGTCCTTCATCGCTTCCTTGGCCAGATTCAGCGTGATCGGCAGGCGTTTCAAACGCGCGTATGCAATGACCCGGTTCAGGCTGCCCTCAAGCTTTCGGATGTTGTCGACGATATTTTCCGCAATGAAGTTGATGATATCGTCGGAAATATCCACGTGCTCGTTCTGCGCGCGGTTCCGTAAGATCGCGGTCCTTGTTTCAAGATCCGGCGCCTGGATATCCGCGACAAGACCCCATTCGAAGCGGGAGGAAAGACGTTCCTCAAGCGCTTTAATCTCCTTCGGCGGACGGTCGGAGCTGATGACGATCTGCTTGCCCGCGTTGTGCAGCGTGTTGAAGGTATTGAAGAATTCCTCCTGCACTGCCTGCTTTCCCGCGATGAACTGGATATCGTCGATCATCAGAAGATCCACGTTGCGATACCGCTGCCGGAATTCGACGTTTTTGCCGGCGCGGACCGCTTCGATCATGTCGTTGGTGAACATTTCGCTCGTTACGTAAACGATGCGCGCGGAAGGATTCGCTTCTTTCACCGCATGTCCGATCGCGTGCATCAAGTGCGTCTTGCCGAGCCCCACGCCGCCGTACAGGAACAGCGGATTATAAGCTCTGCCGGGCGCTTCGACGACCGCAACCGCCGCCGCGTGTGCGAAGTTGTTCGATTTGCCGACGACGAACGTATCGAAGGTGTACTTCGGATTCAGCGTCAATGAATTCAGGGAAATCTCTTCCGCCGCGGACTTGATGAAATCCCTGCGTTGGGACGGCAGGATCAGAAGCACGTCCAGAATATCCGGCTCCGCCTTCTGCACAGCCGAGCGAACATGATCGAAATAGTATTCCGTAACGGTGTTTTTCACGACCTCATCCGCCGCTTCCAGCACGAGGATACCGTTTTGCACGATGACCGGATCGAGCGCGTCGATCCAGCGGTGAAACGTCACCGACGTCAGCTGCGGACGAATGATCTCCCGCGCGTCAAACCAGATTTTTTTCAGATCTTCCATAGTGTTTCCCCAATCTTTTTGCGCACAAAAACCCAAAGCGTTTTTATGACGCTCCTATACCGCTATTATCATAACAGATTTTTTCCGGAAAGAAAAGCGATTTCAACAAAGAAAAATCCGCAAAACATGCAATTCGTGCCGCAATTTACACAAAATACGGTCAGGCAGAGACCTTTTTGCAACAGAAATATGTACGAAAAGAAAAGTTTTCCGCCGTATCCTTGCATCGGGCGAGGCGTGGCGGTATAATCGAAACGATAAAAGAGGTGTATCATGAAACAAAACTTCAAACCGATCGTCAATTCCGACCTGATCGGCGACTACGTCACCATAGAGCTTCCGGGATTCCCCGGATCGCATCCGAAACCGGAGCAGTGCCGCATCCACTACCTCACGATGGGCAGGGGCGAGCCGCTGCTGCTCATCCATTCGGTGGGGCAGTCGATCTACACCTGGCGCGAGCTGATGCCGAAGCTCGCGGAACACTATTGCGTGATCGCGATCGATCTGCCCGGCTTCGGGTTTTCCGACCGTCCTCTTTCGCTGAACTATTCGATGGATGAAACGGCCGGCGCAATCGTGAAATGTCTCGACGCGATCGGGATCAAGCGGACGCACGCGCTCGGCGTGACGATGGGCGCGGTGTATCTGATGTATGCCGCCGTCCGGTATCCGGACCGCTTCATGAAGGTCATTGCGCTGACGCCGGGCGGGATCACGGACCAGATGCCGAAAAAGATCCGGCGGCTCGAAGGACCGTTCGGCGCGTTCTGGCGCGAGATGTACAGCAAGAAGGATTTCGAAAAATACATGCCGCTGTTCTATTACGACGGCACGGTCTGCACCGAAACGGTCGTCGATCAGTATTACAAGTCCTGCGACGATCACGCGTCGCGGCAGGCGATCATGTACGCGATCCGCAATTTCGACGAGGAATACGCACTCGAAGCGATCCGAAAGACCTCGCGTGAGTTCTTCATCATCTGGGGCGACGAGGATCGGCTGCAGCCGATCGCGCGGCTGTTTACGCTGCGGGAAATGCTGCCGGACAGCGTGTTCCACAGCATCCGCAACACGGGACACTGGATGCACGAGGAGAAGGCGGCGCAGATCGCGGAGGCGGCGGACCGCTACATCCGCTACAAAGGGGAAGCGAAATGATCGAATCATTTGCGCTCGGCGATACGGTGCGCATGAAAAAGCCGCATGCCTGCGGAAACGACCTCTGGACGGTGATCCGCACCGGCGCGGACGTCAAGATCCGATGCCTCGGCTGCGGGCGCGTCGTGATGCTCGACCGGCTTGCGTTTCTGAAGGCGGCAAAGAAAATCATGGAGAAAGAGACGGAATAAATGGCGGGGAATATGGTTGAAAAAATACGCGTCACGATGACGCCGATCGGGAAATTGCAGCGTGCGGCGGAAAAGCAAAATGAGTCGCTCGAGGGCGGCATGCTTTGGCGCGCGCTTGATTTTCTGCTGTATCTCGTTCTGATCGTGTTGATCATGTTCTCGATCCGCACGGTGCTCATCGACCCGGTGCGCGTGGACGGAAAGTCCATGCTCGATACGCTCGTTGACGGACAGGTCATGATCGTCGACCGCACGGCGTACGCGTTCAGCACGCCCGCGCGCGGGGACATCGTACTCTGCTACTATCCCGACGAATACTATGAATCGCAGGGCTTACAGTACGCGACGCGCGTCAAGCGCGTGATCGCCGTCGGCGGCGACACGATCGAAACGATCGACGGCGAGCTCTACGTGAACGGCGAGAAGCTCGTTGAGCCGTACCTGACCCCGGACCGCGTTGGGGGACAGTACGTCCGCGCGCAGAGGATCCCGGACGGCTGCGTATACGTGATGGGCGACAACCGCTCCGTGAGCCGCGATTCGCGTTACGACACAGTGGGACCGATCCCGTTCTATCGGGTCGTCGGAAAGGTACGTTTCATTCTCTTCCCGTTTGAAAACGCGCACTTGATCTGAATATGAAAACACGCTTCGAACGGTATAAAAACGAACATCGCGCGCAGAACGTCCTGAGCTGGATCTTTGCGGGTCTGTTGGGACTTTCCGCCGTGCTGTTCGTGCTGTTCGTATGGTTTTCGCCCGTATACGTCGCCGATCCGTCCATGGCGCCGACGCTTACGGAGGGCGATACGATCTTCTATGACCGGCTCTATAAGCATTTTCACGAGCTTTCGCGCGGGGACATGGTCGTGTACCGCGATCCGGAGACCGGCTCGCTTCTCATCAAGCGCGTGATCGCGCTTTCCGGGGAGACGGTCGAGGCGAAGGACGGCGTGCTGATCATCGACGGCAAGTACGGACTTGACGAGCACCGGTACGGGGCGGAAGCACCTATCGACTTTCCGGAAACGGTCGTGCCGGAGGGCACGGTGTTCGTGCTGAGCGACGATCGGAACTACGGCGAGGACAGCCGCAAGGAAACGATCGGGTGTCTGGGAGCCAGTGAGATCCTGGGGCTCGTGCGCGTGCGGCTGCGCGATTTAACGGTTTTCACGCAGGACTCTTGACGAACTGCACGTTTTCTGCTATATTGGACCCGACGCAGGGGCGCCGAAACGACCTTCGGCTGAGAAGCACCCTTGGAACCTGTTGGGTCATGCCATCGTAGGAAGCGTAAACCATAAGCTTTTCGGATGCCGTCCCAAGAGGGGCGGCAATCATCATTTTGGAGGGTAAAAAATGGAAACAAAGAAAAAGATCACGACGCTGCAGCTTGTGGAAAGCGCGTTGATGATCGCGATCGCAACGGTTTGCAGCATGATCAAGATCGACCTGCCGTTCGGCGGCGGCGTCACGATCCTGAGTATGCTTCCGATCGTTATGATCAGCCATCGTTACGGATGGAAATGGGGCATGCTGGTTGCGTTTACGTACAGCATCGCACAGATGCTTCTGGGACTGGATAACGTCGCGTACGCGAACTCGTTCCTGATGGGCGCGGGCATCATCCTTCTGGACTACGTGATCGCGTATACGGTGATTGGTCTTTCCGGGATCTTCGGCAAAGAGCGCAAGTCCGTCGCCGTCGGCATTGCGGTCACGTTCACGCTGCGCTTCCTCTGCCACTACGTGGCGGGCGCATGGATCTGGGGCGTCTGGATGCCGGAGGAGTTCATGGGAATGAAGATGGTCAGTCCGTGGATCTATTCCGCGCTGTACAACGGCTGGTATATGCTGATCGAGCTTGTCGCGACCGAGATCGTCGCCATGCTGATCTATTCGCCGTTGAAGCAGTATTTCCGCGGCGAACAGCTTCAGCCGACACAGAAACCGGCGGAGTAAAGCAGGATTCCGCAACCGGGAGGATCGTCCTCCCGGTTTTTTGATATCCTGCCGCGCGCGTCGCCGAAGCCTTCCCACAAGGGGAAGCCTCTTACTCATGTCTTCTCCTTGAGGAGATGGTGCCGTCAGGCGGATGAGATGGATGAATTGCGCTGCGCGTATGAATTGTCCTGCGGACATGAATTGTGCTTCGCACATGAATTGATCTGCGATCATGAATTGACGGCGGAGCCGTCATGAATTGTTCCTGCGGGACATGATCCGACGCACTTTTTTCGTCTGAAGTGCAAAAATAAAGAATTGTTCACATTCCGTTTACGGTTCGGTGACATTGTTCCTTTATAATCAAGCCACATGATAAATGAGGAGGTGTATCCGTATGAAGCGAGCATGCAGGATCATCGCCGGATTTCTGGGACTCGTTCTGACGTTCGGCTGCGGTGCGCAGGCGAAGGTCATCGATTCCAGAACGGATACCGAAAAGATACAGATCGTCGGACAGATCGAGACCGCCGCGCCGACGGAAGCTGTGAAGGAAACCGCCGTGCCGTTGGCGTCGGCCGCCGTTTCGGAATCGAACGCATCGGACGCCGTTACGCCGCAGCCGATCGTCGTAAGCGATCCCGCGACCCCGGAACCGACCGAAGCGCCGACGGAAGAACCGACCGAGGAACCCACCGAGGAACCGACCGAGGCGCCGACGGAAGCGCCGACGCCCGCGCCCACCGCGACGCCGGAGCCGAACCGCACCGAGGCGGAGAAATTCTGCGATATCGCAGAGTCGCTTCTGGACGTGGTATACAAGCGCGGCGGCACGAAGCTCGAGACCGGCTTCGACCCGGGCGGATTCGTCTACTACTGTCTGAACAAGGTCGGCGTCAAGGTGAAGCACAAGACGAGCAAGGGCTATTCCGAATACGACGCGTGGCAGCGCGTGGAGTCGATGGACGATCTCGAGCCGGGCGATCTCTGCTTCTTTATGACGCCGGGCAACGACAGCGTGAACTGCGTCGCGATCTATCTCGGCAAGGATCAGATCATCTATCCGTCCTCCGGCGAGGGCAAGGTCATCACGAACAAGATCACAAGCAGCTACTGGACGGAGGCGTTCGTGTTCGCACGGCGGGTATTTTGAGGATGGAACGACGCATTGACCGCAAAACATGGAGCCGCGGCGCGCACGACGCGCTCTTTGCGCGGCTCGAGGTCCCCTTTTACAGCGTGACGTGGCGGCTGGACGTGACCGAAGCGGCGGCGTGCGCAAAACGCCGCGGGATCCCGTTCTATTCCGTCATGATCTGGTGTACCATGCAGGCGATCAACGGCGTCGAGGTGTTCCGTTACGAGCTGCGCGGCGAAGACGTGTATCTTTTGGATCGCCGCAACCCGTCCTATACCTACCAATGGAACGAGGAGCTGTTCGGCATCTGCGGCGTCCCGTGGATCGACGGCGAGGATCCCGCTTCGTTTGCCGCTCGGATGAAGGCGGCGGAAGCGGCAAACCCGTCCCCGATCCCGACCGCCGAGGCGGACGAAGCCGGGCACGACGTGTACATCTCGTCGCTGCCATGGATCGACTATACGCATATTTCGCAGGAGTTTCCGCTGGACAATACGGACAGCACGCCCCGCGTCATGTGGGGACGCTTCGAAACGGATGCGCAGGGCAGAAAAACGCTTTCTTACACCGTACAGGTCAATCACCGCCTGATCGACGGGATCCACCTCCATCGGCTGAACGAAGGCCTCAACGGGGCAATACACGCATTGGAGGCGCTTTGATGGAACAAAAAAACGAACCGAACTGGAAAAAATGGCTTGCAAAGGGCGCGTTTGTCGTCAGCTGCATCGTCGTTGCCGCGCTGCTTCTGTTCGCCGCGGTTTACGTGACGCTGCGCGTGCGCCGCGGATGCACGTCGGGCAGCGGATACGTATCACAGGCGACGCCGACGCCGGAGCCCACGCCACTGCCGGACCGCGTCTATTCCGCGGACAAGAACCCGCCCGCAGCCCCGCCGCTCGACAAGCTCGGTCTGACGCAGGGACATCTGGACGAGTATTCGGAATATCTGTCCGACGCGACGCGCTGGATCGACCTGACGCCGGACGGCGCGGAGGGCTTTACCGTGATCCGCAGCATCGACCTCGGCTGCTCGTACGTCGTGGAAAACGGCGAATATTACCGCCTCGGCGAAGGCGAGGACGGCAAGGGCGTCGTCGACGTGATGATCACCGATCTCGATCTCGACGACGAGCCGGACCTTCTCTATACCTATCATTACGGCTCAAATGAGGATACGTTCAGTAAGGTCGGCTGGTTCCGTTTTATCACGCATACCTCGTCGCTGTCGGCGTTTTCGCAGAAGAACGGCTTTTTCTCGCTTCTGGAAGAGGACGGGAACTATATTCTGTTCCGCGCCGTGCGCGACGCGAACCTCGACACCGGCACGTTCGGGCTGACGCTCACGGAACGCCTCGGCGAGATCACCGAAACGATGGGCAGGATCGAGCTTGTCATGGACCCGCAGCCGGATTTGAGCATTCCGGAATGACGCGCGGTTCGTGCATAAGTAAAAAAACAAGCGTCTATCGGAACGAACTGGACCGAAGGAGCTTTTTTGCTGTTTGATTTCGGACGATATGCCGCTTGCGCGGCACGATATATTTGCCTCCGGCAAATGCGATATGCTGTCGCAAGCGACAGCACGATATGATATAAATCCCTGTGCCTCGCAAGGCATATCGTGTCGAAGATATATCGTTCTCCGAAGGAGAATATCGAAAATCCCGCAGGGATTTATATCGCGAAGGGCGTAAAAACAAGATTGTTTTTACGCCCTTTGTTTACGGTTCTTTGGTCGGTTCCGGCGTTGCGAGCAGCAGGTACGGATTGCGCGGGTCGGGATCGGTCGGGTCCCAGCCGTAGCCGTTCTTGTCCGTGTACGGCTCCTCCCAGATGATCGCGGGCGGCTTTTCCGGCGTCGGGCCCTTGTCCCTTGTGACGCACACGGTGACCTTGCCGGTCTCGGAAAACTCATAGATCCACTTTGCGTCCGCGACGGTCATGCGCACGCACCCGTCCGACGCGACCGTGCCGAGCTTTTCATATTTGTGCATATTGCACATGTAATGCCCTTCGTCGGCTTTCGTCGCCTTTTCGCTGATCGGCACCGAATGGAACAGATGATGCGTCCGGAAGCGGCTTGCATAGAATCCGTAACAATGCGAATCCTCCGTGGTGCCGAGCTTCTTGTAGGTGTAGCGGTCGGTGATCTTCGTGGTGCCCGTGGGCGTATCGTGATTCTTTCGCCCGGATGAGCAGATCATGATGCGCTGCTCCTCCCAGTCGCCGTCTTTCCCCACGTAGCCCACGACACTCTGCGAGCCGGTGTATACGACCAGAAGCTTTTCGCCGTCGGCCTTCGGTGGGTCCGTCGGCGTATAGGCGGGTACGACGCAGGGAAAATCGACGGGCTCCGCGCCCAAAGCGACCGAGCCGTTTTCGTCGCACGGATAGAAGCACGGCTCCGCAGTGCCGGTCGAGCCGTAGGCAAAGCACGCGCCGTCGGAATTGCGCCGCACGACGCCGGTGAAGCTCGATCCCGTAAACCCGTTGCGCACGCGCACGGTATCGGGCAGCATGGAGGCGACGAACGGCTCTGGTTCCGGCGTAGGCTCGGGCGTCGGGGTCGGGACCTCGGTCGGCTCCGGCGTGGGCGAAGGCGTCGGTTCGGGCGTCGGCGTCGGGGGTTCGGTCGGGATCGCGGTAACGAGCGTGATCTCTTCTTCGATTTCCGGCGCGGCGGTCGTTTCGGCGACCGGCTTCGGCGTTTGCTGTCCCGCGCAGCCCGCAAGCAGCAGCAGCGCGAACAGGAGCGAAAGGATGCGTTTCATGGCTTAATTCTTGTCGAAGAGACGGTTCGTCTTGCGCTGCGGCTCGCAGGTCAGGTTGACGCCGAGCCGACGGTAGACCTCGAGGTCCACGCGCGAAAGCATGACGGTCGAGTGCGCCTCGAGTCCCTTGAGCTTTTCGAGCGCCTTCATGGCGCGTCCCGCCGTCGGGTTCATCGTCGCGCAGATAGAAAGCGCGTACAGAAGCTCATCGCTGTGCAGACGCGGGTTTTCGCTGCCGAAATGGTTCGTTTTGAGCTCGCGGATCGGCTCGAGGACGATCGGCGCAATGAGGTCGATGTCCGGCTGGATCCCGGCAAGCGCCTTCAGCGCGTTCATCAGCGCGCCTGCCGCCGCGCCCATCATGGAGCCGTTCCTGCCGGTGACCATGCTGCCGTCCGGCAGCTCGATCGCCATTGCCGCGCCGCCGGTCTCGCGATCGCGTTCGAGCGCCGCCGCGACGACCGGACGGTCCTTGACGGAGACGCCCGCGCGGGTCATCAGATATTCCGCCTTGTCGACCTGCTCGCGGTCGATGAGACCGCGCTTGCACGCGCACGCCGCCTGATAATAGCGGCGGATGATCTCCTGAGAGGCGGCCTTGCGCACCGCTTCGTCGTCGGTGATGCAGAAGCCCGCCATGTTGACGCCCATGTCCGTCGGCGAATGGTAGGGCGACGTGCCGTAGATGTGCTCGAACATGGCGTTCAGAACCGGGAAGGATTCCACGTCGCGGTTGTAGTTCGTCGTGGTCTGCCCGTACGCCTCGAGGTGGAACGGGTCGATGAGGTTTACGTCGTCCAGGTCGGTCGTCGCCGCTTCATAGGCAAGGTTGACCGGGTGCGAAACGGGCAGGTTCCAGATCGGGAATGTCTCAAATTTCGCGTAGCCCGCCCGCACGCCGCGGGTGAATTCCTGATAGACCTGCGAAAGGCACACGGCAAGCTTGCCGCTGCCCGGTCCCGGCGCGGTGACGACGACGAGAGGCCGCGTCGTTTCGACAAATTCATTTTTGCCGAACCCGTCCGGGCTCAGGATCAGGGCGGGATTTTGCGGGTAGCCCGCGATCGGATAGTGGAGATAGACCTTGACGCCGAGGCGGCGGAGCTTGTCCGCGAACGCGTCGACGGCGGGCTGGTTCGCATAGCGCGTGATGACCACGCCGGAAACGAGAAGACCCTTCTTGCGGAACGCGTCGGTCAGCCGCAGCACCTCGCGATCGTACGCAATGTCGAGGTCGTTCCGTACCTTGTTGTGCTCGATATCGCCCGCGTGGATCGCAATGATGATCTCGGCGGAATCTTTAAGCTGCTCCAGCATGCGGATCTTGCTGTCCGGCGCAAAGCCCGGCAGCACGCGCGCTGCGTGATAGTCGTCGAACAGCTTGCCGCCGAACTCCAGATACAGCTTGTCGCCGAACCTCTCGATGCGTTCGAGGATCTTCTGCGACTGCATCCGGATGTATTTGTCGTTGTCAAACCCGATCTTTGTCATAATCCATGCCCCTTATCATTCATTTTCGAACGGATCCCAGCCGAGCCGCATCTTTGCGGACAGGATCCGGTATACGCTTTCGTTCAGCCGGTCTTCGCTGATCGTGCCGTTTTCGACGGCCTCTGTAAGACCCTTCAGAATCTCCCGCTGATAGGAGTGGTTCGCGCCGCACAGGATCATGTCCCCGCCGGCGAGGATGAACTGCACCGCGCCGTTTTTAAGCGAGGTCTGTTTCCGAAGTCCCTCCATGCGGAAATCGTCGCTTACGACGATCCCGTCAAAACAGAACTCCCCGCGCAAAATCTCCGTGATGAACATGTACGACTGGCTCGCGATGTGCGCCTCGTCGATCTCCGGATACGAGATGTGCGCGATCATGACGGCGTCCGCCTCCGAAAGCGCCTCCGCAAACGGTACAAGCTCGTACTGCATCAGCTCCTCGAACGTCTTGTTCACGACCGGCGTGCCCTCGTGCGAATCCGCCGTCGTCGCGCCATGCCCCGGAAAGTGCTTGACGATCGACAGACACCCGCCGTCGTGCAGACCTTCGATGCACGCAAGCCCGATCCGCGCCGCGATCTCCTCGTCGGACGAAATGATCCGGTTGCCGAGGAACGTCTGCGAGGGTTTTTCCGCAACGTCCAGACACGGCGCAAGGTCCACGTTGATCCCCGCGGACAAAAGCCCCTCCGCGACGTATTGAAACTGCTCCCGCGCGCGCTCGGAGTCGTCCTTTTTGCCGAGCGACTGCGCGCTTGATAGCGTCTGTTTCCAGCGGAACCGCGTGACGCGCCCGCCCTCCACGTCGATGCTGATGAGAAACGGGATCTCGGACCGGCTCGCGTTTTTCACGCTGTCCGTCAGCTTTTTGCACTGCGCAAAGCCGCCGTCGCCGTTCGTGCGGGAAACGTTCTGCCCGTACAGGATGACGTTGCCGATGCGATACTCCTGCAGGATCTTTTTGAAGTCGGCGCTGATCTCCTGCGTGCCCGAAAAGCCGAACATACAGAGCTGCCCGATCTTTTCCTCCGCCGTCATACCCGCGATATAGGCGTACAGCCGTTCCTCGGGCGAACGCGTCGGCGCGGGCGTGGCGTCGGACGGGGCGCCGGGGACGTCGCCCTCTGCAGGAATTTCCTCCGGCGTCGGTTCCGACTCGGGCGGAGCGTCGGGGTCGACGTCCCCTACAGGGGATGTTTCAACCGTCTCCGGCGTTTCCGGCGCAGGGGTCACCTGCCCGATCGGCGCGTCGGATTCCGCCTTGCAGCCGATGAGAAGGAACGCGATCAGAAGCAAACACCAAAACTTCTTCATAATACCATTATAGCACGGCTTTTGCACTTTTACCAGTAAAACTTCCGTCAATTCATGTCCCGCAGGGACAATTCACGACCGTAAGGTCAATTCATGTGCGCAGCACAATTCATGACGGCTCTGCCGTCAATTCACGTCCGAAGGACAATTCACGGCGCAGCCGATTCACGCGCCGACAGGCGCAATTCATCTCACAAGCGGAAGGGGATGCCAACCCTTCCGGCTCGTTCCTCGCTACCTCCCCTTACACAGGGGAGGCGAGAAACACGCCAACGGACCGTAGGGGACGTCGACCTCGACGTCCCGTCAAGCAACACGACAGCGGAATTCCTGCGACAATCACCCCCCTGTGCGCAGCAGTGTCGCAAATGTCGCGGATTCTGAACAGATCAAGATATAGAGAATAATAATAGAAACCCCGGCAACAGAATGATATCTCATTATATAAGAATCATGTCATATTGAACTTCTTCCGCGACAAATGCGACAAATGCGACAAATGCTACACACCCCCTATGCGGTTCTGATCGGAATGATCCGGATCGCCGTGACGTCCGGCTTGACATCCGACGCCCGTTCCTTTATGCTATTAACAAAGAAACGGGAGGGAATGCGGTCATGAAACAGATCGAACGGATCAATCGCAGAAAATGTTTGCTGACGCTGCTGTTTTCGGCGGCGGTCGTGGTCTGCGTGATCATCGGCGTTGTCATGAACCTCACGACGCTGGAGGACGAGAACTTCGACCACATGGGGATCGAGACGTTCTATATGTTCACCGTCAATTCCAATATCCTGATGGGGATCGCGATGTTTCTGACGCTGCCGTATACCGTCGACGGGCTCCGCAACAAGTATTTTCGTCTGCCGGACTGGCTCGTGCGGCTGCTGTTCGTCGCGACGACGGCGCTTTCGCTGACGTTCCTTGTCTCGCTCTGCATCCTCTCGCCGGTCAAGAGCTTTCGGCTGATCTTCACCGGTTCGCGCTTTTTCCTGCACGGACTGTGCCCGATCCTTGCGATCGCCGTGTTCTGCTTCGTACTGAAGGACCTGCGTCTTTCGTTCGCGTCGACGTTTCTCTCGCTCATTCCGGTGTTCCTATACGCCATTATCTACTACATGCTCGTCGCGGTGCTGGAGCGCTGGGACGATTTTTACGGTTTTCTGACGCTTATTCCGCGATGGATCTCAATGTCCGCGTTTCTGCCGGTGACGTTCGGCATCGCGACGGGTCTGCGCATCCTGCACAACCGCAGCGTCGACCGCTATCGCAAACAGGCGCGCAAGCTGTACCTCGAGGCGTACGGCGCAAATAACATGCGCGACGTCATCCTGCACATCGCGGCGATCCGCAGCAAGCAGGACACGTCCGGCAACATCGTGATCCCGTACAATCTTCTGCGCACGCTTCTAAATTCCGGCGAGAACGAAGCCGAATTCGAGGAATATTGCGTCCTTTACATGAAGGAGTGCCTGAAGCACGAACTGTATCAGGAGTGATGCGCGGCTTCGGCTGTAATTCCGCGTTTTTCACAATATACGGCAATCTATTTCCGAAAAGGACCGGTTTACAGATACGGTCCTGTTTTGATAGGATGGTATCGGGAAATGAGGTCTCGCAGAAAAGACAATGAAACGTCATTTCCCGGCTGTTTCGGAAACGATCGTTTCGTTATCGGATCGGAGAACGCGGAAGGACAGGTATCAAACGTGAAACAAGCTTTGCTCATGCTCTCGGTCCTGCTGCTCGACGGGCTGATTCTGTACAGCTTCCGCCGAGCGCTGCTTGCGCTGCGGTTCGGCGGCTGCGGAAAGTATGTGCGAAAGAAGAAAAGAACGGAACGTCTGCGGGAGCTTTCGCTTTGGGACAGGCTCACGCTTGCCTCCGTCGCAGCGGAGTGCAGGAAGCCGGAGACGGCGCAGAGGATCCGAAGGCTGTATCTCGGATATGCGGTCGTCGCACTGCTTTCCGATGCGTTTCTGCTGTTTGCAGCCGCGTCGGAACGGCTGCCGCTCATGTGGATCTGGGTCGCCGTATGCGGCAGCAAATGGATCGTTCTCGCGGTATTGCGCATCCTGCTCTTCCGGAACGGGCTCAATTGCAATCCGACTGTTTAACGGATGGAGCAATTCTATGATCGTTCGCAATATTCTGGCGTCCGTCGGCGTGCTGATCGCGTATCTGCTGATGCTTCCGCTGTGTCATGTTGCATTCGACGTGCGCTTTCATGACGATATCGAATTCATCCACGGAAGGAGAAGCGCAAAGAAGCTTTTTCAATTTCCGGAACGGTACGGGAGCATGAAAAAACTGCTGTTCCTGGACATTCGCAAGGACGTGCCCATCGGGTACTATACGCAGTTCTGGGTATTTCTCGTTTCTTCCGTTCTGCTTGTATCGGCGGTGATTGCGAATCTATGGCTCAAGGCGGAATGGACGCTGTTTGCCGTCCGGGCGTCGACGATCTGCGCGCTTCTTTCATGGCTTCCGGCGCTTTTTTCCCGCAGATTTACGCTCTACCGGGGCAACCGGATCCGGAACCGAAAGGAGTATGCCGAAAAGGTCCGGGCAAAGCTTAAAAAACAGATCGAAAACAGAAGCGCGCTGACGGTGATTCCGAACGCCGTCGGCATCCCGGCGCTGTCCGTGCTGCTCACGGTTCTCCTTTGGTATGCAAAGCTGTTCTTCGGACGATAAGCGGAATGAATTGCCTTGCGGCGCGTGCGAACCAAAAGCCTTCCCCTTGAGGGGAAGGTGCCGAGGAACGAGGCGGATGAGGTGGATGCGTTGAAAAGCGGAACGTTTTCGCGGATGAATTGCCCTGACGGGCGTGAATTGCGGCAAAGCCGCATCTTTTTTTTATTGCAATCGCGGCGGGGTTGGAGTATACTGAAATTAAGATGGGGCGGTATGGGAACGTGCCGTTCCGTGAAGATTATCATGTAAAGGAGCGAACGATATGAATCTCGAATCTCTCGGTATTATTCATCCCAAAGCGGTCTACCGCAATCTGACGGTCCCGGAGCTCTATGAGCATGCTTTGGAGCGCAGGGAAGGCGTGATCATGGACAACGGCGCGCTGCTTGTGAAAACCGGCAAATACACCGGCAGAAGCGCACAGGACAAGTTTATCGTGGACAGCGAAGGCGTACACGATCTGATCGCGTGGGGCAAGGTCAACGTGCCCGTCAAGCGCGAAAAGTTCGACGCGATCAAGTCCAAGATGGTCGCGTACCTGCAGGGCCGCGACGTGTTCGTGTTCGACGGCTTTGCCGGCGCGGACAAGAAATACGCGAAGAAATTCCGCGTGATCTGCGAATACGCGAGCGAGGCGCTGTTCATCCGCGATCTGCTCGTCCGTCCGACGGAAGAAGAACTCGAAAGCTTCGGCGAGCCGGATTACACGCTGATCGCGTGCCCGGGCTTCAAGTGCAGCCCCGAGATCGACGGCACGCGCTCGGAAGCCGCCATCATGATCGACTATGAGGCGCACATGATCATTGTCGCGGGCAGCCAGTACGCGGGCGAGATCAAGAAGTCCGTCTTCTCCACCATGAACTTCGTGCTGCCGCTCGAAGGCATCCTGCCGATGCACTGCTCGGCGAACATGGACCCCGAAACGAAAGAGACCGCGGTCTTCTTCGGACTTTCCGGCACGGGCAAGACGACGCTGTCCGCCGACCCGAACCGCATGCTGATCGGCGACGACGAACACGGCTGGGATGAAGAGGGCATCTTCAACATCGAGGGCGGCTGCTATGCAAAGTGCATCGACCTCGTCGAGGAGGAGCAGCCGGAGATCTACCGCGCGATCCGCTTCGGTTCGCTCGTTGAAAACGTCGTGGTCAACGATAAGCGTCAGCCGGATTACTCCGATCCGTCGCTTGCGATCAACAGCCGCGTCGGCTATCCGGTCGAATACATCCCGAACGCCGCGATCCCCGGCGTCGGCGGCATCCCGAAGGTGGTCATCTTCCTGACCTGCGACTCGTTCGGCGTGCTCCCGCCGATCTCCCTGCTTTCGAAGGAAGCGGCGATGTACCAGTTCGTGACCGGCTTCACCTCCAAGGTTGCCGGCACCGAGATCGGCATCAACGAGCCGGTCCCGACGTTCTCCACGCTGTTCGGCGAGCCGTTCATGCCGCTGCGCGCGTCGGTCTACGCCAACATGCTCGGCGAGCGTATCGAAAAGTACAACACGAAGGTCTATCTCGTGAACACGGGCTGGGTCTCCGGTCCCGCGGTCAATCCGGACGGCAGCAAGAACCCGCGCATGAAGCTGCGCTATACCCGCGCGATGATCACCGCCGCGCTGAACGACGCGTACGCGAAGGAGAACGTCCCGTTCACGCACAACGACGTGTTCAACCTCGACGTGCCGTCCTTCGTGCCCGGCGCGGACGTCCCCGCGGAGATCATGAACCCGCGGAATCTCTGGGAAGACAAGGACGCGTACGACGCGCAGGCGAAGAAGCTTGCCGGCATGTTCTTTGACAACTTCGAAAAGAAGTATCCCGACATGCCCGAGGCGATCAAGAACGCCGGTCCCAGAGCTTAAAAACAACGGAAAAAACGCGGGAGCGGACGACTCCCGCGTTTTCTTTTTCAGATTGTTTCCAATGGACACAAAAACAGGTTGCTTTTTATTCCGGGCAACAGTATAATGCAGATACAGGACGGAACAAAGGGGTACAGGACCTTGATATTCGGAAAACACATCAACAAATACTATCTCAAATACGCGCCGCGGCTGCTGCTCGGAGCGATCGCGCTGATCCTCGTGGACTACGTGCAGCTGATCATTCCGGAACTGTACCGTATGCTGATCAACGGGCTGAACGACGGACAGGTGCTGTATAAGGACGTCATGACGCCCTTCAATACGGCGTTTCTGATGGATAAGATCTGCCTGCCGATCGTCTGGGTGGTCCTCGTGATGGTGATCGGGCGGTTTTTATGGCGCGTCTGCTTTTTCGGTTCGGCGATCCGCGTCGAAACGGATCTCCGCATCAAAATGTTTGACCATTGCAAGGACCTCTCGCACGAGTATTACCAGGTCAACAAGGTCGGCAACCTGATGAGCTTGTTCACCAACGACCTTGACACGATCCAGGAATGCTTCGGCGACGGGCTTTTGATGCTGTTCGACGCGCTGTTCCTGGGCGTGCTCGCGTTCACAAAGATGTGGCGCATGGACATCCGGCTGACGCTTCTGACGCTGATCCCGCTCGGGCTGATCCTGATGATCGGCGTTTTCATGGGCAGGGCGATGATGAAAAAATGGGAGGTCCGGCAGCGCGCGTTCTCGAACCTTTCCGATTTTTCGCAGGAAAGCTTTTCCGGTTACGCGGTCATCAAGGCGTTTGTGAAGGAACTGCACGAGCTCATGTCATTCCGCAAGCTTAACGTCGAGAATGAGGATACGAACGTCGATTACACCCGCGTTTCGACGCTGATGCACGTCTTTATCGTGCTGCTCGTCGAAACGGTCATCTGCGTGATCCTCGGCTACGGCGGCTGGCTCGTCTTCAGCAAGCGGTTCAACGCCGGTCAGCTCGTGGAATACATCGCCTATTTCCAGTCGGTCGTGTGGCCTGTCATGGCGGTGTCCATGCTGATCGAAAAGAGCGCACGCGGCAGGGCGTCCATGAAGCGCGTCGCGGAGCTTCTGGAGGCGGAGGTCACGGTGCGCGACGAGCCGGACGTCGAGCCGCTTGAACAGATCCGGGGCGGGATCGAGTTCCGGCATCTCTCCTTCCGGTATCCGGACGGCGAGTTCAACGCGCTGGAGGACGTGTCGTTCACCATTGAGCCGGGCGAAAGCGTCGGGCTCATCGGCAAGACCGGCGCGGGCAAGACCACGCTGGTCGACCTCATTCTGCGCACCTATAACGTGGAGAAGGGCACGCTGTTCATCGACGGGCACGACGTGACCGACGCGTCGATCCGCTCGGTGCGCGACGCGTGCGCGTACGTTCCGCAGGACAACTTCCTGTTCTCCGACACGATCGCGAACAACATCAATTTCGCCTGTGACGAGCTGAACGAGGAGGCTGTGGAAGCGGCGGCGGCGCTGTCCGACGTCCACGACAACATCACGGAATTCCGCGACGGCTACGGTACGATCCTCGGCGAGCGCGGCGTTACGGTATCCGGCGGACAGAAGCAGCGCATTTCGATCGCGCGCGCGCTCATGAAGAATGCGCCGATCCTGATCCTCGACGATTCCGTGTCCGCGGGCCACAGCGATACCGAAAAAGTCATTCTGAAGAATCTTCGCGAGAGCCGCAAGGGCAAGACGACGATCCTGATCGCGCACCGCATCTCGACGGTCCGCGATCTTGACAAGCTGATCTTCATGGAGGACGGCCGCGTCACGGCGGTCGGCAGCCACGACGAGCTTCTGAAAACCTGTCCCGCGTATGCGCACATGGTGGAACTGCAGCGGCT
>JAFXVP010000049.1 GCA_017524445.1 Clostridia bacterium | reverse complement strand
CTTGCGCTGACACCTTCCCCACCCAGAGGGGAAGGCATATAACAGCGGACCGTAGGGGCGGATATCATCCGCCCGCCGTAAAAACATGACAGCGGACCGGGAAGACGGTATCTTCCCCTACGATTCCATTTCAACCCGTACGGGTCGTCGTCCTCGACGACCCGTCAAGAAGCATAACAGCGGTGCGGGGATCGACAATCCCCCCCTCATCCGTCAGCTTGCGCTGACACCTTCCCCACCCAAGGGGGAAGGCATATAACAGGCGAACGTTATGATATGATTGCCTTGCCTGCAAACTTGCCGCAGGCAATTATAACGCTGAACTGCTCACTTGCCGCAGGCAATCATAACGCGGCAAGCGCTCCGTTCCTATTTGTATATACCACTTGCAATTTTGCGGGAACAGTGATAATATATATAATCGGAAAAGGAGCTGACAAAGCATGGAAAGCAGCGCGTGGACAAGCCGCACGGCGGGTTCGTATCGCCCGCTTTCCTTGGTATGCAAAACGACGCGCGCGTTTGCCCGGTAAGGGCGATCCGCGCGTTTTTTGTTCGGCTTCAAAGCAATAAGGAGGAATGGATATGAAACGGAAACGGTTGGCAGTCCTGCTTGCGGTTCTGATGGTGCTGAGCATGCTGCCCGCCATCGTCGCACCGAAGACCGCGGTTGCGGAAACGGTAACGCCGCACGACGCGATCGAGGGCGGCGCGATCCTACACTGCTTCAACTGGACGTATAACGAGATCCGGGCGAACCTAGCGGACATCGCGGCGGCGGGCTACGTCGCCGTGCAGACCTCGCCGGTGCAGCAGGGCAAGGACTACGACGCGTCCTACATGGACAGCAAGGGTCAGTGGTGGAAGCTCTATCAGCCGCTGGGTCTTCGCGTCGCGCCGGACGTGGACGGCGTGCCGACCTCGTTCCTCGGAACGAAGGACGAGCTCGAGGCGCTCTGTGACGAAGCGGAAGCTCTCGGCCTTTACGTCATCGTCGACATCGTCGTGAACCACCTTGCGAACAAGACCGGCGGCGGCTACTACGTGGACGGCGAGGTCAACTTGAGCGAGCAGGTCGACGAGGAATACCAGGACCATCCGGAATACTTCCATCACAACACGGACGGCGTCAACGACGGCAGCCGCTACAACATGACGCAGAACCAGATGGGCATGCCGGACCTGAACACGTCGAACGAGTACATTCAGGAGCAGGTCTACGCGCTTCTCAAAGAGTGCGTGGACTGCGGCGTCGACGGCTTCCGCTTTGACGCGGCAAAGCACATCGAGCTTCCGGGCGATCCCGACGCTTCGAGCGACTTCTGGCCTGCGATCCTCAACGGCGACGACACGGACGGCGACATCGTTGGCATCCGTCCTTACGTCGGCGCGGAGAACCTGTTCATCTACGGCGAATCGCTGAGCGGCAACGCCGGCGAATCGTGGGTCGACGAGTTCACCAATAACTACATGGCGCTGACCGACAGCAACTACGGCGGACGCATGCGCGACGCGCTCAATGGGACGAACGCCGGCATGCTCGGAGACGGCACCTACGTCCGCTGCAGCAACGCGGCGGGCAACGTGGTCTGGGTCGAATCGCACGACACCTATGAGGACGGCGCGTCCAGCGGTCTTGAATCCGATAAGATCGTAAAGGCGTGGGCGATCGTCGGCGCGAGAGCGAACTCGACGGCGCTGTACCTCGCGCGTCCGAACGAGATCATGGGAGTCGCGAGCTCCGACACAACGTGGAAATCCACGGCGGTCGCCGAGATCAACGCGTTCAAGAACCACTACGACGGCACGGGCGAATACCTGCATAAGAACTACGACAATAAGGTCGCGTGGATTGAGCGCGGCGCAAACGGCAACGCGGGCGTTTCCATCGCGAAGCTCGACGGCGCTGGCGCGGTCTCGCTGGAGCTCGAATGGATGGCCGACGGTTATTACGAGGACGAGATCACCGGCAACGTCTTCACCGTCTCGAACGGCACGATCACCGGCAACGTCGGTCCGACCGGCGTTGCGGTCGTGTACAACACCACGTCGTACACCCCGCCGACGCCCTCCGAATACATCACCGCGGACCCGATCTACTTCGTCCCCACCGGCTGGTGGACAAACGACAGCGCGCGGTTTGAGATGTGGCTGTTCAACAACAACGGCGGCATGTTCGTCTCCCTGACCGACGCGGACAACGACGGCACGTATGAAGGCGCGCTTCCCGAAGGCAACTGGACCGGCGTCATCTTCGTCCACATGGACCCGAACGGCAGTGAACACGACTGGGACAGCAAGTGGAACCAGACGGACAACCTCGTTCCCGATCCCGGGACGAACTGCTTCACGATCACCGCGGGTTCGAGCAGCGGCACATGGAGCGTATACGGCGGCACACCGAATCCCGACGCAGGCTATTACCTTGTCGGCTCCATGACCGGCTGGGCGATCGTACCGGAGTATAAGATGACGCGGACCAACGCCGAGACCGAGGAATACATGATCGAGACCGAGCTGATCCGCACGAGCAGCTATTCGAGCCAGGTCAAGGCGGTCTACTCGCCCGACGGCGTCACGAAGCAGACGTGGTATCCGGACGGCTTCGACAACAACTACGGCGACTATGACGGCGAGCTCACCGTTTCCGGCGTCTACAAGATCTATTTCCGTCCGAACTATGACGGCGGTTCCGACTGGCACGACAACTGCCTCTATGCGGAGCAGTCGAAATACTTCGTCACGGTCAGCGACGCGGACAAGAACGGCGTCGTCACGGTCAATAAGGACACGGCAGCGGAGGGCGATACCGTGACCGTCACCGTCACCCCGCACGAGGGCTATATGCTCGATACGCTCGTCTATCGCTATGAGACCGAACCGGACACGATGAACTTCGAGTCGGTCGCGATCGAAAACGGCAGCTTCACCATGCCCGCCTATAACGTCACGGTCATTGCGACGTTCGTGCAGGACGGCGCGCTTGCAGACGGCTACTATCTCGTTCCGGATTCCGATCCGACGGTCGAAAATATCAATCCGGCGCACAGGCTGACGCTGTTTACCGACCTTGATCAGGAAGGACATGTTTTCAACTACTTTACGACCTATGCGGTGACCGGCAATTTCGGCGAGAACACGTACCGGATCGTCAAGGTCGCGGGCAATGCGATCGTGCCCTTTGATCTGGATCAGGAACCGCTCGTCGTCACGACGACCGGCGCGACCGAAACCGTATATCTGGCAACAGAACCGGCGGGACAGTACACGTGGATCTATGATTACGGCTCCGGCGTTTCCGCCCTGAACGGATATTATCTGGTCATCGGCAACAGCCCGGTTCCGGAGATCACAGAGGATTACGCATTCGAGGAGACCGAAACGGCAGGACTGTATCTGTTCGAGGGGATCTTGTACGGCTCCGATATTTTCGTATGCAGGCTCGAGAACGGTCGCTGCGTTGCGCGTTATCCGGCAGGCAGCTACATGGATTCGACTGAGGTTGCGCAGAATCTGGGCGCTGAACAGTTCAATTCGGGATTCTACAGACTGACGCGCGTCTGGTTCCGTCCGGACGGACAGGGCACGCCCGTAGGCACCGACTACTACGGCGATTACGGAAAATGGTTCCACGGCTACTTCATGTATGAAGTACTGAACAGGGTCATGATCAATGAATCGGAGCACGGCACGGTCACAGCGGACAAGATGACTGCGGAAGCGGGCGAGACCGTTACGCTGACGATCACGCCGGACCCGGGCTACGAACTGGACACGCTGACCGTTGTGAACGATTACAACGAAACGGTCGAAGTAACGGACAACGCCTTTGAGATGACGATCTGGGAGGCCAAGGTCACCGCGACGTTCAAGGAAGCGGCGGCCGCCGAGCCGGAATTCAAGACGCATGCGCTTGCGCTGGAAGGCAAGATCGGCGTAAACTTCTTCATGGATCTTTCGGGTCTTTCCGACGATGAAAAGGCAGCAAGCTATATGACGTTTGCGATCACCGGCGCGCAGCCGGTTTCCGCAGAACCGGTTCCGTTTGATGCAAACAACATGAACGTGACCGGAACGTACTACGGCTTCTCCTGCTATGTGACTTCGATCCAGATGGCGGACACGATCACCGCGACGTATCATTACGGCGACGGGCTGACGGTCTCCCATACGTACTCGATCGCGCAGTATATCGATTCGTTCGACAACATATCGGACCAGTTCGACGATAAGACAGTCAACCTCGTCCATGCACTCGCGGACTACGGTCACTACATGCAGGCGTTCCTTGCTGATCAGAAGGGCTGGAATCTCAGCGATGAGAGCGTCCATAAGGAGATGGATAAGTACTATGCCGATGGCTACGAGTATGACAGCATCGCCGAAATTCTCTCCGTAAAAGCGATCTACAGAGATTTCCAAGACGAAAACATCGTAAAGGCGCCGTACACGGTCATCCTCGACAGCGACACGGCGATCCGCGTGTTCTTCAAGCCGGCAGCGGGCTTTAACGGCGACGTTTCGGCATTCTGGGACAATAAAGGTGAAGTCTATCTGACCCGCGGGTCGGACGGCAGATACATGGTTGAGATCGCGAATATCCCCGCGCACCTGCTCGGCGACACGCATACCATCAACGTTTTCACCGGCGAGGACTGCTTTAAACCAGGCGTTTACGGCGCATATACGCAAGTGAACGTCTCCGCGATGTCGTACGTCTACGGCATACTGACCTCCGCGGCGTATGCGGACAACCTAGCCGCAAAGGCCGGCGTCGCGTCGCTGTTCGCCTACTGGCAGGCGGCGCAGGCCTACAAGGAATCGCATTGATCACGGGCGGGTACTGCCCGTCCCTGCAAACCCAACCGATCATGATGTACAGGGCGTCGAGGTCGACGCCCCGCAAAGGCGAAGCCAACCGGCTTCGCCTTTTTGATGCGTTGTTAAGCTGCTGACGGGCTGCCGGGGACGTCAGCCCCTTCGGTCCGTTGTGAAGGATCTTGTATCGCGTTCTCCGAAAAATGCGCTGATGTCTGCAAATTGATCCGTAGGGGAATATCCCGTCTTCCCGTTCCGCCGGCATGTTTCTGCAGCGGGGCGTCGAGGTCGACGCCCCGTCAAGCTTCACGCGATTTACCTTCCGTTCTTGCCATCGGCGGCGGAATATGGTATACTGTAAGATAATACAAATCGCAAAGGAGATCGCGCATGGCAACCTTCATTTCCGAACCGTCCCGCACCTTCAACGAGTATCTGCTGATCCCGGGCTATTCCTCCTCGGAATGCGTGCCCGCAAACGTTTCTCTCCGCACGCCGCTTACTAAATTCCGCCGCGGCGAAGAGCCCGCGCTGTCGCTGAACATCCCCCTCGTCTCCGCCGTCATGCAGGCGGTCTCCGACGACCGGATGGCGGTCGCGCTTGCGCGCGAAGGCGGCGTGAGCTTCATCTACGGCTCGCAGACCGTCGAGGACGAGGCGGCGATGGTCCGCCGCGCCAAGGCGTACAAGGCGGGGTTCGTCCGCAGCGATTCGAACCTCAAACCCGACATGACGCTTGCCGACGTGATCGAGCTTAAGGAGCGCACGGGACATTCCACGATGGCGGTCACCGAGGACGGCACGCCGGAGGGCAAGCTTAAGGGCATCGTGACAAGCCGCGACTACCGCGTCTCCCGCATGACGCCGGACACGCGCGTGGACTCCTTTATGACCCCGCTCGAAAAGCTCATCACCGCGCCGGAGGGCACGAGTCTTCGCGAGGCGAACGACATCATCTGGGATCACAAGCTGAATGCGCTGCCGATCGTGAACGACAAGGGACAGCTTTGCTACATCGTCTTCCGCAAGGACTACGATTCGCATAAGGAAAACCGGGACGAGCTTTTAGACGGCCACAAGCGCTACGTCGTCGGCGCGGGCGTCAACACGCGCGACTACGAGACCCGCATCCCTGCCATGGTCGAGGCGGGCGCGGACGTGATCTGCATCGACTCGTCCGAGGGCTTTTCCGAATGGCAGGCAAGAACGCTCAGATGGGTGCGCTCCCGCTACGGCGACACGGTGAAGATCGGCGCGGGCAACGTGGTCGACGCGGACGGCTTCCGCTTCCTCGCGGAGTCCGGCGCGGACTTTGTCAAGGTCGGCATCGGCGGCGGCTCCATCTGCATCACGCGTGAAACGAAGGGCATCGGAAGAGGTCAGGCGACGGCGCTGATCGACGTGTGCAAGGCACGCGACCAATATTTCGAGGAGACAGGCGTCTATGTTCCGGTCTGCTCCGACGGCGGCATCGTCTATGACCACCACGTCACGCTGGCGCTCGCGATGGGCGCAGACTTCATCATGCTCGGCCGGTACTTCGCGCGGTTCGACGAAAGCCCGTCCCGCAAGGTGAACCTGAACGGCACCTATTACAAGGAATACTGGGGCGAGGGCTCCGCGCGCGCGCGCAACTGGCAGCGGTACGACCTCGGCGGCGACAAGAAGCTGTCGTTCGAGGAGGGCGTTGATTCCTACGTCCCGTACGCGGGTTCTTTGCGCGACAACGTGGCGCTGACGCTATCGAAGGTCAAATCCACCATGTGCAACTGCGGCGCTTTGACGATCCCGGAGTTTCAGAAGAAAGCGAAGCTCACGCTCGTTTCCGCGACCAGCATCGTCGAGGGCGGCGCGCACGACGTCATCCGCAAGAATACCACCGAGCCGTTCCGGTCATAAACAGACATCAAAAAAGCCCCGTTTCCGGGGCTTTTTCCATTTTTCAACGAAATGTACGGGTAGGGTGAAAGATCCCCCTCATCACCGCTTCGCGGAGCTTCCCCACCCAAGGGGGAAGCCACATCATCACGCAATCAATGCTTTCCCCTTGATGGGGAAGGTGCCGAGGAACGAGGCGGATGAGGTGAATGGCGATCGTTTTTTACCGCTCGAACCATTTTAACAGTTTACGCTTTTGTTCGCCCGCTTTGCCGGAATAGGGATGTTCTCTGAGCGGCAGGTTCAGGCGCGTCTTGCCCGTGAGCACCGTCTGCGGATGCGTGAACTCGCGGAAGCCCCACTCGCCGTGGTACGCGCCCATGCCGGAATGTCCCGTGCCGTTGAACGGAACGCCCTTCACCATCATGTGGATGCAGACCTCGTTGATGCAGCCGCCGCCGAACTGCAGCGACGACATCACGCGCTTCGCCCATTTCTTGTCTGACGTGAACACGTACATCGAAAGCGGATGCTCGCGGGTTTCGATCACGCTGAGGATCGTGTCGACCTCGCTGTCGCGGAACGGCACGACCGGCAGCAGCGGGCAGAAAAGCTCGTGCTTTACGATGTCCTCGTCGACGCCGACGGGATAGAGCACCGTCGGCGAAAACTTCACGGCTTCGCGATTGCCCGTGCCGCCGAACACGACGCGGTCGCGGTACTGTTCCGTCAGCTTTTCACACTTTTCGTAGACCTTTTCGGTGATCAGCTTCGGATACTCCGGATTCTCCTCCGCGTGCTCGCCGATCTGCCGGATAAATTCGGCTTTGAGTGCGGCGAGGAACGGCTCCGCGACCTCCTCGGCGACCGCGATCTGGTTGATGTTGATGCAGATCTGCCCCGCGTTGCAGAGCTTGAAAAACGCGATCTTGCGCGCCGCGTCCTTAAGATCCGCGTCCTTTCGCACGACGCACCAGTTCCCCGTCTCCCCGCCGAGCTCCAGCGCGACGGAGGTGAGATTCTTTGCCGCTTCCGAAAGAACGTGCTTTGCGACCGCGGGCGAGCCGGTATAAAAGATCTTGTCGAAGCGCTCCGCAAGGCACATGTCCGCGACATCGTGTCCGCCGTCGACCACCGTCACGTATTCCGGCGGGAACGTGTCCGCGATCAGCTTTTTCAGCGCTTCGGTGCTTGCCGCGGACTTGGAGCTTGTCTTCAGAACCGCGGTGTTGCCGCCCGAAATGCTTGCGGCGAGCACGCCCAAAGTCAGAAGGATCGGGAAATTGAACGGCGAAATGACGAGCGACACGCCGTACGGCATCTTATAGACCGTGGTCAAAGTGCTCGGAAAGCACATCAGCCCCGAAAAATGCCGTTCGGGCCGCGCCCATCGTTTCAATCCGTGCAGGATCTCGTTGACCTCGACGATCACGGGCCCGACGTCGCATAGATACGCCTCAATCGGGCTTTTGTTGAGGTCCTCGTACAGCGCTTTTTCAAGCATTTCCCGATGGTCGAGCACCGATTGTTTCAGTTTTTTCAGCTGTTCGATGCGGAAGTTCACGTCAAGCGTTTTGCCGGTCCGGAAGAACGCCCGCTGCCGTTCCACGATCGCGTGGACGCTTTGCTGTGTATGCACTGTCACTTCGCCCCCTGTTCGTCGCTCTGTTTACGCGCCAGAAAGCGCTCGAGCATCTTATACTGACTCTTGAGATACCAGTTCTTCACCGGCGGCAGCACGTTCATCAAGAAGCGGCTCGGCAGATAGATCGGACAGGGATAGACCTGCTTTTTGCCCTTTTCGACGCCTTTGACCGTCGCCTTTGCCACGGCTTGCGCGGTCTGCACCGGGAACGGCTGCTCCACCTTGTGCCCCGCGCCGCCGACCTCGAAGAAGTTGGTCTTCGTCGACACCGGATAGACGCAGGTGATCTTCATATTCTTCGGCGTTTCGAGGCGGATCGCCTGCTGAAAGCCCTTCATCGCGAACTTTGTCGCGGCGTAGAGCGCGTAGCCCGGCAGCGCCATCTCGCCCATGGCCGAGATCGTGAACGCGAGTTTTCCGTCCCGCCCGTTCAGGTGGTTCAGGTACTTCGAATAGCTGTACATGCACGAGAACGTGTTCAGCGAAAAGATGCGCTCGATCCGTCCCCAGTCCTCGTAATCGTAGCGCTCGTAGTACGGCGCGCCGGCGTTGCAGATCAATACGTCGATCTTGCCGAGCGTCTTTTCGGCTTTCGCAAAGAGCGCGTCCACGCCCTCCTGTGTACTCAGATCGCAAGGAAAGAGCGTCACGTTGTCGGAAAACCCGGTGAGCTTTCCGATGCTGCGGCTTGCCGCCACGATGCGGTTGCCGTTTTCCGGCGCCGCGAGCAGTTCGAGGATCGATTTTCCGATCCCGCTGGACGCGCCGGTGATGACGATGGTTTGATTTTTGACCATATTCCCCTCCTTACCGGTAGCTGATGGTCTGCACAAGCTCGTACGCCTGCTTCACAACGGTCTTGAGGCTTCCGACGCGGTCGCAGTCGCCCACGAAATACACGGGTTTTTTGCCCTTTTGCTCCTTCAGCGCCGCAAAGCGCGCGTCCGGCATGTAGCCGACCGACAGGATCACCGAATCCGCGGGCACGGTCTTTTTGCCCTCGGGCGTGTTGAGCACAACGCCCTCGTCCGTGATCGCTTCGACCGTCGCATTCAAATACGCCGGGACCTTGTGGAAGCGCAGCAGCTCGCGGAGCATGGATGAGTTCGCCATGCAGATGCCGCGCGCGCCGACAAGGTACGGGGTCATCTCCACGACCGACGGATGCTTGCCCTCGAGTGCCAGCTCATACGCGATCTCGCAGCCGGTCAGTCCCCCGCCTACGATCACGACCTTGTCGCCGACCTGCGCCTTTCCGTCGAGAAAATCGGTCGCGGTGATCGCTTTCTCCGCGCCGGGGATCCGTAACGTCCTTGCGTGCGCGCCGGTCGCGATCACGACGAGATCCGCGTCGAGCGCGTCGATATCGGTGATCTCGGTATGCATATGTACGTTCACGCCGCTCTTTTCAAGCTGCCGACGGTACCAATTGAGCAGCTCCTTATCCTTTTCCTTGAACGACATCGCCGCCGCCGCGTTGAATACGCCGCCGAGCCGGTCGGTCTTTTCGTAGAGGTCGACCGTGTGTCCGCGTAACTTGGCCTGGATCGCGGTCTCCATGCCGCCGATGCCGCCGCCGATGATTGCGATCTTTTTTGGCTCCTTTGCAGGCGCTTTCGAGTACTTTGTTTCGTTGTTCGTCCACGGGTTTAAGACGCACCGCCCCATCTCCACGTGCATCGGATCGATGTCCGTGCCCTTGCCGTTCAGTCCGAAGAACGTCAGGCACGCGCCGTGGCACGAGATACACGGCCGCACGTCGTCCATGCGGTCCTCTTTGATCTTCGTGATATACGCCGGATCGCATAAAAGCTGCCGCCCGACGCCCATTGCGTCGATGCGTCCCGCGGCGATGGATTCCGCCGCCGCGTCCGGCTGCATGCGCCCCGCGCACACGACCGGCTTGGTCGTAAACTGCTTAATGTGCTCGACGTCTTTGAGATTCATGTTCAGCGGCGCGTACACCGGCGGATGCGCCCAGAACCACGCGTCATAGGTGCCGTTGTCGCAGTTGAACATGTCGTAGCCGGCTTCTTCGAGGATCTTGATCGCCTGTTCGGATTCCTCCATTGTGCGTCCGACCTCGGAAAACACCTCGCCCGGCACCGCGCCCTCGTTGAATCCGCGCGTCATGGAACGCACGGAATAGCGGACCGACACGGGATAGTCCTGTCCGCAGACCTTTTTGATCTCTTTGACGATCTCGCACGCAAAGCGCAGGCGATTTTCCAAGCTGCCGCCGTACCGATCCGTCCGGTGGTTCGTGTACGGCATGGCAAACTGGTCCAATAGGTACCCCTCGTGCACCGCGTGGATCTCCACGCCGTCGCAGCCGATCTCCTTGCAGCGGAGCGCCGTCTGCCCGAAGGCGTAGATGAACTTTTCGATCATCTTATCCGTGAACAGGTCCATCTTCACCGACGGGTCCCACACGTTCGGTTCGTCGTCGTCCGGCGCGGACCACCACCACTTGTTCGCAAGCACCGGCGAGGCAAGCTTGTTCAGAACGCCCTTTTTGACAAACGGTTTCAGGATCGGCGGCAGCAGCATCGAGCGTCCGCTGCCCGCGCTGATCTGGAAAAAGACCTTTGCGCCGCTATGGTGGATGCCGTCGATGATCGGACGGACCTTTTCGAACACCTCGGGATGCCGATAGACCCATTTTTTGCCGACGATACTGATCAGCGGGATCAGCCCCGGAATGAACAGACCGATATTCTCGTCCCTGCGGTCCTCATAGAATTTGTCGATGCCCGGAACGACGCCGGTCTTTGCCTCCCACTGGATCATGTTCGTGCCCTCCATGGGCAGCATCACGACGCGGTTTTTGATCGTGACGTTTCCGATCTTCCACGGCGTAAACAGCGGTTCAAACTTCGGATCCATACATTCCCTCCCGATTTACAGTTTCAATTCGTACTTGTATCCGTTTTCCTTCGGATTCAAAAACCCGACGTCCTCTTCCTTTCGGAAGCGATAGCCGCAACCCATGAAAACCTTCTGCATCGGCTTGTTCGAGGCGCGCGTTTCGGCGCAGAAGCGCTTCATGCCAAGCGGACGCATCTGTTCCGTCACATGGTTTAAAAGCCGGTGCGCATATCCCTTTCCCCGATAGTCCGGGTGCACGGACAGATTCATGATCTTGACGTAATCGTTCTCGCCCTGCCAGTTGTAGATAAACACGTTTCCGACGATCCGCTCGCCGTCGAGCAGCGCGTAATAGACCGCGCGCGGGTCGGAAAGCAGGTCTTCCCAGTCCTCGTCCTTCCACGCGTCGGTCGGAAAGCACAGATGATGAAACGCGATCATCTCCGCCATGCGGTCTATATTCAGGATTTTGATTGAAACGTCCATCCCCCATCCTCCGTCGTTCTTTGCTGTTATTATAGCATCATCGACCCGAAAAACAAAGGGAAAAAGCAGTGTCAATATACACCTCTTTGAAATTCCATGTTGATTCTGTCAATAAACAAATGTATACTAATATATGTTTAGGAACGTAATTGAGAATACGAGGAGGATTGCGGCATGAAAAAAACGATTAGTATCTGTATTATTCTTGTTGTTTTACTGTGTTTCTTTGGCTGTAAAAGTTCCGACTATAATAAAGCTGTAGCACTGCAAGACGCCGGCAGCTATGCTGAAGCAATACTTTTGTTTGAAAAGATCGGTGACTACAAAGATTCTTCAACTCGGTTGAATGATTGCAAAACCGTCATACAGTATGAGAAAGCGGTAGAAAAGCAAAACAGCAGCCAATATGAGGAAGCCTCAATTCTTTTCGAAGAGCTCGGCAATTATCAGGACAGTTCAGATCGCTTGTCCTTATGCCAGAATACGATCAAGTATAATAAGGCTGTTGATTTGCAAACCAGCAAAGATTATGCTTCTGCCGCCGATCTCTTCAGAACACTTCAGGGATTTCTCGATTCAGACACAAGATTGTCTGACTGCGAAGAAATGATTGCTGCGATCGACAAATATAATGCGGCTGTTGCCATTTTATCGGAAAAGAACGATGCGTATTCTGCAATCATTGATCTTTCTGTCAGCATGGCGGCTTCTGCTGACAAAGCATTGGATGAAACAACACGGGATATTCTGGTAAGCGCCATTTCAGACGCAAGAAATAACATTGTGGGTATTCCGGAAATGGCAAATACCGCAAATGAAATCATCGAGCAAGCGAATACAATATCCTCGGTTGATTATCAAGACGCGATTCAATCGTTAACAAGTGTACAAAAAGAGTTTGAAAAGAGTCAAAAACAGTATGCGCTTGTCAATAATCCGTCTGAAGAATACGTTATTTCGCGCTTACAAACGGTCCCGGGCATCCTGTTGATCGAAGCTGCGACAGAAGATAATGATCCGAATGGTCAACTTCACAAACCCGGTGGTTATACTTCAGCCATCTATTTTTCCTACGATAAAGTCAAAGACAGATTTACTTTGGAAGAATTGCAGAGTGAAGGATTACTTAAAACCGGTACCGATGCCGGAGGTCAAATCGAGGTATATGCAACCGAAAAAGACGCAATCCGACGCAACGAGTATTTAGGGACTTTTGATGGCACGATCCTGTCTTCCGGTTCCCATATAGTTCTTGGAACTTGTGTTGTCAGAACATCCGACGAGCTTACCGCAACGCAACAGAAAGAGCTTGAAACGCTACTGATTGCCGTATTGACAGATCTTGGTGAATGACAATGGTTTTTGAAAGAGCTTTTGGTTGCGTTATAATCGGAGATATGTGGCTTAGGAGGAAATCCGCATGAAGCAGTATGACGTCATCATCGTCGGGGCGGGACCCGGCGGGATCTTTACCGCATATGAGCTTTATAAGCTTACGCCGGAAAAGAAAATTGCCGTGTTCGAAGCGGGAAATCCGCTCGAAAAGCGCAAATGCCCGATCGACGGAAAGAAGATCACCTCGTGCGTGCACTGCAAGCCGTGCGCCATCATGAACGGCTTCGGCGGCGCAGGCGCGTTTTCCGACGGCAAGTACAACATCACCAACGAGTTCGGCGGCAGCCTGCACGAGTACATCGGAAAAAGCAAGGCCGTGGAACTCATGCAGTACGTCGACGGGATCAACATGGCGTTCGGCGGCGAGGGCACGAAGCTCTACTCGACCGCAAACTCGCACATCAAAAAGCTCTGCCTCGAAAACAAGCTGCACCTCCTGGAAGCGCAGGTACGGCATCTCGGCACGGACAAAAATTACGTCGTGCTCGGGAACCTCTACGATCTTTTGAAGGATAAGGTCGATTTCTTCTTCCGCACGCCGGTCGAGCGCGTCGAAACGCGAGACGGCGGCTTTGCGGTGTTCGCAGGCGGCGAGGAATATACCTGCGCGCAGTGCGTGATCTCGGTGGGCAGAAGCGGCTCGAAGTGGATGGAAAGCGTGTGCAAGGATCTCGACATCGCGACGATGAGCAACCGCGTCGACATCGGCGTGCGCGTGGAGCTGCCCGCGGAGATCTTCTCGCACCTCACCGACGAGCTCTATGAGAGCAAGATCGTCTACCGCACGGAAAAATACGGCGATCTCGTCCGCACGTTCTGCATGAACCCGCACGGCGCGGTCGTCACCGAAAACACGAACGGCATCGTGACGGTCAACGGGCACAGCTACGAGGACCCCGCGATGCATACGCCGAACACGAACTTTGCGCTGCTCGTTTCGAAGCGTTTCACCGAGCCGTTCAACGACAGCACGGCGTACGCGGAAAATATCGCAAAGATCTCCAACATGCTCGGCGGCGGCGTGATGCTGCAGCGCTTCGGCGATCTGATCGCGGGACGGCGCTCGACCGAAAAGCGCGTCGCGGAGAGCTTCACCATCCCGACGCTTGCCGCGACGCCCGGGGATCTGTCGCTCGTGATCCCGAAGCGGATCCTCGACGGCATTATCGAAATGATCTACGCGCTCGACGCGATCGCGCCCGGCACGGCAAACGACGATACGCTCTTATACGGCGTCGAGGTCAAGTTCTACAACATGCAGGTGGATCTCTCCCCCGATCTCGAAACGAAGCACAAGGGGCTATACGTGATCGGCGACGGCAGCGGCGTCACGCACTCGCTCTCGCACGCCTCGGCAAGCGGCGTGTACGTCGCGCGGAAGATCGCGGCGGAAGCGTAAATGACAGGAAAGAGAAAAACGCAGACCTCCCGGTCTGCGTTTGTGCGTTCTATCTTATTTGCCCGCGTCTCGGTGTGATACGGGGAAGCGCTCGGTCTGATACGCATCCCAAACGTTGATCCTGTCCGCCTCGTCGATACTTCGGATGACCCGTGCCGGCACGCCGCCGACGATGGAATTGTTCGGCACGTCCTTCGTCACCACGGCGCCCGCCGCAACGATGCAGTTTTCGCCGATTGTGACGCCGCCGGAGACGATCGCGCCGGAGCAGATCCAACAGTTTTTGCCGATTGTGATCGGCTTCGCATATTCAAGGTCGTGTACGCCGTCCGGGTACGCCTTGATCATGCGCTCTTCGGCAAGATACGGATGCAGCGGCGTCGCAAGGACCACGTTCGCGCCGATCCAGACGCCATCCTCCAACGTGATCGGCGCAACGTCAAGGAGCGTGCAGCCATAGTTCAAAAAGCAGTCCTTGCCTACGAAAATGTTTTCGCCGTATTCGCAATGCAACGGTGAAAAGACCGTCAGATTCTTGCCGATCGCGGACGGGATCAACTTTTCGAGCAGCTTTTGCTTTTTCTTCGCCCGTAAAAACGGCGTGCGGTTGAATCGGTCGCACAGCGACATCCCCCGGATGTGGTGCCTGCCGATCTCCGCGTCGGCAGGGTTATACAGTCTGCCCGTCGTCATTTTCTCCCATTCGCGCATCGTATCTGCCTCCTATTCCTGTTCGTTGAGCAACCAAAGAAACGCCCGCGCGGTCCGAAGATCCGGATCCTTGAAATGATTGCCGGAGTTCCATTCGAGCACACAGTCTGTGCCACGCCCGCGCAAGAGGTCGTATGCTTCCCTGATCCGTGTGCCGACCGTCGCCATGACCGGATTGCGCGTCTTTTCTTCGCGGTCGCCTAAACTCAAACAGACCCGTTCTGCCTGAATCGGATGCGTTTGCATATACGTCGCAAAGCCCGGAAACCACACGGACGGAGACGCGGCGGCAACGCCGAAGAAAGCGTCGGTCTCATGCGCCGCCCACAGCGCAAACAGCCCCGCAAGCGAATACCCGCCGATATAATACGTTTTGCTTCTGTCCGCGCAAAGCGACAGAAGGGCGTTCAGGAAATCGGACGCGCCCCCTCCAAACGGCTCATTTCCGAACACCGGCGGCGCGGACCACGGGGAAAGATCGCGATTCCAATCGTTTACCTTGACTGCGATCAGCCGGAAATCGGCGGTGCGTTCCCTGATCGCCGCGACCTCGGTTTCGATCCCCGCAAGGTCGTGGTCGTCGACCGGCTGCAAGAGAACGCGATCCGAAGCAGGATCGCCGTATTCACAGATCTGCATGTTCAAAGCGGATTCCGCTCCACATCCACCGTGATCTCCGGCGTGCCCCATTGCGGGTCAAACAGCGACGCGACGCGTTCCGCGTACCACGCCTTGATCTCCGCGTCGGTAAGCGCGCACGGCTCGCCCTTTGTTCTGACCGTGACCGTCACGGTCTGCTCCTCCGCGTTCCCCTTGCGCACGTCAGGCAGTTCGAACCGTTCGAGGATTGTTTCGGTCACGTACTGCGGTTTCAGTTCTTTGAGCTTTGCGTAGTGCGGCGTTTCCGCATGCGCTTTCAAAGCGGCTTCGTCGCGCCACTTTTCCACAAGCAGCAGGTCGTCGCCGCCGTCGAACGGGATGTAATAGTCGTATTTGAGATTGCCGGGTTCCTTTCGGCTCGCCTCGTCGATCCCTTCACGCAGGATCGCCTCCAAAAATTCCTCCCGCAGTTCGGGTCTGCATTTGTACGTGACGTTCAGTACGATCATGGGTCTCTCCTTTCGTAAATCTGATATCGTGACGTGATTCTATTCATGTCCGCAGGACAATTCATGCGCGGCAGGCGCAATTCATGTGCGAAGCACAATTCATGCTGAAGGCAATTCATTGATCCGCAAAAGCTGACGCTTTTTGCGTGTCCACCTCATCCAGCTTCGCTCACGCTGCGCCACCTTCCCCATCAAGGGGAAGGCATTTGGGAGAAGTTCCTCCTGTAGGGGGCGACGTCCCCGGCGCCCCGCTGAGCTTTGCGCGACTCGATCGACTACCCTCCGGTCAGCCTGCGGCTGCCACCCTCCCTGACAAGAGCGGGTTGAAAACCAGCAGACGCCCCGTCATATTTTTGCGGTTCTATTGACACCTCATCCGCCTGACGGCGTATACACTTCGCTGCGCTTCGTTTCATCGGTGCCGTCGCGCGTCAGGTCGCGCGTCGCCATCTCTTCTCCATCAAGGGGAGGGCATTTGGGAGAAGTTCCTCCTGTAGGGGGCGACGTCCCCGGCGCACTGTCATATCTTTCGGCAAATGTATAAAAGGTGGCACGTCGTGCCCAGAAGCTCCCGCTTCTCCGCAAACTTTAGATACCAGTCCGCGAATGCGGTAAAATCCGCGTCCGACAGTTCGAAATCTTTGCGCTCCTCGATCGACTCCAGTATGCCGTTCGTGCCGACGGTCGTGATATAGTCCACCGGCTTATCTTTGAACAGCTGCTCGAATTCGGTCACGTCGTAGCCGGTGAACAGCTGCTCCTTAAAGTGCCGCACACGGCCGTCTTCTGTAAAGTTCTCGTTCTGTCCGAACCGCCAGTTCCCCTGAAAATAGTTGTTGTACAGGATCGCGTACACGGACAGGAACGCGAAAAACAGCACGCCGCCGGGACGAGTGACGCGGATCGCTTCGTCGATCGCGCGGCGCACGTCCTCCGGCTCGTACAGGTGATACATCGGGCCGAGCACAAGCGTCAAATCGAACGCGCCGTCCGGAAATCTTCCGAGGTCCGTCGCGTCGCCCTGATACGCCCGGAGGTTTTCGATCCCCTTTGCGTTTTCTTTGAGGATCTCGAGGTTGTGTTCGACAAGCTCCACGGCGGTGACGTCCATGCCCTCCTTCGCGAGCGCGATCGAATACCGTCCCGTGCCCGCGCCGAGCTCCAGCACCTTCGCGCCGGGTTTTGCGAAGCGGTGGATATAGTGCATGGTGGTCAAGTATTCCATCTGCCCGTGGCGCGAGCGGTTGAGCCGCCCGTCCTCGTCGCAACCCGCGTAATGACCGCTGACGATCTCAATTCTGCTTTCCATGTGGTTCCTCCTATACGCCGAAGCGGTATTCCCCGTCGTCTTTGTCGCTCGGCACGAGACCGAACGCCGCAATCACGCGGTCCGCGACCTCGTCCGGAGAGAGGCGCGTGTTGTCGATCTTCAGATGATGGGCAAAGAGTGTTTCGCCCTCGTCCGTGTTCAGCTTGTACTTCTCAGCGGTCTCTAAAATGTCCCGGCGGCTCCATTCCGTGTTTCGCTTCGTGGGCTTCATCTCCATGCGGTGCGGCGTTTCGTTGCGAAGAAGGCGCGTTTCGAGCGTCGCGGACAGCTCGACGAAATAAAACGTCCCGCCGCTTTCGGTAAACTGCGCCTCGAGCGCTCTTAAATACGCGACGTCCTCCGGCATGTCGAACGCGCAGACGAACGTGAAGATCAGATCCACGTTGTGCTTTACCGCAAGTGCGAAGGCGCTCTCGCGGATCGCGCCGTTGAACTCCTTCTGCGCGGGCGTGCCAAAGCCGAAGATGCGATCGGATAGCTCGATGCTGTCGTGATTCATCATCATGTGATAGCGCAGCTTGTCGCGTAAGCTCTCCGCCACCGTCATCTTGCCGACCGCCTGCGGTCCGCTCACCACGATCAGATTTGCCATACCCTACTCCTTTTCCGCGGGCGGCTGCCAGAGATACAGTCCCTCGCCGACGCACAGTTTTTTCAGAAGACGCAGCAGCTCCCCGTCCGGATGGTAGACCGTCAGATACAGCTCGTCCGGTTCTGATACGATCAGCGCGTCGTCCGTCCGCAGGCAGACGCGCTGCGTCAGCACCGCTTTCGCGATCCGTTCCGGCGGCGGATTCCGTTCTTCCTCCCCGTCAGGCAGGATATCGCGGTAGCAGTTCAGCTTCAGCACGAGGTCGGCGTGCCGCTTCTTGATCTCCGTGATCCGCGGCTTTTCACGATAATACCGTTCGACCGCAAAATACTGCCCCGGGCTGTCCGCTTTCACCTGCTCCGGCAGGATATCCGCGACCCAATACGGCGTTTCAAGCAATTCCTCGATGGTTTTTCTCATACGATCTCCTGCATCAACGTTTCGATCGCCGCTTCCCAGTCCGTGTCGATCAGCTTCACCGCTTCGCCCGCGGTTCGAAAGCCTACGATCATCGCCCGGTTTTCCGCTTTCAGCCGGTCCGCCGTGCAGTACGAATCGTCAAGGCGCGATTCGATCGCAGAGGCGTGCGATCGGATCGTGTCGAACCACGCGTCGATGTACGCGTCCGTCATGGCGAGGCAGACGAAGCGGATCGAGGCAAGATATTCCGCGTCGAAATCCTTTCGCCAGCCGAACGGCACGTAGCAGCCCTCGACGATCAGGTCCTGCCGGTTTTCGATCGCGGTTTTGACCATCTCGCGCACGATCGGCCAGAGATAATCCGTGAGCGCGTCATCGTCCGCGGGCGTAAGCGCGGTCATACCGCTGCGGATCAGCCCCATCTTGAGATGGTCGACCGACAGATACGGGCAATGCAGTTTTTCGAGCAGTCTTTGCGCGAGCACGGTCTTGCCCGTGTGCGACGCGCCGGTGAGCAGTATGACCATGTTCCCTCCCGGTTGCGGTCAGATGACCCCGAGCGGGATCAGCACCGCGAGCAGCACGATCACGAGCGACCACTCGACGATCAGGAAGATGCGGCGTTTTTTCGGCTCCATGTCCGGCACGTAATTGCTCGCAAGGAAGAACGGGATATACGTCGTGATGAACACGGGCAGCACGCCCCACCACTTGTAGACCCAGATGAAGGAACGGTTGCCCGTGCCCGCAAGGAACGACTCGAACAGCGCAAACAGAAGCGCCATCTCCAAAGCGCCGACGAGCTTGCAGCTGATCCCCCGCCTGCCGTTTTTTGCAAAGTACCACTTCGTGCGATCCTGCGGGAGCATCTTGAACGAGATGATGCCCGCAAGCGAGAACATCATGGAAAGCTCCCAGCAGACGCCGACGAGAAGGATGAACGTCGTCGATTCGTTGGACACCGCCCAAAGCGGGTATCCGAAGATCTTTGCGATGACCGCGTTCGCGATCTCGTAGAGCCAGTGCACGCCGTAGAGCGCGAATCCCGCGATCACGATCTCCTTGTTCTTTTTGTGGATCTCCGACCAGTAGACGTAAAAGACCACCGCCAGAATAAAGATAAACGTCCAGTTGAAGTTCTCCGTGCTGCGCACTTTGATCGCGTCCACCAACGCCTTCGACTCGTCCGAGCCGTCGCCCCAGAATACAAACATGCCGATGCCCTCCGTTTCCTTGTTTCTTGTTTTCGAACCCCTGCGAATTCCGTGTTGCCCTTATTCCTCCGGCAGGAACCGGTCGCCGTCTGACGCTTTCACATAGAGGAAGTTGTCGGAGCCGTCGGCAAGATAAACGAGCGCGCCGTCCTTTATGGCAAAGCGATAGACGGAATCCTGCCCGCCTTGTTCGGTCAGGATCACCATATCGTTCTCAATCGTCCAGGTTCCGAGGCCGATATAGCTTGAAAGGAATCCCTCGTAATACTGATAAGAGCCGTCCGCGTTCAGCGTGATCGTGAAATCCCCGCCGCAGCCCTCTTTTTCCCAGACGAACGTCTTTCCCGCAAGCATGTCACGTACATTTGCGTCGGTCTTTTTACAGGCAGCCCCGGCGAGCAAGCCGAACGCGAGGACGCAGATAACGATCCGTTTCACGGTGTCCATCGTTACGCCCCGACCTTGCTTTTCAGAAGCTCTGCCTGCCGTTCGGCGAACGCCGCGAGCGCCCTGACGTTTTCGGGGTCCAGGGGGTTCGGCAGCCCCGCGCGCTCGAGCGTTTCGAAGTAGCCGTACTTGCCGCCCATGCCGCAGAGCGCGAGGTAGTTTTCCCACGCGTTTTCGCCCTCGACCGTCTTGCGGTAGAGCGCGAACGCGTCGAGCTGCGCCATGGCGTAGTCGATGTAGTAGAACGGATAGAGGAAGATGTGCTGCTTCTGCATCCAGAAGCCGCCGCCCTCGAGGAAGGCGTTGCCGTCGTAATTGCGCCACGGCATATACTTCCGTTCGATCTCACGCCAGACCTTGCGCCGGTCCGCGGCGGTCATGCCGGGGTTTTCAAAGACGCGGTGCTGGAACTCGTCGACGCAGACGAGATACGGGATGCAATTGAAGGCGTCGCAGAAGTGCGCGAAACGGTACTTATCCGTCTTGTCGCCGAAGAAGCGCTCCATGTACGGATAGGCAAACAGCTCCATGCTCATCGAGTGGATCTCGTTGATCTCGCTCGTCGAACCGGTCTGCAAAAGAAGCGGCAGACGGCGCGAAGCGTAATAGCCCTCGAACGCGTGTCCCGCCTCGTGCGTCAGCACGTCGATGTCCGCGGACGTGCCGTTGAAGTTCGAGAAGATGAACGGCGCCTTGTAATCCGCGAGGAAAGTCATGTAGCCGCCGAGATGCTTGTTTTCGCGTGTGACGAAGTCGTAAAGCTCGTGCTCTACCATGAAGTTGAAGAACTCCGCGGTCTCCGGGGACATCTCCCCGTACATTTGCCGCGCCTTTTCGGTCAGCTCCTCCGGCGTGCCGACGGGCGTTGCGTTGCCGTCCGGAAAGCACAGGTCCTCGTCGTACCATTCGAGCCGATCAAGGCCGAGCCGTTCCGCCTGCGCGCGATAAAGCTTTTCGCAGACCGGCGTGATGTAGGTTTTCACCGCCTCGCGGAATGCGGCGACCTTTTTTGCGTCGTAGTCGAACCGCCCGCGCGCGGGATAGATGTAGTCGATGTAGCTATTGAATCCGAGCCGCTTTGCGATCGTGCAGCGCGTCTTTACAAGCTTGTCGTACTGCTTGTCGAGCGTTTCCGAAACGCTTTCGTAGAGCTTTGCCCACGCCTCGAACGCCGCCTTGCGTTCCGCGCGGTCGGTCGACTGCATGTGTCTGAGCAGTCCGTAGAAATTGCATTTTTCGCCCATGAACTCGACGGAGCAGCCCGCGGCAGTTTTGGAATACGCCGTACCGAGGTTGCTTTCGCGGATCGACGGCAGAATGATCGAGGGCTTGATGAGTTTCTGCTGCGTTTCAAGCGTTTTGAAAAGATGGCTGCCGTATTTCTCCTCAAGCTGCGGACGGAAAGGACTCGAAAGCACCGCCTTGATGCCCTTCTTCAGCGTCAGCATCATCCTGGAGCCCTCGCGGTTGAAGAACTTGATCTCCGCGTCGTAGAATTCGTCCTTCATGTTCATGGTGTTGCGGATGCTCGCAATGGTGCTCTGCGTCGCCCACGATTCCATCACGCGCATATAATCCAGAAACACCGCGTCCGCTTCCTCGAAGGTTTTAGCGGTTTTGAACTGTCCGAGATGCAGGGCAAGCTCCTTTTTCAGTTGTTTCACGTTCGGTCTTTTGTACGGAAGATCCCTGAATTTTTCCATGTTCGTTCTCCTTATTTCAATTCATGATGATCAGTTCCTGCGCAGGAAGAACAGTCTTCTCGTTTCTTCCTCCTCGCCCGGCCACGCATAGTATTCGAGGCGATCGACGGAAAAGTACGGCGCGAAGATCGCTTCCCATTCCGCGTCGGTGCGCGAAACGAGCCGCAGCACGCCGTCCTGATACACGCGGCAGCCGTCGACGAGCTCCTCACCCTTTTCGGCGGCGTGTTCCGGCGTCATGTAATAGTTCAGTCCGAAAATCACGACCGCGTCCTTTGTCACGACCCGCGCCGCTTCGCGCACGATCTCCGCGGCGACCTCGGGCGGAACTACGTCGAGCACGTTGATCGAAATCAGGCCGTCGTAAGTGTTTTCGGGAACGGTTTTCAGCCAGTCGGCGGGGACGTGTTCCGCGTGCACGCGGTCCGAAACGCCGAATACTTCGGCCAAAAACGACGCCGACGCGACCGCGCCTGCCGCCGGGTCGACCGCCGTGACGTCCTTGCATCCGGCCTTTGCCGCCGTGATCGCCGCCCATCCGATCCCGCAGCCATAGTCCAGCACTTTGCTTCTGCCGCCGAGCGACTGCGCCGCAAGGAACGGCTTTTCCGCAGGCGCAAGCATCATGTAATCCTCCGGACCCATCCCGCCTGCCTGCGCGCGGTCCTCATCCGACAGTTTCAGCGCCTGATCCCAGAACGCGATCAGCGCTTCATTGTCACGGTTTGTCTGTTCGTTCATGTCTGTCCCTCCCCATAATAAATATGTCAGAAGCTCCTCCGGCGTATCGGTAAGCGCGTCCGCGCCGGCGGTTTGCAGTTCCTTCCGCGTACCGTAGCCCCAGGTCACGCCGACGCAGGGAAGAGAACGCGCATGCGCGCCGCGCACGTCGTAATGCGTATCGCCGACCATGACCGTACCGTCCGCGCCGCCGATGACGGTCAAAAGATATGCGAGCACGTCGTCCTTGTTCTGACGGCTTCCATCCCACGTCGCGCCCGCGATATAGTCAAAATACGACGCAAGAGCAAAGCCCGCAAGGATCTCCTTTGCAAGCGATTCCGGCTTCGACGTGCCGACGAACAAGCGGAAGCCCGCGGCTTTCAGCGCGTTCAGGCAGTCTCCGATCCCGTCGTACACGCGGTTTTCGTACTTGCCGCCGCCCTCGTTGTAGCGCGCGCGATAGAGCCGCACCGCCTCGTCGATCTGCGCTTCCGGTACGCCCAGAACGGAAAAGCCGACCGAAAGCGGCGGACCGACCATCTTCCGGAGTTCGTTTTCCTCCGGCACCGGAAGCCCCAGTTGTTCAAACGCGTACACCGCGCTGTTTTTGATCCCCTCGCCGGAATCCGTCAGCGTGCCGTCCAGATCGAAGATCACGTTCCGATACCGCATACGTCCCCCACAGAAATCGATCGGTTGTTTTTATTATACCATGCGCCGACAGCCCGTACAACAGCCGCGGCGCAAAAAGGCGTATTCCGATTCCATACCGGCGGTAGAAAAAGGACTGTCCCACGCATATGAGACAGTCCGCTTTCACAAACGGTTTTATACCTGCGGTTCTTCCGGTTCCGCTTCCTCCGTCTTTTTGCCGAAGATCTTGTCCCAGAGCTTTCCGGTCGGCTTGAACAGCATCGGGTAGACGCCGATAAGGATGAAGATCACCACCGCGTAGCGCAGCGCGCGGATCAGGTTGGACAGGAAATTGGGAACCTCGGGATTTAAGAGCGCGTCCGGGAACGGAAGCTTCAAAGCCGTGTTCAGCGCAAAGTAGAGAGCCGCGCCGCCGATCGTGCGCAGGATGCAGCGAATGATGTTCTTCGTGTTTTCGAACTTGACGAACCGCTCTTCAAACGGCTCTGCGAGCATGAAGCCGATGAGCATGCCGAACGAGCTGAAATAATCGTTCGTCTTGCAGTAGAAGAAGCCCGGAAGGGTCGTTAAAAGCAGCACGCCGTAGAACAGCCAACGGTTCTTGATCCTTTTGCGCAGGAACGGAACGAGCAGCACGATGACGACGCCGAGCGCCCAGCCGCCGAGCACGTCCGTCGGATAATGCACGCCGACGAACACGCGCGAGAAGCCGACGAGCAGCGGCAGCACGATCGCGATCGTCCACAGGATCCTGTTCCTCTTCTCATGCGCCGCAAGGGAGCCGTACATCGTCACGGCGTTGGTCGAATGCCCGCTCGGGAAGGAATAGCCCTGCGCGGCGACGTCATACAGCGGTTTGCTGCTGTCGACGGGACGGAGCGCTTCGATGGCGTACCCTTTGTCCGCGGCTACGAAATACGGCCGAAGCCTGAGAACCGCGTTTTTGATCATCGGGTTCCATACGTTTGCCATCAGCACGTTCAGACCGACGTACTTGCCGAACTCCTTGCTGAGTCCCCAGTACAGAAAGCCCATGATGGCGATGAGCAGAAGCTCCTCGCCGAATGCGGACAGATTACTCAGGATCCAGAATCCGATATCGGTCTTGCCGATATGCGCCTGCAGCCACTGCATGAGCTGCATTTCCCAGTCAAAAAAGAATGTTGCGCTGATTGCCGCTTCTCCCATACAGAACCCTCCATAAAGCATGTTTCGTCGTTATCCGACTTTCGATCAACTCATTATACCGCTGTCTGCGCAATTTCACAAGGACTTTTGCGGCCGATATGTCCGCAGAATTTCAAGAATGTCCGTTCGGTACACGTTGCCGTTCAGCACGTCCCCGTTCGGCAGGAACGAGAGCGACCGGACGTCCTTCGGGTCCTCCTCGTAGGGCGACGCTTCGACGGCGTTTTCGTCGAAGTATTCCTTCAGATACATGAGCGCGCGGCCGCTCGGAAAGATCACGTTGCCGGACCCCGCCGGGATCCCCAGCGATTCAAACGTCCCCAAAATCTCCTTCGTCCGGACGTTATAGGGGTTTTGATCCTCCCGGCTCACAAGCCACGCGGGCTGCAGCCGGATCGGGATCCCCGCCCGCACCGCACATTCGGCAAAGAACCGCACCGGCTCCAAAGGAATGGTTTCCCGGTGAAACGCGTCGACGGACAGCCGCAGGTCGTTGACGCCGCTCTCTTTGAGCTTCTGCGCGACTTCCGCGATCCGTTCCCGCCGTTTTGCAAAATACCCGTTCGTAATGATCTGCCGCTTTCCGACGCCGAGCCGTTCGGCTGCCGCATGGATCGCGCAGACCGTGTCCGGATACAGCAGCGGCTCTCCGCCGAAGGTCATCACGGTCCCGATGCCGTAATGCGCGCAGACCTTACGGATCGCCTCGACCGCGGCATCCGTATCGATATGCTCCGAGGTGCGGACCGGTTCGCCGTTCTGACAGTGCTTGCACCGTCCCGTACAGGCAAGCGTCACGACGAATTCGATCCGGTTCAGGTTTTTGAGATATGCGTTCATCCCCGTTTTCCTTCGCAGATATCGATCCACTCGCAGTCGCGGCAGACGTCCGAAAGCTTCTCTGCGGCAATGATTCTGTCCTTTGCAAGCGCGGACAGATCGCGCCACGGGAGCGTGTCGCCGAAGCGTACTCCCATCGCTTCGATCGCGCGGCGGTCGATCGATCTCACCTTTTCGTCCGTCTCGCAGGCTCCGTTCTGCATGTTCGGACAGCCCGCGCAGATCGCGTCGCAGCCGTCGACGAGCGTCACGGACGTGCCGCGGTCCAGTTCCGACAAAATGCCGTACATATGCGCGACGAACGCCTCGCTGTACCCTTTCCCCTCAAAAAACTGCGCGCACAGCGCATGGTGCGGGCGAAGCTTCAAGCTGTTCATAGTCTTTTCTCCATGCAGTAAAACCGGTGCCCCTTCGGAAAATCGTCGAGCGTGCCGGTCACGACGTATCCGTTCTTTTCGAAGAACGCAATCCCCTGCCAGTCGAACGCCGACACGAGCACGCGATCGCCGCCGTGCGTCCTGATCTCGCGCTCGGCTTCGCGTAAAAGCTTCGATCCGAGCCCCTGCCTGCGATACGGCGCCTCCGTCCACAGGAAATCCACGTAGCCGACGTTCCAGCCGTTGACGCCCGCTTCGACGCCCGCGATCAGATCGCCTGCTTCGTCCGCGATCTTTCTGTCAAACGACAGGTATGCGTGCGCACGGGGAACTATGCTGTCGCTGTACGCATAGAATTTCTCCAGAAGAAACGCGCTGTCGTCGGCGTTGCCGCGCCGGATCGCATACGGTTCCCCGTTCGGTTCGTCCTCCGGGACGTCCCGGTCGAGCCGGATATAAAGATACCGGTGCTCGTACCCCTTCGGGCAGTCCCGTTTCGTATCGTACACGGTCATGCCGCGCTTTTCGCAGAACGCGCTCGCCTGAAAGCTGTAGAGTCCCACGGTCGCGAGATAACAGCCCTTTTCCCTTGCCGCGCGCAGGATCGCGCGAAAGAGCCGCGAACCGAGCCCGCGATTTCGGTACCGTTCGTCCACCCAGAGATGGCTGAGGTCCGCGTACCTCCACCGGTCGATCCACGCCGCGCAGCCCGCGATGATCGCGCCGTTGCCATCTGTGATGATGAGAACGATCTCCTCCCCCGCCGCGCCTTCCTCCGGCGGTACGACGGAGCGGTCCAGTTCGTCGATCTTTTCTTCGATGGCTTCCGCCTCTTCCGGCGTCAATGGCTTGATTTCATACTGCATCTATGTTTACTCCGCCGATCCGGATACGGTTCTGCTCTCACCTTATGGCTTTCGCGTTCGCCTTCGCCTGAAACTTTTCGACGTCGACGATAAAGCGCTCGTGCGTGCCCTCCGCGATCTTGCCCGCTTCGTCGTATGCCGTCACCGCGAACACGAGCTTTCTGCGGTCGATCTCGATGAGCTCCGTCTCGCACCGAACCCGCATGCCGATCGGCGTTGCGGCAAGATGCGCGACGTCAATCTTTGTGCCGACGGTCGCCTGCCCCGGCTCCAGTTCGTCCTGCACGCTTCTCCACGCCGTCTCCTCGACGAGCGCGATCATGCACGGCGTCGCGTACACGTCCACCGCGCCGCTGCCCCAGACCTTTGCCGACAGGTCCGCGGTCACCGTCCTCTCCATATGTCCCTTCATTCCGATTTGCAGCATAATTTCCTCCTGTTGTCTTTTTACCGCACGAACGGCGCGCGGTAAGCCGCGTTGATCTCGGCGATCTCCTGTTCGCCGTCGATATACGGCTGATACAGCTCGTCGATCCGCCCGCCGCCCAGGTTATCGCAGCCGCTGCAGAATTCGCACTCCGATCCGCATCCGCTAAAAAGCGCTTCGCGGACGATCTTTTCTCGCTCCTCGCGCGTCGTGTCCTTGATCAGGATCGATCTCATGTCGTTCTCTCCTTCCACGGCTTTTTGCCGTCCAGCCAGCCCTTTTCCTTCCAGTACGCGGTTTCAATCGGCGAAGAATTCCATCCCTTCTTCTGCAGCATGCCCATCATGCGGAATGTGAACCGCGTTCTGATCCCGACGGAAGGCGCTTTCCCGGAAGAAAGCTTCTTTGCGATGCGATCCGTGTCCTTTTCGATCTTTGCTTTCTTTTTTGCGGGGACCTGCTGCCAGTTCATCGCCTGCACGGAGATCCCGTACGGGACGATTTCCGGAACGCCCATATAGAACAGCGCGTCCTTCACGTCCCGGATCGCCGACCGCGTGCCCGTGCCCGCCGCCGTGGACACGATGACCGCGCGTTTTGTGAACATGGACGCCATGGGCCGGTGCGCCATCCACAGATCGAACGTCAGATCGATGAACGCTTTCAGCGGCGCGGAAACGTGCATGCAGTAGGTCGGCGTGGTCACGACGAGAAGATCGGCGGCGTCGATCGCGTCGAGAATGACCTTCTTTTCCGCATAGAACGGGCACGCCGCTACGTCCTCGATGCACCGGTAGCAGCCCGCGCAGAAATGATTGAGATCCCTCGGAAAGAAGAACTCCGTGATCTCCTTTTCGCCCGCGATCTTGTCGACGATCCTGTGCGCGACGTGGTACGTGCTGCCCTTATGATTCTGCCCGTGCAGCAAAACGATCCTCATGGTCCGGCTCCTTTCGGCAAAAGATGCTTTTGATACTGATTCTTATCGCAGTGATTTCAGATATTCCTTGTGCGCGGGGGTGACGCGGAAGCTTTCGAGCGCTTTTTGAATGGCTTTCTTGTGCACCCACGGGTCGAGACGGCGTTGCTCGAGGTAGGGGAGCGTTTCGTCGTATTGTTTTACAAGAGCCGTTGCGAAATACCACGCGACCATCATTTTGAGATAGTAGTCTTCGCCCTTTGCGGACGCCGCAAGCGCAAGGTATTCCGGCTTGAAATCGTCGTCGAGGAATTCGTTCATCAGCATGCGCAGCCCGAACCGCGCCGTATAGACGTGCTCCGACGCGATCCATTTTTTGATATAGGGCAAAAGCTTCTGTCGGTTCTTGCGGAACGCCTTCGGCGTCGCCTGATCGGAAACCGGCCAGCAGTCGACGTACGGCAGAAACGCCTCCACGCGCCGCACACATTCGTCGAAGTCTTTGATCTCCGCGAGCACGAAGAAGTGGATCAGGTTTTCCTCGTAATACGGATGCGGCAGGGTCGAAAGAAACGCGTCGCGGGCCGGGCTCTTGCTCAGTTCCTTTGCGATCGCGCGCATGGCGGGCGTGCGCACGCCGATGATCGTTTCGGGCGGGACGTTGGGGACCAGATTCATCTGAAACGTCCGGTATTCTTCGTCTCTGACTTCCATGAGCCGTTCGTAAAGCGTCATATCGCACCTCCGCATGTTTCCCGGCTTTGATTATATCGTTTTTCGTCCGGTCCCGCAAGCCGGATCGCGCGTTTTCGGCTTCCCTTTTTTGAACCGGCATGCTATACTGTCAAAAAGGCGGAAACGGCAGGCAATGGAACAGCGATCTTTTCTTTCGAAATACATAGGCGATAAAGCGTTTTATAAGGCGGTCCTTGCGATCGTCATTCCCGTCGTGATCCAGAACGGCGTCAGCCAGTTCGTGAACGTGCTGGACAATCTGATGGTCGGAAGGATCGGCACCGAGCAGATGAGCGGCGTCGCGATCGCGAATCAGCTCATCTTTGTGTTCAACCTGACCGTCTTCGGCGGGCTCTCCGGGGCCAGTATCTTCGGCGCGCAGTTCGCCGGAAAGAAGGACACGGACGGCGTCCGGCACGTGCTTCGCTTCAAGCTATTGATCTGCGCCGTCATCTGCGCCGCCGCGCTCGTCGTGCTCGGCTTTTTCCACCGGCCGCTGCTCACGCTGTTTCTGCACGAAAGCGGCGCGGAGGGCGATCTTGCCGCCACGCTCGAATACGGCAGCAAATACGTTCTGATCATGCTGATCGGGCTCGTTCCCATCGCGATCTCGATGTGCTACGCCTTTTCGCTGCGCGAAACGGGCGAGACCTTCGTGCCGATGGTCGGCAGCGGGTCCGCGGTGCTCGTCAATCTGGTGCTCAATTATCTTCTGATCTTCGGAAAGCTCGGTCTCCCCGCTTTGGGCGTTCTCGGCGCGGCGATCGCGACGGTCATTTCGCGCTTCGTGGAGCTTGCGATCATCGTGACCTACGCGCACACGCATACGCAGCGCTTTCCGTTTTTCAAAGGCGTCTATCGCTCGTTTTACGTGCCCGGCGCACTTGCAAAGCAGATCGTGATAAAGGGCACGCCGCTTCTTCTGAACGAAATGTTCTGGTCGCTCGGCATGACGACCATGATGCAGTGCTATTCGACGCGCGGCATTTCCGCCGTCGCGGCGCTGAACATCTCGAGCACGGTATCGAACCTCTTCAACATCGTCTTCATGTCCATCGGCTCCTCGATCGGCATCATCGTCGGCAACCTGCTCGGCGCGAACAAGCTCGCGGAAGCGAAGGACACGGACCGTAAGATCATCGCGCTTTCGGTCTGCACCTGCCTGTTCTTCGGCGCCGCGCTTTCGATCGCCGCGCCGTTCATCCCGCGGCTCTACAACACCGGGGACGAGGTGAAGACGCTTGCGGCGCGCTTCCTTTGGGTCTCCGCGTGCATGATGCCGTTCAACGCGTTCACGCACGCCTGCTATTTTACGCTGCGCTCCGGCGGGCAGACGAAGATCACCATGCTGTTCGACAGCTGCTTCGTATGGGCGCTGTGCATCCCCGTCGCGTTCGTGCTGAGCCGGTTCACCAAGCTTCCCATCCTGCCGCTGTTTATCGTCTGCAGCTCGCTCGAGCTCGTCAAGTGCGTGATCGGCTTTATTCTGGTAAGGAGCGACCGCTGGGTCGTCAATATCGTGCGGGACGAGGAACCGCCGGCAGAAAGCTGACGGCCTTGATCCCGTTTGAAACAGTAACGCCCGAAACGCATGCACGTTTCGGGCATTTTTGCAATTTTCATTTCCCGCCGAAACCATCCATGCAACGACTTTTACCGTCTTGACGGCTTCACGTTCTTATCGGGACGGATGTCGCCGTCGATACTGCCGTTTTCGTTCTCAAACTCCTTGATCGCGTTGCGAACGAGCACAAGGATATGGCTGTTCACCGAACGGCCCTCATAATCTGCGATATAAGCAAGCTTTTTCAGCATTTCCTCCTCAATACGAATCGACACACTCTTTACGGCCATGATTTGATCTCCTTTCAGATGGCTGTATGGTGTGTTTATTTTATGTCCATGATGTGTTATAATATCCGAAATAGATATACAGTATATCTACAGAATGTGAGGAAACGCATTTGATCGTTACGTTTTGCGGGCATAGGGACGTTTTCGATCCGGAGGCAGTCAGCGCTTGGCTGAATGAAGTCGTCGAGGGGTTGATCCGCGAGGGTGCGGACCGCTTTTATCTCGGCGGTTGCGGACAGTTTGACGCGCTCGCCGCGGCCGTCGTGCAAAAACAAAAAGAGCGGTATCTTGAGATCCGCTCTGTATTGGTGCTGCCGTATCTTGACTGTGAATATGACGTCTCCGCTTACGATGAAACGGCCTATCCGCCGCTTGAGAACGTGCCGAAGCGTTACGTCATATCACGCCGGAACAAATACATGATCGACCGATCCGACGTCGTGATCGCTTTTGTCACACACAGCTTCGGCGGCGCTTACAAGTCGCTTTGCTACGCGCAAAGGAAGCACAAAAGGATCATTCGATACGATCGGTTATAATGCGATCTTTGCTTCATTCGCCAGATTGTTATGGGAATTGGTCAAATCTACATACCGTATTCTTCCATCCAGTCTATGATGTCGTCGCTCTTTGCTTCCGGATGCGCTTTGATGTAATCGATCATCAGCTGTGCACCGTCCGCTCTGCATTTGACCGCATGGCATACACCGAATACAAAATCATAGTATGAATCGCTGACATTTTCCAGAAGGTTTTTCAACTCATCCGCTGTTTCAGCTGGCGCTTCATCGTCTACGCATTCCATTTCTACGAAACTTGCAATAAAACCGAGAATATCGCTTTCCGTGCATCCGGGATTATCCTCGATGAAGTCTGCCGTCTCTTCTATTACGTCATCTTCATCGCACCATGTCATAAGAGAATTGACAAACGCTTCATCGTCTTTGATCGTAAACAGGAGATCTGCAAGACGCTGCTCCTGCGGTGTCAGGTCTTCGTTTGTTTTCTTTCCGTCGATCATGTTAATCCTTTCTCGTGCGGCATATCCTGCTTAAGCTTGCCTGCATCATACGCTTCCTTATTGTACGGAACGCCGTATCTCTTTCTGAGCGCTTCCTTTGTGGCTTCTTTCAGTGCTTCACGTTCTTCTTCGGAGCGAACTTCCGTCCAACCATGGAACCGTTCGTATGGTTCATCAAGGTAACCTTCCGCCCAAAGGTCAACCCCATCCTTTTCGCCGCAATATATGTCTATGGGATCTGCCCATCCATATTTTTGTCTGCCTAGGATCTGACCGAAAATGTGTCTGACGTATTCCATAAGCACCTCCTGCTGTCACAGTCTACATTTCTTCAATTCCGGTCTAATCGATCTTCTTCCGGAGTGACCGCATACACAAATTCAACAAAGTCTTCTTCTGTAAAGTCCGGACGGGCTTCGAGATATTCTATCGCTTCGTCGATCACGCCGTACACTTCGCAACCGATGCAAAGAGCAAACGCCAGATCCTTATCAATTCGTCCTCGCACAAGGTCCGCGAGGCGCTTTCTGCTGTTATGGATGTTGCTTTCTTTTTCGTTCATCATCTAATACCGGATTTCATCGCTTGTCTTCTGCCTGTAATACACACGCCTCACGAATTGCTGTTCTTCTCGGCTTCGGCCTGACATTCATGCGTCATACCAATCACATAGCCGATAACGTCTTCCGATGCGGCGTTCGGCTCGTCTTCGAGGAAGAAGATCAAATCCTCGACAAACGCATATTTGATTGCTGCAAAAACAATGAAGAGTATCTGGTCTTTATACTCCATTCTTTCTTTTGCAAGGTCAAGCAATCTATGTTCGCGTTCATTAAGCTTACGCATTGCATGGTGATCTCCTCCTGTAATTGAATCCGTTTTCATGATAAATCTATAATAACGCCTCTGTTTGGACAAATTTGGGATGGGTTCGCCGCGAACGATTGACAAGCGTTTTTAACACGTTTATGATGTGTTTATCAAGCGAAATTTGTCGGAGGTTTCTATGGTTCAATGTGATTTTGCTTCTATTCGCGAAAGGGACATGGATGTATTGTTTGCGGAGACGTTTGCTGCCGATCCGACGTTTCTCCCCTATGTTTTGGAAAAAGCAGGGCTTCCTTTTGCCGGAATGCAGGTTGTGAAAGTCGAGTTGTCTCGGCAGGATGAGGATGGAGAATCCGATATAACCGTGGCGATTTCCGACGGCACAAAACGAATCGGATTGTTGATCGAGGACAAGATCAGCGCGCCTGCCCAGCCTCGGCAGCTTGAAAGATATGAAATCAGAGGGCAAAAGCAGGTCGGACAAGATTTCGACGAATTTATTATACTCATTTTCTGTCCCGATAAGTACAGAGAAAGCAACGGTGAGGCAAAAAAGTATCCGTACCATGTTTCTTATGAATCCGTCAGGGACTACTATGTAAAACTGACCGATCCGTTAAGCCGTCTCCGCTGTCAGCAAATCGAACAGGCGATCGAACAGGCGGCTAAGACGTCGCAGGTCATCTTGAATGAAAAGGCAATTTCATTCTTTAATCAGTACCACAAATTTGTGGACAAAGAATTCCATGATCTAAAAATGCGTACAAAAACTACGTCCAACGGCTATTGGCAGCGCTTTGGCACGAAACTCGGTGGGTCGTATATTATGCATAAAACTAATAAAGCGGTTGTCGATTTTACATTTTTGAGCGCGACAAGATCAGATCTGGAGAATATCCAGAAACTGCTCTCAAGGATAGGGATAAATAATGTGGAAGTTGTTTCTTTTGACAGGACTGTTGCTTTGAGCATCAAGGTGCCGGAAATCAAGTATACGGAAGATTATTCTGCACAGGAAAGCAACCTCCGCGAATGTCTGGACGCAGTTCAAACATTTTCCGATCTGGCGGAGTTAATGTCCTATGGCAAAAGATTGACAGAGCGCTGAGAATCGCGAATCGCGCGTATTATGCTAATGGTTGTTCGTATTTTTGCCGAATTCGCTCGATCTGTGCAACGACCTCGTCCCGAATATTCTGCGGTTCGAGGATTTGTATCCATTCAGCGTTCTGAATCAGCCATGCGTTCAGGCCCCAGCCATCGCTGACCGTTACGCTTACGATTGCTTTCGTCTCGTTCACGGAAACAACTTCATATTGCTCTCCGAACGCATCCTCGATGACCCACATGCAATTGCGATCGACAGCTAATTGGATACAGCTTGCTTCTCCGGAATAGTTGAACAGATTCCGGTTGATATAATCCCGCAGCTTCCAGTCCGCGTTCTGCCCGAGGATCTCTTCTTTGGGCAGAATCGGCTCTTCGGTGATCTCCGCATTTTTGATTCGGTCAAGCCGATAGTAGGACAAAGTCCGATACTTTTTGTGGCTGCCGATCAGGTAATACTTATCCTGCCGCCATATCAGCGCGTAGGGGCTGATCGAATACCGCATACCATCATAGCTGAGCTTCCTCTCCAGATTCTCATCGGTATACAGATATTGAAAGGAAACCATCCTTTTTCTGCGGATTGCCGAGAGGATCAGATCGATCGCGTTCTTTGTCGTGGGATTTCCGTTTTTCACTTGGGACAGGATCGGCGTTGCGCCTTTCAGCGTCTTCTGTCCGTCCGCGCTTGCAAGCGAGCAGATTTTCAGCGCAAGCTTTTTGCTGTTCTCCTCGGTCAGAAAATTTGCACCGACGGCAGCGTCCATCAGGACTTTCAGCTCCCAGTCCTCAAACTCGCGCACGGCAAGATAATACCCACGCTTGTTATCCGCATGGAGCAGAATCTCATACCCACACTCCTGCAGCGCTGCAACGTCCCTTAAAATTGCTTTTCGCTCTGCTTCTATGCCGTAAAGCATCAGTTTTTCCTTCAACTGCTGCGCGGTATACGGATGATCTTCATCTGTTTCGCGGAGAATTTCAAGTATTCGTAAAAGGCGTATTTTGGTAAGTTCCATGCCTGTCCCTCCAATCTCGCTGCGGCATTACTCATGACCGTTCCCAAAGACGGTATGGGTTCAACGGCATTGTATCACAGTTCGCCTGGAAAACCAATGCCTTTTATGGGACAGCGAGAAGTTTTCATTCCCCAAACGGAACAAATGTGGTAAAATGAATGCAGTAAAGACGGGAGGAAGCAAATGTTTTACGGTTGGGAAACGGCGACGATCCGGGACGCGAACGGTCTGACGCCGCGCGATTATTATGACCGGCTGAAAAAGGTCTGGTCGGCAGAGACCTGCGCGCCCGCGTCGGCAACCGCCTGACTCCGATACAGCCGGACCGCGGAAAGGTCCGTGCCGAACGCGTTCTCAAATTTTTCCCGGATCGCGCCGGGAAGATCGACCGGAGAACCGGACGCGCCCGAAGACGACAGGTCTGCGCCGAACGCAGTCGGATATCCCTGCGCGGGATTGAGATCCGACTTCTGCTTCGGCGTCTCCTGCCTTTGGACGGCTTTTCGCTGTTCATAAGAATGCGTTACGGTCATTTCCTCAATCGTCGGTAGTCAAAGTGAATCCGATGCGGCAGATAAACCGCGACTTTTCGATCAGTCGTGCCCCGATATGCGGACCGCTTCGGGGAAAACGGCGGCGACCACGTCGTAGCAGCGGTCGATCAAATATGCCGCCTGCGTCGCGAGCTCCTCCGGCAATGCGCCGCAGGGGAACGGGAAGGTATAGCGGTGGTAGAACGTCCTGCTCGGACGGTAGATGCCGAAAGCGCCGATGGGGCTGTCCAGATTCCAGTCCAGCATTTCCTCTTTCAGCGCTTCGTACCCCGAGCCGACCTCCATGATGAGACTGGTGAACAGATCCAGAAGATCCATATCTTCATCGAGCCGGGTCACCATGACCTCCAGCAGCACATGTTCGCCCTTTTTCGTCACGGGCAGCAGCGCGCGCAGCGTCTCCCCGATCTGGTTTTCCTCGCCGGAAAGCCACGCGGTCTCGATGTTCAGTTTGTGAAAACGTGCCTCCAGCTCCTCCATCATGGTTTTGACCTGATCTGCATTCATGTTTACGTCCTCCCGTTATTTCAGTTTTTCGGCCAGAAGATCCAGCGCGCCTTCGGCGAAGGTCGGGCTGCCGCTGGCGGTCTGTGCATTCGGTTTGACGCCCATGGACTCTATGAAAGCTGCTGCAGTGGCGTCTCCGGCAACGGCCTGATGCAGCATATGCGCGGCACGGCGTTTGCGAATATCCGCGTACAGCTCATCCTCGCTCATGTTGGGATTTGTCTTGCTTTTCAGGAAGATCTTCCATGCGTTGCGTCTGCTGATATATTTGCCGCCTCCGGCATTGGCCCTGACGTCTTTCAGCACTTCGCTGTAGCTCCTTCCGCCGTACTCCTGCGCGATCGCGTCCTTGCGAAGCCGACGGTTTTTCCAGATATTATAGATGGAGCCGAGCCCGTTGACGAGCGCGCCGGCGGCGCCTAAACCCAGACCGGCAGCCGACGTTACGCCGCCCAAAGATAACACTCCGCCAATGGCGGAAAGCCCGCCGCCAAGCACCTTGGTTCCTCCGAGGATCGCGTTTCTCTTCTGCACCTCTCTGCCATGTCTCATCGTGCGCAGCATCATTTTCTGATCATCGGATAAGGTTCCATTCGGGCCTTCCGGAACCATATTTCCCATCTGCTCTTCGATTTCGCCCTTCCGATTACTGGCCCGCTGCAGCTGAGAAAGCCCGAGGAGGGCGTTGACGCCGCCTGTTGCAATGGACAGCCCCGGCACGAGATTCTGCAGGCTGCCCCCCGCTTTCAGCGCGGTCGCAGCCGTGGAAGAAACGGCCTTTGCGATGGAAGCGCCGCCGGAACCGATGTTGCCTAGACCGGCGAGCATCTGCAAGCCGCCCTCAGCCGCGTCTTTTTTGCTTGCGCCGGCTTTCCTGTTCCGCAGACTTCGAATCATCGAGGTGAAGCCGGTGTATGTACCCATGAGACCGGAAAGAACCCCGAGTCCGCCGGACGCGAAGGACGCCACAGGCGTCGCGCCCCACGTTCCTCCGTCTTTCAGCACGTCCGGATTTGTACGGGCATAATGCGTGTCCGTAAACTTCGACGCCGAATTAAGCCCGTGCTGGGCTGCGGCGACATAGTCGGTGCCGCCCTTCACCTTTTTCGAAAACCAACTCGGGTTGTGCGCCGTTTCACCGATGTTTTGATAAGCGTTTTGGTCGGGTCCGATCCCACTGTTCAAAATTGAGTTGGCCGGCCTGCTGGCACGACCGCGTCCGCCGTAAGTAGCCGCCATGCCGTCGATGTCCTTTTTCGCCTGCATGGGGCCGGACGCGCCGGCTGCGGTGACCGGCGACAGGGCTGCCGTCGGCATTGCGATCTTTTCACCCGCGGCGGCCATGGCGCCTTCGCGGTCCGCCCTGGCTTCCAGCGCCGGATCGTTCAAAAAGCCGGAACCGGTGACCTCGCCACGCTGCTGCGAAACAACGTGGCTCAGCTCATGCCCGAGAAGGGTCTGACCGGAGCGGCTTGAAAAGTCGAGCATGCCGGGGGCAAACGCCACCTTTTCCCCCATGGTCACGGCCTGCGCGCCTGCGTCGGCAACCGCCTGACTCCGATACAGCCGGACCGCGGAAAGGTCCGCCCCGAAGGCGTTCTCAAACTTCTCCCGGATCGCCCCGGGAAGATCGACCGGATTGCCGGACGCGCCGGAAGACGACAGGTCTGCACCGAACGCCGTTAAAGATCCCTGCGCGGGATCGGTCGGTCTCTGTTTCGGCGCTTCCTGCCTTTGGGCGGGTTTTCGTTGTACGTAAGTACGTGTCATGGTCATTCCCTCGGTCGTCGGTGATCGAAACGCATCTGACACGGGATCATATCGCAAAGATCTGCCTGTTATCCCATATCATAATATATCATATGATCCGATGCAGTTCAAGCAGATATTGAGAGCAGGGCGAAGGCGGGCGTTCCCGCCGCTTCCGTCAGGTCTCATCGTCGAAAACGGATCGGATCGGTTCCGTTTTGCTCTCGTCTGTTCCGTAATATTTCAGGCAGAGCATGGTGATGTCGTCTGGCTGCGATTCGTCTTCGCGGAAACGATCCACTGCCTGTTTCAAGGACTGGATCAGCACGCTGGGCGTCGCTTCCGGCTCGCGGTTTAAAAGTTCGAGCACGCGCTGATCTCCGAAGCGCTCGTCTTTATGATTGCGCGCGTTCCGAACGCCGTCGGAGAATATGAACACGCTGTCTCCCGGATAGAGCTGGAATCCGTGGTCGCGATAGCGGAAGCTCTCCGTTGCGCCGATCTCGGGGAAGTTCTGATACTCCAGCTGTTCGAACTGCTTTCCCTCCCTGCGCAGGAAGGGAGATCCGTATCCGGCATTGATGGCGATCCCCTTGCCGGAGGACAGCTGGAGAACGGCAAGCCAAACGGCGGATGACAGCCCCGTCTTGTACGAGAGCATCTGTTCGCTGACGCTTTGCAGCACGTCCGCGGGCGTGAAGCTCTGCATCGTGCGGCTCTTGATCAGCGTCTCGAGAATGACCATGTTGAGCGCGGCGGGAATGCCCTGTGCGGAGACACTGCCGACTACCATGGCCAGATGGTCGTCGTCGACGAGGAAAAAGTCGTAGAAGTCGCCGCCGATCTGCTCGCAGGGTTTGAGCGAAGCATAGATATCGAAATCGTTCCTTTCCGGAAACGCCGGATAATCGTTGGGAAGGATCCTGGCCTGGATGCGTTTTGCAAGGCCGAGCTCCGCGCTGATACGCTCGCGGTCAGCCGTCACGGACGTCAGTTGCCCGATATAATCGTGGAGATCGTCGTCCATCCTGCGGAAGGAATCCGCAAGCTCCTCGAGCTCATCGCCGGTGTGGATCTCTGGATCGAAGCGGGTTTCGCCCCGCAGCGTACCGACCTCGCTTCCGACCGCGTTGTTGAGTTTTTCGATCGGATCGATGACCACCCGCCGGATGACCTTGAACAGCAGCAGAACGCCGATCCCGGTCACGACAAGGATCGAGGAAAAGATCAATCCCAGGTAGTTGCTGAATTTCCTGAGCATCTGGTCTACCGAAAGATCTGTACCGACCAGCGCGACGGGCTCGCCGCTGCTGTCATATACGGGGGCATACGCCGTGAGCAGATTGCCCCAGACTTTATCCGAGACCCGCACGTATTTTTCCTCCGGCGTGCGGCTGAACGCAAGCTCCGCCGCTTTCCTTTCCTTGGGTTGAATGTCCTCGATAAAGCCCTGCGGCAGCGGGTTCTTTGAGCTCGTGGAGTCCCATATAAAGAACAGGCCTTCGTCAACCGGTACGCAGACGTAATAATACATGACGAAATCGTTCTCATCCTGAATGGCGTTCAGAAAGTTTAAGACCTCGTTATAGTACTCGTCGCAATAATAGATCTTGTCCCCGTTCTCCTTGGTATCGGTGACGGTCATATAATCCCGGACCCGGTCGCCGTTGATCATACGGGCGCCGGAACGGGAAATCGCAAACGCGTTTGCGGTCAGTTCCTTGATTTCGACGTTGGAAGAATAGATCCCCACGGCTGCCGAAGTGCAGATCAGGATAAACAGCGCGAACAGCAGCACGCCGACCATCAGCTTCGTGCTCAGCTTGTTTTTCTTCGTCCTCTTCATCCGAAAGGCCTCCTTTCCATGTCTCTGCCGCGGCGGCGCTTATGAAAGCTCGGAGATGATCTCGAGCATATCCCTGCCGACGCCAGCCTCGAACGCGGCCCGTTTCGTATGGGTGCGGATATAGTTCGCCGCGGCGCCGCCCGAGGCGTCGCTTCCGATATCAAGCGGATCCTTTCCGTCCATCGGCGCGAACATTCTCAGGTGCAGGATGTTCTCCTCCGGCTTGATCGCGCATTCGATCTTGACGTCCGTTTCCGTTCCGCAGGCACGGCAGCAAAGCGTAAACATCTCGTCCGTGAGCAGAATGTGTTTTGCCTGGTCCTTCGGCGCGATCTTGCCTTCTTCAAGGGTCTTGCGCATGAACGCGGTCACGAGCGGCGCCTCCTCCGGAACGGAGCGTACAAGCGTAAACACAAAGTCGCGGTTGCCCTTGATGTACTCAAGCGCCATTGCGACATAGCTCAGAACGTCGTCGCCGCTCTCGCAGAAAGCAGAGACTTCATTCTGCACAAAACCCAAAAGCCCTTCTGTGCTGCGGCACAGGTTCCGGCTTCGGTTCAGCACCGACATAAGCTCCGTATCGCGGAAAAGCGCACCGTCGCTGTTCTTCATCTCTCCCAGTTCGGAGGTGTAAAGGAACAGGCGATCGCCCTGATTCAGCCGCATGATCTCGGCGCGGTAGCTAACGCTCTCATTCGCACCGAGGGGATCGTAGACGGGCGTGTTGAGCCACTCATAGCGCTCCTCGCTTCGCATCAGCAGCGGCAGCGTGCCGCCGGCGTTGACAAAGGTAAAACGACCGTTCACGGTACTCAGCACGCAGACGAGCGCGTTCACGCTGTTCTGTCCGCCCAGCTCGTAGAGCTGCGCATTGACGTCCGACATGGCAGCGGTCAAAGACCGTCCCATGCGGAGCTGGCTTCTGATCGTGGTCTGCGCGACCAGAGCAAGCAGCGCCTCCGCGATACCGACCCCCGGAACCTGTCCGACGGAAAGGCAGACGGTGTTTTCATCAAGAAAGAAATGATCGTAGAACATGCAGCTTCTGCGCTTTCCGGGCTGTATGCAGCCTTTGAGCGAGAAGGTCAGATTGGCAAGCCGGTTTTTCAGCTCCCGCGGCATGAGCGATGCGCCGATCTCGTCGACCACCGCGGAACGATAGCGCTCCTCCGCGGTCGGGTCTGCATCGGATCGCGCGCTTGTTCGCGTCACGGTTTCTTCGCAGGTTCCGATCAGCGCCTTCGCCGCCCTTCCGGGCGCGCCGCCGATCCGTTCGGCTTCCGCCTGCAATGATTCCGGGTCCCGGTTTTCAGCCGTTTCCGCAAGCCTGGTCAGTCTTCTCATCGGCAGCAGGACCAAAAACAGGATCAGAAGGAGAGCTGCTGCGGCACACAGCAAAAGCGCCGCAAGCACAATGATCAAAACGGTCTGCATTCGTCTCAGTCTCCTTCCAGAAGATCGGCATACTCGCGCAGCTGCTCCCGCACGACGACGATCTCGTTCTTTTTCATCTCGGTAACGGCGGCGCGCAGCAAATGCCGCATCGCGATCGGCGTGTCTTCTCCCGCCGCCATGAACGCCGCGGACATCACGATGTTTTTGATATGCCCGCCGGAAAGCTCGAATTTCTCTCCGAGGAAACGCCAGTCGATCTGCGGATCCAGCGGCGCGTCCTTCGGGATCATCACACGGTAGATCGCCTCGCGTGCACGCGCGTCGGGGAACGGGAAATGCACGACGTAGGTGATACGCCGCATGAACGCGGCATCGATGTTGCCGATCAGGTTGGTGGCGAGGATGCAGACGCCGTCGAATTCTTCGATCTGCTGCAGCAGGTAGGCAACCTCGACGTTCGCATTGCGGTCATGCGCGTCCTTGACCTCGCTTCTTTTTCCGAACAGTGCGTCGCACTCGTCGAAGAACAGGATGCAGCTTGCGTTTTTTGCCTCGGTGAACAGGGCGCGCAGATTCTTTTCCGTCTCGCCGATGTACTTGCTGACGATCTGCGACAGATTGATCTTGTAGAGTTCCATGTTCAGCTCATGTGCGATCACCTGTGCGCACATGGTCTTGCCCGTACCGGGAGACCCCGCGAACAGGATCGACAGGCCCCAGCCGTAACCGATCTTCTTCTGGAATCCCCAACGGACGGAAACGCGGTGCCGGTAACGGATGTGCCCGCATGCGCGGCGCATGAGATTCTTCTGCGCCTCGGGCAGTATGACGTCGTCCCAGGTATAGGCGGGTGATACCTGCGTCGCCAGCTCGCCGAGTCTGTGAACCGCCTGTCGGTAGCAGCAGCGGTGGATCAGCTCTCCGGAGACTTCGCCGGCCTGGTCCAGTCTGGCAAGACCGACTGCCTGTTCGCAGGCGATGCGGATCTGCCGCGGGCTGAAACGGAACTTCGCCGCCAGCTCTTCGGTTGTACAGCCGTTCAGCCGCACGTCCCGCAGGAAGCTTGAAAACAGCGACAGCCGCTCCGATTCGTTTGCGCGGGGGATCTCCAGATCCACGGTCAGCGTCCGAAGCCGCATCGGCGATGAAAACAGGGAAAGAAAGATGCGCTTGTTCCTGCGCAGCTCCAATTTTTCGAGTTCCTCCAGCATGGACTGCGGCGCCGGAACGGGCGAGCCCGCCTCGTCCCTGCGGTCGAGATGATACAGACACAGATACGCGTCCCAAAGATCGGCGGCAAGCGCCGCGCGCTTTGCCGTTTCGAGCCAGTCGTTCCCCTCCAGATCGGCAAACACGCACCGCTCGCGCTGCCGTGCGAACAGATGCTCGATCTGGAACCGTTTGCCGCCGCCCTCCGGCCCGCAGAGACGGATGCAGCAGCGTTCCGGATAGCAGAATGCGGCGTCCAGCTGCCGGGCGACGGCGTCATGGATGGCGAGCGGTTCAAGACGTTCGCACGATGCGCCGTCAAACAGTCGGAACCCGTCGCTGTCACGAAGGGACCCGTTTGCGAGAAACTCCACCACCTCGCGCCGCAGCACCAACAGCCCCTTGTCAAGCTCTGCGCTTTCAAAGAGCCGCACAAAGCTGCCGCTCCTGAAGCGTGAGACACAGGCGGTCAGCTCCGCGCCGTCCGGCAAAAACAGCTCGCAGCAAAGCGATACCCCCGGCGCTTTCAGGGTCATGTCGTCCTGGAGATAAGCGAAAAGCTTGGTATATTTCAGGTCGATCTCGGTCGCGTAGGCAAGAATGACGCTTTTGATCTCAAACGGATCCAGCCCGAAGCGATCGAAAAGCTCGGTCAGCGGCAGCGCGATCTCGGTCTTTTCGAGACGCAGCCTGATCGCCGATGCGGCAAGCGCGATCTGTTCGCGCTCCTCCTCCGTCAGTTCTGCGGGCAGACCGCGTTGGGCTGCCTTCGTGAGATTATGCTCAAACTCCTCCCGCGTCACCACAAGGCCGAGCAGATTCCGCATCTCGGCCGACGGACCGAGCCAGCGGTGATGCGAATAGTAGTAAAACAGCTGCAGATCGAGCCACGCGACGAGATCGCGCAATAACTCCTCCTGCCCTGCATAGCCGCAGTCCAGGCGCGAGACGTTGACATTGTTCAGATCGTTGGCTATCATAGCTGCTCCTTATGGGGTTTTGACCGTCATCGCCGGCGTCGAGTTTATCTGGATCACGCCGCCGTAAGTGCACATGAGCTTGGACGTATTGTTCAGCAGCGGCTTTCCGCATACCAGCACGGTCGGCGCGCCCGGCGCCCACGGCGCGATGATCGCCGGAACGCACGGTGCGGGAGAAAACACGCCGAGCTTCGCTGCGGTCGCCGCGATGACTGCCGGGTTGCTCGGACAGCTGCACATGCCGAATGTCGGAAACTTATTGTCCATGATCGTCGCCACGTTCAGGTTCATGCACTGAACCGTCTGCTGGGACGAAACCGCCAGCGGCAGCGGCGCTGCCCCGAAGGTACACATGCAGATCGAAGACATCACAGCAGGATTCGCCATACTATCACTCCTCTGTGTTCCATACAAGCGTCTGAAGTCCGACGTTCAGCTGCGCGGAAAACACCTTGCCGTCAAAAAATCCGATGAGGGTTCCGGGCTCCTTCAGCAGCACACGGACATTTCCGTCCGCGTCCGCTTCGTACGGCTGCACGGGGATCAGTTCGGTCCCGCGCACATGTGCCGATGCAGGCGGCGGCGAGAATTCGCCTTCCTCGTCTCTCAAGTGCCGCAGGTAGACAAGTTCCGGCGCGGTCTTGTCCGCATAAAACAGGAAATGCCCCGGGATCGGCAGCAGCGCCGCGCTGCCCTCGCAAAACAGTCTTGCCCGGGCCTCTCCGGCTTCCGCCCGCTCCTGCGCAAGAACCAGCCGCGTGCGCGGCACTGATCCCAGCCAGATCCTTTCGCCGGAAGCGATGCTCTCTCCTCTGCGGAGCGAAACGGAAACGCGCACCGTCTCCGGCGGAAAGCGGTAGCCCTCTCCCGGTTTCAGGGAGATCGTATCCTCCAGCGCGGCGTCTTCGCGGATATGGAGCTTCAAATGCTCGTCGCGGTAGCCGCTGCGCATCACAACCAGTTCATGCTCGCCCGGTTCGAGGTCCGTCAGCACGAGATAGCCCTCCCGCTTCCAGGTCGGGCGTTTGAGGATCCTGCCGTCCAACAGACAGCGCGTGCCCGAGAAGCCGGTCAGCGTACGGCCGGTAAAACCGTCTCGCAGCAGAAACGCCGCGCTTACCATCCTCCGGATCACTGGATCTCCTCCTTCTTTTCCTTCGTGCCGATCACGACCTCCTTGACGCGCGTGACGTGTCTCATGACGCCGGAATCGATGGTCACGCCCGTCACCGTCACCACCGCCGAAAGCTTGTAGTCCTTCGACGTGTTGTTCCAGATCTTGAGCAGCTGCTCCATGCTCGTCCGGTCGACCATGATATGGAGCCGCGCGTTTTCCGAGGCAATGGAGCCGGAAAGAAATCGCTGCGGGATGACCGGATTGTCGCGGATCGTCTGCAGTGCCGCCCCCATGATCCGATAGCAGTCCGCCTCCTTCATCTGGGTCGGCGCCTTGGAATGCGGCGTCATCAGAAAATGCAGGATGTACTGTGCCGGACGGATGCGCTCCGTTTCGCTGTCCACGCTGTAATAGCCGGAGGTCAGGCTCTGCGCCTCCTCCTCGATGTGGTAGAGAAAGAGCGTCAGCTGGTTGTTTTCGCTTTCATGCGGCGAGCACAGGCTGATCAACTCCCGATTTCCCAATGGTTCCGGAGTCAGGTTCTCACGCAAAAGCTCTACGAGCGCGGTGCCCGCCTCCGTTAAAGCCGTATAGTCCGCCATAGCGTTCTCCCTTCTCTTTCCCGTTTCATTCCCGCGAATGCATCCTGCACCGCAATCTGTCTCCCACGCCTTCGTCAGAGGACGCAGGCGCCGACTATGGTTCCGTCGAAGGCTCCGGCGAGGGATCCTCGGTGGGATCCTCGGTGGGTTCCTCGGTGGGATCCGGCG
>JAFXVP010000048.1 GCA_017524445.1 Clostridia bacterium | reverse complement strand
TACGATACGATGCAGTATCTGAAGTGCGAATGCAGCACGATCTGCGTCGGGCTTGCGGCAAGCATGGGCGCGTTCCTGCTCGCGGCGGGCGCAAAGGGCAAGCGCAAGGCGCTTCCGAACAGCGAGATCATGATCCATCAGCCGAGCGGCGGCGCGCAGGGACAGGCGACGGATATCCGCATCCACGCGGAGCAGCTCATCCGCATCAAGGACCAGCTGAACCGCATCCTCGCTGAACGCACCGGTCAGCCGATCGAAACGATCGAGCGGGACACCGAGCGCGACAACTTCCTCACGGCGGAGCAGGCGAAGGACTACGGCATCGTGGACGAGATCATCGTACCGAGGAGATAACGGCATGGCAGGCACAAGAGACAGAGACAATTTTGACAAGGTACGCTGCAGCTTCTGCGGCAAGCAGCGCAACCAGGTCCGCAAGCTGATTGCGGGCCCGAACGTGTATATCTGCAACGAGTGCGTCGAGCTCTGCCGTGAGATCGTGCAGGAGGATATGCGCTACGAACAGCCGAACGAACAGTCCGCCTACACAAAAGAAGACATTCCGAAGCCCAAAGAGATCGTCGCCGCGCTCGATCAGTACGTGATCGGGCAGGAGGACGCAAAGAAGGCGCTGGCCGTCGCAGTGTACAACCACTATAAGCGCATCCGCGTGATGGGCGACAAGAGCGACGACGTCGAGCTGCAAAAGAGCAATATTATCATGCTCGGGCCGACGGGCTGCGGCAAAACGCTGCTCGCGCAGACGCTTGCGAAGATCCTCGACGTGCCGTTCGCCGTATCCGACGCGACGGCGCTGACCGAAGCAGGCTATGTCGGCGACGATGTGGAGAACATCCTTCTGAAGCTCATCCAGGCGGCGGACTACGACATCGCGAAGGCGCAGATGGGCATCGTCTACATCGACGAGATCGACAAGATCGCGCGCAAGGGCGAGAACGTATCCATTACGCGCGACGTTTCCGGCGAGGGTGTGCAGCAGGCGCTTCTGAAGATCCTCGAGGGCACCGTCGCGAACGTCCCCCCGCAGGGCGGCAGAAAGCACCCGCAGCAGGAATGCCTGCAGATCGACACGACGAACATTCTGTTCATCGTGGGCGGCGCGTTCACGGGCATCGACAAGATCATCCAGAAGCGCACGGGCAGTAAGCTCATGGGCTTCGGCGCGGAGGTACGCTCCACGCAGCAGATGGACGTCGGTACGATCTTAAAGGACATCCTGCCCGAGGACCTTCTGAAGTTCGGTCTGATCCCTGAGTTTGTCGGCAGAGTTCCGATCATCGTGACGCTCGAAAACCTCACCGAGGACGCGCTTGTCCAGATCCTCACCGAGCCGAAGAACGCGCTCGCGCGGCAGTATCGCCGCCTGTTCGAGATGGACGGCGTCGACCTCGTCATAACCGACGACGCATTGCGTGAGGTCGCAAAGAAGGCGATCGAACGCAAGACCGGCGCGAGAGGTCTTCGCGCGATCATGGAGGACGTCATGCTCGGCATCATGTACGACATTCCGTCGCAGGAAGGCGTCAGGACCGTCGAGATCACGGCGGATACGATCAACAAGCTCTCCCCGCCGCGGCTCATCCGCGACGGCGAACCGCAGCCGAAGCTGCCGTCGGGCCGCAAGACCCGCGCCAAAGCCGCTCCGGCAGTGAAAAAGGCGGAGTAAACGAAAAGAACGCTCGTACCGAGCGTTCTTTCACTTTGTACCGGTCATATGTCGGTATATATCTTCACAGACGGCACGGAAGCGAAGGTTGACGTCCGAATTGGTATAACGCAGAACCATAAAACCCATTTTTTGAAGGGCGGCATCCCGCTCGGCGTCGGATTCGCGGCCTTTCTTTTCAAAGTGCTGCGCCCCATCGATTTCAATCACCAGTTTTGCCTGCGGACAACAGAAATCAACAATATACGGACCGATCACCCGCTGCCGATGGACGGTAACCGGCAGTGCTTTCAGAAAACAATACCAAAGACGGCGTTCCTCCGGCGTCATGTTGCGCCGCAGGATGCGGGAATTGTGCGTTAATCTGCCGTTTTTGATACCATTCATGCATCGATTGTAGTGCAGATGTGAAAGGTTGTCAAGCTGCATGTCCCCTCATCCGGCTCGGCTGCGCCGACCCGTATACACTCCGCTGTCCACTTCGTTACATAGGTAATTCGCGTGACGACACGATGCGTCGTCTGCCGCGTATCATGCTCCGTTACAGCAGTGCCGTCGCGCGTCAGGTCGCGCGTCGCCATCTCTTCTCCCGAGGGAGAAGGCAAGGGGGACCACACTGATCTTGGCTTCCCCCCGGGGGGAAGCTCCGCCGCAGGCGGTGATGAGGGGTACATGGCGCAAGCGGCATGCTTGCGTCGATCCGATACAGCAAAAGCAGCCCTTTTCGGCGGCTGCTTTTTCTGTTGTCATCCTGAGGCAAAGCCGAAGGATCTTTTGCAAAGTCTATCGAAAGATCCTTCGTCGGCAGGACGCCTCCTCAGGATGACACGGAATTTCGTAACAGCAAAAGCAGCCCCGATTTCTCGGGACTGCTTCTGCGTGGGGGGTTATATGGAGGGATCGGGATTCAGGGCGGTATTGATCGCGCCCTGCGGATCGCCCTGCACCGTCACGTTGCGGTTCACCTTTGCGTCGTAGGTCCCTGCCTTCATGATGTCCACGAGGTCGAGGCCGGTGACTTCCTTCATGGTTTCGATCGTGCGGGCGAGCACGCTCGGTACGAAGCTGCCCATCTGGTCCACGCCGCTTCCGCCGCGGCCGCCGTCGATGATCGTTACCTTGTCGATGGATTCGAGCGGCTTTGCGATGGACGCCGCCATCTCCGGCAGCGCTTTCACGATCATTTCCATCATGGCCGCCTGACCGTACTTGCGCATTGCCTCGGCTTTCTTTTCAAGCGCTTCGGCTTCCGCGATGCCGCGGGCTTCGATCGCCGCCGCTTCCGCTTCGCCGACCGCCTTGATGCCTTCGGCCTCCTGGAGCTTTGCGTACTTTTCGGCTTCCGCCTGCACGCGCTGCGCTTCGGCTTCCTTCTCACGTTCGTACTTCTCGGCCTCCGCGTGGATCCTGCGGATCTCCGCGGCCTTTTCGCGTTCGAACTTCTCGGCTTCCGCCTTGCGCTGCCGTTCGAAGAGCTCAGCTTCCGCCTTCTGCTGACGGGCGAACTTCTCGGCTTCCGCCTTCTTCTTGATCTCCGCTTCGAGCGTCTGTTCGGTGACCTCGACGCCCTTCTTCTTCAGCTCGATCTCGCGTTCCTGACGCGCGATGTTCGCGTTTGCGGTGGCGACCTCAATGGTCTTGCGCTGCTCCTGCTGCTGGATCGCGTACGCCGCGTCGGCTTCCGCCTGCTTGAGATCGGACGCCCTCTTGAGCTCCGCCTCGCGGATCTTCAGCTCGTTCTGACGGGACGCGATCTCGGTCTGCGCCGCGACCTGCGCCTCGTTTGCCATCCGGCGCGCTTCCGCTTCGGCGATCGCGACGTCGCGCTCCGCCTGCGCCTTGGCGATCGAAGCGTCCTTCTGGATCTGGCTCATATTGTCCTGACCGAGGGCGACGATCAGACCCTTTTCGTCTTCGATCTTCTGGATGTTGCAGGAGATGATCTCAACGCCCAGCGCGTTCATGTCGGTCTGCGCCTTCTGCTGTACCTCGTCGCCGAACTTCTTGCGGTCCGTGTTCAGCTCCTTGAGCTTGACCGTGCCGATGATCTCACGCATATTGCCCTGCAGCGAGTCGGTCAGCGCTTTCGTGATGGACTCCTCGGACATGTTCAGGAAGTTCTTCATCGCGATCTTGATGCCTTCCGGGTCGGTCTTCAGCCGGACCTTGGCGACCGCGTCGATGTCTACGCCGATGAAGTCGAGCGTCGGCACGTAGCCGTTCGTTTTGATGTCGATGGAAATCTGCTTTAAGACCAGCGTGTCCTTTCTCTCAAGGAAGGGAAGCTTGATTCCCGCGCGTCCGATCAGGATCTTCGGCGTCTTCTTGATGCCGGAAATGATGAACGCCTTGTCCGGGGGCGCCTTGACGTACCCGCTGACGATGATCGCGATCACCGCGGCGACCGCGGCGACGATCAGCCCGATCATGAGACCGGTGTGCTCTGCAATGAATCCCATAAAGCTCACTCCTTTCGTACCTCAGTCCTTTGGGATCCGGCGGTGTGTCCGCCTCTTGTTTACGGATTCATCATACCAAAAGCGCAGTTTTTCCGAAAGGGAAGCCGTCTGCAAATGGCGACCTCTATTTGCAGCACAGACGCGAAATAGACGCGTTTATTTGCAGATGACGATCGAAGGTCGGTTTTCGGCATGGTAAAAACCCTCCGGGGGGAGGGCTTGATGAGATTTGCAGTCGATCAGTCGATGATATCGTATTTGCGGAGCACTTCCAGCCGATACGGCAGCGCCTTGGCAATTGCGAAAATGAGGCACGAAGCGAAAAGCAAACCGCAGATGACAGCGAGAACACGATACAATAATGTCAGATTGCAATACCTGTGTGAGAGCAGCGTCGTCTGTACGCCGTCCGCTTCCGCAGTTACATAATCATATCCGCCTTTGTGTGTGACACGGTATACATAAGACGCTGCGATTGTCTGTTCTCCGCTATAGGTCTGCTCGCGCTGCAGCGCATCCGCGGCTGTCTCTTTCACGCGTTTTCCATCCGCGTTATACAGACTGAGCGTGTTGTTGTATACGGTATAGATCCGATCCCCGGCAATTCCGCTTTGATCGCATGGTGCAAATAACATATGGTGAAGCGTTCCGTCCCGGAATACGGCAAAATAACCGTGTTCGGTGTATGCAACGGCATATTCTTCAACCTTGCCGACCCCTTCGATCTTCACGCTGGCCGGCCATTCAAATACATCTGTGCAGATCGACTCCGGATACCCTTTCGGGAGCGCAACCCCCGAATATGCGGATTTGCCTGTCGATAGGGAAAACAGTATTGTTCCGATCAGCGACAGCGGCATCACTATGAACAGCAGAACGACCGCCCAAGGAGACAGAGAACGCATGCAATTCATTCTTGCGCGATGAGAGTCTCCCAGAAAATCCCATAACTGTCCTTGCATGTCACAGCCCCCTTTCTATCGTCATTATACAGATGCGGCGCATGAACCGCAACCGCATATTCTGCAGAATAGAGGGGCGTATTTCAGAACGGGAGCGGAATACAGCATATAAAACCGCAGGTTTTTCTCTTTTCAAACGCGCACGGGCGGTGTATACTGTAAGTACAAAAAGGAACGGAGGGATCACGATGGGCAGACGGTCGACCAAGGAGAATAAAAACATTTATCAGCAGAGCCGTGAGAACATGGAGCTTTCCCGCGAGGCGGCGGAGGAGCTTCTGGGGTTCGTGTCCGCGGACCGCATCGAAAAGATCGAAAGCGGCAAGAGCGCGCCGCATCCGGACGAGGTCCTTGCGATGGAGCAGGGCTACGAGAACCCGGAGCTTTCCAATTATTACTGCACGCACGAGTGCCCGATCGGCATGAAGTACGTCCAGAAGGCGGAACTCAAGGAGCTGCCGCAGTTGACCGTTGAGCTTCTCTCCGCACTGCACGCGATGGATGCGGAACAGAACCGGCTGATCGATATCTCCGTCGACGGGCGCGTCAACGACTTTGAACGCAAACAGTTCGACATAATCCTCGAAAAGCTCGCCGCGCTCGATCGCTCCATCCGCGGCATGCGCATCTGGATCGAGCACGCGCTGTATACCGGCAAATTAGACGACGCGAAATAACGCTTCGCGTTTCGCCGAAATCAGGATTTCGGCGAGTTTGCAGCCCGCGCCTATGGATCGGGATCCACCGGGCGGCGCAGGCTGAAAGGAGTCAAATTCGCCGCACATGTCGCCGGATTTGACGGATTTACAGTTTTGTCATCCTGAGGAACACAGTGACGAAGGATCTTAAAGATTCTTCGGCTTCGCCTCAGAATGACACATCAGGTATAAGTAGGGGGCGCCCTCCCGGACACCCCGCTTTTTATTTTCCCGCGACCTTTTTGGCGAAGGTATTGTTCACCAGCTCGTTGAAATCGGGCCGTCCCGTCAGCTCGCCGTTGAAGTCGATGACGGTGAGCAGGCGCTCGTAGTCCGCTTCCTGCATGACGGGATCCTTCTTCCATGAGTCGGTCTCACGATAACTTTTCACGACCGTCATCAGACTTTCGAGCGACGCGTCGGGGAAGTAGGGCTGCATCGCCTTTGCCGCGTCCTCGTCGCTCGCGGTCTCGATCCACTGCTGCGCTTTATAGATCGCGCGGAGGAACGCCTCGATGCGCTCCGGATGCTCTTCGATCATCTTCTGCGATGCAAAGTAGCAGGTGTAGGGCACTTCGCCGGATTCGAGGCCGACGTTCGCCACGATATAGCCCTTGCCGGCTTTCTGAAACTCCGTCGCGGTCGGCTCGAACAGCGTCACGTAATCGCCCTCGCCGCCCTCGAACGCGCCCGCCATCAGGTTGAACTGGATCGAGTCGATGATCGTGCAGTTTTCGCCGTCGATGAGCCCGTTACTCGCCATGACCCAGCGGAGCGTCATGATCGGCATGCCGCCCTTTCTGCCGCCGATGATCGTTTTGCCTTTGAGATCATCCCAGGAGAACGGATCTGCGGGCTCGCGGGCGATCAGGAACGACCCGTCGCGCTTCGTGAGCTGTCCCACGATCACCGGGTGGTCCTCCTTGCCCTCGTTCATGACGTAGACGCCGGTTTCGGGACCCGCAAGGCACAGATCGGCGTCGCCGGAGAGAAGCGCGGTCATTGCCTTTTCGCTGCCGCCGGAGGTCGTGATCTCCACGTGCAGTCCCTCCTCCTCAAAAAAGCCCAGCGACATGGCGATATACTGCGGCGCGTAAAAGACCGAGCGCGTCACCTCGTGCAGCTCAAGCGTCACCGTCTCCTGTTCCGTTTGTTTGCATGCGATCGGCAGAGCAAACAACAGGACTGCCAGCATGATCAGGATCGTTCGTTTCATAAGTTCCTCCTCGTTTTTTCTGCATGATATGCCTTTTTTGAAAATAATGTGATTTTCCGTAATTTGGGTTTACAAATGCGAAAACAGTACGCTATAATAATATACGGAGGAATATGCTATGGAAAACAAAGGCGATACCATTCAATTTACCGTACCGAGAGACGTCAAGACGGCAGAGGAAGTACTGATGACCGCCTATTCCGCCATGCGCGAAAAGGGCTATGATCCGGTCAATCAGATCGTGGGTTATCTGCTTTCCGGCGACCCGACGTACATCACGAGCCACAACAACGCGCGCTACCTGATCCTGCGCATGGAACGCGACGAGCTCATCGAGGAGCTTGTGCGCTTCTACGTCGAAAAGCATTGAAGCAGCGCATGGTCGCGCTGGACGTCGGCGACAGGCGCATCGGCGTCGCGGTGTCGGATCCTCTCTGGATCACCGCGCAGGGCGTCGAGACGTACCGGCGGACCGAAAGCACGAAAAAGGACGTCGCGCATATTGTGGAGATTTTGAACCGCTACGCACCGTGCCGGCTCCTTTTGGGGCTGCCCATGAACATGAACGGCACGATCGGCGAGCAGGGGGAAAAGGTGCAGCGCTTTGCCGAAGCGATCCGAAAGCAATGGGACGGCGAGCTGCTCTTTTTTGACGAGCGCCTCACCACGATGGCGGCGCGGCGCGTGCTCGTCGACGCGGACATCTCCCGCGGGAAACAGAAAAAGGTCATCGACAAGCTCGCGGCGGTGCTCATTTTGCAGGGGTATATGGATTCTCATCCGAACGGCTAGGAGTTTATGCGCAGGGGAGAATACCGAAACGGCGGAACGAGCGTGTCAAGGAGACGCGACACCTCATCAGCCCCTGCAGGGCAGCTTCCCCTCAAGGGGAAGCCGCTGTTTGAGCCTTCTCCTTGAGGAGAAGGTGTCAACGAAGTTGACGGATGAGGTGGAACGAATTGACGCCTGCGTCATAAAACAAAACATAGGAGAAAATATGGAAGAACAAAACACCCTGGTCACATTGATCGACGAAAACGGCAAGGAGGTCGAATTCGATCTCGTCGCCACGTTCGATTATGAAAAGAAGCGCTACGCCGCGCTGATCCCCATCGACGAGGTGGAGAACGTCGACGAAAACGAGGTCGTGATCCTCGAAGTCGTAAAGGACGCGGCGGGCGAACGCTATCTGCCGATCGAAAACGACATCCTCCTCGACGAGGTGTTCAACGAATTCCTCGAGATCCTCGACGAAATGGCGGACGGCGACGAGGAAGAATAAAGCAGGGGGGCAGTATGTTCGATAACATCGGAAACAAAGTCAAGGGACTGGCGATCTTTGCCTGCGCGGTCGGTATGGTCGGCAGTCTGATCGGCGCGATCGTGCTTTGGACGAACGGTCTGGTTGGAGCCGGGTTCGGCACGCTGATCGGCGGCTGCCTTTCCGCATGGATCGGTTCGTGGGTGATCTATTGCATCGGCGATACAAATGTCAGAACAACCGAACTGGAGAGACAGATCAACAGTCTTGAAAAGGCCGTCGGCAATATCAACAGGACACCGGAACAGGAAAAGCGGAACGAACCGAAAAAAAGAGCGTTCGTGAAAATGACGCTGACACCCGAACAGGTCTCCGGGCACGAAGATCGGACAACGGAACCGGTCGACAGTCCCGACAGGGAAGGAGACATGTCTCCGATCCCGGTCGACGAAGACCGGGAAAAATGTCCCGCCTGCGGAACGGTACAGAAAGCCGGACGCAACGTTTGCTGGAACTGCGGAATGCATTTTCAGCGTGACGAACAGGCGTGATCATCCGCAGCCGACGTATGGAAAAGAGACACAACGGCACGGTCGCGTCGTGGATCGCGCTGATCTGCGGCGCGCTCGCGATCGGCATCGCGATATTCGCCGTGCTTGCGTTTTATTGCGCAGACGCGGAGATCACCGTCGCGAGCGTGTACGGCGTGCTTGCGCTTGCCTTCGCCGCGCCGCCGCTGATCCTTGCGGCAGTCGTGTCCGGCTGTATCGGATTGAAACGGAGCCGCCGCGCATACGACGCCGCGACACGCAGAAACACGGTCTTTTCCGTGATCGGGATCGTCTGCGCCGTTCTTACGCTGGCGTTCATGCTGTATCTGGACCTATCCTCCCGCGCATAGGTAAAAACCGTGAAAAATCCCCGAAAAACCCCGCAAAATCTGCATTTTGGGGGTTGCTTTTTTTTGCCCCGGTGTGTATAATGCAATTCGGTATCACGCACTCCCGCGGATCCGGCGTCTCGTGCCCTCTGGGTTAACGCCTGTGTTTGAAACGGGAGGAGGACAAACTAAAAACGAGGAGGTTTAATTATCATGTCCGTGATCTCAATGAAACAACTTTTGGAAGCAGGCGTCCATTTCGGACACCAGACCCGTCGCTGGAACCCGAAGATGAAGCAGTACATCTTCACCGAGCGCAACGGTATCTACATCATCGACCTGCAGATGACCGTCAAGAAAATCGAAGAAGCGTATTACTTCATTCGTGACCTCGCGGCACAGGACAAGACGATCCTGTTCGTCGGCACCAAGAAGCAGGCGCAGGTGAGCATCGAGCAGGAAGCAAAACGCTGCGAAATGTTCTACGTCAACCAGCGTTGGCTCGGCGGCATGCTGACCAACTGGAAGACCATCCAGACCCGCATCGCGCGTCTCAAGAAGATCGACCAAATGGAAGCGAACGGCGACTTCGACCTTCTGCCCAAGAAGGAAGTCATCGGTCTCATGAATGAGCGCGAGAAGCTCGAGAAGAATCTCGGCGGCATCAAGGAAATGAAGAAGCTCCCGGCGGCGCTGTTCGTTGTCGACCCGCGCAAGGAGCACATCGCGATCGCAGAAGCGCGCAGCCTCGGCATCCCAATCGTCGCGATCATCGACACCAACTGCGACCCGGACGAGGTCGATTATCCGATCCCCGGCAACGACGACGCGATCCGTGCGGTCAAGCTGATCGCAGCGAAGATGGCGGACGCCGTGCTCGAAGGCAAGCAGGGCGAGCAGATGACCGACGCGGCAGTCGACGCGGCGGAAGAGACCGAAGAAGAAGCATAATCGGGAGGTACTACCATGAACTTTACCGCAAAAGACGTACAGGCACTGCGTGAGCGCACCGGCGCCGGCATGATGGACTGCAAGAAAGCGCTTGTCGAAACCGACGGCGATATCGAAAAGGCGATCGACTTCCTGCGTGAGAAGGGCCTTGCAAAGGCCGCGAAGAAGGAAGGCCGCATTGCGGCGGAAGGTCTTGTTGACGATTACCGTGAGGGCAACGTCGCCGCTCTGGTCGAGGTCAACTGCGAGACCGACTTCGTTGCGAAGACCGACCGGTTCAAGGCGTTCGTCAAGACGATCGCAAAGCAGGTCGTGGAAGCGAACCCCGCGGATCTCGATGCGCTGATGGCAAGCGAGATCGACGGTCAGACCGTTCAGGCGCTGCAGACCGCAGCGGTCGCAGAGATCGGTGAAAAGATCTCCGTCCGCCGTTTCGTCTGCATGGAAGGCGCAGTCGACACGTACATCCACCTCGGCGGCAGCCGCGGCGTCCTCGTGCAGTTTGCAGAGGAATGCGACCGTGAAGCCATGCACGACGTGGCGCTGCAGATCGCGGCGGCTTCTCCCGTCTGCGTAGGACGCGAGGATCTCCCGCAGGAGTTCATCGACCGCGAGCGCGCCGTCCAGCTGGCAGCCGCAAAGGAAGAGAACGCGAACGCCGCAAAGCCGAAGCCAGACGCGATCATCGAGAAGATGGTCGACGGCCGTATGCAGAAATACTATAAGGAAGTCTGCCTCGAGGAACAGCAGTTCGTCAAGAACCCGGACATCACCGTCAAGGAGATGCTCAAGCAGAAGAATGCTTCGAAGGTCCTCGCGTTTGTCCGCTTCGAGAAGGGCGAGGGCATCGAAAAGCGTAAGGACAACTTCGCGGAAGAGATCGCGAACATGACCAAATAAGTTCCGAAATCATGAAAAAGCACCGGGTTTTCGGTGCTTTTTGCGTTCGAAAACGAGCGGCGCGCAGGGCCGTCTGGTCCGAAGACAAAGAATATAGAATAGTTTTGATTGATTTTCTGAAATGTTTGTATTATAATGACTTCGTGCATAGTTATAAATTTGTACAGCAAACGAGGGGATCTCCGTTGGATCACGCGATCCCGGCGGGTTTTCGGAGGAGTGAAATAAAAAAGGAAAGGAGAGGATGATGTGTTAAAATACATAGTCAAACGTGTTCTTCTTGCGATATTGACGGTATTCATCATCTGTCTGATCACCTTTTTCCTGATGCATGCGGTTCCGGGCGGACCGTTCAACAAGGAAAAAGCGCTCAGTCAGGCAACGATCGAGGCGCTCAACGCGCGCTATAATCTGGACAAACCGGTCTGGCAGCAGTTCCTGCTCTATATGCGGAATTTGTTCAAGGGCGATTTCGGCGTTTCCCTGAAGAACGGACGTGAGATCACCGCGATCATCGGCGACGCGTTCCCGGTCTCGGCAAAGCTCGGCGTATCCGCCATGATCGTCGCCTTGTTCTTCGGCACGATCTTCGGCAGCACGGCGGCGCTGATGCGCAACAAACTGCCGGATCGTTTGATCGTCTTCTTCTCCACGCTGTTTACGGCGGTTCCGAGCTTCATTCTGGCGACGCTTCTTCTTCTGCTGTTCTGCATCAAGCTGAAGTGGGTGCCGGTCTGGGACGCGAACAGCAACAACTACGTTCTTCCGGTCATCGCGCTGTCGGCATACCCGATGGCATATATCACACGTCTGTCCAAGACGAGCATGCTGGACGCGCTGAGTCAGGATTATATCCGCACCGCGCGGGCAAAGGGCGTATCGAAGCTCAAGATGATCTTCAAGCATGCGCTGCGTAACTCCCTGATCCCGGTCATCACCTACGCGGGTCCGCAGATCGCGTACATCATCACCGGCTCGATGGTCATCGAAACGATCTTCACGGTCGGCGGCCTCGGCAGCAAGTTCGTGACCGCGATCACCAACCGTGACTATACCATGATCATGGCGACGACGATCTTCCTCGCCACGCTGATGGTCATTGCAAACCTGATCTGCGACCTCCTGTACAAGGTCGTCGATCCGCGCATCAAGTACGATTGAGGAGGGAGCTATGATGGAAGATAACAACAAGTCCTTCAAAAAGAGCCCTCTCAGTCTGCAGCTTGATCTGTCCAAGTTCTCTCAGGAATCGTTCATTCCCGCGACCGATGAGGAAAAACGGCAGCAGGACGTCATGGGCGAAAGCACGACGTTCTTCAAGGACGGTATGCGCAAGCTCTTCAAAAACCCGCTTGCGGTCATGAGCATCATCGTGATCGTGCTGATCCTTCTGATCATCACGTTTGCACCGATGATCGTCCCCTATAAGTACGAAGAGATCCTCTCCGTCGACGGCGTGCGCGACAAGGGCGCAAAGAACCTTGCGCCGTTCACGTACAGCGAACGCGAGCAGGAGTATATCGCCAGGGGCGGCACACGCTTTCCGCATCTGTTCGGCACCGACGAACAGTGCCGCGATTACTTCATCCGCGTCGTCTACGGCACGCGCATCTCGTTCTTTATCGGCTTCTTCGCGTCCATCATCGTTCTGATCATCGGCATGCTGTACGGCAGCATTTCCGGATACCTGGGCGGCAAGGTCGACCTTGTGATGATGCGTATCGTCGATATCATCTATTCGCTGCCCGACATGCTGATGATCATTCTGCTCTCGGTCGTTCTGAACGAGATCCTGAAGTTCCAGAGCGGTACGCTGCTTGCGAAGCTCGGAACCAACATGGTCAGCCTGTTCATCGTATTCGGTCTTCTGTACTGGGTCGGCATGGCGCGTCTGATCCGCGGACAGATCCTCTCGATCAAGGAGAACGAATACGTTCTTGCGGCAAAGTCGATCGGCGCAAAGCCGGGTCGGATCATCAAAAAGCACATCCTGCCCAACTGCCTGTCGGTCATCATCATTTCGACGGCGCTGCAGATCCCGTCCGCGATCTTTACGGAGAGCTTCTTAAGCTTCGTCGGGATCGGCGTCAAGGCACCGATGCCTTCGCTCGGTTCGCTGGCGAACGCCGCGCGCGAAGGTCTGCAGAGCTATCCGTACAAGCTGATCTTCCCGGCGATCGTGATCTGCCTGATCGTTCTTTCTCTGAACCTGCTCGGCGACGGTCTTCGCGACGCGTTTGACCCGAAATTGAAGAGGTAACGGCTATGAGCGAAACATTACTGAGCGTACAAAATCTTCATACGTCGTTCTTCACCGACAACGGCGAGGTACAGGCGGTCAACGGCGTCAGTTTTGATCTGAACCCCGGCGAGATCCTCGGCATCGTGGGCGAATCCGGCTCCGGCAAATCGGTCACGGCATACTCGATCATGCAGATCCTTGCCGATACCGGCAAGATCACCGAGGGCAAGGTGCTGTTCAAGGGCGAGGACCTCACCAAGTGGAACGACAAGCAGATGCAGGGCTTCCGCGGCAAGAACTGCTCGATCATTTTCCAGGACCCGATGACGAGTCTGAACCCGGTCTTTACGATCGCCAATCAGATGGGCGAGGCGGTCATCCTGCATACCGATCGCCGCGGCGCGCAGGTGGACGAGCGCGTGAAGGAGCTTCTGGAGCTGGTCGGCATCAACGAGCCGGAAAAGCGCATGAAGCAGTACCCGTTCGAGCTCTCGGGCGGCATGCGGCAGCGCGTCATGATCGCGATGGCGCTTGCCTGCGAACCGGATATTCTGATCGCGGACGAGCCGACGACCGCGCTGGATGTGACGATCCAGGCGCAGATCCTGGAGCTCATCCAGTCGCTGCAGAAGAAGATGGGCATGGCGGTCATCCTCGTCACGCACGACCTCGGCGTCATCGCCGATATGTGCGACAACATCATCGTCATGTACGGCGGCCGCATCTGCGAACGCGGCACGGCGCGCGAGATCTTCTACAACCCGAAGCATGAATACACGAAGGGCCTGCTTCGTTCGATCCCGAACGTCGGCAACATGAAACAGAAGCTGGTCCCGATCGCAGGCACGCCGATCAACATGCTGAATATGCCGAAGGGCTGCGCGTTCTGTCCGCGCTGTGACAACGCGATGAAGATCTGTCTTTCGGAGATCCCGCAGGAGATCATCATCAACGAGGATCACAAAGCCGCCTGCTGGGTGAACGTGAAAGCTGCATATGAGGAGGCATCCCGCCATGAGTGAAACACTGGTCGACGTACGGAACCTCAAACAATACTTCCCGGTCAAGACCGGCTTCATGAAGACGATCCCGCTGAAGGCGGTAGACGACATCTCCTTCACGATCGGAAAAGGTGAAACGCTGGGTCTGGTCGGCGAGTCCGGCTGCGGCAAGACGACGGCCGGCCGTTCGATCCTGCGGCTGTATAAGCCGACCGGCGGCGAAGTGTATTTCAACGGCGAGCTTATCACGGACAAGAACATCACGCACATGCGCAAAAAGATGCAGATGGTGTTCCAGGATCCGTACTCCTCGCTCGACCCCCGCATGACGGTCGAGGACATCATCGGCGAGCCGCTGGATGTGCATAAGCTCTGCGCGAACCGTAAGGAGCGCCGCGAGCGCATCCTCGAACTGATGGATATCGTCGGTCTGAACGCGGAGCACGCGACCCGATACGCACACGAGTTTTCCGGCGGCCAGCGTCAGCGCATCGGCATTGCGCGCGCGTTGGCGGTCAAGCCGGACTTCATCGTCTGCGACGAGCCGGTTTCCGCGCTGGACGTTTCCATTCAGGCACAGGTCATCAATATGTTTGAGGAACTGCAGGAAAAGCTCGGCGTGGCGTATCTGTTCATCGCGCACGACCTGCTGGTCGTCCATCACATCTCCAAGCGCATCGCCGTCATGTATCTCGGCAAGATCGTGGAGATCGCGGACGCCGACGAACTGAACGATCACCCGATCCACCCCTATACGGAATCGTTGCTGTCCGCAGTACCGATCCCGGACCCGGACGTGACCCGCGCGCGCCACAGGATCATCCTCGAAGGCGACGTACCGAGTCCGTTGAAGCGCCCGAGCGGATGTCCGTTCCGCACGCGCTGCCGTTACGCGACGGAGCAGTGCGCGGAAGAGTGTCCGCCCCTTACCGACCGCGGCGGCGACCATCTGGTCGCGTGCTGGGTCAAGTAACCCGGTAGCTCCCCGAAAGGGCTATAAATAAAAATCAGGAGGAAAAACAGGTAATGAAGAAGTTTTTAGCACTTCTCCTTGCGGCTTTGATGGTGGTTTCGATTGTGGCCTGTACAACAAAGCCCGCAGACAACCCCGGCACTCAGGGACAGACTTCCACGGAAGAAGTTCCCGATGCCAAAGATCTCGTCAGCAAGGCGTTCATCGACCCGGTCAAGGATTGGGCGCAGTATGATGCGCTGATCGCGCAGATCAAGTCGGAGACGGACTTCGCAAAGCGCACCGAGCTGATGCATCAGGCAGAGGATATCCTGATGGCGACCAACTGCGTCATCCCGATCTACTACTACAACGATATCTATCTGCAGAAGCCCTACGTAGAAGGCATCTACTCGAACCCGTATGCGACCAAGTTCTTCATGTACACAAAGATGACCAACGGCGAGAAGACCCTTCGTCTGCAGCTCTCCAGCGAACCGGATTATCTCGATCCCGCGCTGAACAGCTCCGTTGACGGCGCTTGCCTCGCGGCAAACTCCTTCTCCGGTCTGTACACCTACGATGCGTCCGGCAAGCCCGTTCCGGCATGTGCCGCGAGCTACACCACGAGCGAGGACGGCCTTACCTACACCGTCACGCTGAAAGAAGGCCTCAAGTGGTCCGACGGTTCCGACCTGACGGCTGCTGACTTCGTCTATGCATGGAAGCGTGCGGCAGCGGATGAGACCGGCGCCGACTACGCCTACATGTTCGACAACTTCAAGAACTTCCCGGATATCGCTGTGGAAGCTCCCGACGCGCTCACGCTCGTGTTTGAACTGAATGCACCGTGCGCATACATGGAAGACCTCATGGCGTTCCCGACCTTCTACCCGGTCAAGCAGGCTGCGGTCGAAGCGTATGCGGATTATAAGACCTCTCCGGGCGGCTGGTGCCAGGAAGCGGGCTTCGTTTCCAACGGCGCTTACGTCTGCACCGATTGGAAGCATGACACCTCCATGACCTACGAGAAGAACCCCTACTGGTATGACGCGGACAAGGTCACCGTCGAGAAGCTTGAGTACATGCTCTCCGCTGACGACACCGCGATCTTTGCGGCATACAACGCGGGCAACCTCGACTTTGCGGACTCCGTCCCGACCGACGAAGTTGCGAACCTGATCGACAACCCCGAATTCCACATTGTCGACGAGCTCGGCACCTACTATGCGGCGTTCAACTGCAAGAGCAAGATCTTCGAAGGCAAGACGGCCGAACAGGCGGCCTGCATGCGCGAAGCGTTCACGATCCTCATCGACCGTGACTACATCTGCGAGAACATCGGCCAGACCGGTCAGGTCGCAGCGAACGCGTTTATCCCGCTCGGCATGGCGGACGGCAACGGCGGTATCTTCAAGAAGACCGCGGAAGAGGGCTACTTCGATGCAAAGGCGACCAACAACGATCACGCAGCGACCGTTGAAAAGGCACGTACGCTCCTGAAGGCAGCGGGCTACAAGTTCGGCGAAGACGGCAAGCTGACCGCGGAGACCCCGATCCAGCTCGTTTACCTCACCAACACGACCTCCGGTCACATTAAGATCGCGGAATCCATCCAGCAGGACCTCGCAGAAATCGGCATCGAGCTCAGCATCCAGCAGCAGGATTGGAACGTCTTCCTCGAGGAGCGCAAAGCCGGTAACTTCGACTTCGCGCGTGAAGGTTGGATCGCGGACTTCAACGACCCGATCAACATGCTCGAGATGTGGACCACCGTTTCCGGCAACAACGACTGCCAGTTCGGTCGGTAATCCCCAACAACGAAAAGCACCGGATCTCCGGTGCTTTTTTCGTTGCATGTATTTGTGTACCTTTTTAAGGGATCAGCTGAAATGGATCACGCTGTCGAACTTGTATTTTTGTACTTTTTTGCCGAAAACCGGCTCGATTCTTTGCCGAAAACCGGCTCGATTGCGTTGACTTTGGAAGAAGATTCATGTACAATATGAACAGAGTGTGTCGGCTTGTCCGAAAAGCACCTGTTGTGTTTGTATTCCCAGTTGATATGCGGTTATTTTGCGGTCCGCATATTCCGATTTCCGGAGCCGCACCGGGTGGAGAGAAGTATGAAAAAACGAATTGTTTCCCTGTTCCTCGCAATTGTGATGTGCATCGCGCTGCTGCCGGTTTCCGCTTTTGCGGAAGAAACGGACGTGCAGATCGACGGCCTTCCCGAAAACGGCGATCGCGTCGTCATTTGCAACGCACAGTACGAGGTCGCGCTGAATGCCGACAATACCGGCTCGTACGTCGCATGGGCGGACGGCGCTGTGCAGAATGCGGAAGAAAGCCTGATCTGGGACGTGACCGCAAATGAGGACGGCACGTTCCGCTTCTCGCAGAACGACAGATTCCTTTCCGTAGGCGCCGAAGACGCCGACCTTTTGCTCGACGGCGAAGATCCGGACTGGATCGTTGAGCCGCACGGCGAAGGATTCAGCATCAAAAACGCTGCGTGTGAAAGCTATCTTATGTGGAACGCGGAAGAAAACGGTTTCGTCACCGATGCGGACGTCGATGATACCGGCGCGTTTGATTTCCTGTTCTGCAAGTCGGAACCCGTGACATCTGAAGAACCTACGGAGGATCCGGTCGAACCGGCTGATGCGGAAGAACCTGCGGAGGATCCGGCCGAACCGGTTGACACCGAAGAACCGGAAGAACCCGCAGAGCCCGAACCCGAGAACCCGGATGAGGGAAATACGGAAGCGATGAGCTTCGGTCATATCGAAGTTGAGCTCCCCGGGAGCCGTGCGGTCACCGAGGCATATCTGCGCGGCGATATGGAAACGTATAATCGCCTTGCGCCCGAATACAATACGCGCGATACGCTGCCGAGCAAGTACGACGCCCGCACGTACGGGTACGTCACACCCGTCAGGAATCAGAACCCTTACGGCTCGTGCTGGGCGCATGCGGCTATGGCTTGTGTCGAGAGCTATATGATCAAGCACGGCATCCCGGTCGGAACGGGATCCGCCGCTACGACGAGTCTGAACCTGTCCGAAACGCATCATTGCTACTTCACTTACGGCGACGCGTATGATGCAGAAGGAATGTTGACCGGAGACAGCAGCAAAGGATATTTAGGCAGCGATAGCTGCCTTGACAGAGGCGGCTTGGGATACTACTCCACGCTTTCGCTGATGCGCTGGACCGGCGCTGCTTCCGAAAGTGTTTCCGCTCTTGCGTACAGCAACGCAGGTACCGTTGTCAACAACGGACTGGACAGCAAGTACGCATACAACTACGACGTATGCCACGTGCAGGAGGTGGTCTGGATCCCCGGATCCAATGTCGAAGCCATCAAGCGCGCGATCATGGAATACGGCGTAGGCGATATCAGCTATAATGCATCCGGCTATTATACCTATACCTGCAACTCTGAAAGCGGCACAAACCATGAAATAACGGTTGTCGGTTGGGACGATTCCATTGCGGTGAACAAGTTCTCTCCGAGCACACCCAGCCAACCCGGCGCATGGATCTGCAAAAACAGCTGGGGTACAAGCTTTGGAAGCAGCGGTTACTGCTACATTTCCTATGAGGACGCCGGCGTTTGCAACGACGAGGTTCTCTTCTATAAAGCGGAACCGATCGACAATTATGATCACAACTATCAGTATGACGGTACGATCGGCTTGTACGGCGGCACCCTCTCCAATAATTCGAAGATTGCCAACGTATTCACGGCGAAGGGAAATGAAACCCTGCAGGCAATTGCTTTCGCTACTTTTGATGAGGCGCTTTCTTACACGGTAGAGATCTATCAGAATCCCACTTCCGGCAATCCGTCCTCCGGTACAAAGAAGACGACGCAAAGCGGTTCGGTGACTTTCCCCGGTTATTATACCGTTGAACTGGATAATCCCGTTCGGTTGAATGCAGGCGATACGTTCGCGGTCGTCATTACGCTTTACTGTAATGACGGCAGCGGCAGTGTTTGGGTACCGTTTGACTGCACCTCAAACACCGCGACGCACGTCGATCATGGTAACACTTCCTACTACAAAACGTCGAGCGGATCATGGACTGATTGCCCCAACAGCGGAGACTTCCGCATCAAGGCATATACCGACGACGTGGTTGAAGTGAACGTCACGGTAAGCTTTGATCCGAACGGCGGTACCGTTTCACCGACGAGCAAGACTGTCACCGTGGGAAGCACGTACGGCGATCTCCCGACGCCGACGCGCACCGGTTATACGTTCGACGGATGGTACACGGCAAAGGACGGCGGTTCCAAGGTAACGGCGTCGACGACGGTCACGAACACCTCCAACCATACGCTGTATGCGCATTGGACGGCGAATCAGTATACGGTGACGTTCAACGCAAACGGCGGCAGCGTATCGACGACCAGCAAGACGGTCACGTACGACAGCACGTACGGCGATCTGCCGACGCCTACGCGTACAGGGTTTACATTCAACGGCTGGTACACGGCGTCAAGCGGCGGCTCCAAGATCACGTCTTCGACCAAGGTCACGACGGCATCGAATCATACGCTGTATGCACAATGGACGCCCCAAGGAGGGATCGTCGTCACTCTTGATGCAAACGGCGGTGAGGTGTCCCCGACGACCGTAACCGTCACCTACAACAGCACGTACGGCACGCTTCCGACGCCGACGCGCACCGGCTATACGTTCGACGGTTGGTATACGGCAAAGACCGGCGGCTCCAAGGTCACGTCTTCGACGACGGTCACGACTACATCGAATCATACGCTGTATGCACATTGGACGGCGAAACAATATACGGTGACGTTCAACGCAAACGGCGGCAGCGTTTCGACGACCAGCAAGACGGTCACGTACGACAGCACGTACGGCGATCTGCCGACGCCCACGCGTACAGGGTTTACGTTCAACGGCTGGTACACGGCGTCAAGCGGCGGTTCCAAGATCACGTCTTCGACCAAGGTCACGACGGCGTCGAATCATACGCTGTATGCACAATGGACGCCCCAAGGAGGGATCGTCGTTACTCTTGATGCAAACGGCGGCGAAGTATCGCCGACGACCGTAACCGTCACCTACAACAGCACGTACGGCACGCTTCCGACGCCGACGCG
>JAFXVP010000047.1 GCA_017524445.1 Clostridia bacterium | reverse complement strand
TCGCCGAAAACGCGCTCTCCGTCAATCAGACTGACCTGCGTGACGGCAGTCTTTCCCTCGCGAACGGACAGGTGCGACACGTCCACACCCTTCTCGGCAACGGCGCGGCGCATCAGCGCGCCAAAAACATCATTCCCGACCGGGCCGATATAGGAGGCCTCGCCGCCAAGACGCACGGTGTAGATGGCCATGTTGACCGGACCGCCGCCCGGAAAGGCTTTTCCGCCCTCCACATTATTATAAAAATCCACGCAGTTGCTTCCAACTGCAGCAAGTTTCATGTTCTCACCTCTCAAAGCAGCAGACGTATCTTGCTTAGTATCTTATCCGATTATTGTGAAAAAATCAACTCGATTTTTTATCAGACGCAGCTGTCGGTTAACGGGACCTGATCGAGATTCGTCATTTGCTGCTGTTTCCTTCCATGTTATCAACAAACTCCTTCAGCAGGATCTCATGCCGGAATGATTTCTGACGGACGCACATTGCGTCCGGCGAGATGAGATAGTCGACGAGGCAGATCTTCGGGATCAGGTATTTGCCTGAAACAAGGAACGCATTGACACGCCCGGTCACGCACCATTTGACGATGGCCGACTGGGAATAGCCGAGCATTGCAAGCAAGGCGAGCAGTATCATTTCGGAGCGCAAGCGGAGAAGCATCATTAGCTGCCGCAGGCAGCTACATCATTGACCTACTCTCGTTTTTGCACTAGCGTACAAGTACGAGATATTATGAGCGAATCGAGCGAAGCGTTTGGTGGAAAACCTATGAATTGCTCCGAAGTGAATGAACTTATTGATGAATGGATACCGAGACGTAGCGATAATAAACGTGTTTTTGATGCAAAGTCTAAACCTGCTAAATTCAGCGGTGGAGAACAGCGACTCTTATCTGTTCTGTCGGTAGTTGCCACAAGACCAAAGGCAAAGCTCTTTCTCATTGACGAACCATTGAACAACCTTGATTTTGTCAATGCTCAGAATATCAGCAACATCTTGAATAGAGTTATTCTATCAAACCCGAAGATGGGATTGATTATGATCAGCCACTGTCGTATATTTCCTTTCATTACGCGAGAGATTAAACTTTCGTCTGAAGGCATTATAGAATTATCTGATCATTATACTTGTCATACCGTGTTCCGAGGATATGGCATGGAAAACTACGAGTGGATCACAACCGGAGAACGGCTCTACGAGGAAGGTGAGCGCCAGCATAACTGCGTATTTACCTATCGCGCATCCATTCGCAAAGATCTATGCGCGATTTTCCATTTGGACCGGAACGGTGAATCCTATAAATATGCGAACCTGTTGATGAAAAATCAGCAGGTTCTTTTTGTAGGGCAGAGTTTCAAGTCCTCCCGGGGGTGCCAAGATCCCGATTTCGTGCCTCGAAATCGGGCTTTCTTTTTTGCTTTTGCCTGACGATACAGAACTTTTTAATTGCAAACTGTAATGAAAAAAACAGCCGGAACCCCTTTGGAACCGGCTATCGTTATACGCCATACAATGGAACACGGCCGCATTTGAGATCATAAGTTCAATATCGAGACAACAACAGTCATATGGATGAGAGTGCACAATACCAACTTATTCAGTTTGTATTGGTGATAATGCTGTAAAACAGTCTTCCGCATATGTCAAAAGAGTTGGTATTACAACATTAAAAATGCATTCTCAGAGTACCCGTAATAAACGTTTTCCGGCTCTTTTTTTATCTCTTTCAAATGTTTATCGAGCATCTGGATTGCCTGTTCTTCTTTGAACTTTGTTAGATGTGTATAGATGGAAAGAGTGACTTCAATGTCGGTGTGACCGAGAAATCTTTGCGCTGACTTAACATCTACTCCTGCATCAAACAGCATCGTCGCATATGTGTGTCGCAGCATGTGCGCTGAAATTTATCAATTACCCATACAGGCTTCCTAGGACCCGCTCCCTTCGATCCCCCGCACATACATTTAAATGATTCATGAACGCTTTCCAGGCATTTCTTTCCGCAATTCCAGACATTAAGTTACCATTTGTATCAGGGGTTCTTTAGTTGGTGGACAGGGCTTCGTCGATGGCCTTGGCCGCCACCTTGCCGGCGCCCATGGCGGAGATGACCGTGGCCGCGCCGGTGACCGCGTCACCGCCCGCATAAACCCGTTCGCGCGAGGTCAAACCGTCCTCGTTGACGATGATCCCGCCGTGGTTGTTGACTTCGAGTCCTTCGGTTGTGTTCTTGATCAGCGGGTTCGGGCTTGTGCCGATCGCCATGATCACTGTGTCCACATCCAGCGTGAACTCGCTGTCCGGGATCGGGATGGGACGTCTTCTGCCCTTTGCGTCCGGCTCACCGAGTTCCATGCGGATGCAGCGCATGCCGGTGACAAATCCGTTTTTCGGATCGCGCGGGTTTTCGGGATTGTTGTATCCGAGGATCTCCACGGGATTGTTGAGGAGCCGGAAGTCGATTCCTTCCTCCATCGCATGCTCGACCTCTTCTTTTCTCGCAGGCAGCTCGTCCATCGAACGGCGATACACGATATACACATGTTCCGCGCCGAGGCGCAGCGCGGTTCTTGCCGCGTCCATCGCAACGTTGCCGCCGCCCACGACCGCAACCTTGCCGCCTTTCATGATCGGCGTGACCGGATTCTCGCGGTACGCCTTCATGAGGTTGCTGCGTGTTAAGAATTCGTTTGCGGAGTAAACGCCCTTCAGGGATTCGCCCGGGATGTTCATAAAGTTCGGAAGTCCTGCGCCGGAGCCGATGAATACGGCTTCGTATCCCATGTCGAACAGTTCGTCGACCGTCAGCGTCTTGCCGATGACGACGTTCGTCTGCACGTCCACGCCGAGCGCTTTCAGCGTTTCCACTTCCTTTGCGACGATGGACTTCGGAAGACGGAACTCCGGTATGCCGTACACGAGCACGCCGCCTGCAGTGTGCAGTGCTTCGAATACGGAGACCGCATAGCCCTTCTTTGCAAGATCGCCCGCACAGGTGAGACCCGAAGGACCGGAACCCACGATCGCGACCTTGTGTCCGTTTGATTCGGGCGCTTTCGGCGCTTCCGTCGCGTTTGCGTTGTGCCAATCGGCAACAAAGCGTTCGAGTCTGCCGATGCCCACCGGCTCAAACTTCACGCCCATCGTGCACTTGCTTTCGCACTGCGTTTCCTGCGGACAGACTCTGCCGCACACTGCGGGAAGCGACGACGTTTCATTGATGATTCGATACGCGCCTTCGAAATCCTGTTCTTTGATCTTCATGATAAAGTCCGGGATATTGACGTTGACGGGACATCCCGCAACGCAGGGGCGGTTCTTACAGTTCAGGCAGCGTTTCGCTTCTTCCAGAGCAATCTCCTCCGTATAGCCCAAAGCAACCTCGTTGAAATTGTGCGCTCGAACCTCGGGGGCTTGCGTCGGCATTTCATGCTTTTTCGGATTCAGTGCCATGTCAGTTCGCTCCTTTCAGTAGATTGCAGGTCTCTTCGTGCGCATGGCGTTCGAAATCGAAGTACATGCGTCCGCGGCTCATCGCCTCGTCGAAATCGACCTCATAACCGTTGAAGTCCGGTCCGTCGACGCAGGCGAACTTCGTGACGCGCTTGCCGTCCTCAATGAGCGTCAGGCGGCGGCCGCCGCACATACCGGTGCCGTCGATCATGATCGGGTTCATGGAAACCGTAACCGGCACGTTGAACGGCTTTGCGGTCAGCGTCACAAACTTCATCATGATGAGCGGTCCGATGGTGATGATCATATCGAATGTCTCACCCGCCTCGAGCATCTCCTTCAGCGGAACGGTGACATTGCCGTGGCGCGCATAGCTGCCGTCGTCGGTCATGACGATCAGTCGATCGGAGCACGCTCTGAATTCGTCCTCAAGGATCAGCAGGTCCTTGCTGCGGAAACCGATGATGCTCGTGACTTCCGCGCCCTTTTCATGAAACGCCTGCGCTACGGGCATGGCGATCGCGCAGCCCACGCCGCCGCCAACGATGCAGACCTTTTTGATGCCTGCCATGTGCGTCGGAACACCCAGCGGACCGACGAAATCCTGAATGTACTCGCCCTCCTGCTTCGCGTTCAAAAGCTCCGTCGTCGCGCCGACGATCTGAAAGATGATCTTGACCGTGCCGCGCGCTTTGTCGACGCCCGCAACGGTCAGCGGAATGCGTTCGCCGTCCTCGTTGACACGCAGGATGATGAACTGTCCCGGCAGCGCCTTATTCGCCACCAGCGGCGCTTCGATCTCCATCTGCGTCACGGTCGGGTTCAGATTCTTTTTCCCGATGATTTTATACATAGATGAATTCCTTTCTCTTTTGATGATACAAACGGATCGCTTTGCATATGATCTCGCTGTGATCAAAGGCGAGCTCGCCGAAGCTCCCATCCAATGAAAGCCGGATCGATCCGTTCTCCAGCCATAAACGTCTGTCATGGTCCGGAACGGGCAAAAACCACATTGCTGCCGCAGCGTCGTCACCAGCGCTGATCGCAGAGGACTCCTTTCGGATGCTCGCGAGGTATGCCGACGTGACGACCCATCCGCGCGGATCGCGATTCGGCTTACTGAAAATGCCGACCGGCGTCAGTTGATCCGTTGCGCAGACAACGCCGGTTTCCTCCGCAAGCTCGCGCGCTGCGGTCTGCTCGACGGTCTCGTTTGGGTTAACAAAGCCGCCCGGAAGCGCCCAACAGCCGAGGTAGGGGTGTCCTTTCCGCCTGACCAGCAGAATCTCCCCGGTTTCCTCCGAAAACACGACAAGATCCGCGGTCAGATACGGCCGCGGATACGGTTTTTTGGCATAGGCTTCCAGAAACTCCCGTTCCGTCAAGCCCTTTTGATCCTTCAATTCCATATGCATCTGCTTTGAAAAAAGCGGCTCCCAAATAAGGAGCCGCCTTTGAACGTAGGTCTGTCTGCATAGATCGGTCAGACTGGCGTTTTGCTTGTTGTGCTTTATGCGACGCTCAGATCGATCAGAAATCGACTTCGGTATCGTAGTAGCAGCACTTTAAGAGCTTTTCCATCTCCTCGACGGAGGGCTGACGGGGGTTGGAACCCGTGCAGGCGTCCGCGATCGCGTTGACCGCGATGTCGTGCAGACGTGCAAGGAACACATCCTCGGGCACGAAGCCCTGCTCCGTGGGATAGCTGTCCGCGCCGTAGTTCTTGATGCAGTGCGGGATGTTGAGATCGTCGTTCATCTTGCGCAGGTACGCGATCAGCGCCGCGACCTTCTCGTCGTCGGAAGCATTCTTGTCCGCAATGCCCATGTAATCGACGATCACGCCGTAGCGCTTCTTTGCGGTCTCATCCTTCGCGTTGAACGCGATGACCTTCGGCAGGTACATTGCGTTTGCTGCGCCGTGGATGATGTGGGCGCCGTAATCCGCAAACACCGCGCCGGTCTTGTGCGCCATCGAGTGAACGATACCCAGCAGCGCGTTGGAGAACGCCATGCCTGCGAGGCACTGTGCGTTGTGCATACGATCACGAGCTGCCATGTCGCCGTTGTAGGACGGAACGAGATCGTTCATGATCATTTCGATCGCATGGATCGCCAGAGGATCGGTGTAATCGCAGTTTGCGGTGGAAACATATGCTTCGACCGCATGCGTCATTGCGTCCATACCGGTGTGCGCAACGAGCTTCTTCGGCATCGTCTCTGCAAGCTCCGGATCGACGATCGCCACGTCCGGTGTGATCTCGAAGTCCGCGATCGGGTACTTGATGCCCTTGGAATAGTCGGTGATGATGGAGAACGCGGTCACCTCGGTCGCCGTGCCGGAGGTGGAAGAAACCGCGCAGAAGTGCGCCTTTTTGCGAAGCGCGGGAATGCCGAAGACCTTGCACATATCCTCGAACGTGCATTCCGGATATTCGTACTTGATCCACATCGCCTTTGCAGCGTCGATAGGGCTGCCGCCGCCGATCGCTACGATCCAGTCTGGCTCGAAGTCGAGCATCGCCTGCGCGCCGCGCATGACGGTTTCGACGGACGGGTCGGGTTCGATGCCGTCGAAGATACGGACTTCCATGCCCGCTTCTTCAAGATACGCCTTTGCGCGATCGAGGAAGCCGAAGCGCTTCATCGAGCCGCCGCCGACGCAGATCATTGCCTTCTTGCCCTTAAAGTTCTTCAATGCTTCGAGTGCGCCTTTTCCGTGGTACAGATCACGGGGAAGAGTAAAACGTGCCATAAAAACCTCCAAAGTTTTACTGTATTGATATCGTGCATGATATATTCGATATATCACGGAGCGAAATACCCGAAAATGATAGCGACCGAGGGGTTGATCGCTTCATTGTATGACGTTTTGATCACCTTACTGTGAGAACGGTCTTTCGACCAAGACGACCAAACACATGCAAAGGTCGGAAGAACTTGCAATTCATCCTTTGCGTTTCGATTATAACACCGTGCGAAAAAAAGCAGAATAACCAGAATGTTCAAGCCGTATTATCAAAAAAGATAACGCAACATGTTCTGCGTCCGCGGCGGCAGGAACGTGTTGACAACAGTTCCTCATTTCCTATATAATGTTCTTGTCCGCACAAGCCGACGCCGCAGCAGAAGCTGCAAAGATTTGTTTTTGTTTCATTCATATTCGGTGTCATGAAGGTATCGGGACCCGCATAAGCGGGCGCGGTATCTTCTTTTTTATCGGAGGTCGTATGCAAATTGCCATCATCGACGGACGCGGCGGAAAGCTCGGCGCGGCGCTGACGGAAAAGGTCCTGAAGCGGTTCCCGCAGGACGATATCCTTGCCGTCGGCATCAACGACGCCGCGGCGGAACAAATGCGGAAAACCGGCGCGAAGCGCTGCGCGTCCGGTGAAAACCCCGTGCTGGTCGCGTGCCGGACGGCGGATCTGCTGCTCGGCTCGATGGAGCTTGTTCTGGCGGATTCCATGCTCGGCGAGGTCACGCCGCGCACGGCAAAAGCTGTTTCCGAAAGCGGAGCCATGCGGATCCTGGTGCCGATGCATCTGGAAGGCATTGCGGTCGCAGGTGTCAAGGAAACGTCTGCCTCGGAACTGGTGCAGGACGCCGTTCAAAAGGCGGAACGGTGGAAGAAAGGGCTCCCTGTATGAATCGAACCCTGAAAAAAGCTCGTCTTTGCCGCGCTCTGTCTCGCGCTGTGCATGGTCCTGCCGCTGCTGACCGGACAGATCCCGCAGATCGGAAAGGCGCTGAGCCCGATGCACATTCCCGTGCTGCTCTGCGGCTTTCTGTGCGGCTGGCCGTGGGGACTTGCGGTCGGCGCGATCGCGCCGGTGCTGCGTTCCGTTCTTTTCGGCATGCCGACGCTCTACCCCGATGCGGTCTGCATGACGTTTGAGCTTGCGGCGTACGGCGCGGTCTCCGGCATGATCTACCGCATCCTGCCGCGCAAGCCGTGGAGCGTATACGTCGCGCTGCTTGCCGCGATGATCGCCGGACGAATCGTTTGGGGCGTTGTCAAGTGGGTCCTGCTCGGCCTTGCGGGATCGGCATTCACGATGGAGATGTTTCTTGCGGGCGCGCTGCTGAACGCGATCCCGGGCATCGTTCTGCACATCGTGCTGATCCCGATTGTTGTATTGGCGCTGGAAAAGGCGGGCGTGGCGGAAAATCGCCCGAAGGAGGTCAAATGAAAACCCTGTATCTGGATTGCGGCATGGGCGCCGCGGGCGATATGCTGACCGCGGCGCTTCTGGAACTGCTGCCCGATCCCGACGCGTTCCTTGAAGAACTGAACGCCGTCGGCATTCCCCATGTCGTCTTCGAAAAAACGACCGTATACAAGTGCGGCATTGCCGGCACGCATGTTTCCGTGTGCGTGAACGGCGTCGAAGAATCCGCGCTCACGGACGCGCATGACCGTCCGCACGGCGGCGATCACGGCCGTTATGCGCACGCTTCGCTGCATTCGATCGAGCATATCGTAGGGGACCTTGCCGTGTCGGAGCGGGTCAAAGCCGACGTGCTTGCGGTCTACCGCCTGATCGCGGAGGCCGAAGCGCATGTGCATAACTGCACGATCGACGAGATCCATTTTCACGAGGTCGGCACGCTCGACGCGGTCGCGGATGTGACGGCGGTGTGTATGCTGACGGAGCGTCTTGCGCCCGAGCAGATCATCGCGTCGCCGGTACACGTCGGCAGCGGAACGGTGCGATGCGCGCACGGCATTCTGCCGGTCCCCGCGCCCGCAACGGCGTATATTCTGCGCGATGTGCCGATCTTAAGCGGCGAGATCCGGAGCGAGCTGTGCACCCCGACCGGGGCGGCGCTGCTGAAGCACTTTGTCACATCGTTCGCGATGATGCCCCTGATGCGCGTCGAAGCGATCGGCTACGGCATGGGCAGCAAGGATTTTCCGGTCGCGAACTGCGTACGCGCCATGATCGGACAGGCGGAAGGGGACGCGGTCGAAACGATGTGCGAACTTTCGGTCAACATGGACGATATGACGGCGGAGGATATCGGCTCTGCGACGGGACGAATCTTTGACGCGGGAGCGGTTGAAGTGTACACGGTCCCGATCGGTATGAAGAAGAACCGCCCCAGTACGCTGATTCGCGTGATCTGCGCGCCGGAAAAGCGCAAAGCGGTGCTTTGCGCGATCTTCCGTCATACGACGACGATCGGCGTCCGCGAGGTCGAAACGCGCCGCTATGTGCTGTCGCGCAGCATGGAAACGAGGCAGACCTCGCTCGGTCCGGTGCGTGTCAAGCGATCGGCCGGCTACGGCGTCGTGCGGGAAAAATGCGAACATGACGATCTTGCAAAGATCGCCGGGGAATACGGGCTGTCCGTCTCCGAAGTGCGGATGAGACTTGAACGGGAGATCTGAACATGGAACACCAAAGCGAAACGGCGATTGGCGAACACAGCGAACATCTGCATACGCACGCGCACACCAAGGAGGTCAGAAACCGCCTGTCCCGTGCGATCGGGCATCTCGAATCCGTCAGAAAGATGGTCGAGGACGGACGTGACTGCTCCGAGATCCTTGTACAGCTTGCCGCGGTACGCGCGGCGCTAGGCGCCGTCAGCCGCGTGATTTTAAAAGACCATCTCGAACACTGCATCGTACACGCAGTCGAATCGAATGATCAGGCTGCAATCGACGAGCTGGAGCACGCCATCGACAAGCTGATCCGATAATCGTATCCCCCCGCGGGGCTTCTCAAGAATTCCGGACTTTGATATACTCCCTGTGAATCTTTCATCAGGGGGTATCATTTATGGCATGTTTTTTGGTTCCGATGACGGAAGCGATCGTGATGACGGTCGTGCAGAAGGTCGCAGAAAAGAAAGAAGGAACGAAGGCAGTCCGCGTGACGAGCGAAGACGGCTGTAAGATGGAGAAAATGCCGTTCTCGAAAAAGCTCGGCTGGCTGAACAAGCTGCTGTGGGGCGGTTCGGCGCTGCTGGCGTTTGAACACCTCTGGCACGGCGAGGTCGTTCCGTTCTTCCCGTTCCTGACGGCGGCAAAAGAAGGACCGGAAGCGGTCTCGGAAATGCTCGGAGAAATGGGAACGGTCGGCGTATCGATGGCGGCGCTGATCACAGCTGTCTGGGTCGTCATGCTGATCGTCTCCAAGGCGTTGGAGAAAAAGGCGCTGAAGCTGCAGACCGCAGAGTAAGGAGACCGGAGTATGACGTTATTGGTTTCCGTATTTGCCGCGATTATCTGCACGGCGATCTGGTATAAGACTGCGCCCAAAAGTGAAATGAAGGTCGGTCTGCTTTGCTGGCTGTTCTGGGGCTCTTCTCTGATGTGGCTTGTGGACGCGATTTTTGAGTATGCAGAGCTCGGCGCGGCGTATTTCACGCCGGAACCCGCTGACATGCTCAACGATCTGTTCCTCGGTCTCTCCGTTGTCGCGCTCGGTATGATCATCTGGATCATCGTGCTGCTGATCAAGGATCCGAAGGGCGTTATCAAAGGAAAGCTGTTCCGCAAAAAATCATAAATCACGACATAAAGGAGCGCACGGTTTTCCGGTGCGCTCTTTTGCACGGAGGAAGATCAAATGCAATCATTGGAAACAATCGAACGGGAATGGGAGGAAGCCGGCCGCTTCGGATCGCGCGAGACGCGCATGGAGCGCGCAAAGCGGTGGCTGCCGTATTACACGATGCTCTGTGAGAAGGCGGCGGACCGTCCGTTCGATCCGGATGCCGATCCCACGGGATTCGTTTCCGTTCTGGTCGGGCAGGACCTTCTTCGCCCGACCGATCTGCTGCTCGACATCGGCGCGGGCATGGGTGAGTACGCGCTGCGGTTTGCCGGGCATTGCAAACGTGTGACGGCGCTTGAAGTCAATCCGGCAGGCATTGCGCTGATGCAAAAACGCGCCGACGCATGCGGCGTTCGCAATCTCGAAACCGTATGCGACCTTTGGGAACGGTTCGAGCCGGACAAAGTCTTTGACGTAACGTTCGCCTCGATGTGTCCCGCGATCTGCAATGTGGAAGAGATTTTGCGGATGGAGCAAATGACGAACCGTGTCTGCTGCTTGCTGACCCTCCTGCCCGGCAGTTACGATTTGCATCGCCGTGCCATGATGCAGGAACTGCAGCTGCGTCCAGCGGGCATGGTGACCGACGGCACGATGTATGAGCGGGTGCTGACCGCGATGGGAAGGGACGTACGCATTGTTACGAAGGAATTCACATCAAAGCACGACGTTCGCGCCGAAACCGTTCTGCAGCAATTCCCGGTCTATTTCGCCGTCTTCGGGATACGGGAACCGGACGCCGAGGCGTTTCTTCGGGACTATCTGGACCGCAACGCCGAAAACGGCGTTCTGCACGACGAAAGCAAACTGCGGTATGCGCTTTTGACCTGGAACGTGAACGGATGAAACCCGATTTGCGGTTTTCGCCGGTATCAGACGTAAACAGAGCGATCGAACGATCGCTCTGTTTTGATTCTGTGCGGTTTTTTCGCTTTTGCAAGACGTCATTGCAGCCATTTGCGCTTGGATTCGATCAGTTCTGCGAGAAACCGTCGATCCAGCTCGGTCATGGCATACTCCTTTCGGTGGATCAAAACGTCCCGGTACAGCTTGTTGTTGTCCACGCAGACCCGCTGCACCAGACCGTATCGATCCAGGAGCTTTTGGGGGATGGGCGAAACCCACATAAAGGTTTCCGGATTCTCCACCAGCAGATCGAACTGGCCGCCGCGCTCAAAGAGGAATATCCTGCGGTGGATATCGTCCGGCAGTTCTGCCCGCTTCACGACGCTGATCGGCAGAGACGGAACGTAGGGATCGCCGTGCACGATCTCGATCAGGGGCTTCAAATCGTCGAACGTGATCTTCTCCTTGGCCGCAAGGGGATTGTCGCGGCTCAGGATGCACACGAAGGTGAATTCCGCCACCAGCTCGTAGGCAAGGCCCTTTTCTTCCAGCATCTCCTTGAAAAACCGGTCGAATTCCGTGGCGTAGCGGATGATCCCCAAATGGTAATCGTCGTTCAGGATGTTGGACACCGCGCGGGAGGAATTGGTCTCCATATAATACACTTCGGCGGAATCGGCCTTCAAGCAATGGGAAAGCTGAACGAATGCGTCCGAAATGTAGCTTGCCCGGGGCACGGAGATGGAGAACCGCTGTTTAAGAGGGACGCCGCTTTTATACTTACGCTCGATATCGTCGATCTGATTCAGAACACCCTTCGCGTAGCGGACAAACTCTTCTCCGTCCGACGTGAGCGTCATGCCTCTTGAGGTTCGCTCGAAGATTGCGATCCCCAGGTCCGCCTCCAATTCCTTGATGCTACGGCTCAGATTCGGCGGCGCGATGAACAGTTGCTCCGCCGCCTTGTTGATCGAACCGATTCGAGCAACTTCCACCGCATATTTCATATGAAGAATGTTCATGCGTCCTCCCTTCGGCATGTGAATCACATCGCCGCCGTCTGATCCGGCTGGTTTTTCAGTGCCTGTTTGCTGTCAATTGTAGCATTTGCTAACCAGCCCTGTCAACAGCATAGTTCTTTCTCCGAAATGTTACTTGCTTTTACAGTAAGTGAACTGTCACAGGCTTGTAATATCTCGAAATAACGAATGAACAAAGATTCTCGAAGTATGCTGGTTAAGATGTACGGTGATGATTTTGCCCGGTTAATGGCGAAAAACTTTGAACGAATCACGCCGCAAGATATCGACGCGATCTGCCACGCCTGCTGTCATTACGATTTGCGGAAGCTGACGGATGAAGAACAGAAGAAGCTGCATCTGGACTTCGGAGAAAAGGATTTCGATCTGCAGCTTTCCGGAAAAGCAATCCCCGTGTACATGCCCTAGCATAATTGTACTCTAGTTAGTTGGAGAAGGCAATTCCGATACAGTGATCTTTGTATCACATAGAAAGCAGCAATTGCAGCCGGGTATTGAATGGGCGAATGTGACATCTGTTGTCAATCAGATGCATCTGGCAGCCACTGATCTTGGACTCGGAAGTGTATATATGTGGGGTGCATTGGAATCCATGAGAATGATACCGGAGCTGGACCATACGGGATTATTACAGCTTCCGGAAGACTTTGAACCACTTATTGCTTTAGCCGTAGGTTATCCTGTAAAAGAGTTGGAAGTGCGAGAGCTGAAGCATCAGTCGTTTGAATGCAATCGGATATAGATCACTAAATGGGATATAAGCCAAGCCCTTTAGTTTTGCCTTGATTCTATGGTTGTTGTAAGAATCAAGGATAGGGATTTGTCAATTCAAGGTTCCGTTCCTAAGCGATAGGGCAGAGGTTCAAGTCCTCCCGGGGGTGCCAAGAGCCCGATTTCGTGCCTCGAAATCGGGCTTTCTTTTTTGCTTTTGCCTGACGATACAGAACTTTTTAATCGCAAACTGTAATGAAAAAAACAGCCGGAACCCCTTTGGAACCGATTGTTGTTTCCTGTTGTGATTGTTAGCAGAGCATGGTATAATCACATTTGGATGACAATACCTACAAAACAAATATGATATTGTTTTGAAGGGTCGAAAGGAGAAAACCCATGCTGACACGCAATCTTTTGAAAAACCAGGAGCGCATTGAATACTGCAAGGAAGAGGACATTGTTCCTGCGCTCTCCAGAAAGCTTCAAATTCCGGAACTTCATGAAATCATTCGCAGCTTCCGCGAGAATCCGGTCAAGGAAGGGATTACACTGCACGGCGCGCGGCGCACAAGTGCAAAGCTGTTTATGCCGAATCTGTATTTCGGCGAAGAAATCGAAATGGGCGACAGTGTATGGCTGTATATGGGCGATCTGGATCCCGTTTACTGTATCTTCATCCCTTGGGAAGAGGCGTGAATCAGCTTTCAAAATAGGACAACACCACGGTCAAAATCGGTATAAATGAAGAATCCCCGTCAACGTTAATGGGCTCTTCCCTCACGGGCGCTCCCATTGGTGGGGATTCTGTAATGATTTTAATATATTCCGATAATGGTGTCAAGCGACAAAATCTAAGCTCCAGTTTCGGGTAATGATTTAGTTACGCATACCCCAGCTGCTGCCATTTTCTATTGACTGACGAACAAAGCGATAGTATTATCTCTATATTTGAGAATGACGCCGATAGGGAATTAGACCCGTGTACGTTTAAGCCATTCTCAGGTTCCCGTGAAACATCCCGACCGAAGTCCTTGGGCACTTCTCGTCCCTGTGCCAGCAGGCCGAGGGTGTTTTTCTTATTCTTCAACTTCCTTTTCATGTACCGGTCGAAAGAACTGCGGAGGCAATGTTGCGTAGTATTCTTTAATTTTGCCTTCTTCGGAAAGCTTTAAACGCATAAGGGATATGCCAAATATGCCAAATCATATGCCAATTTCCCATCAAAGGTTATAGGTTTTTATAGACGTTCAGGATTGTCGCTTTTGAGAAGATGTCAGGTATATAGGCGTTTATAGGGTATTAGAGATTATCGCCGGTCGGTGACTTCTATATCCCCACAATGAAGCCCAGAGGGATATAGAGAGTTACATAGGGTTTTATAGAGTTTTATAACGTTGTGGTTTCATTTAATTTACCACATGGTACACCAATTTAGCGGCAAAACGTTATAACACAATATAACATTCTACGAATTCGATCGAGTTGTTTGTTCAAAACGACTCGATTCTTTTTCTGTGAATCAATGTCGATAAAATGATATTGCCGATAGGCATACATCATTTTATGGAGGTTCTGATAATGAACGCAAGCAACAGTGTCCCCATTTGGGAAAAGGTCACCCTTACTATTGACGAAGCAGCCACATACTCCAACATCGGTCAGCAGACGTTGCGGAGATTAACAAAGCAGGATCATTGTCCTTTTGTTCTGTGGGTAGGGACTAAATGTCTAATCAAGCGAGAGCCCTTTGAAGAGTATCTCCGCAGAACGTTTTCGGTATAGGAGGAGTTCTGCAATGAAACAAATCGTTCGATATGATTCAAATCATCAACGGCTCAAAACCGGAGAATATGAAAAAAACGGATTCTATGAGTACCGCTATACCGTCTTTGGGCATTCTTTCTCTTTCTATAGCAAAACGCTGGAAGGCCTTCGTGTAATTGAGGAGACAGTCGATTCTCAGAATAACACTTTTCAGAAGTCTCTCGTACATCGTTCTATGACACTCAATGATTTGTTTATGCTATGGAAAAGTCTAAAACGCGGCATTCGGGACAGCACATTCCAGAATTATGTGTGGATGTATGACTCATATGTTAGGGAGGCACTCGGAAGACTGTATATCGTTTCCCTAAAGAAAACAGACATCAAGCGATTCTACAACTATCTTGCTGATGAACGGCGGCTGATGCTCGGAACGATTGACCGTGTCCACGGCGTACTACATCAAGTTTTGCAGCTTGCCGTCGATGATGACCTGATCCCACACAATCCGGCAGATAATGCAATGCGTGAATTGATGCGCGCAAGAAACTTTGATCAAAAGAAACCGCTTGCGCTTTCTAAAGCAGAGCAGGATCTTCTCCTTCGTTTTCTATCAAACAGTCCTACCTTCTCTCGATGGATCCCGATCATCACGGTTTTTCTCGGCACAGGAATGCGTGTTGGTGAACTTACAGGGCTACGTTGGTGCGATGTAGATAAGGAAAACAAATATATCGACGTTAATCACACACTGGTCTACTATGACAAAGGAGACCATCATTGTTCTTTTGCCATCAATGATACAAAGACTCCTTCAAGCAAGCGCATAATTCCCATGACAGACACAGTGAAGAGAGCGTTTTTGCAAGAGAGGGAATGGCAAAAAACGCAAGGTATTTGCTGTCTAGCTGAAGTGGATGGTTATACTGACTTCGTGTTTCTCAACCGTTTTGGGATGCTTTTACAGCAGGGAGTGCTGAACAAAGCGTTCCGTCGAATCGTCCGTGACTGCAACGATCAGGAATATCTCAAAGCCGAATCGCCTCCTGTTCTATTGCCGCAGTTTAGTTGCCATTCACTGCGACACACGTTTGCGACGAACCTTGTTTCCAATCCTAACATCAGTATCAAGGCAGTACAATACCTGCTTGGTCACGCAGACGTTTCAACCACACTGAACATCTATTGTCATTGCACAAAAGAAATACTGGAACAAGCTTTATCCGCAATGGAAGATCATAAAGAGTCATCCATAGTAGCTTCCCTTCAAGCATACAACACTACACAGGGAACAATACCGCCAGAGATGTATTGCAGCGAAGGATGATTATGCGTCTCTGTCAGTAGTTGAAGAATCAGTCTTATTGCCGCATAATGGACAATATGAACATGAAAGGATTGTGCTTTGGTTGCGAAAAAAAGCAGCGGCACGCCGTTTTCGGTGTGCCGAACTGTTTTTCAGATTGATCGAATGCTTTCTATCTTCAGTTCAAATACCCATTCCTTGCTTTGACGTTGAACCGCGCTTCGAGAAGGTGCATCTGTTCGTCGGTGATCGTGTTTTTGAGCGGAAGGTGCGCGATTTTCAGGTAGATCTCCGCGGCTTTCTCTGCCGTTTCAATGAGCCCGAAGGTCTCGTCGAGGTCCTTGCCCGCGCCGTAGATGCCGTGCTGCGCCCAGACGACCAGACGCGCCGTTTCCATTTTCTTTGCGGTCGCGACGCCGATCTCATTCGTGCCGCAGAGCATCCAAGGCAGCACGTTCACGCCGTCCGGAAAGACCACAATGCACTCGGTGCACATCTGCCAGAGCGTT
>JAFXVP010000046.1 GCA_017524445.1 Clostridia bacterium | reverse complement strand
GATGCACTATATAGTTTTCAAGGTGCTTCGCCGCCCGTTTTGCGGGACAGCTTCGTTAGTATATCGCAGCTCATCCGTTTTGTCAACACCTTTTTTTCAACTTTTTGAACTTTTTTTCAATCCGTTTTTTCAAGGTCCTGTCCTCGTTCTCGCCGCGAACGTCGCCTATATTACTCCTCTATCCTCCCCTTGTCAAGACCCTTTTCGACGATTTCCACAATATATTTTTGCAGGCATAAAAAATAGGAAGCGGACCTTGATCCGCTTCCCTATCCTCGTTACTCCTATTCAATATAGCCGAAGTAAAACTCGTTGTTGTATTCAGCCCAGTATGCATTGAATATTACAAGTTCATTCCCCTCTTCATCCGTCAGCGTCAATTTTGTGCCGTCGCTATTCTTCTCTGCGGTTGCCTTTGTAATTTGCATCAAACAATCGCCGTGAGACCAGGTCGCTTCAAGAAAGAAATCATACCATGAATCTATATTCTTCCATCCGGTTTTTACATTGATGCCGGCCGTATCGAACGCATCCTGCATCATTTGTTTCTCATCTTCAACGTTTCTTGACTGCATATAACCCGAGATGCTGCCGTATTCCGCTTGCTTCGATTGTATTTGATCCTGTCTTTGTTTGATCTCCTGCCATTTTTTTGGAAGCGGATCCCCTTCATTGCATAAATAGAATTCATAAACTCCTACCGGAATCGAATTTGTTTCGATCCGGAATGTTTCACCGACAGCTATCCTTTTTGTTGTGTCCTTTCCCTCTCTGTTTACATAAGATATCTCGCAGCCATTCTGTTTCCATTCCGCACGAAATCCTCCCCATGCGTCTATCAGATCGCCTTCGCTTCTCTGTCTGACAGAAATGCCGCCATTCTCTAAAATTACCAACGTATCTCCCTTTGGTTCGCATCCTAAAACAAGGATCGACAACAAAAACACGATAAATAATCTTGCAATTGTTTTCTTCATTCTGTCCCATCCCCCCGCTCTGAAATTGCCGTGTTATATACACCTTTACTAAATAGACAATTCCCGATGCAAAAATGTTACATGATTATTATGAATAATTATAACAGATCGGAAGCGCCATGCGATGCTTCCGATCCGAATCGTTTCTTATTAAGAGATCATGTCGCCCTGGTGTGCGATCAGCGTTGCGTCGTAGACGCCGTCAACGCGCAGGAACTTGTCGACGAAGCCCGTCTCGCTGGAGCGGACGCGGAGCTCGACCGCAAGCTCGATGCCTTCGCGCTGCACGGTCTTGGACTTGACGCGCGCGTACGGGATCTGCGCGACCATCGCCTTGACCTGCTTGCTTGCACGATCCTCATAGTGCAGGATCAAAAGATACGGCAGGGACGCCTTCTTCTTGGACGAAGCGAGCAGCAGCATGAACACGCCGATCAGGATCGCGCCGACGATCGCGGCGAGATAGAAGCCCGCGCCGAGCACGATGCCCTCTGCGATCGCCCAGAACATGAACACGGTGTCGATCGGATCCTTGATCGCGGTACGGAAACGCACAATGGACAGCGCGCCGACCATGCCGAGCGACAGCTTGACGTTGTTCGACATGATCAGAATAACCATCGTCGTGACCATCGTCAGCATGACCAAGCTCATGTTGAAGGTTTTCGAGTAGATAACGCCGGAGAACGTGAGGCGATAGATCAGATAGACGAACAGTCCGATCACGAACGCCAGAACCACAGTCATGAGCAGCGGCAGAACCTGGTTGGTTGAGAAATTGAAGATTTCCCGCAGAGTAGTTGATAAATCCATAAGATCCTCCAAATAATATTTCTTCCTTTATAAAATCAGCAGTCGTATTGTCTGCAAAAGAGGTACTTACTTGCCGCCGTTTTCAGCGACGCCGGGAGCTGAATCAGCTCTGCCACGTACGGATCGAGGAAGTTGTTGAACTTGACCTCGAGCACGCACTGTCCGATCAGTTCGGTCGCCGGATACGTGATCGCGTGCGGGTTGAAAAGATCGGTGGAAAAATAACCTGTCCGGATATTCCGGTCAAGCGTGATGCGCACGTCCTCAAGCGGGAACACGAACGGTTCGCGATAGTAATCGACAAGGACCTTCGGTTTGAGCCCTTCCGTGCGAAGCGCGGCGTATGCCTCCTTCGCGAACGGCTGCTGCATGTGCAGCAGGAAGGTGAACTCCCCCGCGATCAGCGCTTCCGCCTGGTTGCGCGTCAGCGATAAGCTGTCCTTTTTGATGAATTGTCCGTTCTTGTGCTTGCGTTCGAGCTTGATGACGCGGTCCGAGAAATTGTAGATGCGGATACGCCATTTGTCGCGGTACTGGACGCCGGCGACCTTTTGCTCGACCGCGGAATCGAGCGCGTCGTCGAAGTACAGACTGCGGATGTGATACCCGCCGCCGGTCTTCTGCGCGTACGGATCCGGCTTCATCGCGGCGTTCAGCCGGATCGCCAGAAGCTCCGCGTCCGCGTCCGAGATCACGTACTTGAGTTCGTGCCGATAGCCCTTGGCGTTCGGTTTGAATTTCACATTCACGAGATCTTGCCTACCTTTCCGAACAAGCTGATCATCTCGTCGTTGCTGAGATGATAGTTCGTGTGTTTATTGATGTAGTTCTGGCAATAGTACAGATACCAGTCCTGATAGTTCTTCGCGTAGTTGCGGATCTTGTCGCAATGGCTGTTCCAGCCCTTGGTCGACAGATTGTGGTACGGTCTCCACCGGACGAGGTCCCAGGTCTCCATCTCCTTGCGGATGTTCTCCTGCAGGTAGTCAACTTTCGCAAGGATCTTCTCCGGCGTGTAGACTTCTTTATAGAAGTAGGCGCACCATTTCAGGAAAAGCTTTACAAACTCATTGTTCGACATCATCGAGCGTCCGAGCACCGTCGAGAAGCCTTTGCCTGCGCAGTGCCCCGCGGGATCGAAGTATCGCCAGAAGTAGTCTCGCCGAAAGCCCGTGGAGCTCTCCGCCGCCTGACTCGGATTGTCGCCGTTCATTGCCCAGCAGTAGTCGTACTGGATCCAGCGCCACTTGTTATCCTTTTCGGACGAACGCCACCACTTGATGTTGCCCGTGTCGGTGTTGCCGATGATGATCTCGAACGCGCAGTACATCGCGAACTGATCGGCGTCGACCTGCGAACAGACGTAATCGTAATCCGACTGGTTCGAGAGGTTGCAGTTGCGGCTCTCGCAGTACGCGATCAGGTCCTTGTAATCGTTGAGGCCTTTGTTTGCGCTCTCATAGACGTTGCTGCAGACAATGCACTGTTCGTTGTTGCCGTTGCCCTTGAGAATGTCGATCGTATCCTCGTCCTCAACGCCGTAGTGCTGCGCGATATAGTGCTTGCTGATCTTTTCGCGCAGATTATAGACGCCCCAGTACTGTCCGTTGATATACACGATGCACTGGATAAACGCCTGGTTCGCCAGATCGACGTTCGCGTCGTCCAGAAGGCTCTGCACCAACACGTCGCGGATGCGGGAAAGCGCCGCGTCCTATCCCGACGCGCGCAGCACGAGGGACTTGTATTCCGTGAACGGGCGGTTTTCAAAGAACTGATACGCGAGCTTGCTGCTGCCGACGCCCTTCCGTGCGATCAATGCAATGCCCTTCTGCCCGATCTTTCTGGAAAAAGCGCCGAAGATGCGGATATTCAGATCGTCCTCGAACAGCACGTTCTTGCCGCCCGCATCCATATAGGTAAAGGTCGCCGGTTTCTCCCACATGCGTCCGCGCATGTTGAAGTTGGCGTATTTGCCCATGACTTCTTTTTTATCCGACTGACCGATCATGATCTCGTCGGCTTCGCCCTTGCCGGTGTAGTCGTTGCCCTTGACGTACATGCCGTACTGCTTGTTCCAGAGATTGTCCGGATCGGTGACAAGGAACACGACCGGCAGGTTGGTGTTGTGCGCTTCGACGGTCTCCTCGTCAGCCATGATGACGTACGTGTAGGAATGCACGTCGCTCGGGTACCGGCTGTTGTCCGACGAGAATGTGCGCACGCGCAGGACCGTATTTTCCTTGATCGCGATCGGTCCCGATACGCGCGTGTCGGATTCGGTCGGCGTCGTCGTTTTCACCGGGTCGTTTTCCTTCCCGCATGAAAGCGTATACGTCACGTAACATCCCTCCGGCACGGTGATGTTCACCGTCTGAACGCCACGGTAGATGCCGCTGTGCGTATCTACCGTCGGCGCTTCGCAGTATATGCCGCGGCCGTCCGTGCCGTTCGGCGCGCCTTCGGTCGGCGTGTCAAACAGCTTCCACGCGCCGGTCGCGTCACGTCCGTAAGATACGCAGGAATGCACCGGCGGAACCATCACGCGGTCGATCATGACGCCTGCCGCGTCGTACAGCACCAGCGTTTCGCCTTCCGAGGAGATGTCAAAGTTCAGAAGATACTTTCTTTGGTCAGCCGTTACGTCCTTTTCGGACTCCCCTTCTCTGGGCAGGCTGCCTTCAAGCTGCAGGACGAGATATCCTTTTCCGGCGATACTCGTTCCGTCAGGAAAAACCCATTTCCTCGGTTTTCGCTCGTTGTCCGAGATCGAAAACCCGGACAGATCGACCGGCGAATCGGACCTGTTGTAGATCTCGATCCAGCTGCCGAGATCCGCATCGTACGGACGCTCGCTCTTGGTGCTGTTGGAAAACGCGTAAACGACGTGATATCCGTCTACAAGAATTTCGTTCAGGGAGATATCATGCACGCCCATCGGGCCGTTTTCCTTCTCCTCGAACAGCGTGCGGCCGTTGACCGTGTTGTCGTAGCCCGGCGTCGGCTTGTCCGTGGATTCGAACGCGGCGTTCGGATCGAACTGGTTGTTGATATAGATCCGCGCGTAGGAGCAATTCTTTTGCTGCACCCCGAAGTCGATGAGATCTACGATCAGATCGTTGTTCGTCGTGAACACGAGCGTTTCGCCGCCCTGTGAGGACAGACCGAAATCAAAGCTGTAAACGCCCGTAACCGGTTTTTCGGTGTGGTACAGAACGAGATAGGAATACGCCTCGATCTTCGATCCCTGCGGGAACGTGAACTTTTTCGGTTTGGTGACGTCGTCAGAAAGACTGTATCCCGAAAGATCGAACGCCGTGCTTCCGGAATTGTACAGCTCGATCCAGTCGCAGTACGTTCCGTCCGGCGCTTTGTGTGCGCTGCTGTTCGACGCCATGAACTCGGTCACGCGAACCGGGCAGTCCGCCGTTTTCGTGACGCCGGTCTCGGATTGCGTCTGATGCGACGCGTTATAGGCGTTCCAGCCCGCTTCGGTATTCGGGAAACCCGGCGTCGGCTTCATCAGCGACCATTCGCCGTCTTCGCCGTACGCAAATGCGTTTCCGCCGACTGCGATCGCTTCACCCTGCTCGCTTTCGACGCCGTACGCGTTCGCGCTGCCCTTCTGCCCCGCATAGAAGCCGGACAGATCGACCGTCGCGATCGCCGTGCCGGAAGGATCGACAAAGCGCAGAACGTCGTTTCTGGAGAGTGCGAAGTCCGCAATGATGACCTTGCTCTCCGTGCCGTCGTCGCTCTTGAGCGTCAGATAGCCGTTGCCGTTCGTCGGATCGTCCTTCATGCACCAGACGACCAGATAGTCGTGCGCGCGGATGATCGACTCGCTCGGGAACATCCAGAGCGAGATTTCGTCATCGGTCAGTCCGTAGCCGAACAGGTCGACGTCGCGATCGCTCCTGTTGTACAGTTCGACATAATCGCTGTACGTGCCGAGCGGGTCGCGCACGGTCTGCTTGTTGCTGACAAGGATCTCGCTGACGATCACGTCGGACTTGCTCTGCGTATTCGTCGTCTGGCTCGCCGCACACCTGCTTGTCCCGCAGCTGATCATTGCGGATATCCCGACGACCACCACGAGCAGGGCCGTAAGCCCGATCGCAAGAAATGCCCGTTTTTGTTTCTGTTTATTGTTCATATCGTTTCCTCATATTGCTTTCCATTCTGCAACGATCATATCATAACACATTTTTCACCGTCTGCAAGGCAGAACGGGAATTATTCACAAAAACCATACAGAAATGTTGCCTAACGGCAGTCGTGCATGCGCTTCAGCAGGATCTCGCGCCGGTTTTCCTCCGGGTGCACGGCGCAGTGCAGAAGCAGCCGCCGCTTGATCGTTCCGACGCGCTCGCCCGCCGGGATGCCGAGCTCCTCCATGATATCCCTGCCCGTAACGGCGAGCGCCTCCTCCGAAAACGGCACGCGCTCGTTGATCATGTCCTGCAGGACCTTCCGCCAGCGTTCGGCGACGTAGTCGGTCTGATACCCGCTGCCGCGGATATCCGCTTCGCGGATCGCGATCAGATCCTCCGTCCGCTCCCTGCCGAACTCGGCAAAGCGCTTTCGGATCGTCGCGTCCGACGCTTCGTCTTTGAGATCGAACATATGGATGCGAATCACGCCGCACACACGCTCGATCAGCGCGTTCGGATACCGCAGACGCTTCAGCATTGTCCGCGCGATCTCCGCTCCGTACACGTCGTGCGCGTACAGCTTGCCGTCGCGCCGGTACGCTTCCGGCTTGCCGACGTCGTGCAAAAGCCCCGCAAGGCGCAGTGCAGGCTCCTCGGGCGTGTTCTCGCAGGTATGGAACAGGTGCGTGAGGACGTCGTATTTGTGATAGTCCTTCCGCTGTTCCATGCCCTCGCACAAAACGAGCTCCGGCAACAGATACGGCAGCGCGCCGACGTCGTGAAGCGTCGAAAGCGCGTAAAACACGCGTTCGCCCGTCAGAATACGGTCCAGCTCCTGCCGTCTGCGCTCCCACGCGACGTCGTCGAGCAGCGCGGCGTTTGCCTTCGCCGCTTCCAACGTCAATGGGTCGATCGAGAAATCCAGCGCCGCCGCAAACCGCACGAGTCGTAAGATCCGCAATCCGTCGTCGCGGAGGATCACCGCGGGATCCTTTGTCGTGGTGCGCAAAACGCGGTTTTCAAGATCAGCGAGCCCGCCGGTCGGATCGAGTATCGTACCGTCGGTCACGGATTCGTACAGCGCGTTGACCGAAAAATCCCTGCGGAACGCGTCGACCTCGGGCGAATCGGAAAACCGCACCGCATCCGGTCTGTGCACGCCGCCCGCGCCGTAGGATTCGGTGCGGAAGGTTGTATGCTCATAATCCGTGCCGTCGATGGTGAGCAGCACCGTGCCGAGCGTCTGCTGCACGATCCGCGCCGGGACGCCGTTCGCTTTTGCGCGTTCGAGCATCTCTTCCGGACGCAGCCTGCTTGCGAGATCGACGTCGTGCACTTCCCTTCCGAGCAGCGCGTCGCGCACGCTGCCGCCGACCGCATAGAGCGTTACCCCGTCCCTTTCAAGGGATTCGGCAAAGTCGCGCAGTGCAGTCGGCAGCTCTAACATATTATGCTTCTCCTTCGGGTGTCTCTATCGTCGTTTCCGGCGCGGCGGGCGCTTCGCCTTCCTCGTCGGGCACGATCTCCTGATGCGGTAAGAGCGCGACACTCGCGATCTTCGTGTCGCCGTCGAGCGACATCAGACGCACGCCCTGCGTGTTTCTGCCGATGATCGAAATCTGGTCGACCGGCATCCGCATGATCACGCCGTCGTCGCGGACAAGCAGCAGGTCTTCGTCCTCGGTCGTCATTCTGAGGCAAGCAAGCCCGCCGGTCTTTTCGGTCGCCTTCATGGCGAGGATGCCCTTGCCGCCGCGGCCCTGCACCGTGAACTGGCTCTCCTCGGTGCGCTTTCCGAGGCCTTTTTCGGTGACGGTCAGCACGAGTCCGCCCTCCTTGACGAGGATCATGTCCATAACGACGTCGCCCTCGTCCAGCTTGATCGAGCGCACGCCCATGCCGCCGCGGCCGGTCGCGCGGACGTCGCTTTCGCGGAAGCGGATGCACTTGCCGTTTCTCGACGCGATAATGAACTCATGCGCGCCGCTGCTCATCTCGACCGAGATCAACTCGTCGCCCTCGCGCACGGTCTGCAGCACGAGTCCGCCCTTTCGAATATTCATGCACTCCGAGATGCGCGTCTTCTTGATAAGACCGTCGCGCGTCGCGGTGACGAGATAGCCCGTCTCCTCGATCTCGCGCGGGACGATGAACATGGCAGTGACCTTTTCACCGGTTTTGAGCTGTAAGAGGTTCACCACCGGGATGCCCTTCGATGTGCGGCTCGCTTCGGGAATGGCGTAGCACTTGATGCGGAACACGCGGCCCATGTTTGTGAAGAACATGATCGGCGCGTGCGTGCTCGAAACCAGTACGCGCTCGACGTAATCTTCATCTTTCGTCGCCTGTCCCTTGACGCCCTTGCCGCCGCGGTTCTGCGCGCGGAAGGTCTCGGACGGGGTACGCTTGATGTAGCCGAAATGCGTCATGGTGACGGCCATCTCTTCTTCCTGGATGATGTCGTCGAGGTCGATGTCGTCCAGCGCCTGCGTGATCTCGGTGCGGCGCGGATCGGCAAGACGTGCCTTGACGTCCAGCGCTTCTTCCTTCACGACCTCCAGGAGCTTATGCTCGTCACTTAAGATCGTGCGTAAATATGCAACGCGTTCGCGTAGCTGTCTGTCCTCTTCCAGAAGGCGCTCGCGTTCGAGACCGGTGAGTCGCTGCAGACGCATATCGAGGATCGCCTGCGCCTGCCGCTCGGAAAAGCCGAACTTCGCGCAAAGGCCGTCCTTTGCCGCCTGCCCGTTCGGCGACGCCTTGATGAGCGCGATGATCTCGTCGATCACGTCCAGCGCGCGCAAAAGTCCGTCCAGGATGTGCAGACGCTCCTCGGCGCGGTTCAGATCGTAGCGCGTGCGGCGCGTAACGACGTCCTTTTGGTGCTGGAGGTAATAGTACAGGATCTCCTTGAGATTCAGGATCTTCGGCTCGCCGTCGACCAGCGCGAGGTTGATGACGCCGAACGTATCCTGCAGCTGCGTGTGTTTATAGAGGTTGTTCAGAACGACGTTCGCGTTGACGTCCTTCTTGAGTTCGATAACGATGTGCGTACCGTTGCGGTCCGTTTCGTCGCGAAGATCCGAGATGCCCTCGATGCGCTTTTCATGCACAAGGTCCGCAATGCTCTCAACGAGCCGCGCCTTGTTGACCTGATACGGGATCTCGGTCACGATGATGCGGCTGCGGTTCTGGGAAAGCTGCTCGATCTCGGTCTTGGCACGGACGATGAGCTTGCCGCGGCCGGTGCGGTACGCCTGCGCGATGCCGGATCGACCGAGGATCGTTGCGCCGGTCGGAAAGTCCGGACCGGGGATGTAACTCATCAGCTCGTCGACCGTGATGTCCGGATTGTCGATCAAGGCGACAAGCCCGTCGATCGTTTCGCCGAGGTTGTGCGGGGGCATGTTCGTCGCCATACCGACCGCGATGCCGTTACTGCCGTTGACGAGCAGATTCGGGAACCGCGCGGGAAGCACCGTCGGCTCCTGCTGCGTGCCGTCGAAGTTCGGCTGGAAATCGACCGTGTCCTTGTCGATGTCGCGCATCATTTCCATTGCCATCTTACTTAGGCGCGCTTCGGTATAACGCATGGCCGCCGCGCCGTCGCCGTCGGCAGAGCCGAAGTTGCCCTGTCCTTCGACGAGCGGATAGCGCGTGTTGAAGTCCTGCGCGAGACGCACCATGGCGTCGTACACGGACGAGTCGCCGTGCGGGTGATATTTACCCATGCAGTCGCCGACGATACGCGCGGATTTACGCGTAGGCTTGTCGGGCGTGACGCCGAGCTCTTCCATCGAGTGCAGGATACGGCGGTGCACCGGCTTCATGCCGTCGCGTACATCGGGGAGCGCGCGGCTCGTGATGACCGACATTGCGTAGGCAATGAAGCTCTTCTGCATCTCGCGTTCCAGATTGATCGGCCGGATGCGGCCGTTGTTCGTTGTCATTTCATCCATAGTGTTACCTCATCAGATGTCCAGATCGGTGACAAGCTTCGCGTTCTGCTCGATGAACTCGCGCCGCGGCTCGACCTTGTCGCCCATGAGAAGCGTAAACAGCCGGTCCGCTTCGACCGCGTCCTCGACCGTGACCTTCAGCATCAGGCGCTGTTCGGGGTCCATCGTCGTTTCCCAGAGCTGCTCCGGGTTCATTTCGCCGAGACCCTTGTAGCGCTGGATCTCCGGCTTCGGATCGGGTCCGATCTCCTTGAGTTTCGCGTCGAGCTCTTCGTCGGAATACACGTAGCACTGCATCTTGCCGCGTTTCACGCGATAGAGCGGCGGCTGCGCGATATATACGTAGCCCTCGTCCACCAACGGACGCATATGCCGGTAAAAGAAGGTCAGCAAAAGGATCCGGATATGGCTGCCGTCGACGTCCGCATCGGTCATGCATATGATCTTATGATAGCGAAGCTTACTGACGTCGAACTCGGTGTCGATGCCCGCGCCGAACGCGGTGATCATGTACTTGATCGCGTCGGAGGAAAGCATACGGTCGAGACGCGCCTTTTCGACGTTCAGGATCTTTCCGCGAAGCGGCAGGATCGCCTGATACTTCGGGTTTCTGCCCATCTTCGCGGAGCCGCCCGCGGAATCGCCCTCGACGAGGAAGATTTCGCACTTCGACGCGTCCTTTTCGGTGCAGTCGGAAAGTTTTCCGGGCAGCGCGGTCGAATCCAAAGCGGTTTTACGGCGGGTAAGGTCCCTTGCCTTTCTCGCCGCCTCGCGCGCACGCGACGCCATCAGGCACTTGTCGACAATCAGTCGGCCGATCTGCGGGTTTTCGTCAAGGTATTCGGAAAGTCCCTTATAGACAGTGTTGCTCACGAGAGGACGGATATCGGCGTTGCCGAGCTTCGTCTTGGTCTGACCCTCGAACTGCGGCTCCTGGAGCTTGACCGAAATGACGGCGGTGAGACCCTCGCGGATGTCCTCGCCGGACAGCGAACCGTCCTTATCCTTGAAGAGGTTCGCGCGCTTGGCATAGTCGTTGATCGCGCGGGTCAGCGCGAGCTTGAAGCCGTCCAGATGCGCGCCGCCCTCGTGCGTGTTGATGTTGTTCGCGTAGGTGTAGATGTCCTCGTTGTAGCCGTCGTTGTACTGCATGGCGATCTCGACGGTCGCGGTCTCCTCGCCGTTCTCCATGCGCTTTGCGGAGAAGTAGATCGGCTCCGGATGCAGCACCTCTTTATTTTTATTGTAATGCGACACGAACGAACGGATACCGCCCTCAAAACAGTAGTCGCGCTCCAACTTCGGCTCCTCGCGCTCGTCGATCGCCGTGATGCGTACGCCCGCGTTCAGAAACGCAAGCTCGCGAAGACGTGATTTCAGCTTATCGAACTCGAACTTCACCTCGTCGAAAATCTCGGCGTCCGGCTTGAACGTGACGCTCGTGCCGGTATCGTCCTCGGCGCAGTCCCCCACGACCTCGACCTTGGTCACCGGGATGCCGCGCTGATACTTCTGCCGATGGATTTTTCCGCCGCGGCGTACCTCGACCGTCAGGTCCTCGGACAGCGCGTTGACGCACGAAAGACCGACGCCGTGCAAGCCGCCGGAGACCTTGTAGCCGCCGCCGCCGAACTTGCCGCCCGCGTGCAGGATGGTCAGCGCGACCTCCAGCGCGTCCTTGCCGGTCTTTTCGTGATAGCCCACGGGGATGCCGCGGCCGTTATCGCTGACGGTCACAGTCTCGCCCACGTGGATCACGATGTTGACGTGGTCGCAGAACCCCGCCATCGCCTCGTCGATCGAGTTGTCGACGAGCTCATAGACGAGGTGGTGCAGGCCTCTCGAATCGGTCGAGCCGATGTACATGCCCGGACGGCGCCGAACCGCCTCGAGCCCCTCCAGAACCTGGATCTGTGACGCGCCGTAATCGGCGCTCACTTCATGCTGCAAATCTTCCATTTAAGTGCATTCTCCGTTTCTATGATAAACTTTCATTCAATCGCTCTTTGAGCGTTTCCACCGCGGTTGCGGCGGCGTACACATAAGTTGTTCCTTCGCGCGAGCAGATCACGTACGCCTTCGGACGGCCGTAAGACGGATAGTAATGTCCCGCCTCCACGCAGTCGCGGATGATGCGTTCCGTCTCCGCCGTCGCATGTTCTGCCGGCTGGATCGCGATCACATCCTTGGTCGGCACAAAGCGGTTTTCTCCGATGTGCAAAAGCATTATTCCTCCACCACCCTTTCGTTCGTCACGCGGTACACTTGCATACTGATCGCGCCCGCTTTCACAAACTCCTCCAGATGCGTGCAGGTCACAAATGTCTGACAGTCCGAAACGACCTCTAAAAGACGTGCCTGCCGCTCCGCATCGAGCTCGGAAAAGACGTCGTCCAGAAGCAGCACGGGTCGTTCGCCGCGTACCCTCCTCACCAGATCGATCTCCGAAAGCTTCAGGGAAAGCGCCGCGGTGCGCTGCTGTCCCTGTGAGCCGTAAACGCGGAGATCGCGTCCGTTCAGCATCAGCCCAAGATCGTCCCTGTGCGGACCGACCGAGGTGAACCCGCGGAACACGTCGCGCTCGAGCCGTTCGCCGAGCTGCACCGTCAGCGTCTCGCGCATCGTGTCATAATCCTGCACCGGGATCGTCGGCTCGTAGACCGTTTCGAGGATCTCCTTCGTGCCGCTCATCTTCGCATGGAGCGTGTGCGCGTTTTGGGAAAGCTCCTCGACAAATGCCGCCCGCGTCTGCATGATCGAAGCGCCGAGCTTACTAAGCTGCTCGTCCCAAAGCTCGATCATGTCGTACGGCACGCTCTCCTCCTTCAAAAGCAGGTTGCGGCTTTTCAATGCCTGATTGTACTGCTGCAGGGTGTAGTAGTACGCAGGCTTGAGCTGACTGAGTTCCATGTCGAGAAACCGGCGCCGTTCCTGCGGACCGTTCTTGACAAGCTGCAGATCCTCCGGGGAGAACATCACGACGTTCAGACATCCCATGAGCTCGCCCGAACGGTTCAAAGGCGCTTCATCGAGATAGACGCGCTTGCGCTCCCCTCGGATGAGCTCGATGCGGATCGAACGCGACCCGCCGCGCGTTTCGAGCGCAAGCGCGACGCTGCCGTCCGTCATCCCGTCCATGATGAGCTCGCTGTCATGCGGCGTGCGGTGGCTGCGTCCCAAAGCGCACAGAAAGATCGATTCGAGCACGTTGGTCTTCCCCTCGGCGTTGAGCCCCGAAAGGATGTTGAGCCCCGGCTCCGGATACAGGGTTAGGTCCGTATAATTCCGGAATCTATGCAGTTCGAGTCCCTTGATCCGCATGCGTATAAACTCCTCACAATTTACCATAAGAGTATAGCACAACCGCCATGATTTGTAAATATCAATATAGAAGAAAAAGGGAATCTTTTCATATATTTTAGATTGCAGATCCCGTTCGGACCGCTCGCTTTCCGGGTATCAAAAAAGCCCGCAAAAAGCGGGCTTGAAATTGCATGTGTTACGGCAGATCTTCCACGATCGTTTCCGGGGGGACTTCGAGAAGTTCCGGATGCTTCAGATAGTTGAACAGCTTCCGGCTTGCGACCACGTACTGCGAACCGGAGCAGACGCGCTCGTCCATAACGATGCCCATCGGGATGCACTTTTCGAACACGATCTCCCCCTTCTTCCGGGTCGGAACTTCGTGCGGAATGCCCATCGCAATGATCATGGTCGTCGTGCCGAAATTGTAGACGTGGTGATAGATCGCGTTGGTGCGGATGCTCGCAAGGTTCGTGATCGTCAAAGAGCAATGGAACGGGCTCGCGTCGATGATGCTCTTCGGAAGCCAGCCGAACTTATCCATGACCTTAAAGAGACACACGCCGAGCCGACACAGTCCCGGGACCTTCAGAAGCTTGCGGATCAGGTCGTCGGTCGAATTGGTATCGCCCGCTCCGCGGTTTTCCTGCACGTACTGATCGAGCGTCTTATGCACGTCGTCGATCGTGAATTCCGGCTTGAAGTGCATCTTGTTCATCGTGCCCTCGGTCTCGCCGGGCTTTAAGACCACCATGCCGACCGCGATCTCGTTGCGCGCGTAGATCGTCTTGTTCACGACGAAGCGGTTGATGATCGGATACTCCGCGACCGTGCGGACATATGCCGCGAGCACGAGCCCGAGGTGCGAATACTCCTTGCCCTCGGCGCGCTTTTTGTTCAGGTACGCCTGCATCGGCTCGACCGGGATATCGACCGTCATCATGTTCATGGAATCGCAGCGCTGATCCATGATGTGCGCCGCTACCTGATACATCGGCTGCGCGGTCTTGACTCTTCTTCCGTCTTTTCTCATGTATTTTCTCCCTCTGTTCTTTGGATTGGGTTTTGTATGGTTTCCGGCTCTCCCTTTCTGGCAAACTTCTGCACGCCGTAGATCCCGACGAGGATCACGGCGCAGAACACGGCGGAAAGCCACGTAAACGGCTCTTTGAGGATGACCGCGCCCGCGATCACGGAGACCGCCGTCGTCAGATTCGCGTACACGGTCGAGCGCGTTACCGTCATATACGTCGCCATATAGGACAGCAGGAAATAGCTCACGACCGAGCAGCACACCGACAGGAACAGTACCGGCAGCAGGAACCGCATATCCCCCATCGGCGCGAAGAACGCCGCCATGTCGAAGCGAGTCCGAACGAGCGCGATCGGCGTAAAGCACACCGCGCCCATGGCGATCATCAGATACGTGCGCTCGAACGGCGTGAACTCTGCGGACAGGCCGCGGTCGAGGATGCCGTACGCCGCCGCGGAAATCACCGCGACGACCAGCCCGACCACGCCGATCCAGTCGAGTTGTCCGTCTGAATGGGTCAGAAGCCCGATACCGATCACCCCGCCGACCGACAGAAAGCTGAACACGATCTGCCACACGGTCGGCCTTTCATGCAGGGTCGGGATCGCTGCAAAGATCGCGACGATCGGGATCACAGCGATCATGACGCCCGAAAAGATCGTCGTCGAATGAATGACGCCGAGCTCCTCGCCGATGAAGTAGATCACCGGCTCCATCAGCCCCATCAGCAGCGGCCAGAAGATACGCTTCCATTTGCCGCGGAAATCGACGCGCACGACCCGAAAAAGCAGCAGCAGGTTCATGACGGCGAACGCGATCAGAAACCGGTGGCTTAAAAGCAGATACATGTCGTTGTTCACCGCGCCCAAAGCGGACTTCGTGCCGAGAAAGCTGAAGCCCCAGAAAATATGGCTGACGAGCGCCGCCAGAAAGAGCGTGATTTCCTTTTTCTTCATTCCTGTCCGGATCAGTTGATCCTGTATTCGAGGATCGTCTTGCGTTCGGAGAGTCCCATCTGTTTATAGAACGCAAGCGCCGTTTTGTTGTCGTTCCAGACGTTCAGCGTGATCCAGTCGAACCCGGCTTCCTTCGCATACGCCTTCACGCGCGCAAAAAGCCGCTGTCCGACGCCGGTGCGGCGCGCGGCCTCGTCCACGCAGATATCGTCGATATACAGCTCCCTGCGGCCGACGATGATCCCGTCGTCCTTGACCATCTGCGCAAAGCAGATCGCGTAGCCGATCGCGGTATCGTTTTCGTCCGTTTCCACGAAAAGCACACAGTCCGGATCTTTGAGAAGCTCCAAGACGTCCGCTTCGGAATACTTCTGCGTACCGCTGCGGTACATATCGGGCCGCACGGCGGCGTGGACCTCCAGCACCTGACGTAACAGCGCGGAGATGCGCGGCGCGTCCTTCGGTTCGGCTCTTCGGATCATGATTTCCTCCCATGCGCCTGAAGGCGCCATTTCTTCCATAGGGACCCTGTGTGTATCAGTGTGACGTTTGTGACATTCGTGACATTTGTGACATTTGTGACATTCGTGACATTCGTGACATGGATTGCTCGTTTTCGGTATATGATTCAGATATTGATTGTTTGTTATGAATCATACTGTGCAGCGTCTGTCACGTTTGTCACGTTTGTCACGTTTGTCACGTTCGTCACGCTTGTCACGCTTGTCACGCACACCCTGTCGTTTGCGGGAATGTGTTATTCGCGCATCATCTTCGCCGCAAGCTTCATGCGCTGTTCCTTACTGAGGATGCGCTTGCGCATGCGGATGCTTTTGGGCGTGATCTCGACAAGCTCGTCGTCCGCGATGAACTCAAGGCACTGTTCAAGCGTGAAGAGCGTCGGCGGCGTGAGGCGCAGCGCTTCGTCGCTGCCCGCCGCGCGCATGTTGGTGACATGCTTTTTCTTGCAGACGTTGACGACGATGTCGTCCGCGCGCGCGCATTCGCCCACGATCTCGCCCTCATAGACCGGAACGCCCGCGCCGATGAACATCCTGCCGCGATCCTGCGCGTAGAACAGCCCGTAGGAGCAGGAATCGCCCGTTTCGTGCGCGACGAGGCTTCCCGTCTTGCGCTCGGCAATATCGCCCTTATAGGGCTCGTAGCCGTAGAAGATATGGTTCATGACGCCGTTGCCGCGCGTATCGGTCATGAGCTCCGACCGATACCCCATCAGTCCGCGCGCCGGGATCAAAAACTTCAGGCGCGTGCCGGTATCACCGAGCGTCGTCATGTCGGTCATTTCCGCCTTGCGCATGCCAAGCTTTTCCATGACCGCGCCGACGTATTCCTGCGGCACGTCGATGGTGAGCTCCTCGATCGGCTCGGTCACGACGCCGTTCTCATCCTTGTGCAGGATGACCTTCGGACGGGACACCGCGAACTCGTAGCCCTGACGGCGCATCTGCTCGATGAGGATCGAAAGATGCAGCTCGCCGCGGCCGCTGACGCGGAACGTATCGGTGGATTCGGTTTCTTCGACGCGCATGGATACGTTCGTCTTGACCTCGTTGAAGAGGCGGTCTCTTAGATTGCGGCTCGTGACGTACTTGCCTTCCTTGCCCGCGAACGGACTGTCGTTGACGAGGAACATCATCGAAACGGTCGGCTCGTCGATCTTGACGAACGGCATGGGTTCGACAAGCGACGGATCGCACGCGGTCTCGCCGACGTTCAGATCCTCCACGCCCGCGACGCAGACGATGTCGCCCGCGTACGCTTCCTCGACCTCGACGCGCTGCAGGCCCTCGAAGTTATAGAGCCGCGTGATCTTCGTGTCGCGGCGGCGGTTTTCCTGTCCGCCGCACAGCGTGATAATCTGTCCGCGCTTCGCCACGCCGCGCTCGATGCGGCCGATGCCGATCTTGCCGACGTACTCGTCGTAGTCGATCGTGGAAAACAAAATCTGCAGCGGCGCGTCGGTATCGGTCGCGGGAGACGGGATCTCCTTTAGGATCGTGTCGAAGACCGCCTGCATGTTGTTTTCCATCTGATCCGGTTCATAGCCGGACTGACCGTTCCGCGCGGAGGCGTAGACGATCGGGAAATCAAGCTGCTCGTCCGTCGCGCCGAGCTCGATGAAAAGCTCCAGCGCTTCATCCACGACCTCGTAGGGACGCGCTTCGGGACGGTCGACCTTGTTGACGACGACGACCGCTTTTTTGTTCAGCTCCAGCGCCTTACGGAGGACGAACCGCGTCTGCGGCATGCAGCCTTCGAACGCGTCGATCAAAAGCAGAACGCCGTCTACCATCTGCAGGATGCGCTCGACCTCACCGCCGAAGTCCGCGTGACCCGGCGTGTCAACGATATTGATGCGCGTGTCGCCGTAAGTGACCGCGGTATTTTTGGACAGGATCGTGATGCCGCGCTCGCGTTCCAGATCACCGCTGTCCATGATGCGGTCGGTCCCCTGCTCGCTCCGGCGCAGCGCGCCTGCGTCCTTCAAAAGCTGATCGACCAGCGTCG
>JAFXVP010000045.1 GCA_017524445.1 Clostridia bacterium | reverse complement strand
TGGCTCGCGTAGCGAGTCGGGAGGGTTGTCCGGTTCGGGTTCGGGCTCCATGTACGGTTCGGGTATCGGTTCCGGCTTAGGCGGGACGTCGAGGTCGACGTCCCCTACGATCGTATTTACGAACTCGGATTCCTGTTCAGGTTCCGGTTCCGGTCCGGGAATGGGTTCCGGTTCGGTCTCCATGGACGGTTCGGGTATCGGTTCCGGCTTGGGCGGGACGTCGAGGACGACGTCCCCTACGATCGTATTTGCAGGGTTGCGTTCCGGCTTCAGATTGGGTACTGATTCGGGTATTGGGTCGGATTCTTTTGTCCAAACGGTCCGGATGACCCGCGTGCCGTCAGACATCGGTTCCGTCGCTTTCGGATGAACAGTCGGAATGATCCGCGTGCCTTCGGGCCTTTTCTCCGGTATATGCTCCGGTTCGGACGCTGTGCGGCGAACCACGGGGATAGACTGTGTGCCGTCAGGTTTCGGTTCCGTCGCTTTCGGATGAACGGTCGGAATGATCCGCGTGCCTTCGTGCCTTTTCTCCGGTATATGCTCAGGTTCGGACGCTGTGCGACGAGCTACAGGGATAGTCTGTGTGCCGTCGGGCTTCGGTTCCGTCGCTTTCGGATGAACAGTCGGAATGATCCGTGTGCCGTCAGTTTTCGGTTCAGTTTCCTTCGGATGAACAACCGGAATGGCCTGCGTGCCGTCGGGTTTTTTCTCAGATATATGCTCAGGTTCGGACGCTGTGCGGCGAACCACGGGGATAGCCCGCGTGCCGTCAGACATCGGTTCCGTCGCTTTCGGATGAACGGTCGGAATGATCCATGTGCCGTCGGGTTTTTTCTCAGATATATGCTCCGGTTCGGACGCTGTGCGGCGAACCACGGGGATAGCCCGCGTGCCGTCAGACATCGGTACCGTCGCTTTCGGATGAACGGTCGGAATGATCCTCGTGCCGTCGGACTTTTTCTCCGATATATGCTCCGGTACGGATGTTGTACGGCGAACAACCGGAATGGCTTGTGTGCCGCCGGGCTTTTTCTCCGGTATGTGCTCCGGTTCGGACGCTAAGCGGCGAACGACCGGGACAGCCTGCGTGCCGCCGACCGTCTGCGCCGGTGTTTTATTCGGTTCCGGCGTCGTTCTGCGGGCGACCGGGATCACGCGTGTGCCGTCGTCGTCGATACGCGCATTTGCGGGCGTTTGCGGTCTTGCGTTTGGTTTTGCGTCCTCTTTGCGGATATTCTCTTCGAGCCTTCTGGCGTACAGCGCGCGGCGTTCCTTCGCTTCCTCCTCCGTCAGCTCGCCGTAGTTTCGAAGCTTGATCGGCGCAACGTAACCGAACTGTTCGGTTGGCGCGTCGGTAAACAGCTGTTTCGGCGTGCGGCGTTTGGTGGAACGCAGCACGCGCTCCATTTCGTCCTCGAATTCGGCGGGCAGCTTGCTGCGGATGCGGATCTCGACCGCGTACAGGATGATGCAGATGATCGCGCAAAGAGCGGCGACGGACAGACCGATGATCGTTGCCATTCGGAGAACGCCGGTGTAACGCGTGCCGATATCCTGCATGTAATCGTTCTGGGTGTATACGAGGACGGCGTCATCCTTCTGATCGGCAAGCTCCTTAAGTCCCGAGAGGTCGAGCCGTATAATATCGGAGCTGCACGGTTCGCCTGCGGGATCGACCGCGGTTACCTGAAACCGAAGCTCCTTCACGCCGTCGAGCTGATAGACCTTCATCAGATACGTGTCGCCTTCGAGCAGCTCATCGTAGGTCTTGACCTCGCCGAACAGCGTCAGCTCCTGCAGCACGGCGTTATGGATCTTGACGTCTCCGTTGTTGCGGATGATGAACTGGACCGACGCGCAGAGCTTGCCGTCTTCGTTGTAATACGGGGACTGGAGCACGGCGGAAAGCACGAGGCGGACCGAATCCGGCTCCACGTACGGCACGACCCGATATTGTCCGGGGTCGTCGACCCGGATCTCTTTGCCGAAGTAATCGGTCGCCGTCACGTGGAAACGGACGGTACGCACGACGTCGGCCGAAACGGCGGGCATTATGATGCAGACGACGGTATAGTTCTCATCCGGTTCGAGAGAAAACGGCTCCTCGATCTGCGTATTGATCTCGTCGAACACGCGGATATCGGTCACGGGACGGTTGCCGCGGTTGGTGATCATGACCGCAAACACGTTCCCTTTTGCCGTTGCGGAACGGAGCTCCGTTTCGACCAGAAGATCGACCGATACGTTCTCGACCGTCAGCGTTTCGGCGGCGGTCGTTTTCATTTCGCGGCGGCGGGAAAGGTACTCGATGCAGGGACAGAACGTCATGTTCTCGGTCCCCATTTTGTATTCGGCGTCAACCGTCATCGATTCGCCGGACAAAAGCTCATTTGACGGCAACGGGATCGTCTGCATGCTCTGTTCAGGGTCATACAGCCGGATACCCGTGATGTCGAAAGCGGTATTGTTCGAGATCGTATATGTGACGGTGAAGGTCTCGTCCGCGCGAACATACGGTTCCGCGCAGCTTGCGGTGACGGTCAGCTCGGGGATCACAAAGCGTTCGATCGTGATCGATGCGGTCGCCTCTCGCGCATGGTTGATAAACGTCGCTTCGCCGGTCTCCTCGTCGATGAGCGTTTCAAGCTCGTTCCACGTCAGTCGGTACACGATCTCGCGGTCGAGCTGATCCTCAGATACCGGTACGTCGGTCAGATGAAACTCCTTTGAGCTGCCGGCAAGCACGGTAAACGAAGAGTCGCCGATGTCCTTTTCATCGTCCTCGAAACCGCCGAACAGCTTTGCGTCATACAGGGTGTAATCTTCGCTTCCGGTGTTTCGGATCGTAAACAGAAGATCCGGGATCGTACCCTCGCCTTCGAGCTCCGGCGCGGGATCGCACGTGATCGTGAGCGTGATCGGATGATCGCTGTCGGCAACGCTTTGCGCAGGGAAAGAAAGCCCTGTGAACAGCAGCGCGAAAAGCAGGATCATGGATACGATACGCTTCATCATGTTCTCCATTCGGGATCAGTTCTGTTCGTTGAGCGGAAAGCCGAAATAGCCCTCGCCGACCGCTTCTGCTGTGATGCGGCCCTCCGTGCGGTCACGGAGCGCTTTCAAAAAAGCCTCGGATTCTGCGGAACGGCAGCGGAACATGCAGGTGATATCCGCGCCGTAGTCGGTCGATTCGATCACGCCGAAGCGCTCGAACACGCCGAAGACCGCGTTCCGGTACGGATACGGCAGCACGGCGCGGAACGTCGTGCAAGGCTCCATGGAAACGAGCCCTGCGGCTTCGACCGCGTCCGACGCAGATCGCGTGTACGCCCGCACAAGCCCGCCTGCGCCGAGCAGGATCCCGCCGAAATAGCGCGTGCTCACGACGAGCAGATCGTACACATCGCGCTTACTGAGCACCTCCATCATCGGAAGTCCCGCCGTGCCCTGCGGCTCGCCGTCGTCAGAAAACCGCGCCGCGCCGCTTTTCAGCCGGTACGCAAAGCAGTTATGCGTCGCGTCCCAGTGCTGCTTGCGGATGCGTTCGAGGATCTGAAGCGCTTCCGCTTCGTCCGTCACGGGAAAGCAGCGCCCGATAAAGCGCGAGCGATTGACGACGTATTCGGTTTCCGACGCCGACGCGACGGTTCGGAACGGCTTTAATGCGGTCGGTTCCAAAGGCGTGTATTTCTCCGTACAGATTTTCGATTGTATTATAGCAAACTCCGCGTCCGTTTGCAAGCGATGCCGGAATCGTTCACAGAACGGATGCATTTCGGACGCATGGAACACGTTGCATCTCTATGGGATCTATGATAAACTGTATAAAAAGATACGGGAGGATCAAACCGTGGACACAAAGCGCGAGGAAAAGATACGGGACGCCTTCGGATGGAAGAAGCTCGGGCTCGGCACGAGAATGCTGTTCAAAAGTCTCAAAACCGACGAGGAGCTGACGCTGTGCGCGATGAGCTGCTGCGCCAATGAAAAGAAGCCCTTTGCGCTTCAGGCAATCGGGAAAATTACCGACACGGAAGCGCTGTATCGGATCGCCACCGAAGCGCCGACGTCAGAATCCCGCGTCGCCGCCATCGACCGGTTCAAGGACGATCGTGAGATGCTTCTGCGCGTCCTTGATATCGTTTGGAGCAAAGAGAAATGGCTTCTGGAAGCTTCCCGCAAGCGCGCTTCCGAACACCTTGCCGTGCTGGAGCAGAAGCAGATAAATGAGACCGGCGGCGATGCAAAACGCCTTGCGGATCTTTTGTGCCGCGGCAAGTTGATCGTTTGTTATACGGACGCTCTGTCTATGATCCGGGACGAACAGCAGCTTTTGCGCGTGGTGCTGAACGCGTCCGCCGGCAAAATCGCAGACGACGCTCTCAATCGGCTTGCCGAGCTTGCGAAGCAAAATCGGAACGTCGATCCGCTGCTTTGCGTCATGCAGAACGCGACGGCGCTTTCCCTGCAGAAAGACGCCGAAAACAAGATCGCAGAGCTCTGTACCGGCGATCTGGCGATCCCCCTTTCCGACGCGCAGCGCGATCGGCTGTTCGCTTATTACGCCCGCGTCAAGGACCTCATGTTTATAAAGGGTCTTGACCTGATGCGTACAGAACAGCTATTGGAGCTGTACTCGCTGCGGAAGGCAAAATTCGATCAGATCACGGTTGCCGAGCATCTGTGTCCCGAGGACTGTCCGGACGACATCCGCGTGAAGCTGTTCCTTACGCGCGGCGTCAATGCAGCGCCGATGTTCACCTCGCTCGATACGGCGCACCTTGTCCGCCTGTATGAGCAGCAAAGCGACGAAAAGCTGTTGTTTTATCTCTATTCCCTTCTCTCCGAACGCGGCGCTTGCACGGAAACGATCAACGCGAAAATGGACGCGATCGTGCAGCCGCAGATCAAAGCGGCAAGGACCTCCGACGGCTATGACGGCAAAGCGCTTTGTCAATTGGACATGAAGTTCAACGATGCGCTTCGGAAGCGGTACGGATTTGTCGAAGAGATCCGGGGCGGCGAGACCATCGACGGCGCGTCATGGTCGTCAAAGAAACTGCGCTACGACGGGCATGCGTATTGGTTCTATTACGGGCAGTCGGACGGCGGCGGGTCCGGTCACTATATGGGTGAGAAAGCATAGCAGGCTGTCGCAAAAGGAGCCGGACCGCTTGCGGCGATACTTTTTTTCGGCTCAATGTCAATAGTTGGGTTTAAGCCGTTTTTTCAGCGCACCTTTTCGGCAAACCGGATAAAACAAGAGGGATCCTTCATGGCGAAGGACCCCTCTGTTGTTGTCAGAATGCGATTATGCTTCCGGAAGCTCGCTGGTGCAGTGCGGGCAGCGGGTCGCGTCGTCGGCCACGGGCTGCTTGCAAAACGGGCAGAGACGCGGTTCCTTTTCGGGTTCGGGCGCGGGCTCGTCCTTCTTCTTGGCTTCCTTTGCCTTCTCCTCCGCCTTGCGGAGCGCGCGGATCACGATGAAGATGCAGAGCGCAATCAGGATGAAGTACACGATCGCAGAGATGAACTTGCCGTAATAGAGAACGGACAGGCCCTGCTCCGCCGCTTCCGCCGCGGACAGATTTTCGGGATTGTCGCTTAAGACCTTGCCCCAGCTTGTGAAGTCCACCTTGATGATGAGACCCAATAGCGGCATGATGATGTCGTTGATGAGCGACGTCACGATCGCGCCGAATGCGCCGCCGATGATGACGCCGACCGCCATGTCGACCACGTTGCCCTTCAGAGCAAACGCTTTGAATTCGGAAAAGAACTTTTTCATGTTTGAACCTCCTTATGTATTACAGAATATATTATAACACCAAGGATGCAAAAGGGCAACAGGAAAATGCGGAATGCGGAATGCAGAATGCAGAATGTAGAGATGTGTGTTCTGTAAAGCTGCACGATATGATATAAATCCCTCACGCCCGCAAGCATATCGTACCTCTCGGGGCATATCGCAAAGCACGCGGGGATTTATATCGTGACGGGACTCATTGCCCCGCCTTGCACGGCGGCTCGACGACGATCGAGCGGTTTTTGCGCACGCGAATGCGGTTTTTGAGAAAACCGATCAGCGTACAGATGAGAAACGACAGCACGTGGACCGCGATGATCGCGGGGCCCGGCTGCGCCTCGATGAGAAGCGAAAGGAAGAAGCCCGCAAAGAAGCAGGCGAGCGACAGCACGGCGGACGTGATCATGACGGACCGGAACTGCTTCGCAACGCGCATGGCGGAAAGCGCCGGGAAAATGATCAGTCCCGAGACCATGATCGCGCCGACCATCTTCATGCCGATCACGACCGTCACGGCGGTCAGCGCCGCGAGCATCATGCTGTACACGCCGACGTGCACGCCGGTCGCTTTCGCGAAGTTCGTGTCGAACGTGACTGTGAAAATGCGCGTGTAGAACAGGATAAAGAGCAGCAGCACCGCGACGGACACGCCGACCGTGATCCACATATCCGAATCCGAGAGCAGCGCCATCGACGCGGTCCCGAACAGGGAATTGCAGATATCCTGATACTGGTTGTCCGAGAGTCGGAACAGCAGCGTGCCGATCGCGATCGCGCCGGTAGAAAGCACCGCGATTGCCGCGTCGCCCTACATGCGGCGTTTTTCGGTCAGCCACATCAGGATGAACGCGGACGCCATCACGATCGGCAGCGAAACCGCCATCGAAGCATTCCCGACGTGCAGCACCGTTGCGATCGCCAAAGCGCCGAAGCCGACGTGGCTTAGACCGTCGCCGATCATCGAATAGCGCTTCAGAACGAGCGTAACGCCCAAAAGACTTGCGCACAGCGAAACGAGCGTGCCGACGACGAGCGCGCGGATCATGATATCCGGCATATTCTGAAAATACGAAGCGATCATACCGCGGTCTCCTTGAGATACTTCCGTCCGATCGGACTGTTCTTATACTCCGCCGCCGTGCCGATAAACAGCGGATGGCAAGATAGGTGCAGGATGTGCGTGCAGCTTCTTACCGCTTCCTCGATGTCGTGCGAGACCATGACGATCGTCATACCGCGCTTGTTGATGTCGTTCAGCAGCCGGTAAAAGTCCGCGGTGACGACGGGATCGAGCCCGGTCGTCGGCTCGTCGAGCACGAGGCACTTGCGCGTCGCGCAGAGCGCCCTCGCAAGCAGAACGCGCTGCTGCTGCCCGCCGGACAGCTCCTGATAGCTGTGCTTTGCGATCGGAAGGATCCCGAGCATCTCCATGTTCGCGCGCGCCGTTTCACGCTCGCGTCTGCCGTAAAACGGCTTCATGCCGCGCCAGCCGATCGTGCCGGACAGCACGACCTCATCGACCGACGCCGGAAAATCCTTCTGGATCGCGCTCTGCTGCGGGAGATAGCCGATCTCGTTGGGCTTTAGTCCTTCGCCCATGACGATCCTGCCCGAGGCGCACGGGATAAGGCCAAGAAGCGCCTTCATCAGCGTCGTTTTGCCGGAGCCGTTTTCTCCCACGATGCCCCAGAACTCCCCCGCCTGCACGGAAAAGCTCACGTCGTGCGCGACGTTGTCGCCGCCGTAGGACAGCCCCACGCTTTCAAACGTCAGCAACGCCATTCAATTCACCGCCTTTTTCAAACTTTCGAGATTCTTTCGCATCAGATCGAGGTATGTCACGCCCGCGTCGAAGTCTTCGCGGCTCAGGTTGTGGCACGAATGCAGCTCGAGCACCTCGCATCCCGTCGCGTCCGCTATCGTCTTGGCGATCCGTCCGTCCGAAAACTCGATCTTGAACACGACCGGAAGCTGTTCGTCCCGGACGCGCTCGATGAGATACGACACGGTCGAAAGCGAAACTTCCTCGTTTGAGGAACAGCCGGGCAGCGCCGCGTAATAAGTCAATCCAAGCTCTTCGCAGAGATACCGGAACGGGAAGCGCTCCGCAAACACGATCGTTTTGCGCTGCGCGGACGCCATGACCGCGTGATAGTCGCTGTCGAGCTTTTCAAGCTCCTTTACGTACGCGTCGGCATTTGCCTTCATCGCTTCCGTATCGTCCGGCAAAACGTCGCAGAGCGCGTCACACAGACCGTTGACAATGCGGATCGCGTTTTTCGGGCTTGTCCATACGTGCTCGTCGGCTTCGGGCTCCTCCTCCGCCTCCCCCTGCATGCCGGGCGCAAGCTCCTCGTCAACGGTCTCGACAAGGTCGACGAGCGCGACGGCGTTCAGATCCTTGCCGTTCTTATGCAAAAGGTCCTCCGCCCATCGGTCGGTCTCGCCGCCGACGTAGACGAACAGGTCGCATTCGAGGATCATGGACATCTCGGAAAGCGTCGGATCGAAGCCGTGCACCTCGCTGCCGGGCTTTGCGAGCATGACAAGGTTTACGCGGTCGCCCGCGATTTGCCTGATAAAATCGTACTGCGGAAAGATCGTGCAGACGACCGTCGGCTTGCCGTTGTCCGACTGCGGTTTGCCGCACGCGAGCGCGCACAAAAGAAGCGCCATGCATATAAGAAGCGCAAGCGTTCGTTTCATTTCGAGCTCTCCTTTCCGTGTGTGAGGAGCTTTGCCACCGGCGAACGGTGCACGCCCATCGCGCCGACCGGGCAGAATTCCTGACAGCAGAAGCATTTGATGCAATGTCTGCGGTCGATGACCGCTTTCTTGTTTTTGATCGCGATCGTGTGCGCCGGGCAGATGTCGCGGCACTTGCCGCAGCCCACGCATGCGCTTGTTTTCACCTTCGGCTTGGATGCAAGGCAGGCGTTCATCGCGCCGCGTACTGTCCTGCCGAACACGTTGTTCCCGCCGACGAACAGCAGAGAATTGCGGTTGCGGATTAACTCGAAATCCTCCTGCAGAAACGACTTCCAGTCGCCCGCGATCTCGATCTCGTCCACAGATTCCGGCGTGAGATTGCGCCGGACCGCCGCCGCGATCGTCGGTACGTCCGAAGGTGTAAGCCCGATCAGCGACGCCGCGAGCACGTCGAGACGGTGCGGGTTCTTCGACGCGATGAGGCAGCCGACGTGCTTCGGCGTGCCCTGCGTGGGACCGTTGCCCTCCATCGCCGTGACCGCGTCGCAGATGTGCAGGACGGGTTTCCAGTACTCGTCAAGGTCGACGATCATGTCCGCAAAGTCGTTCGGGTTCGGAAAGCGGTAGTGATACTCCGGCTTCATCGTGCCGGGATCGTGCCGAACAGGTTCTTCGCCGCCGCGGACAGCGACATCATCCCGTGCGATTTCAGCTTGCAGAAGTTGACGACCGCATCGCAGCCGTCGAGCCAGCCCGTGTAGGTGAAGCGCTTTGCCTGCACCGCGTCCGCGAAATAGCCGTCCTTTTCGGAAAAATCGTGATTCAGCTCCGCGCCGGCTTGTTCGGCTTCTTTTAGGCCGGAAAGCGCGTAAACGTGATTCAGGACAGAGGCGTTATACAGATTCCCCGGGCTGTCGCCGATCACGACCGATGCACCGCGTTCTTTCAGAAGCCTGCTGAGAGCAGCAAGAAGCGTCGGATGCGTGGTGACCGCCTTTTCAGGCTTTGCACCGGCGACGAGGTTTGCTTTGATACCGACGCGCATGCCGGGCCGGACCCAATCGAGCCCGCCGAGCGGCGCGAGAACGCCGATCAACGCCTGTTCACAGACGTCCGGCGCATAGGTCTCGCACGCAACGATCGAAACGAGGTTCGGATTCATTCGGTCATCCCCCTTACCAGCCGTATCTCGTCTGCGTATTCATCAAGCTTTTCATGCGGTGTTTCGAGGCAGAACGGCAGATCCTTCAGCGCGGGGTGGTTTACGATGCGCCCCATGCCTTCGAGCCCGATAAAGCCCTCGCCGATCGCGGCGTGGCGGTCCTTGTGCTCGCCGCATTCGAACTTCGAATCGTTCAGATGGATAAATTTAAGCCGGTCGAGCCCGATCACGCGGTCGAACTGCGTCAAAACGCCGTCGGGGTCGTTTGCGATATTATAGCCCGCCGCGAATACATGGCAGGTGTCGAGGCATACGCCGACGCGCGCGCTCCGTTCGACGCCGTCGATGATCGCTTTCACTTGCTCGAATGTACCTCCGATCTCGCTGCCCTGCCCCGCCATCGTCTCGATGAGGACGATCGTATCGGTCGAATCGTCGAGGATGCGGTTTAAGAGCGCCGTCGTCTTTTCGATGCCGACGCCGATCCCCTGTCCGACATGCGAGCCGGGGTGGAAGTTATAGAACGGTGTTTTCATCGCGGTGCAGCGTACAAGATCGTCCCGCATGCAAAGCTCCGCGAACTGCGCCGTTTCCGGCTTTTCCGCGCACGGGTTCAGCGTGTACGGCGCGTGCACGAGCACCGGCGCAAAGCCGTTATCGCCGAGGTATGCGTGCATTGCCGCCGCGTCCGCTTCGTCCAATGGCTTTGCTTTGCTCCCTCGCGGATTTCTCGAAAAGAACTGAAACGTATCCGCGCCGAGTAAAGACGCGGTTTTTGCCATTTTGAGAAGTCCGTCCGACGGAGACAGATGACAGCCGATGTGCAGCATGTTTTCCCCCAAAGCCCATAATCAAGCAGTTTATGATGCTGTATTGTAGCATAGTTTTGAATGCATGTCCATAGGACAATTCATGCGCAAAAACGCAATTCATACACCTCATCCGCCTGACGGCACCTTCTCCTCAAGGAGAAGGCAAGGATCAGAGGCTTCCTCTGGGGGGAAGCTGTCACTGAAAGTGACTGATGAGGGGTATTCGTATTCCGTACATTTCACACGCATTGACGGACGGCGTGCGAATTGATATACTTGTGTCAATCTGAAATGCGGGATGAAGCAATATGAAGATCTTTATCATCGGCGGTCCGGGAAGCGGCAAAACATTCCTTGCAAAGAAGCTCTCCGAACAGTACGGCATTCCCTGTTACGACCTCGACGAGCTCTTCTGGGACAATACAGCGGCGGCATACGGCACAAAGCGGGACCCGGAGGCGCGCGACGCGCTTCTGGATCAAATTCTCGAAAAGGAGAACTGGATCATCGAGGGCGTCTATTACGCATGGTGCGGACGCTGTTTTGCGGAAGCGGACAGCATCCGGTTTCTGAACGTACCGCCGCGCGTGTATCGGCGGCGCATCATCCGCCGGTTTGTACGGCGAAAGCTCGGCATTGAGAAAGGGAAAAAAGAGACGCTTCGCTCCCTGCGCGATCTGTTGAAATGGGCGGATCGGTATCGGGAAAAGAACGCAGTTGAGATCGAAAAGATCCTGCGCGCATACCCGGAGAAAGTGTTTTCGGAGGAAGAATTCTGACACCGTCAGATTGACGCGTATCGCGTCAACTGCTATACTTTACACATCAACCCATTCGGAGGGAATATGGATACTTCAGTATTGCTTGCACGGATTTCGAGAGATTTCTTTCATAAGCATCATGTCTTCCAATACAGAATGCATAAGGTCTCGGAAATGTCCGATAAAGAAGCCATACAGGATTGTCATTCGTACTGCGAATCAAACCGTTTGACGGAAGAATTCAATGTCTTTCGGAACAAAGCCGAATCCGAGTATCGTTACTGCGCATATCTGCAGGAATACATAGAAGACGGAGATTGCTGTGATCTGCAAATGATCGTAAACGGAACAATCGATGCTTCCGTTTTACCGCAGTATCGGATCGACCGTGAAAATGCCGCAACATTTTGCAATAGCTGCAGGTATCAGAACCGTTATCTGAACTGAACCATACAGAATAATTCATGACGAGACGAGATATGAACAATCATACGGAACTTTTGGCCCCGGCGGGCTCGATGGAAGCGCTGAAGGCCGCGCTGCGCTTCGGTGCGGACGCGGTGTACCTCGGCGGACCTTTGCTGCAGCTTCGCGCAAAGAGCGCAGGGTTTTCGTTCGACGACATCATGGAAGCGGCAAAGCTTGTTCACGCGAAAGACAAGCGGCTGTATGTGACGGTCAACGCGCTTGCAAAGAACGATGAGATCGACCTTCTGCCGGCATACGGAAACCGGCTTTTAGACTGCGGCGTCGACGCGGCGATCGTAAGCGATCCCGGCGTGCTCACCACGCTGCACAAATCGTGCCCAAACCTCGAACTGCACGTTTCCACACAGGCAAGCTGTACAAACTATGCGTCCGCTTTGACTTGGTATGAGCTCGGCGCAAAGCGCATTGTGCTCGCCCGCGAGATGACGGTTGACGAGATCCGAAAGCTAAAAAAGAACATCCCTGACGATCTGGAACTCGAGGCGTTCGTGCACGGCGCTATGTGCATGGCGTACTCCGGTCGGTGTCTTTTGTCCTCCGCCATTCTCGGCCGATCCGGCAACCGCGGCGACTGCGCGCAGCCCTGCCGCTGGAAATACGCGCTCGTCGAGGAAACGCGGCCGAACCAAAGCTTCCCGATCGTTGAGGAAGGCAATTCGAGCTATATTCTTTCAAGCAGGGACCTAAACTGCATCGGGCTACTGGAAGAGCTCATCGGCGCGGGCGTCACGTCCTTGAAGATCGAGGGGCGCATGAAGACGGAATACTATGTTGCGGTGGTCACGAACGCCTACCGCCGTGTTCTGGACGGCACGATGACCGTCGAGGACGCGCAGCGCGAGCTTCTCACCGTGTCGCACCGGCCGTATACGACCGGGTTTTATCACGGCGAGCTGCCGCAGGATCATTCGAACGCCGGCGTCTATACACAGACGCACCGCTTTGCGGGCACGGTCCTTTCGTGCGAAAACGGCTATGCTGTTGTGCAGCAGCGGAACCGGTTCGTGCAAGGCGACGCATTGGAGGTCGTCTCCCCCACGCTCACAAGCGCGGTGCTGTACGCAAACGAGATCACCGACGAGCAGGGCATTCCGGTCGAAATCGCAAACCGCGTGCAGCAGATCCTGCGCATCCGAACCGATCTTCCGCTTGCGCCGGGCGATTTATTGCGGATCAAGGCATAAAAGAAAGGACCCGGATGGGTCCTTATTTCATTGCACCGGCACAAACGGCGTTGAGACTTCGATCGCGTAATCCATCATCTGCACGTCGACCTCCGTGAGAACGTCGGCGTATACACGGTTTTCACCGGGCAGAAGGATGAGATCGCCCGACGCCGTTTTCAGCTCCGCATAGCCGTATTTCACTCCGTTTTCCGAAAAGACGATGCGCAGTCCGCCGGAAAGCTTTTTCGGATAGTCGTTCGTAATCACCGCGTCAAGAAGCGTTTCGCCGTTCTCCTCGAAGACGCGCATCTGCGAGATCGAAAGATAATACTCGTAATAATGCGACTTTTCGTTCAGGATCGGAATACCGTTCTCATCCGTAGTAAAGCCCTCGCCCGTGACCGGATCGACGGTGATCGGGATCGGTTCCGGCGGCGGCGTCGGCGTAAACATCGGGGTCGGCGTCGGCGTCGTCTCCGGCAGATAGATGAGGTGCGCGCTCTGCGCGCTGCATCCGATCAAAAGCAGCGCGAACAGCAGCGGTAAAAGCCGTCTCATTCCGCGTTCCCTTCCGCGCCGTCCGCCGCTTTCTCCGGGTGTTCCACCGCTTCTTCCGAGGATTCGGCGTCCGACGCTTGCTCCGGATGCACCGTTTCCAAATCAGAGGGTTCGGCGTGTGTTTCTTCCGGCTGCTCCTCCGCTTCTTCGGGTTCTTCCTCGTCCGGTTCGGGTACCGCCGCAGTCACGGGATGCTTTGCACGGTACAGCGAAAGTCCCGCAAAGAACAGAAGCAGCGCCATCCACACGAGCTGATTGAAGCGGACCTCGCCGAACACGATCTCGCGCGTGACGCCGACGTCCGGCCACTCGACGCGAAGCCATTCGAGGATGAATTCCGCGAACAGGTACAGGATGACCGTGAGTCGGAACGTGCGGCCGCTCTTTTGATTTTTCATCAGAAGGGCTGTGACGCCGAGCGCGAGGCAGACGAGAAAATCAAGGAAAAAGACGGCGTACGCAACGGTCGCGTGATCCGTAAAGTACTGCGGCGTGAACGTCGCAAGCGGAAAGAATTTCGGCACGTTCGCGCCGACCTCGGCGCCGAGCCCGTCGCAGAGGAAGAAATCCGACCAGCGTCCGACCGCAAGGCCGAAGAACGCGCCCGGCATGAGAAGATCAAGCGCTCCCTCGATCGGGATCTTTTTGATGCGCAGCCAGACGACGATCCCCACGCCGACGAACAGCAGCGCACCGGGCAGGTTCAGTCCGTTCTGTGTGAGGTCGAAGAACGCGGAAAACGCGATCTTGCCGGAGAGCGCGGAAAACAGTCTGCCGCCGATGAGCCCTGCCGGAATGCCGATGATACAGGCGTCCAACGCAAGATCCTTATACGCGCCGCGTTTTTTGACAAGGATCCCGGAAACGACGACGGCGACGAGGATGCCGAGCGCGAGCATGATCGCGTTCCACGTCAGCGCGGCGTTTCCGGCGGAAAAAGCAATGTTGAGCGAGTTCATAGCGATACCTCCGATTTTATTTATTATAACAAAGAATTGCGGAATTGAAAAGAGGCACGGGAAAAGTTTCATGATCGGATGACAAAACAAAACCCACCGGAATGGTGGGCTTTGTTTTGGTGGGGATGTAGGGGCTCGTTTGCGGCGATGGATATCGGGCTGTCATGCTTGTTCTCCGAACTGCGCATTCCGCCCTGCCGCAAACCCGCTTCACTGCAAAGTCATCCACCAGATGGCTTTGCGGGCGTTCAGTCGAGCCCCTTTGAATGAATGTAACCAAAAAACCGCCGTAAAGGCGGTCTTTTGTTTGGTGGGGATGTAGGGGCTCGAACCCTAGACCTCTGCGATGTGAACACAGCGCTCTGACCAGCTGAGCTACATCCCCGTGCCCGATTATAATACAATAACCGGCTGCGGTTGTCAAGTGGCAAATGTATACCGAATCCTATTTCTTCAGGAAAGAAAAACCGTCGCGGATGAGCGTCGGATGCGCCTCAATGTATGCTTTTCCGAGAAAAGCGACATGTTCCCAAAGTTCCTCCGGAAACAGCGCGGTACGTTCGCGGATCTTTTCATCATGCTTACAAAGAAACAATTGTACCGCAGGAATGAAATCACTGTAATTGCCGGTGAAATGCTCTCCGGGAAAAATATCCTTAGCGGTTGTATCGAATGCATTCGGCGAATATACGCATGACGTGACAAGACGCGTTCCTTCGCGCAGTTCATATTTATCAGCCAGTTCATTTGGAAACTTCAGGCGAACAACTGCATCCATTTCATCAGAATAAGCGATCACGGTCAAAGGTTCCAGCGAACAAACATAAGCAGGTTGCGTATCTCCGTATTTCAGAATCTTCATTGCATACTCGATCAGCATATCTGCATTATACTTTTCGGAAAAAGAATGAAAGATCAGCTTTCGGATCGGATAATATTTACGATAGGAAAACTTTGCATTTCCGGGGTTCTCAGCTTTTGTTTGCATATGTATTCTCCTTGTTTTTTGACAATATAGCATGCAAGTGTTCGGAAAACAAGAAAAGACAGCAGAATTTACAATATAGTTACAACAGCAAAGTTATTTTGCTTTGCATATACGATTGACGTTTTTTTGCGGCCCCCATCGTTGTCTTCCGCTTGTGATCCGCGCTGCGCGCGATAAGCGCGTCGTGAGACGCGTCATACCCGCAAACGATTGGTAGCGACAGTGAGCCGTTGTGAGGGCGTTTACAACCGAACAAGCGAACCGAGCGAAATCGTTTGCGGAAAGGAGACATGGCGACGCGCGGGAATCGCGCGACGGCACCTATGTAACGGAACGAAGTGAAGTGGATGGCGAAGTAAAGCGAAGCGAAGACTTGTTTGAGCAACAAAAAAAGTCGTCGCAAGCCAAGCGGAGCTTGCGACGACGTGGTGCGATTGGCGGGATTCCTTTGCGGGCACCCATCGATGTCTCCCGCTTACGCTCCGCGTTGCGCGTCCGCATCTGCCCGCAAAGCCCCTCGCTGCAAAACGCCACACTGCGGCGTTTTGCGGTCGCTCGTCGAATCCCTTCCGATTACACAAGCCAAAGAAATGACCACCCATGCGGGTGGCCATTTCTTTGGTGCGATTGGCGGGATTCGAACCCGCAAGGTTTCCCCGACAGATTTTAAGTCTGTTGTGTATGCCAATTCCACCACAATCGCATCGTTATTATTTTACACGCAAATCGGCGTTTGTCAACCGTCAAAGCGAAAGGATCGCGCCGATCGCGCCGCCGGCGAGGATGAAAAACAGCGGATGGATCTTCGCGGTCTTTTTCCAGAACGCGAAGAACGTGAACACGCCGTAGATACCGAACTTCAAAAGCGAGTACCAATTTGCCGAAAACGTAAAGCGCGTGAAATTCGCGCTTACGCCGAGCGAAGTCAGCAGAAGAGAAAAGCCCGCCGCCGTGATGAGCCCGATCGCCGCGGGACGCAGCGCCCTGAACAGGCTCCGGACCAAGTACGAATCGGAATACTTTCTGATCGCTTTCGCGACAAGAATGATGATGATGACGGACGGCGTGACAAGTCCGAGCGTCGCGAGGATGGCGCCGGGGATCCCGCAGACGAGATAGCCCACGTACGTCGCGGTGTTGACGCCGATCGGACCGGGCGTGGATTCCGCGATCGCGATGATATTGGCAAGCTCAAATTCCGTGATCCAGCCGTACGTCGCGCCCATGTCGCGGATGAACGGCACGGTCGCAAGCCCGCCGCCTACGGCGAACAGTCCCGTTTTGAAAAACTCGACGAAAAGAAGCAGCAGTTTATAGAGGAAGGTCAGCATTTTTTGAGCCCTCCCCAAGCGAGGCCGATGATCGCCGCGCCGAGCACGACGAACACAGGCGAGATCCCGCCGACGGTGACGAACAGGAACGCGAGCAGAAACAGTGCGAACGTCGTGACGTTGGTCACGGTCTTTTTGTACAGCTTAAAGACGGAGGCGGTGATGAGCGCGCACACGGCAAGACGGATCCCCGCGAAGATATGCGCGACGATCTCGTACTCCATCAGCGGCTTCAGCACGGCGGCGATCAGCGCGATGAGGATCATCGGTACCGTGATGACGCCGAGCGACGCGACGATCGCGCCTAAAACGCGGCGGACCTTATAGCCCACGAATGTAGCGGTATTGATCGCGATCACGCCGGGCGTGCACTGCGCGACCGCCATATAGTCGGTCAGCTCGTCCTCGGTGATGATCTTATGACGCTCTACCAGTTCGCGAATGAGAAGCGGCAGCATGGAATATCCGCCGCCGATCATCAGCGAACCGATCTTCAGAAACATCAGATACAGTTTCCGGAGACTCATAGCCCGCCTCCCGTATACCCCGCGATAAACGCGAAGAAATATGCAAGCCAGCCCGCAAACAGTACAACGGTGATGATCGCGTCGACGATGCGGTTTTTGACGCGCGCGGCAAGCGTGATGACAAACGGCGCGGTCATTGTGACGGCGCGGGCGGTATCCGGAACGTGTCCGGTCAAAGCGATCATCGGGATCGTGACCGCCATCAGCAGCGTAAACGAAGACGGGATCGTTTTACACGCAAGCAGGAACATGACAAGCGCAAAGAGCATGTAGACAAACTGCGCGGCATACGTTCCGAACAGGACCGCGGTGCTGTTTCCGCCGACCGTCCGAACGAGAGAGAAACCGGAATCGAGCCAGTTAAGCAGCGCAGCGGCGCCTTCGCCGGTCCTGCCGAGCGCGAGATCATAGAGCCACATCGCGTCGCCGAAACGAAGGCGGCTGTACAGCATGACAAGCCCGATCCCGAGCGGGATCAAAAGGATCGAAAGCGTGTTCAGGATCTGCCGGATGATAAAGCCCTTCTCGACCACGCGGTTGCTGCGTACATTGCCGTACAGATACGACACGTAGCTTGCGACGACCGGGAAAAACAGCAGCGCGCCGAGCGCGTGCGTGAGCACCGCAAGGAACGCGAACAGCGTCGCGAGCGGGAACTTGTTCCGCCGCAAAAACAGCAGCGTGAGCACGGAGAACAGCAAAAACAGCCCGTCCGGCACGGTGCCCATCAGTGTCAGCGCGTACGGCATCAGCAGAAAATAACGGACGGTACGCCGCGCGACGCGGCGGTCGAAATCGAGCTGAACGAGGTAATAGAGCGCGACCGCGGCAAGCGCCGTAAAGAAGTACGAGCCGATGAATCGCGCGTGGTTGAAGTTGACGGTGATGATCCAGAAGATGTTGGAAAGGTATCCGTACAGCGGGAACGCGGTCTCCGCATGATAAAAATCGAGCCAGAGCCGCTGCACCTCGAAAAACGTACCCGTAAATCCGAACAGCGCGTAATGCACGATGTACGTCAGCGGGAATTCCAGAAGCCGCACGGCAAGCACGATGAGAAAGAGCTTTGTAAGCTCGCGCGTGCCGCAGCGTCGGAAGGTTCGGTCGCCTTCGCGCTTCATGTGCGGCTCCTCCCCCGTCAGCATCGACATGAGCGTCGGAACGAGCCGTACGCATCCCGCGCCGAAGAGAAGCACGAGAACAGCGGAGACCGTCACGGTCTCGAGATAGACGGGCGGTCTCTGCAACAACGAAAGACCGTACAGGATCCCTAATACGGTCAATACGCTGATCTGTATGAAAAGTTCTGCAATGCTTCTTTTTCGCACGGATTATCGCAACGCTTTCGGTCTGCCGAAGACCTCGGAAAAGATGACGCCCCGCAGGATGTTCTCCGGCGTCAGCTCCAGATCCGCGCCGCTGTTATGAAGCGCGGCGGCACGCCGCTGTACGGTGTACGCTTCGGGCTTAGCGGCCGTTTCGGCATCCAGCGAGCATTCATCATGCTGCGGATGCTGCCACGGCGCCTTAGACGCTGTCTTTTGATCGGGACGCAGCGAACACTCGTCGTGCTGCGGATGCGTCTGTTTCTGCGTCGTCACCCTCGGCGCTGTCCTCGCGGTCTGAACGGTCGGCGTCGTTCTCTGCGTGGGAGCCGCCTCCCGTACAGGAGGAACCTGTACGGAAGGTCTCACGGGCGTGTACGGCTTCGGATCAGTCTGCTTGTTCAGACTTGCCTGCATTTCCTCCGTTCGCCGCTGCGCCTCTGCACGCTTATTCTGTTCCGCCGTCTTCTTCACAGTCGCGATCACGATACCGATCACGATGAACGGCAAAACAAGGAAGAAAGGCATGGCTCAGTTTCCTTTCTTGTCCGTCGCGGGTGCTGCCGACCGGCCGATGGCGGTGCGCATCTCGGTATCGGACATGACGTTCTTCATGTTGTAGTAATCCAGTACGCCGAGCTTGCCGTCTCTGAGCGCCGCGGAGATCGCCTGCGGGACCTCTGCCTCCGCCTCGATGACGCGGGCGCGCATGCGCTGGACTTCCGCGATGTTCTCCTGCTCCTGCGCGACTGCCATGGCGCGGCGTTCCTCCGCCTTTGCCTGCGCGATGCGCTTATCTGCTTCCGCCTGGTCGATCTGCAGCTGTGCGCCGACGTTTCTGCCGACGTCAACGTCCGCGATGTCGATGGAGAGGATCTCGAACGCGGTGCCCGCGTCAAGGCCCTTCGAAAGGACGGTGCGGGAGATGGTATCCGGGTTCTCAAGGACTTCTTTGTGGCTCTTTGCGGAACCGACGGTGGTGACGATGCCCTCGCCGACACGCGCGATGATCGTTTCCTCACCAGCGCCGCCGACGAGACGGTCGATGTTCGCGCGAACCGTGACCTTCGCCTTTGCGCGAAGCTCGATGCCGTCCATCGCGACCGCCGCGATGATCGGGGTTTCGATGACTTTCGGGTTGACGCTCATCTGCACGGCGTTCAGCACGTCGCGGCCTGCGAGGTCGATCGCGCAGGAACGCTCGAAGTCAAGCGGAATGCCCGCGCGCTGCGCCGCGATCAGGGAATCGACGACGCGGTTCACGCTTGCCTTGCCGTTTGATTTGCCGCCTTTTGCAAGGTAGTGCGCCTCGAGTTTGTTCATCGGGAGCTTAAGACCGGCTTTGGTCGCCTTGATCATCGGGTTGACGATGTCCGCGGCATTGACCTTACGGATGCGCATACCGATGAGATCGAAGAGCCCGATCTTGACGCCGCTCGCCGCTGCGGAGATCCAGAGTCCGATGGGCACGAACGAAAAGAAGATGATCAGAAAGATGACGACTGCTGCGCCGATGATCCAGGGAATAAATGGTTGCATAAGTTCCTCCTGTTAAAATAGTCGTAATATGTGCAAAACGCCCATAATGAGCAGAATCGCCGCCGGGATCGCAACGACGAGCGCGATCCATTGGTTCCGGACGGTCTTCGGCTCCGCGGGGGGGGCGGGCTCCTGTTCGTCCGGGGTCGCGACGCCGCACTTCGGACAAACGTCCGTCGTGTACAGAACGCCGCATTGCTTACAATACTTCATCGTACCGTGATCTTGGGACCGTCGACCGCGATGACCGTGATCTCCGTGTCTCTCTCGGTAAAGGTCGCCTGCGTTTCGACCGAATAGCGTTTGCCGTCGATCAGGGCGATCCCGCTCGGGCGAAGCGGCGTCAGCGCAACGCCGGTCTTGCCGATCAGCGTTTCGGGCGTCGTATCATGCAGCTTTATCGCCTCGGATTCAATCTGATCCTTCAGCACGATCGGAGATCGGAACAGAAGCCCGTTTTTCATGGATCGCATGAAGATGATAACCATCACGACCAGGATGAGACCGAGCACGATCGTGACGAGCGTCGCGACCAGCGGCGGCGCCGTCATAAACTGCATAACACAGACTGCGATCAGGCAAAGAACGCCGCAGATGCCCGATACGCCGAAGCCGGGCAGGAACAATTCGCCTATGAGGAATGCGATCCCCAGTATGCTCAGGATCAGGCACGGGACCCAAAGCGATCCGAATACGGTTGCCATGTGACTACCTCCTTATTTTCTGCATACAGTATATCATACGGTTATCATGATGAAAAGTGTTTTTTTATATTTGTTTTCTGCCGCTATTTATGCTATAATCGCAAAATAAGAGGTGCTAATGATTCGTTTGCTTGCAAAATGGTTCATACGCGAGAAGGAATCCGATCCGCCGGAGCGCATGCGAAGCGCGTACGGCGTGCTTTCGGGCTGCTTCGGGATCTTTCTGAACCTTATTTTATTTACGATCAAGCTCGTGTTCGGTCTTCTTGCGCGCGCCGTCTCGCTGGAGGCGGACGCTTTCAACAACCTCGGCGACGCGGGCTCCTCCGTCATCGCGCTGTTCGGCTTCCGCATCGCGGCCAAAAAGCCGGACCGCGATCATCCGTACGGACACGGGCGTTTCGAGTATATTGCAGGCATGCTTGTCTCGGTCGCGATCATCCTCATGGGTTGGACGCTGTTCAAAAACGCGCTTGACATCGTGATCCACGGCGGCGAACCTGCGTACACGACGCACTTCCTGCCGTCGATCGCCGTCATGGGCGTCTCGATCCTCGTAAAGCTTTACATGTTTTATTATAACCGCGCGCTCGCGAAACGATTCGATTCCCCCGCGCTGAAGGCCGTCGCGTTCGATTCGCTTTCCGACACCGTCGCGACGTTCACGGTTCTCGTTTCCGCGCTCGTCACACACTTTTTCGTACTGCCCGATTGGGTACGTCCCGACGCGTGGAGTGGCATCCTTGTCGCGCTGTTCATTCTGTATACGGGCTTGAAATCCATCCGCGAAACGACTGCGCCGCTGCTCGGCCGCCGCCCCGATCCGGCATTCGTGAAATCGATCGAGCAAGCGACGCTGTCCTTTGAAGGCATCGGCGGCGTACACGACGTCATCGTGCACGACTACGGTCCCGGACGCGTGTTCGTCTCGCTGCACGCGGAAGTCCCCGCCGACGCCGACATCCGCGACGTGCATGAGATCATCGACAATGCCGAGCGATACCTTTCCGAGCAATTCCATTGCAGCGCGACGATCCACATGGACCCGATCATCACCGACGATCCCGAGACCGGCAAGCTTCGCGAACAGGCCGAGCTGATCGTTTCCCGGGTCGACGCCGTGTTTACGATCCACGATTTCCGCGTCACGCGCGGTCCGCAAGTGAAAATGCTGCTGTTCGACGTCGCCGTGCCGTTCACATACGCCGGCGCGGACGATGCGCTGCGGGAACGGATCGAAGCGGCCATCGCGGACGGGATCCCCGGCTGCCGCGCCGCCGTGACCGTGGACCGCTCGGAAGTCTGATATAGACAATCCTGTCGAATCGTGGTATATTGAACATTGTAACTGATAAATAAAGGTTTTTGATCATGAAACACATCCGCATCTTTTCCGTGCTGCTTGCCGCCGCATTCTTGTGCGCGGTCGTTTCCTGCGGCAGTGATCCGACCGATCGCGTCGAAGCATCTCCGACGCCGGTCCCCCTTGCCGACGTCGAATCTGAGACGCTCGTTTTTCTTACCTCGGCTCCGACCGAGGAGGTCACTCTGCCACCCGTACCGACGCCCTCGCCAACGCCCACGCCGACGCCGGATCCAACGCCGACCCCCACGCCTGTTCCCGAGCGGATCGGCATCATCCGGTACGAGCTTACGGAAAAGTTCTCAGACGAAGTCGTCGATACGGACGATACCTACTGTGACGAAACGCACTGCATCACCGTCACGCGTGTCCAGACGGCTGAGCGTACCGGAAAAACACTCACTTACTTCGTTGTTGACGTGTATGTGCAGAACGTCGAAAGCATCCGCCGTGCATACAGCGGAGACTCGTACCAGCTTCTGACCAATACCCCGATCAAACAGATGTCCAAGGCGAACAACGCCATCGTCGCGATGTCCGGCGATCACTGTGATCCGTCCGAGAATGCGTACGTCGTCTTCAACGGCGAGGTCGTACACCAGAGCAGATCGTTCACCCGCGATCTCTGCGTGCTCTTCCGTAACGGCGAAATGGAGACCTGCTCTCCGAAGGATATTTCCGTGGACGCACTCGAGGCACGCGGCGTCTGGCAGACATGGAACTTCGGTCCTATGCTTTTGGACGAAAACGGCACGCCGCTGACCACATTCAACATGCCCGATCAGATCGGAGAGCGCAACCCGCGCGCGGCGATCGGTTACTACGAGCCCGGGCATTACTGTTTTGTCCTCGTCGACGGACGGCAGAACGGTTATTCGATGGGCCTTTCACTTACGGAGCTTGCCGAGCTTATGCAGGAGCTCGGCTGTGTATGCGCCTACAATCTGGATGGCGGCATCACCGCGCAGCTCACCTGGCATTCGGAGCGCATCAACCATCCCGGCAGCAACCGGTCCCTGCCCGACATTCTCTACATCCCCTATCCCGATCGAACGGTCACGCCGGAACCGACGGCGGAGCCGGATCCGACGGATGAACCGGAAGGAGCAAACCCGTGAAGCCCGTACTCTGTCTCGGCGATATCTGCGCCGATCTCATCATTCCGTACGCCGACGCGCTGAAGGCGAAAGCCGGCGATCCGAAGTCGTACCTCAATGCCGACGTCCGTCCCGCGGAGGGCGGCAGCGCCGCGAACACCGCCTGCGCGATCGCGCGGCTCGGCGTCCCCGTCATTTTCTGCGGTACATGCGGAAACGACGCCTACGGCGTGATGCTGAAGCGCGGGCTGGAGCGCGAGGGCGTCGATACGACGCTTCTGAGAATGGACGCGGACAAGCCTACGCAGCTCGTGCTTTTGGTGCTCAACGAACAGGGTGACCGCACCGCGTTCGCCTGCCCCGCGCATCTCGGTTCGCAGCACGCGATCCTGCCCGAACAGATCCCGGACGATATCACGGAACGCATTTCTTGGCTGCACGTCAACGGCATGATGCTGCGCGAGGAGCCCGCCGCGTCGACGCAGCTCGAGCTCATGCGACGCTGCAAAGCCGCCGGCATTCCCGTTTCCTTCGATATCAACGTGCGCGTCGAAGCGCTGAAAAGCCCGTCGTTCTTTGAAAATCTGCACGCGGCGAAGGACGCCGCGGACTATGTTCTCGGCTCCGCGATCGTCGAGATCCCGATGCTTGCGAACGAGCACGACGCCGAGCTTGCCGCGAAAAAGCTTTCCGAACACAGCGCCGCCGTCATCACGCGAAGCGGCGATCAGGGCGCGGACCTTTACCGCGGAAATTCACGGCTGCATTCCCCCGCCTTCCCCGTCTCCGTCGCCGATACCGTCGGCGCGGGCGACACCTTCGACGGTGCGTTTATCGCGGCGATCCTGTCCGGCGCATCCGACGCCGACGCGCTGAAAACCGCGAACGCCGCCGCCGCGATCTGCGTTTCCAAGCCGAGCGGACGCGGTTCCCCCACCCGCGCCGAGCTTGACACGTTCCTTTCCGTACATGAATGAGCACCGACAAGGTGCTTTTTTGTTGACACATTTTGCGTGATTTATTCGTCTTAATAGTAAAAATGCGCATCGAATTGTAAATTCTTCTCCGGATCGGTTGACACATCGTGTTATGTGTGTTATTAGTGTTAATACAGTTCATACAGAAAGGAGAAGGCAATGTTCACCATTGACAAACTGTCCCGCACGCCGATCTACGAACAGCTGATCGCGCAGTTTGAATACGGGATCCTGTCCGGTGAGATTGCGCCGGACGGAAAGCTGCCGTCGGTGCGCGAGCTGTCGCAAAAGCTTACCATCAATCCGAACACGCTGCAGCGCGCGTATGCCGAGATCGAACGGCGCGGACTCTGCTATTCCGTGCCCGGCAGCGGCAGATTTCTCACCAAGGACGCGATCCTGCATCTCAGATCCGAAGCGGAGATGAAGATCAACGAATTTGCCGAGCTTGCCGAAAAGCTTCGCGAGTGCGGCGTTCCGAAGACGGCACTTCTGAATGTCGTCACGTCCGTCTATGCATCTCATGAAAGAAAGGAGACCGAACAATGATCACAGCGTCATTTGTCACAAAACGGTTTGACGATACCGTTGCGCTTCAGAAGCTGAACTGCACGATCCCGGAGGGCTGCGTCTACGGACTGGTCGGCTCGAACGGCTCGGGCAAATCGACGCTTCTGCGGCTGATCTCGGGCATCTACCGTCCCGAGGAGGGCAAGATTACGATCGACGATCAGGAGGTTTTCGACAATCCCGCCGTCAAGAACCGCATCGTCTTCGTGCCCGACGAGCTGTATTTCCTCCCCCACGCGAATCTGCGCCGCATGGAGCAGCTTTACGCGTCTGTTTACGAACACTTTTCGCTCGAGCGCTTTGAAACGCTTCTCAAGGAATTTTCGCTGAACCCCGACAAGCCCCTCAACACGTTCTCAAAGGGCATGCGCCGGCAGGCGGCGACGATCCTCGCGCTTTCGTGCTGCGCGGACTATATCCTCTTCGACGAGACTTTCGACGGGCTCGATCCGGTCATGCGTAACCTCGTCAAGAATCTCCTCTATAACGAGGTCATGGAGCGTAAAGCGACGGCGGTCGTGACGAGCCATTCCCTGCGCGAGCTCGAGGACACCTGCGACCAGCTTGCGCTTCTGCACAAGGGCGGCATCATCTTTGAAAGCGACGTCGACCATCTCAAGACCTCGCTCTTCAAGGTCCAGATCGCGTTCAGTGACGACTACGGCAGGGAGCGCTTCGACGGCGTCGAAATGCTGTCGTATGAAAAACAGGGCAGTGTCGCCACGATGATCGTGCGCGGCGACCGCGGTGAGACCGAGGCAAAGCTCAAAGCGCTTGCTCCGGTGCTCTTCGAGGTCCTTCCCCTTTCGCTCGAGGAGGTCTTCGTGTATGAAATGGGACAGCGCGGATACGAGTTCTCCGAAGTGCTGAAGCAGGAGGTGAAGTAACATGAAAAAGCTGATCCATCCCGGTTTCTTCCGCGAGATCTTCCGTCAGCTCCGCGGGAAGGGGCTTGTCGCGACATTCATCCTCGCGGGGCTGAACCTTGTCTTCTTCTCCATCTATCTGACCCGCGATCCCGTCAAGGCGTCGATCGGACATTTTGACGCGCGCCTGATGGTGGCGCCGATGCTCATCATGCTGTACGTCTTCGTGCCGGTCATGGTGTTCGGCGCGTATCGCTGGCTGAACAAGCGCGTGGAAAGCGATTTCTATCACGCGATCCCGCTGACCCGCACACAGATCTACGCGACGACGTCCGCGGCGATCTTTCTGTGGCTTAGTATCGCGCTCGGAAGCTACGCCGTCGTGCACGCGATCCTGCGCACGGCGTTCGGTCTGCCGATCAACTGGCTGCTGTTCCTCTGCGTCTTTGTCAACATGCTGATCGCGATGATCGAGATCGTTGCGGCGTTTTCGATCGGTCTGTCGCTCTGCGGCAGGGGGTTTACGGCGTTCTTCCAGTCGATCGCGGTGCTGTTTCTGCCGCGCGTCATTCTCACGGTGTTCTGGATCCTTACAGAGGTCGATTCCGGCTTTACCCTGCCGTTTTCGATGATCCTGCCATTCTTCAATCCGGAATACAACATTGCGGCGACGCCGATCCATTCGCTGATCTACGGTATCAACTATGCGAACCCGCTCGCGATGCTGTATTCGCTCGTGATGAGCACAGGACTGCTGCTGCTCGGCGGCGTTGCGTTCAGAAAGCGCAAGTCCGAGCTTGCGGAGATCCCGTACGCAAGCAAGGTGCTGCAGGCCGCGACGCGCGTGATGTTCGGCATGCCGCAGCTATTGTCGGTCACCGTGATCCTGAACGTGTGGCTGCGCTACGGCTGGGACGAAGATTTCATGCCGCGTGAGATATTGATCCCGCTCGTGATGACCTCGATCCTGTTCAGCTTCATCTTCTATTGCCTGTATGAGCTGATCTCGTCGCGCAAGATGAAAAAGGTCGTGAAGGCGATGCCCGGGTACGTTCTCTGCCTTGCGCTTTCTGCGTTCTTTATCTTCGTGCCGTTCTGGGTCGGCAAGGCAAGAACGCTTACGCCGATCAGCGCGGAGAAGATCAAGTCGTTCAGGATCAGCAACGAATCCACCATCCTGATCCCCTCCAATATTTCGGGAAGCGAAACCTGGTCGGATTACGTGCTGTATCACCATACGTTCAGCGACACGAAAGCGAACGCGCTGATCGCGAATCAGTCGAAGGAAGACTGCAAGAACCAGCAGAAGGGCGACGAAGTCAACATCACCGGGATGGAGCGCATCATCGTAAACGACGGCGGACTATTCAGAAAGATGGTCAATTTGCCTGCTGACTATTCCTATTCGCTCATCAACTTTAAGGAAGCGTTTCTGAAGATCTGCAAAAATGACCCGGCATTTACGGAAAAGGTCGCTGCCTATCCGAAGGGACAGATCACATATTACGCGCAGGGGCTGTCGCTTTCAGAAGCGCGTGAAGTCGGGCGGCTGTTCCGCGAGGACTATGAGAAGCTGACGGACGAACAGCGCATGTCGCTGATCGGATCGTACGGCACCGTGATCGACGTTGTGCAGAGCAAGAGTCCGATCGCGCTCAGTATCGGACTGTACGGCTCTTACGGCACTGAAAACTACACAGCAACGTATCGGATCAACGAGCTGACGCCGAACGCGGCGAAGGCAATGCTGGGATACCTCAACGCACGCAACGCGGAAACGGTCAAAAAGGAGCTGAAAACGCTCGTCGAATGGATGGAGCATCCGAAAAACGATCCCGCATTTGACCGGTTCAACGTCGGAACACGGTATGTCGATCAATGGAATCTATGGAACTACGAGGATCAGAAGAAATTCGCAACGCCGAAGGAAGCGCATCCGGACGAGTACATGCTTCTGAAAGCGCTTTCGGAAGCGCCGATGACCGACGATCCGTCGCATTGCGTGACTTTCTCGATAGTCAGCTATGAAATGAGCAGTCTGACTTCGGTCAAAACGCAAATTGCCGCAGCCGGCTTTGCGGTCGACGATACGCTCCTTGCGTACATTGAGCTATGGATCGCCTCAGAAGATTCCACCGAGGAATTCCCGTTCGAAGTATTGGATCTGTAAATGATCCTCCCCTGCCGTCCTGCGCTTTTGCGCGCGGGACGGCAGGTCCTTTTTTGAAACAGTTATGAACAGCAAACGAAACAGCATTTTTGCGATCGTTCTTCTGTCCGTTTACGGACTGATCCTCATCTGGATCGTGCTGCTGAAAGCGTCGATGGTCGCGGAACTAAAGTATCTGCCCTGCGAACGGACGCTAAACCTCGTTCCGTTCCATTACGAGTTCGAGGTCGGTACGCACGTTGAGGAGGTTGTTTTAAACGCGCTCGTGTTTGTGCCGCTCGGGCTGTACCCGAGTATGCTCGGCATGAAGCCGTGGAAAGCGATCCTTTTAGGATTTTGTCTGAGTCTTCTGTTTGAGGCGCTTCAGTTCGTGCTTGCGATCGGCGCGGCGGACGTGACCGATCTCCTTATGAACACGCTCGGAACCGCGATCGGCGCAGGGTTTTATCTGCTTCTGCGGCGCATTTCAAAGCGGCCCGACCGGCTGAACACGGTCCTGAACGTCGTGATGTGCGTCGGTACGGCGCTGTTTCTGCTCGCCGCGGCGGTGTTGCTGATCGCGAACGCATAACACACGGAAGGCCGGGGTCGGCCTCCCCTACAGATGTACTGCAGCGGTGCTGCTGATCGCGAACGCATAACCTGAAACGTAAAAAAACTGCCGATCACTCGGCAGATTTTTGTTTTGGGTTCGTTACCGTCTGTTTTGTGCCGAGCGGGACGCGCGTTCCGGGGTACGCTCGCCCGTAAACGCGAGGAACAGCAGATACGCGCCCGCAAGCAACAGTATGCCCGCGACGATATAGTAATACGTTGCGGAGACCTTCGGCGACGGGTCGATGAGATCGGATACGTCGGTGAGGCCCATGTACCGATCCTCGAACACTGCTTCGTAATGCCCGTCCGCGGGATAGACGTAGACGTAGCGCTTGATCGTCGTGGGCTTTGTGATCTCGTCGGTCTCCTCCGGCACCTCGCCTTCCTGCGCGTCGTCCGCGCGCATGCGATCGTACAGGAAGGAATAATAATCCTCGTCGCTGACGGCGTTGGCAAAGACGATCTCGCCGTATTTCGGGTCGATATAGCGGTAATAGATCGTGTACGGCTCGTCCTCCGTGCTTTCGCCGCGCCGCGCTTCGTACGCCTCCAGTGTGACCTCGCCGAGTGATTCGAGACCCGGAATGACGGCGGGATGCGACGTTGCCCTGATCCCGACCACGACGAGCACGACTGCGCCCGCGACGCACAAAAGCGCGAGTATGATGAAAAAGATCTTACGTTTCATAAGCCAGTCCTCCGTACCCTATGGTACACCGTTCGGCGTGATCCGTCAATGCCCGCATCATTTCAGTGTCACGACCGTCACGCCCGCGTCGCCCTCGCCGTACGCACCGATGCGGAAGCTCTTGACCCGCGGATGGGTCTTGAGGTAGTTCTGTACGCCCGCGCGCAGCGCGCCGGTGCCCTTGCCGTGGATGATGTTGAACTCAGTCCTGCCGGTGCGCACGCAGTCGTCGATGAATGCGTCGATCTCAAGGATCGCGTCGTCGACAAGGTATCCTCTGAGGTCGAGCTCATACTTCACGGTCTTGATGTCGGTCATGATCTCGCGCGGACGCGTAACGGCGCGCGGCTGCTCCTGTTTTTTTGTGACAAGGCGAAGATCACTTAGCGGCACGAAGACCTTGATCGGTCCCGCCTGCACCTGCACCTGTCCCTTGCCGTCCTGCGGCTTGATCACCGTTGCGTTGCTGTTTAAGCTTACCACGCGCACGGTCTGTCCGCGGACGACGGACGACGGGATCTCGCCCTCCGCCGCGTCGGGTTCCGGATTGTCCGAAAGGCGATTTTGTACGTCTCGCATCTTATCGCGCGCGGTCTGGATCGCGCGGTCGAGCGCGCGCGTGTCGATGTTTTTGACCTGCCGGAGCTCGCTGATCAGCGCGTCCATCTCATGTTTGGCGGCGGCGACGACGGAACGTGCCTCCTCCCTCGCCTTTTCACGGATCGCGGCGCGGTCGTCGCGCATCTTTTTGCGCTCGGTTTCCAGCGCTTCGCGCTCCGCTTTCACGCGGGAAAGCTCCTCGGTGAGCTCGTTTGCCTGCTGTTCGGCAAGCTTCCGCTGCGTCTCCGCGCCGGAAAGCACGTCCTCGAACGCGACGTCCTCGCGCTTCAGGTATTCCCTTGCCTGCTCGATGATCGCGTCGTCGAGGCCCAATCTGCGGCTGATCTCAAACGCGTTGGACTTGCCGGGGATGCCGATATAGAGCCTGTAGGTCGGGCAGAGCTTATCGACGTCGAATTCCATCGACGCGTTCTGCATGCCCTCGTGCGTCAGCGCAAACGCCTTGATCTCGCTGTAATGCGTGGTCGCAAACGTCGTTGCACCGGCTTGCTGCAGAAACATCAGGATCGCCTGCGCAAGCGCCGCGCCCTCGTTCGGGTCCGTACCCGCGCCAAGCTCGTCCAACAGCACAAGCGTATCGCTTCCGGCGTCTTTCAGGATGCCGACGATGTTCGTCATATGCGCGGAGAACGTGGACAGCGACTGCTCGATCGACTGCTCGTCGCCGATGTCCGCGAAGACTTCGCGGAAGACCGCGATCTCGCTTGACTCGTCGGCGGGAATAAACATGCCGCTCGAAGCCATGATCGTAAAGAGGCCGACGGTTTTAAGCGTGACCGTTTTGCCGCCCGTGTTCGGACCGGTCACGATCAGCGTGTCGTAGCCGTCGCCGATCCACACGGAGATCGGCACAACGACGTTTTTGTCGATCAGCGGATGTCTGCCGTTTTTGATATGAATGATCCCGCTTTGATTCAGCTTCGGGCAGTACGCGCGCATGTCGCGCGCAAGGATCGCGCGGGCAAAGATGCAGTCGAGATTGCCCAAAAGCATCAGGCTCTGGTACAGCTCGTCCGCATACGGCGCGATCAGCGCGGTCAGTCCCGCAAGGATGCGCTCGATCTCGCGCTTCTCCTCCGCCTGCAATTGCTTATAGGCGTTGCCGAGCTCTACCACCGCGGTCGGTTCGATAAAGACCGTCTGTCCGCTGCCGCTCTGGTCGTGGATGAGGCCGCCGATCTGCGCGCGGTGCTCCGCTTTCACGGGGATCGCGTAGCGTCCGTTGCGAACCGTGACGATCGGTTCCTGCAAATATTTTTGGTAAGTCGGGCTTTTGATAAAGCTGTTGAGTTTTTCCTTGACGCGCTCCAAGGTGATACGCATCTGTCTGCGGATGCGGTTCAGTTCCGGGGACGCGTTGTCCGCGATCTCGTCCTCCGTCAGGATGCAGCGCGCGACCTCGCTTTCGATCTCGGCGTGTGAGGAAAGCGGGTTGGCAAGCCGGTGCAGCGTCGCTTCGTTTTCGCCCGCAAGCAGACGTTCCCGCGCTCTGCGGCTGGCTTTCAGGCACGCGGCAAGGTTCAATAGCTCCGCGGGAGAAAGCGCGTAGGACGCCTTCACGCGGCTTAACGTATTTCGCGCGTCCGGGAACGTGTCGACCGGAGAGCCTCCGATGCGGCGGCAGACCGCGTCCGCTTCCCACGTTTCGCGCAGCAGAAGTTCCGCGCGCTCAAGGTCGTCGGTCGGATGCAGCGCCGCAACGAATTCGCGCCCGATGTCGGACGCCGTATGGGTCGCACATTGGGCGCGGATCTTGTCAAATTCCAGACTTCTTAATGCTCGTTCGTTCATTTATGCATCTGATTCATGTCGCCGATGACGACGGTGATATCCTGAGTGACGCCGTTGCGCTCGACCGTCAGAACGACCTGATCACCGACGCATGTCGCGCGGATCGCTTCGACGAATTCATCCTGTGTAAGCTCGATTCCGTTCAGCGCGACGAGACGGTCACCGACCTTGACGCCCGCCGCTTCCGCAGGACCGCCCTCGGTCAGGCTGTAGATATACACGCCGGGGATTTTGACGGTCTCGGTCGCCTCGAGATAGGTAACGATGGTCACGCCGATACCCGGGCGGACCTTGGAGCCTTCCTTGATGATCGACTGCACGATCTCCATGACGTTGTTGATCGGCAGCGCAAAGCCGATGCCCTCGGAGGAGATGCTCTGTCCGTACTCGTCGAGGCCCGCGGAGGTGTACTTCGCGCTCGTCACGCCGATGACTTCGCCGCGCATGTTGATAAGCGGACCGCCGCTGTTGCCCGGGTTGACCGCCGCGTCTGTCTGCAGGTATTCGTTGACGAAGCCCTCGATGTTGATCTCGCGCGAAAGTGCGGAGACGATGCCGAACGTGACGGAGCCGGAGAGCTCTTCCGCGCTGATCGGATCGCCGATCGCAAGCACGAATTCACCGACGCGCGCCGAAGCGGAGTCTCCGATCGGAAGCGCGTTCAGCCCTTCCGCCTCGATTTTCAGCACGGCGACGTCCGTCTGCACGTCCGAGCCGACGAGCACTGCGTCAACCGTTTCGCCGTTCGACATGGAAACCTTGAGCGCGGCCGCGCCTTCGACGACGTGCTGGTTCGTAATGACGTAGCCGTTCTCGGTATAGATGAAGCCGGAGCCGCTTCCCGCAAGGGTCGGTTCGGCTTTGCCGATCTTATTCTGGTAATTCAGAATACCGACGACGCCGGGCGATACCGCGTCGACCACGTCCGGAATGCTCGTAAGCGTCGTCGGATCGAACGGCTGCGCAAGATACGGCTCAACGTCCGGATCGGCCGCGGGCTGTGCGGTCGGCGTCTTTGTCGCGGGCTGCTGTTCCGCGGCGGGCGACGTACTCTGTGTCTGCTGATCGGGATACGTACCGCTCATAACGAAATCGGTGAACCGATCCCAGCCCTGTCCGTTGTTCGTCAGGGCAAAGAAGGTTCCCACGCCGAGCAGCAACGCGATGATGACGCACAGAATGATCACAAAGGTGTTGCCTGTGCGGTGCGCACGGCGCAAAGAGGTCGTATTTTTGTAGTCGGTCGGATACGGATAGAATTTATGAGACATTGTGTTTACCTCCGTCGGGTACTCGTTTCACTGCGCTTGCGCGCTCCAGTGTAAAGGTGAACTGCGTGCCGCGCCCTCTGGCGCTGCGCACGGTGATGGACTGTCCGTGGCTTTCGATGATGCGCTTGACGATCGAAAGGCCGAGGCCCGATCCCATCTGCGGGGTGGGCGTGTGCGCCTTTTCGACCTTATAGAAGCGATCGAACACGTGCGGCACATCCTCCTGCGGGATGCCGATGCCGGTGTCGCGCACCGTGACGTAGACGATCTTTCGCATCGAATAGGTCGAGACGGACAGCGAACGCCCTTTCGGCGAATACTTGATCGCGTTGTCGATGAGGTTCCGAAGCACCTGCCCGATCTGCGTCGGATCCGCATAGACCATGCATTGCTCCTGCGCGAAGTGCACCTCCATCTCCATTTCGTTTTCGATGAGCCGCGCCTCGAACGTCAGAAGCGTGCGCCGGATCAGTTCGTTGACGTCGAACACCTCGAAGTTCAGCTGGATCGTGCCGGATTCGATGCGGGCAAGATCGAGGAGGTCGTTGACCAGCGTGACCATGCGGCGCGTTTCATCGAGAACGATCTCGATGTATTCCGGATAGTTTTCCGGCGGGATCGTGCCGTCCTGCATCGCCTCGAGAAAGCCCTTCATGGACGTCAGCGGGCTTCTGAGCTCGTGACTGACGTTTGCGACAAAGCTTCTTCGCGTGTCCTCGAGGCCGCGAAGCTGCTCCGCCATCTCGTTTAAGCTTTTGCCGAGCTGCGCCGCTTCATCCTTGCCTTCGACGGGAATGCGCGTCGAGAAATCCCCGCGCGAATAGCACAGCACGGCGTGATTTATTTCAACGAAGGGGTTGATGACGCGATAGGCGGTATAGTAAGAAACGACGCCGGAGCCGATGAGCACGAAGGCGCTGACGAGAACGGTCCAAAGGATCATGCTGCCGAGCGCGGAACGCATCGGAGAGAGATCGCCGCTGACGAGAAGCACGCCGCTTTTCAGGTCGTTCCCGATTGTGCAATACACGGTCAGAATGGGAAAGCCCGCGTTTTGATAGTACCGCCGCGTCGTTGCGCCGACCGGAGAAGCGTTCTCCGAAACGCCGCTGTAATCTGTTTCCGAAAGCGACTGCTTTGCGTACGCTTCCCAGCGGCTGTCGGAATAGATCGCGCTGACTTCGTCATGCTCCACGACGCGCTCGATCAAAAGATCGTTGTCGGCGGCGAGGTTTTTAAGACGAGTCTCGCCATTTCCCGCGTCCGAAGCGATCACGGCGCGCGCGTTTTGCGCGTAACGATTCAACTGTGTTCCGTACTCCCCGATCCTTCCCGCATATACGATGATCGCCAGCACGACGCCGACCAGCAGCACCGCTGCCGCCACGGTCGCGCACTGCATGAACATCATGCGGGAAAAGATGCTGCGGAACCGATTCCTGCGCATGAACCCTGTTAACTGCGGACGTCGAACTTATACCCTACGCCCCAGACCGTGCGAAGCTGCCAGCTTTCACGCTCGCCGAGCTTTTCGCGGATGCGCTTTACGTGGACGTCAACCGTGCGGGAATCGCCGAAGAAATCGAATCCCCAGACCTGTTCGAGGAGCTGCTCGCGTGTGAACACACGTCCGGAATGCGACGCGAGGAAATACAGAAGTTCGATCTCCTTAGGCGGCATTTCGAGCGTTTCGCCGTCCAGCGTGACCGAATAGTTCTCGAGGGAAATGGTGAGATCAGGCAGCACGATCGTGCGTTCGCTCTCCGCCGCGGGCGCGAAGCGGCGAAGTACCGCCTTGATGCGCGCGACGAGCTCGTTGGAATCGAACGGCTTTGCGATATAGTCGTCCGCGCCGAGCTCCAGCCCGCGCACGCGCTCGCCCGTGTCGCCCTTTGCCGTCAGCATGATGACCGGCGTCGCGCTCTCCTGCCGGATCTCGTGCAGGATCGTCCAGCCGTCTTTGCCGGGCAGCATAACGTCGAGCACGACGAGCGTCGGCTTCGTGTTCCTGAACGCCTGCATCGCCTCGTAGCCGGTCGTGCACGTCGCGACCGAGAAGCCCGCTTTCTTAAGATATAACTCGATGATCGCCAGAATGTTTCTGTCGTCGTCAATGACCAAGATCGTATTGTTGTCCATGAATACCTCCGTCAATCTTTCACTTGAACCGTTATGCCGTTTTCTTTGAACAGCTCCGCAGTGACGCCGTCGCCTTCCCGAAGCGTTCCCGAAAACGTCCCGTCGTAGATCTGTCCGCATCCGCAGGAGGGGCTTTTTGCCTTCAGGATCGCTGTTTCACATCCGTACAGCTTTGCCATGCGAAGCGCTTCAAAAGCGCCCGACGTGAACGCTTCGGTCACGTCATTTCCCTCACGTGTGACAACACGCAAGCCGTCCTTTGTCCGTTCCGCTGGCACGCGCGGACACGGCAGTCCGCCCATCATTTCCGGACATACCGGGATCGCACCGCCGCTTTTTACCAGGGCGACGATCTCTTCATCCGGAACGATTTTGCCGTCGTACCTGCAACGGTATCCGGCAAGACAGGCGCTGACGATAATCATTGCATGTTACCTTTCTATAGGTAGATACATATTAACATAACTTTCGTTTTTTGTCTACACTTTGTTCATAAAAACGGGTCGGAAAAGATTTCCCACCCGCATTCAGATCAGCTGATCCTATCTTTTTTCGTGTTTTTTGCGGTCGATCAGCGCGGCGTATCGGTCCGCGACCTGCTTTGCGATCCCTTTCCACGGGATCGGGATCGTTTGCCTTGCTTTTTCTCCGACCGTCTTTGCGGTGCGTAAAGCCCGTTCCATGCAGGCGGCGATCTCCTCCGGCGTGTTATTGCAAAGAAAGCCGTTCTCGCCGTCTGTTACGCCGTCCGCCGCGCAGGATCCGCGGATGAGAATGCTCGGCGTGCCTGCCGCCGCTGCTTCGCGCACAACCATCGGCGCGTTGTCGTACAACGACGGGAACACGAAAAGACTCGCGCGCGCGTAAAGCCCTTTCAGGATCTCGCGGTCCGCGATGTGTCCGGTGAAGACGGCAACATCCGAAAGGCCGAGCTCCTCCGACATCCGGTGCATCTGCTCGGCATCCGGGCCTTGCCCCGCGAAGACGAAGCGGAAGTCCGATCCCCTGTTCTTTTTATAGATGGCGGCTGCACGAAGAATGCTGTCGGTGTTTTTCTTGAAATTCTGCTGTCCGACGAACAGGAAGACGGGACCTGTTCCGAGATCGAACCGCAGCTCCGCCTTCTTCGCGTCCTCATACGTCGGATACCAGAGGTTCGTGCCGTTCGGCATGACAACGATCTCTTTTTCGAATCCGTATCCGCGGAGCACGTCCGCCGTTGCCTCGTTGACCGTCCAGACCTCGTCGCACTTGTTGAAAAACTGCACGACGCGCTGCACCACTGCCTTTGCGATCACCTCGCTGTGCGTTTTCATCAGGATATCGTCGTAATACTTGGAATGCAGCGTCGCGACGAGCGGGATATGGCGTTCGCGCGCGATGCGCGTCGCTTCGAGCGCGGAGACGAACGGCGTATGCGCGTGCACGATATCGAACGGGATGTGATTGAGGTCGAGCTGAAATGAAAGATCGAATGCGGAAAGTCCGACGCTGTACGCCTCGTTCGGGATCGGGACGCTCGCGTATTTTATGACCGGAAATGTTTCCGGCGCGGCGTTCTCATACTCTCTGCCGGCGTTTCTCGGCGCGATATAATAGCTCGTATGCCCCGCCTTCGACAATTCCTCGCAGTAGGAGCGCACTACCATGCCGACACCGTCGATGTGCGGCGGGTAGCTTTCGCTGAATTCACCGATGATCATCTCGCGATCCTCCTTTTTGTTTCATCATACCATGCGCATATAGGTATTTCAACAGATCCCGTATAATTTGTAGAAATACGCCGTGTTTCGTGCCGGTCAGTTGCGGACGACCTGGAACAGATAGAACTTCAGATAATCCGTTTCCGGCACGTTCCAGAGGATCGGATGGTCCGGCGCCTGCTGCCGCTGCTCGATCTGCCTAAGCTGAACGCCAGCGTCAAACGCCGCGCGTTCAAGCATGCGCTCGAAAAGCTCGGTCGGCATGAAATGACTGCACGACGCCGTCGCAAGGTAGCCGCCGGGCGAAAGAAGCTTCAGCGCCGCGGAATTGATCTCGCGGTAGCCGCGCTCGGCGCTGTTCACCGTCTTGCGCGATTTGGTGAACGCGGGCGGATCGAGGATGATCAGATCGTATGGTTTTTTGCCTGCTTCAAGCATCTGTGTCAGCAGGTCGAACACATCCGCGGTCACAAAGTCCATACGGTCTGAAAGACCATTGCGTTCGGCATTTGCCCTTGCCATTCCGATCGCGGTTTCGGAGATATCGACCGCCGTCACGTGCGCCGCGCCGCCCATCGCCGCGTTCAGCGCAAACGAGCCGGTATGCGTAAAGCAGTCGAGCACCTTGCGATCCTTCGCGATGCGCCGGACGGCAAGGCGGTTGTACTTTTGATCGAGGAAGAAGCCTGTCTTCTGCCCGTTCTCCACGTCGACAAGGTATTCGATGCCGTTTTCGACGATCGTCGTGACGGCACTGCCCGGCGTCTGAAGCCCGGGAATCGGGAACCAACCCTTTCCCTGCTCCATGCCCTCGAGCGAACGGATCGCGACGTCGTTTCGCTCGTAGACGCCTTTTATCCCCGCGCCGTCCTCGTTCAGCACTTCGACAAGCAGCGGGAACAGGATATGCTTGATGCGTTCGATCCCGATCGAAAGCGTCTGCGTCACGAGGATGTCGCCGAACCGGTCGGCGGTCAGTCCCGGAAACGCGTCCGCCTCACCGAAGATCACGCGGCAGCAGGAGACGTCCTCGCCCATGACCGCTTTGCGATAGTCCCACGCGTAGCGGATGCGGCGCTTCCAGAACGCCTCGTCGAACCTGTCGTTCGCGTTGCGCGAGACGAGCCGGATGCGGATCTTGGAGTTTTTGCTTAAAAAGCCGGTGCCGAGATACTTACCCTTCTCGGATACCGCGTCGACGAGCGCGCCGTTTTCCGGCTCGCCGTCGATCGAGATCACTTCCGCTTCATAGATCCACGGATGTCCGCCATCGACCCAGCGCGTGCCCTTTGCCGTAATCGTGCATTTCGGAAATTCCCGTTGTATTTTCATGTGTCTGCCCGCCTTTGTTGGATTGTATCGAGTATAACATATCCGCGCGCAAAAGAAAAGACCTCCTCCCGTCTTGGGAAGAGGTCTCGTTCGTGATGCTTACTTGAACGCGACCATCGTGTTCGCGATTGTCATGGTTGTCATGAGAAGCGCGTTCAGGACGGCGGGCAGCCAGATGCTGCCGGTCTTCTTGTAGAGGTTGCGCGAGATGATCGCGGCGATCGAGAGCGTCGGGATCATGGCGACCAGAACGATGCCGGATAGCGCCGAGCCGGGATGCGCCGCAACGCCCGTCGTGAAGAGCAGTCCGTACTGGCGGATCAGCCAGAGAAGGCCGCCGCCGGCGTTGAGCGCCATTGCGAGCAGATAGCCCTTGACGCCCTGCAGCTTCTCGGTGTTCGTGTTGATCGTGATCGCCGCCGTGGAGACGATGTAGTACGCGAGGAACGTCGGGAAGTACTTGAGGATCGTCGGGAAGATGTTGAAGTCGAAGGTCTTGAACGCGAAGGTCCAGATACGGAAGTCCGTCTTGAAGATGAGATCGACGAGGAACAGGACCGCATATGCGGCGACGTAGGTGATGATCGCGATCAGGATCGAAAGCAGGATCTTGACCGGGTCGAAGATCACGCCGTAGTGTTTGAACGTGACGCCCTTGTCCGCCTTGCTGACGACGTAGACGACGCTCATGGCGAGCAGCGAGATCGCCGCGCACGCGATGGTCCAGTATGCGATGCTGTTGACGCCGAGCGCATTCCAGAACGTGCCGGTCTCATACATCGGCGTATGCGCGATCACCGCAAGCAGAGAACCGGCGCACATGACGAAGATGCTGCCGACGAGCAGCGCCTTGCGGTTCTCCTTCTTGATGAGGGCATAGATGAAGCCGACGAGTCCCGCGACCGCGAACGCGCAGCCCGCGAACATGAGAACGTTGACCATCTCCGATCCCGCGCCGCCGTCCATCAGAGCCGAGAAGAAGATACCCGGCACCAGAATGAGGCAAAGCAGAAGCGCAAACGTGCCGATCTTGGAGCCGGTACCTTCGATCGAAGGCAGCGGAGCAAGTTCCGTCTTGACCTTGTTGAAGAACGGGAGCTCGACGAGCAGCGAAGCGACGCCGATGATGAAGAATACGAAGCCGACGAGCGCGACGCACTCAAAGATCTCCTTGAGCTGCCAGACCTGACTGTTCGCGTCGATCGCGTTGATGTTCTGATTGTAATCCTTGAACGCTTCGGTGTAGAACTCGACCGCGTTTGCCGTCGTGTTCTTGCTGAAATGGTTCCACGGGTGCGTCTGCGCCGGCTCATAAATGATGCGCTTGCCGCCGTCCGAGGTCTCGTACCACGTGTTTGCCTGCGCCGATTCGGTCTGCTGCAAAAACGCGAGACCGTCCGGCGTGGAAACGTAGTCCTTTTTGCGGACCGTGCCGTCGGGCGCGTCCGGCGCGTTAAAGAAGAATTCGTCGTACTGCGCGGCGACCTTGCCCATCGTGCGTCCGCCGCCCAATGCGTCTGCCGCCGTTACATCGACCTGGAAAATGCCGGTATAGGAGAAGTCGGAGCCCTCGGTCAGTCCGCAGCAGATCTTGCGGACGCCGGTCGCCATCGCTTCCTGTTCGTCCATTGCAAGCGCCATCGTGCTCGAAAAACCTCCCATCGAGTGACCGGTCACGCCGATGATGCCGTTGCCCGCTTCATCCTTCAGAACGTACGGCTGCTCGTACATATATGCGACCGCGTCATGCATGGAATTGACCCAGAACGGCGCCCATGCCTGCAGGAACACGCCGAACGGCGCATACGGTTCGTAAGCGGCGTTGTCCAGATCGGAATGACCGTGGTCATACTGGTCAAGCGCCAATACCACGTAGCCGCGGCGAGAAAGCTCGATGGCGTTCGCGTCCTGCATCTCCGCGGAATTCAGGTAGCCGTGCGTGACGATGACCGTCGGACGCGGGTTGTCCTCCGAAGCCCCCTTCGGCATATACAGAAGACCGCTGAGCTTGCCGTTTGCCGCATCGAACGTGATGCGCGTCACCTTCGTCCCTTTTGCGCCCGAATTGAATACGCACGCAAAAATGCTGCCGATCAGGATCAGCGCAAGGCCGATGCAGATGGCGATCAATGCTCTCTTTTTCATTTACTTTCCTCCCTCTTTTCGTAATATTGTTTCCTATGGAAACTTTACGATCACAGTATACACGGACGCGGGAGAAAATGCAATGTGTTTTGTATATAATATGTGAAATGTTTACAAATTCGTTTCCGCAAAACGGACAGAACGCCGCATTTGTACGTTGCAGGTCCTTTGCTTCTTTGCTATAATCATATCATAGTATTATAAGGGGAATGTTTATGAAACTTGAATGGATGGGACAAAACCGGGAGATCGTAGAAGCGCTGATCCACTACTGCAACATTTACGCGGGCGTCTATCGGATCGAAAAGATGAGCTTCCACGGAATCGCATATTCCTATTCGCAGATACAGGTGTTGGAGTATCTTCTTGAGAACGAAGAACGGAACGACAACATGTCCGCGATCGCGCACCGTCTCGGCATCACGCGGAGCAATTTCACCAAGATTGTCACAAGGCTATGCAATAAAGGTCTGGTCGAAAAGGTGCGTGTGCCCGGCAGCCGGCGCGATCTGAACGTGGTCGTGAACGATCTCGGGCGCGAGCTGTATGAGGACTACGCAAAGGGCGTGTTGAAGCGTCACTTTGAGCCGATGTTCCGCGACCTCGATATGCTGTCTGCCGAGGATCGCGCACACGTTCGCGACGCGCTGTTTCATGCGATGCATCCCCGTAACGCGGAAAACAATACGCAAGAACAATGATCTGTTATTTGCAAAGCCGGAACCTGCGGGCTTCAAAAAATCTGCCTGCATTTTCCGAAAAATAGGTATTGACAACCGTATCTTCACATCGTATAATACACGATGCGCGGCAGTGCTGGAATTGGCAGACAGGCACGTTTGAGGTGCGTGTGCGCAGGCGTATGGGTTCAAGTCCCATCTGCCGCACCAAAAAATAATGAACCATCCCTTGCGGATGGTTCATTATTTTTTATATGAATAGGTCGGGACTTGACTGAGCGCCCGCAAAACGACACAGTGTGTCGTTTTGCAGCGAAGCGGCTTTGCGGCGAGGCGCGGACGCGCAGCGCGGAGCGCAAGCGGGAGACGCCGATATCCACAGCCGCAAAGAAGTCCCATCTGCCGCATTTTACACTTGTCTGAATCATTCATCGTATGCTATACTTCGCTTATGCAGAGAACGGAGATCGTACATCCCTTTCCCCCGTTTTACCGGACGGATTCGCATATTCTGATTCTCGGCAGCTTCCCTTCGGTCAAATCCCGTGAGCAGCTGTTCTTTTACGGGCATCCGCAAAACCGCTTCTGGCGCGTGACCGCCGCGGTATTTGAAGACGATACGCCCGTCACGATCCCGGAAAAGCGCGCGTTTCTCGAGCGCAACCGCATTGCTCTGTGGGACAGCATCGGCAAATGTACGATCGAGGGAAGTTCGGACAGCTCCATCCGCGACGTCGCGCCGAACGACCTTTCCATCATTTTGGAAAACGCGCCGATCGCCGCGATCTTCTGTAATGGAAAGCAATCCTTTGACTGTTACTACCGGTATATTTACCCGAATTTACAACGCGAAGCCGCCGTGCTTCCCTCTTCCAGTCCCGCCAACGCGGCGTGGAATATCGACCGTCTTGTCGAAGCGTGGCGCGTGATCCGCACGGTTTGATCACGGTTCCGTTCGCATATCCCGCAAATATCATAATAATATATAACTTGCATTATCCTCGTTCGATGCTATAATGGTAATATTGTGCGGATGAATGAGGGTAAATTTGTATGAACATTACCGTAGTATGCGACGTGCTCGGGGAAGCGAATAACGGCACGACGATCGCTGCGTTGAATCTGATACGCTCGATGAAGGAACGCGGGCACAACGTGCGCGTCGTCTGTTCCGATCAAGAGCGAAAAGGGCAGGACGGCTTCTGTATCGTGCCGACGCGCGATCTCGGCCCCATTCTCAATCATTATCTGAAGAAGAACGGCGTCTCCTTTGCGCGTCCCGTCACGAAGATCATGGACGAGGCGATCGACGGCGCGGACGTCGTGCATTTCATGACACCTTTTTCGCTGACCCGCAAAGCGATCCGTATTGCAAAGCAGAAGAATATCCCGCTGACCGCCGGCTTCCACTGTCAGGCGGAAAATTTCACGTCGCATCTTTTTCTGAAGGACGCGAAGATCAGCAACCGCCTGTTTTATCATTTCGTCTGGGGGCTTGCCTACCGCAACTGCGCCTGCATCCACTACCCCACGCAGTTTATCCGCGACACGTTTGAACACACGATCCGCCGCAAAACGCCGGGTTACGTCATCAGTAACGGCGTGAACAAGGCGTTTCATCCCGTAGCGGTCGAGCGCGATCCGAAATACGACGGAAAGATCGTTATCCAGTTCACCGGACGCTTGAGCAAGGAAAAAACGCATAAGGTACTGATCGACGCGGTCGCGCTTTCGAAGTACCGCGACAGCATACAGCTCGTCTTCGCGGGCATCGGACCGCTCCACGACAAGCTCGAAAAGCGCGGGAGGAAACTTCCGAACGCACCGGAATTCCGGTTCTTTTCCCGGGAGGATCTTGTAAAGCAGCTCAACATGGCGGATCTCTACGTGCATCCCGCCGAGATCGAGATCGAAGCGATCTCCTGTCTTGAGGCGATCGCGTGCGGGCTTGTGCCGGTTATCGCGAACTCCCCGCGCAGCGCGACGCACTATTTCGCGATCGACGAGCGCAATCTGTTCCACAACAAGGATCCGAAGGACCTTGCGAAGCGCATCGACTACTGGATCGAGCATCCGGAAGAAAAGAAAGCGCTCGCAGAGCGTTACAGAGGGTTTGTGGAGCAGCACGAATACGAACATTGCATGGATCGCATGGAACAAATGCTTTCCGACGCAGTAAAGGAGCATCGGCATGAAAAAAGAGCGTGAACCGAAACGCGTCATCTACTACCGTGACGCGGCAAACGAAGACTACGCCGGCACCAATATCGACACCAAGTCCGTCGGCGCGGATTTCCCGTTCGCACCGATCGGGCCGGTCTGGAAATTCTTTGCGTTCATCGCGTACTACGTGATCGCGATCCCCATCGTGTTCGTCATTTGCTATATCTTCTGCGGCTTCCGTGTGAAAAACCGCAAAGCGATCCGAAAGGTCCGCAAGGGTGGATTCTTCCTCTATGCGAACCACTCGCATTTTACCGACGCGTTCCTTGCGCCGATCGTGGCGTACCCGAAGCGCGCGTATGTGATCGTCGGTCCCGATACTGTCTCCATCAAAGGTCTCAGAAGCTTCGTACAGATGGTCGGCGCGATCCCGATCCCGGACGTCTTCTCGGGCATGCCGTCGTTTCTGAACGCGATCCGGCTGCGCGCCGAGGAAAAGTGCTGCGTGAGCGTGTTCCCCGAGGCGCACATGTGGAACTACTGCACGTTCCTGCGTCCGTTCAAAAGCGGCTCGTTCCGCTACCCCGTCCATCTCGGCGTACCGAGCGTAGCGGTCGCGGTGACGTATCAGCAGCGGAAGCTGCCTTTCCTGAAAAAGCCGAGGCGCACGGTTTTCATCTCCGATGCGTTTTTCCCGGACGAAGCGCTTTCCCCGAAGGAAGCGCAGCGGAAGCTTCAGGAGCAGGTCGAAGAGTTCCTGAAGGACAAGCTCGACACGTATTCTGATTACAAATATTACGATTACCGCAAGGCGGAAGAAACCGAGAACGCCTGAACTGTCATCCGGGGAGATGAATCCGACGAAGGATCTTTGTTCAACGCAATGCAAAAGATCCTTCGCTTGCGCTCAGAATGACACATGAAAGGTCCGAAATGCTATGGGAACGCGTGACGCGTTCTCTTTTTTGCGCCGAAATCGTTGCGTTTTACCGGCGCGTTCTGTATAATATGATTATCTGTATTGGGGAGATATATGCATGGTAACGAAAAGACATTTCGGAGTGACAAGGAACGGCGAAGACGTTTATGCGTACACGATCGAAAATGATCAGGGGATCGCTGTGACCTTGCTTGATTACGGCGCGACGCTGCAGTCGGTCGTGCTTCCGCACAAAGGCGAACGGATCGATATCGCGCTCGGCTACGATACGGTTGAGGAATACGAGCAAAACGACGGGTACGTCGGCGCGTCGATCGGGCGGTTTGCAGGACGCATCCCGGATTCCGTTCTGCGGATCGGGACCGACGCCTTCCCCGTCACCGCAAACGAGGGCAAGAATCAGCTGCACGGCGGGCTCGTCGGGTTTGACAAGCGTGTCTGGGACGCGACGGTCGGTGACGATACGGTCACGTTTTCCATCGTTTCGCCGGACGGCGAGGAGGGCTTCCCCGGCGAGTGCCGCTGTTTTGCGATCTATACCTTGTCCGACGATGCGCTTTCGATCGAGTATACCGGCGCGTCGGACCGCGTGACCGCTTGGAACCCGACCAATCACGCGTACTGGAATCTGAACGGGCACGACGCGGGCGATACGCGAAAGCACCGGCTTTTGATCCCCGCCGACCGCTACGTGCCGGTGGGACCCGACGCCATCCCGACGAACGGCGAGACGGATGTCGCAGGTACGCGATTCGATTTCCGGACCGTGCGCGAGATCGGGGATGTGTACGATCACAGTTTCGTGCTTTCCGGCGATACCCTCCGGCTTTTCGGAACCATCGGGATCGGGATGGAGATCGGAACGGACTGCAAGGCTGTGCAGTTCTACAATGCAAAGTATCTTTCGGAACGCCCCGGCAAGGGCGGCGCGGTCTACCGTCCGTTCGGCGCGGTCTGTCTTGAGACCGAGGGACGACAGGCAATGCCGAACCAACCGATTGCGGAAGAAAACGTGCTTACGCCGCAACGCGTGCTTTCGGAACGAACAACAAGATATCAGTTTTTATACAAGGAGAATTGAACATGGAATCCATCGACAATATGCGCAAAGAATTTGAGGCGGCGTTCGGTCGTCCCGCAAAGCGAGCGTTCACCGCGTGCGGAAGAAGCGAGCTCATCGGCAATCATACCGACCATCAGCACGGGCTGGTGCTCGCCTGCGGCGTGAATCTGTCCGCCGTCGCGCTTGCCGCAAGAAACGACCGGGAAGAGATTCGTCTCATTTCAAAGGGTTTCCCCGCCTGCTCGGTCGCGCTCGACGCGCTGACGCCGGACCCGAATGAATACGGCACAACGACGGCGCTTCTGCGCGGGGTTCTGAGCGGCATTGTTCAGCGCGGCGCGAACCCGTTCGGGCTCGATATCTACGTCGTGTCCAACGTGCTTTCCGGCAGTGGGTTAAGCTCGTCCGCGGCGATCGAGGTGCTGCTTGCGGGCGTGATGGAAGGATTCTATCTGGACGGCGATCTCGACGAGATAGGCCTTGCCATGATCGGACAGCGCGCGGAGAACGTCTTTTTCGGCAAGCCCTCCGGTCTGCTCGATCAAATGGCCTGCGCGTTGGGCGGCATTCAGTTCTTCGACTTCTCCGATCCTGCCGTGCCCGTTGCGGTGCGCATCAACTATGACTTTGCCTCCTCCGGTCACGCCCTCGTCATCATTGACACCGGCGCGGATCACGCGAACCTCACCGACTGCTACGCCGCGATCCCTCGCGAGCTTTCCGCGATCGACGCGTTCTTCGGCGCGACGGCGCTGCGCGACGTGAACGAGAACGATTTCTATGCAGCGCTGCCGGTGCTTCGCCGCATGTTCGGCGACCGCGCGGTGCTGCGTGCGATGCACGTTTTTGACGAGAACAAGCGCGTGCTCGAAGCCAAATCCGCGCTCGAGCGGAACGATTTCGACGCGTTCCTCGCCGCGCTGAATGCATCCGGCGAATCGTCCTATACGCTTTTGCAGAACGTGATCGCCGATGGGCACGAGAACGCGCAGGCGGTCGCGTTTACGATCAACTACGCGAAAAAACTGCTGAACGGACACGGTGCGGTGCGTGTGCACGGCGGCGGGTTTGCCGGAACGGTGCTTGCGATCGTGCCGAACGACATGCTGGACGACTTCTGCGCAGGCATGGACCGCGTGCTTGCGCCCGGCGCGTGCCATCCGCTCTCGGTCCGCAGGCGCGGGGTCTATGAATTGACTTTGGAGGACTGACGCATGAAAAATAAACGCTTCTGGATCGCGCTGTTCGTTTTCAGCCTGATCGGACAGATCGCGTGGGTCGTTGAAAACATGTATTTCAACGTCTTTATCTACCACATGTTCAACGCGTCGCAGAGCGATATCGCGCTGATGGTACAGGCAAGCGCCGTCGCCGCGACGCTGACGACGCTGTTTGTCGGCGCGGCCTCCGACCGGCTCGGAAAGCGCAAGGCGTTCATCACGGTCGGGTATCTGCTTTGGGGCGTTTCGATTCTGTGCTTTGCGTTCCTGCGCGTTGATTGGATCGCAAAGCTCTTCCCTTCCGCCGCGCAAGGCGCCGCAAAAGCCGCCGCGATCGGCGTGACGCTCGTGATCGTGTTCGACTGCGTCATGACGTTCTTCGGGTCTTCCGCGAACGACGCGTGCTTCAACGCGTGGCTCACCGACAGCACGGACGAAACGAATCGCGGCAAAGCGGAAGGCATCAACGCCATGATGCCGCTGATGGCGATCCTCGCGGTCTTCGGCGGAACGATGTGGATCGACAAGAAAAACCCCGCGCACTGGACGATCCTGTTCATCGCGATCGGCGCGATCGTGCTCGTTTCCGGCGCGCTCGGCTTCTTCCTGATCGACGAAACGGCAAAACCCGAGCCGCAGCCGGACGGCTACTTTAAAACGCTCTTTTACGGCTTCCGTCCGCGCGTCATGCGCGAGAACCCGGACCTGTATCTTTCGCTGATCTGCTTTACGATCTTCGGCATTTCGATCCAGGTCTTCATGCCGTATCTGATCCTCTACTATACCGAAGCGCTGCACCTCGACAACTACGTGCTCATCATGGCGCCCGCGATCATCCTTGCGGCGATCGCGACCGCGTTCTACGGGCGACTGTATGACAAGCTTGGGTACCGGAAAACGCTGATCCCGGCGCTGCTCGTGCTGCTGCTCGGGTATGCCGTTCTGTTCCTGTTCCGTCATACGGCGCTCGTTTTCCTCGGTTCGCTTCTGATGATGTGCGGGTATCTTTGCGGCATGGCGGTGTTCGGCGCGCGCATCCGCGACTGTACGCCGATCGGCATGGCGGGACGGTTTCAGGGGCTTCGCATCATCGCGCAGGTGCTGATCCCCGGTGTGATCGGCCCCGAGATCGGAAAGTTGGTCTTAAAAGGTGCGGAAACGGTTCTGAACGACGACGGAACGTATTCCTTCATTCCGAACGCGAACATCTTCCTCTGGGCGGGCATCGTCCTTTTGCCGATCGCGATCGTGATCGGGATCGAGCTTTCCCGCACGCACAAATCCGGAGCCAGCATAATTGTACAAACGTAATAATTGCACGAACGAAAAAAGACGGGCACGGAAAATGCCTGTCTTTTCGTATACGCTCTGTTATCCGCAGCGCAGCCAGGAGAACAGCCCGTGCTTCTCCTCCTTCGGCGCTGCCGTCACGATCACGGAGCAGGTCGCTTCAACGCCGTCCGAAGTGTATGCGTGGATCACGGCAGTCCCGGGATACAGCCCTTTGATATGTCCCTCATAGTCGACGCTGGCCACGCTCGGATCGGAGCTTTCGAACCGCATCATATCAAGCGGCGCGTCATACGGCTCGATCGAAATATGCAGCGCCGCGCTCTCGCCTGTCTGCAGTTCGATCGCCGTTTCCTGAAGCTCGATGGCCGTTATACTGACTATGACCGGCTCGGCTGCCGCCGTCGGTTCCGGCTCCTCCATCAAAGCGGGGATCAGCCGTGTATCCAGCACGGTCCCGCAGACCGTGCAAAGGATCTCCTCCTGTCCCTCTGTACCCTTTTCGGGTTCCTTTGTGACCGTCCACTCTCCGGGCACGTGCCCTGTGGCGGGAAGCTTTTCGGTATATTGATCTCCGCAGTAAATACAGGTATAAACCGCCTGTCCGTCTTTTGTGCAGGTCGGCTCCGTTCTCTCCGCCTCATAGGTATGCTGCGGGAGCGTGTAATCGTCGCGATAGCTGTATCCGCAATGTTCGCACGTATAGGTCGTATAGCCCCATTCCGTGCAAGGCTGCTGCGCAACGACTTTTTGATAGGACGGCGATTCGCACAGCTCCGGACGTTCCGGTTTTGCGGTGTCGTCGTACGTATAGTCAAAATGCAGCACGGTGTTGTGCGACAGGAAACAGTCGAACCCGCGGTTTTCGCCGAGCAGCGGCTCGCAGTACGCGCGCTTATCCGGTACGACCTCAAAAAAGCGGATCTCCGCGTCGACGCTTGAATCGCGTATGGCAAGCATCCCGCGAACGGTGACCCCGCGCGCGATCTTGTACATGCCGACGATACCGCCGTTATGCGCATACCCGTAGATTTCGGCATACCCGCGCGTAAATACGCTGCAGTTCTTGACCTCGCTGTATCCCGACGCATAGACGCCGCCGAGAAACTCCTCGCACCTTGTGTCTTGATTCGTATCGATAAAGCTTAACTCCGCTTCGACCGTGCACTGATCCATGACGCAGTTTTCGGCAAAGCCGACCATGCCGCTGATGCCCGCGCATTTCGATGTGATCGTCAGTTTGCTTCGCGTCATCACCCGGCAATCCTTGAAAACGGAAGCGGACGCATACCCGGCAATCGCGCCCGTAAAGCAGTTGAGATCCGTATCGATCAGGATCTTTGCGTTCAGAAGATTCAGATCGTGAATGTTCGCATCCGTAACGGTCGAGAACAGTCCCGCAAACGACGTCTCATAATATACCGTGTTTCCGTCGTAGGTCTGACGTGTTTCCGCACCGGTCGTTTCCACGGTCAGGTTGCCGATCGTATGTTCTTTTCCGTCCAGCGTACCGGAAAACGGGATCGGCGTCCACGGCTCCCCGCCGAGGTCGATATCCGCGGCCAGATAATAATCGCCGCCCGGATTCTCCGCGATCCTTTCGAGCTCCTCGCGCGTCGCGATGCCCACGCTGCCGCGCGTCTCCGCCTTTACGGGAAACGATATCCCGATCAGCAATACGACAAGTATGATCATGCAGGCTTTTTTCATCCGATGTCCTCACTCTCCTGCACGTGATTCCGCTGTCCCGTGCTTTATGTATGATAGTAAATTATACCATCTTTATTTCGACCGGTAAACATTTTTGCGCACTGTTAACAATATGTCAATAAATGAAAAAGGATCGCGAATTGGACGCACTGATAAGGAAGCGCACATATCAGAGTGCACAGTAAGGGCAAAAAGTTTCGGAGGGAGTGAATGCTCTCTGATTTTTTTCTGCCGTTTTTGTAAACATGAATGATGTTGTATTCTATTTCTTCAGTTTTGTATGTGGAAAAATGCAAAACGAGCACAAATGAGGCGGAAGGAAAGAAACTTACCGGAAGAGCACCACGGACGGTTCCGTGATGCTCTTTTCAGTTGGTTGTATATACCCCTTTGCTTGATTTACGGGGTGTTTTGCTCCCGGAAATCTTCCATGATTTCCTCTGCACGTTGCTTGCCCATAGCCGCGCCGGCTACCGCGCCCGCTGCCCCGCCGACCGCGCCGCCGACGATCGTGCCCATGGCGATAGCCTGTTCGGCTTCCTTCCGGGCTTCTGCCTTCCTGCGCTCGTACTCCAGCTTGTTGCTTGCCCGGATCGCGCTTTCCACCCCGAAGGTTTCCGCTTATTATATATCGGACGCGGTTCTGACGCAAGCAAAAAAGCTTTTTCAACGTCCGTTCCGACGTGAAAAGCGCACTGTATAAAATGAAACGGTGCAGCACGTTTCCAAGCTGCACCACATCTATCACCATTCCCCTTCCATATCCGTGGTGGGGGAACCTGCGATCCCTTTTGTGTATCGTTTCGATCAGTTGAGAGCGTCCTTCAGAGCCTTGCCAGCCTTGAACGCAGCCGCCTTGGTCGCCGCGATCTCGATCTCCTTGCCGGTTGCCGGGTTGTGGCCCTTGCGTGCCGGACGGGTCTTGGTCTCAAAGGAGCCGAAACCGACGACGGAAACCTTCTCGTTCGCCTTGAGCGCTTCGACGATGGTGGTAACGACCGCGTTGACGGCCTTCTCTGCGTCCTTCTTGGACAGTTCGCTCTTCTCTGCAACTGCCGCGATGAGTTCAGTCTTGTTCATGATTATTCCTCCGTAAATGATTTTCAAAAGTGTTTGTACTCTTGACGAGCAGAGCCTATTTTAACAACCAAATCCCCGTTCGTCAAGCCCTAATTTGCTTTTTTACTCGGAAAACAGGGATTTTTTAGCCTTTTCCCAGTACTTGTCCTGTTCCGACAGCGGAAGGTCCTTTAACTCCTTGCCATCCGCCGCGGCAATTTCCTCCATCCGTCCGAACCGTGTGATGAACTTATCCGTTGCGTCGTGCAGGATCTGTTCGCAGTCAAGCCCGAGCAGCCGCACAACGTTGACGACCGCAAACAGAAGATCGCCCGCTTCCTCCGGGAGGTTCCAGTCCCCCTGCATGGCGGTTTTCAGTTCGTCAAGCTCCTCATAGACCTTTGGCATTGCCTCGTCCGCGTTGTTCCAGTCGAAGCCGACCTTGCGGGCGCGCTTCTGCACCTTGCTCGACCGCATCAGCGCCGGGAAGCGCTTCGGCACCGCGCAGAGGACTTCCTTCTGCGTCTTTTGGTTCTTTTCTTTCTGTTTGAGCTCGTCCCACTTTACAAGCACGTCGGCGGTACTGTCAACATGTTCCGTGCCGAACACGTGCGGATGACGGTAGACCAGCTTTTTGACGATGCCGTCCGCAACGTCGTTCTCGTTGAACCGCCCCTGCTCGTCCGCGATCGTCGAATGAAACACGACGTCCATCAGCACGTCGCCGAGTTCCTCGACGATATGCGCGTCGTCCTGCTCGTCGATCGCGTCGTTCAGCTCGTAGCATTCTTCGATGAGATCGCCCTTCAGGCTCTCGTGCGTCTGCTCGCGGTCCCACGGGCATCCGCCCGGCGCGCGAAGCCGCCGCATCACGGCGACGAGATCGTAATATCCGTAGCGCGTGCGTTCTTCAAATGACGCGGGTTTGACGTACAGCACCGATCCGGCGAACAGCGTACGCCGCCGGTCAAGCTCCGAAAGCGGGAATGTGCGGAACGCGTAGTGCCCGTCCGGCTGCAGCGTCGCAAGCGTAACAGGCCATTCGTCCGGCCAGATCTCGGAAAGCGCGAGCTTCACCTCCCCCGCAATGATCGGACTGTCAAGTTCCTGCACAAGCAGCGGCACAGAAGGATCAACGCGCTTCGGAAGCGTGCGTGCCGTACAAGCCAACGCGTCCTGCACTGCGGGAAACGCTGCCTTTGCATACGAAACGCCCGGCAGCACGTCGATGCGGAAGCCCCTTTTCTTCGCTGCTTTCCCGATGGCGGGAAGCTGCGCAAAGCAGCCGTCGCCCATGACGGCGTAAACGCAGCCGCCGCCGGACGTGAGTCTTTCGGCGATCGCGTCGTTCAGCGCGTCGAAGTCTTCCGCGGTCTCATAGAGATCGTCCATCGAAACGAACGCAAGCCCGGCGTCGAGGACCGGTTTTGCGGACGGATGCTCGGTCGTCTGCAGATACAGCGTTTCTGCGCACAAAATCGCGTCCCACGCGGCGCGGGTCAGCGTTTTCGGCGTGGAAAGCGGTGCGATCGTGATGGTTTTCATATTATCTCCTTGCAAAGCGGGCAAGCTTTCTGCCGCCCGGAATATAAGCGAGTTCTTCCCTCGTGAACATGGCGAACAGTACCGTACACACGGCGTAAACGGCGACGGCGACGAGGATCGCGAAGAGCGTCGCAATGCGCGACGTCACGCTGCCCTGAAAGATCGAAAGGCGCGAGAGAAGCCATTGCACGCCCCATGCCGCGCCGCCCATCAGAATCGACGCCGCAATCGGTTTCAGGAACGTATCGAGCACGTTCAGTCTGGCTTTGGTCACACGCAGAAGCGCGATCGTATCGAGGATGCCGGCGATGCCGAAGCAGGCGAGGTTCGAGAACACCGCGCCGAGGATGTTGATCTCCTTCATCGGGATAAAGACAAGATTGACGACGATCTTGGTGACGCCGCCGATCAGAAGAAAGATCATCGGCAGCCAGTGCTTGCCCGCGCCCTGCAGCGCCCCGGTCGCGGTCTGCACGAGCGAAATGAAGATCACGGTGAACGCCGCCACGTGCATCAGCGGTTCGGCAATGGCGAGCGCGTCGAAGAACTTCGGGTCGCCGCGCATATACAGGAACTTGATGACCGGTCCCGCGAGGACGGACAGGCCGACCGCGCAGGGAATGCCGATCGCCATCGCGATCTTCAGACTGAGCAGCGAAAGGTGCTGCATATCGCTGCGGTCCTGCCGCACACGCGCCGCGGAGATCGCCGGAACGATCGACATGGAGATGCCGACCGTCAGTGTCGCGGGCAGATTGATGATAGAGCGCACATAGGTGCAGAGCGACGTATAGCTGAGTTCGGCTGCTTCCTTCGTAAATCCTGCCTTCAGAAGAAGCTGTTCGATCATGGACGAGTCGAGCATGTTTGCGAGCGGCAGGATGGACGCGCCGAGCGTGATCGGGATCGCGATCACAAGCATCGGCCCCAGGATCTTCGCGTGCGGGTCCGGGTCCTCGATCAGCGCTTTATAATCCTTGCTCGTACGCAGATAGAAGACGATCATGACGATGAGCGCGAGGATCTCGGAGATCGTTACGCCGAGAAGCAGTCCCGCCGCGCCCGCGGCATAGCGGTACTCCGTATTCTGATACCTTCCGGATAGATACGCCGCGAGGATCAGTCCGAATATGAACTTGAACACCTGCTCCGCAAGCTGTGAAACGCTCGTCCCCGTCATGCGCTGCAACCCCTGCAGATAGCCGCGGTACGCGCAGAGCAGGGAAACGAACAGCAGCGCGGGCGCAAGCGCCATCAGCGAATACGATATGCCGTTCTTTGCCTGCAGAAGTACCGATCCGATCCAGTCCGCGCCGAAAAACATGATCGCGGAGGTGACGAGACCGATCAGAAGAAGCAGGAGCAGCGAGCGGCGGAAGACCCGCTTCGCGCCGTCGTAGTTGCCGGTCGCGGCGCGTTCGGCGACCATGCGCGAGATCGCTGTCGGAAGCCCGGAGCTTGATATGATCAGCAGCCACGAATAGGTCGGGAAGACCTTTTCGTAGAAATACATGCCTTCTTCCGTGAGAATGCGGACCGCAAAGATGCGGATCAGAACGCCGATCACCTTGCAGATAAGCCCTGCGACGGTCAGGATCGCCGCGCCTTTTATGAACGATGTCTTCTTATTGCTTTCCATGCGTTCAGTATAGCAGATGGGAAGCCGATTTTCAAGGGGTCAGCAAAGCCGCTAAAACGCCCTCGTTTTCTGCGTACATGGACGGCAGGTCGGAGATCGGCAGCGGGTTCTCTCCCCTGCCCGCCTCGACCGTGAACGCATTTGCGTTCTGCGCGTCGATCATCCAGTCCTTGTAGCCCGCAAAACCGCTGTCGTACGGAACGTTTACGACCGCATAGCCGGACGCCGCGGCAAACCGTTCCGCAAGACTTTGCGAGCCCTGAGGCGCATAGCCATGAAACTCCCAGTAGATCTCGCCGCCCTGCGTGTGGTATGCGATCGCGCGGTCGTAGCGCTCCCGGATCGAAAGCTCGTACATGGCGCGGTCCTCCGGCGCTTCCAAAGGACGCGTGCCGACGTAATCGCGCGGCCCGGGTCGCGTAACCCCCTGCGCAAACTTGATCGCGCGGGCGTTCTCCCAACCCGCGGGATAGCCGAGGTTCAGATCGACGCCGGAAATGTTCGCCTTCCACCCGGAGGGAAACGGGATCGACGGATAGAACGCGGACAGCGCTCTTGCGCTCTCAAAAAAGCTGTCGCCCTCCGAAAGCGCGCCGGTCACGAGATCGACGCCGTCGGGGTTGACCAGGGGAACGAGCGTAAGCGTCGACGCTTCATACAGCGACCTTGCGGGTACGCCGCCGACGCCGCCGCCTTCGGAAAACGCCTTCGCATAGCGTTCGAGAAACATGAGCACAAGCGGCGTTGTGATCCACTCGTTTGCGTGATGCGACGCGTTGACTCCGACGCGCAGCGGCCCCGCGCCGATGCGGATCGCCTCCATCCGCCGCCCCGTGGCGCTTCTGCCGATCGGATATTTGACGAGAAACGGATACCGCAGCGTCAGCCCTTCGAGCACGCACGTGGTCAGAAAAGAGGAATACGGAAGATCGGGAAACGTGACGTCAAAGCCGAGCGGCACGGAGACCGTTTCGCCCGTCCGGAACAATGCGGTCGGGTTTGCCGTGCGGATCGCTTCCGGCGTCGTGCCGTAACGCGCCGCGATCGTCTCGACCGTTTCGCCAACCCCGATCACGGCAACCGTCGATCCGACCAGATACGGCCAAAGCGCCGCCCATGAGAGCCGTCCGGCGATCCCGTCCGACCGAAGTCCCATCCGATTCTGCAATCGCATGAGCGCGCGCTCGGTCCGCCGTCCGAAGATCCCGTCGACTTCACCCGGCTCCTCCCCCGCGCGCAAAAGCGCCGTCTGCAAATATTGTACAAAGAGTCCCGTATCCCCGAATCGAAGCGTCTGCATCGTCTTGTCCTCCGCCGTTTTTGCCATTTTATGCGCTGTAGTCACAAATGAGACGCAAAAAGCCCGCTCACGCAGAGCGGGCTTTGGGTCGGTTTGAATTATTCTTCGGTTTCTTCGGAGCTTTCTTCGACTTCTTCCTCATTCTTCCTGCGCATGCCGCCGAGCACAAGGTTCGCAAGGATACCGAGAATCAGCGCGCAGGCAACGGTCGTAAGAGAGACCTTGCCGAAGCTGACGGACAGACCGCCGACGCCCGCGACGAGGATCATGGAGACCACGAACAGGTTGCGGTTGTTGTTCAGGTCAACCTTCTGGATCATCTTGAGACCGGAGACCGCGATGAAGCCGTACAGTGCGAAGCAGACGCCGCCCATGACACAGCCGGGGATGGTCGCGAGGAACGTTGCGAACGGTCCGATGAAGCTGACGACGATCGCCATGATCGCGGTATACAGGATCGTCTTGACGGATGCGTTGCCGGAAATCGCGACGCAGGCAATGGATTCGCCGTAGGTCGTGTTGCAGGCGCCGCCGAAGATCGCGCCTGCAAACGAGCCGATGCCGTCGCCGAGCAGCGTGCGGTGGAGACCCGGATCCTCGGTCAAATCCGTGCCGATGATCGAAGACAGGTTCTTATGGTCCGCAAGATGCTCCGCGAACACAACGAACGCAACGGGTATATACGCAACGGCGATCGTAGCGATATAACCGCCGGTCAATTCGCCAAAGCCCTTGAACGCGGTGAGGAACGTGAAGTCCGGAAGCCACTGGATGTTCTGGAAGAGTGAGAAGTTGATGACGATCAGATCCGGGTTCTGCGTTGCGCTGCCGATGAGCGTGAAGATCGCCGCAACGATGTACCCCGCGACGATACCGATCACGAACGGGATCATTTTCAGCATCTTCTTGCCGTAGACTGAGCAGATGATCGTAACAAACAGCGTCACAAGACCGCAGATGATGCAGACATACGGAGAAGCGGAAACTGCGCCGCCCATGAGGTCGCCGACTGCATTGCTCGCGAGTGAAAGTCCGATGATCGCGACCGTCGGTCCAATGATGATCGCGGGCATCAGCTTGTTGATCCATTTGACGCCTGCGAACTTGACAGCGATCGCGATCGCCACATAGACGAGACCTGCGAAGCATGCGCCGATGATCAGACCGAGATAACCGAGCTGCATCGAAACACCGCCTGCGAATGCCGCGAACATGGAACCGAGGAAGCCGAAGGAGCTTCCGAGGAAGACCGGGCTTCTGAACTTCGTGAAGAGCAGATAGACGAGCGTGCCGACGCCCGCGCCGAACAGCGCGGCGGTCTGACTCATTGTTGCGCCGGTTGCACCGTTGACGACTGCCGGGACCGCGATGGTCGCCGCCATGATCGCGAGCAGCTGCTGCAGCGCGAAGAGCAGCGTCTGACCGAATTTTGGTTTGTCCTTGATGTTGTAGACCAGATTCATAATGTACCTCCCTGTGTCCTTTTATTATGCTGTGTCTATTGAGAAGCCGCTTTGCGGCTTGTCTCCTCTTTATGCGTCCTGTCTGGACAGCGCGATTTCGTTTTTGCCGTCGATCTCCGAAACCCGCACGCTGACGAACTCGTTCCTTGCGGTCGGGACGTTCTTTCCGACGAAGTTTGCGGCGATCGGAAGCTCCCGGTGCCCGCGGTCGACCGCGACGCAGAGCCGGATCGCGGCGGGTCTGCCGAGCCGGATCACCGCTTCCATCGCGGCGCGGGCGGTGCGGCCAGTGTAGATCACGTCGTCGACGAGCACGATCACCTTGCCGTTGACGTCGAACGGGATGTCCGTTCCGTGCACCTGCGGCGTCGGAAACAGCTCTTTGAGATCGTCGCGGTACAGCGTGATGTCCAGTGCGCCGAGTTCGACCCTGATGTCCGAAAACCGTTCCACGTTCGCCTTGATCCGCTGCGCAAGCGGAACGCCGCGGCGGCGGATGCCGATGAGATACAGCTCCGAGACGCCCTCGTTCTTTTCGATGATCTCATGGGAAAGACGCATCAGCATGCGGTCCATCGCCTTTTCGTCGACCAGAATATGTTCCATCGCGTCCTCCCTTCATCAAAAAATCCTGCCGTACGTGCGGCAGGACAAAATACACCTTTCGTGTGGGCTATGTACCTTGCCGGCATCTCGTACCGAATTAAAGGATCCTTTTAATTTTTTGATATCATACCACAGGATATGGCATTTGTAAAGAGGGAATCCGTATATATTTTGTATTTCATATTTTCATAAATCCGGTTTTTGCCCTTGTGAAAACGGGCGGCGTATGGTAAAATATGATATCTATGGAGGTATGAAATGCCATACTTTACACACGGTGAAACCAAGAACAAGTTGATCCTGCTGTATATCGCGGCTCACGCGGACGCGATCCCGACGCGCGCGCAGCTCTACCGCACGGCGATCCTCAATTCCGAGATGGAATACTTCGCCTTTGAGGAAGCGCTCGGCGAACTCATCGAGGACGGACTCCTGACCGAGGTGCCTAAGGCGTTCGGCGACTGTCTCGGCGTGACCGACCTCGGACGCGAAGCGCTGTCAATGTTCGAAAAGAGCATCCCGCAGGACGAGCGGCGAAAGCTCGACGCATACCTCGAGGCGCATCGGACGGATTTTCTGCATGAAACGCAGATTTCGAGCCGTATTGAGAAATCGGACAACGGCGTCATGCTGCATCTTTTCATCACCGAAGCGGATCGCGTGATCCTGTCCGTGTCGCTTGCCGCGGCAAATGAGGAGCAGGCGATGGCGATGCGCAGCCGCTGGGAAACCGCAGGCGAACCGGTCTATAACTACATCTGGGACATTCTGTCGAAGGAACAGAAGCATTGAGGGGCATATGGATTTATCAAAACTCAACCCGCCGCAGCGCGAAGCGGTAACGACAACGGAAGGACCGCTTCTGATCCTTGCCGGCGCAGGCAGCGGAAAAACGCGCGTGCTGACGCACCGTATCGCATACTTAATAGAAGAAAAAGGCGTATCGCCGTACCGCATTCTTGCGCTGACCTTCACGAACAAGGCGGCGAAGGAAATGCGCGAGCGCGTCGACGCGCTCGTGGAGACCGACGCGAATGCTATCTGGGTCGCGACGTTCCACGGCTTTTGCGCACGTCTTCTTTCCATGGAGATCGAACGGCTCGGCTACGGCAAGTCGTTCATTATCTACGACGAGCAGGATCAGCAGTCGCTGATTGGCCATATCATCAAGGATATGAATCTGAACGATAAGGTCTTTACAAAGCGCATGCTTGCGGGGATCTTTTCGCACGCAAAGAACCACTCTCTTTCCCCGCTTGCCTTTTTACGCGAAACCGGTCAGCCGACGCAGATCCTCGAGGCGTTCAAGCTCTATGAGAAACGGCTGAAGGACGCGAACGCGCTTGACTTCGACGATCTGCTTCTTTGCACAATCCGGCTCTTTGAGGAGAATCCCGACGTGCTCGAAAAGTGGCAGCAGCGGTTTCGCTACATTCTCGTCGACGAGTACCAGGACACGAACCTTGCGCAGTACCACATCGTGAACCTGCTCGCAAAGCAGCATCGGAATCTCTGCGTGGTGGGCGACGACGATCAGAGCATCTATGCCTGGCGCGGCGCGGACATCCGCAACATCCTCGAATTCGAAAAGGACTTCGAGGGCTGCAAGGTCATCCGGCTCGAACAGAACTACCGATCGACCGAAAAGATCCTTGACGCGGCGAATGCGGTCATCCACAACAACCGCGGACGCAAGGAAAAGAAGCTCTGGACCGCGGAAAAGGGCGGCGCGCCTATCGACGTGCACGAGGCGACCGACGAACGCGACGAGGCGTACTATATCTGTTCGAAGATCTCGGGCGGCGTCCGAAGCGGCGCTCGGTACGACGATTTTGCGATCCTCTACCGCACGCACGCGCAAAGCCGCGTCCTTGAAATGATGCTGAAAAGCTTCCTGATCCCCTACCGCGTCTACGGCGGCGTGTCGTTCTTCTCGCGTGCGGAGGTTAAGGATATTCTGGCGTACCTCAGGCTCATCCTGAATCCCGCGGACGACGAGGCGTTTCTGCGCGCGGTCAACACACCGCCGCGCGGCGTCGGCGCGCAGAGCATTGCGGTTTTAAGTGACAGCGCGCACCGACGCGGTATTCCGCTGATGAGCGCCGTGATCGCGCCGGACGACGTTCCGCCGCGCACCGCTGCGAAATTCACGCCGTTTCTGAACCTGTTCCAAAAGCTCTATGAGCTTCTGGATACGATGCCGCTTGCGGACTTTGCGAGAGAGCTATTGGAACGCATCGGTTATGACGCGTATTTAAAGGATGATAAGAAAGAAAATTACGAGGTCCGCGCCGAGGTCGTCGAGGAGCTTTTGAGCTATATCGAGGAGTTTGAACAAAGCTATACGGAAAATGACGGAAACGTGCTGCAGGCGTTCTTGACCAACGTCGCGCTCTTTTCGCAGGCGGACAATGTGGATGAAACGAACGGCTGCGTAAACCTGATGACGCTGCATGCCGCAAAGGGGCTGGAGTTTCCGAACGTATTCCTGTGCGGCATGGAGGAAGGTCTCTTCCCCTCCGCGCAGTCGTCCTACGACGACGACAAGCTTGAGGAGGAGCGCCGCCTCTGCTACGTCGGCGTGACCCGCGCGAAAAAGCGGCTGTTCCTGTCCTACGCAAAGGAGCGCATGATCTACGGACGCACCGAGCCCGCGCTGCCCTCGCGGTTTCTCACCGAGATGGGCGACACGATCGAGCTTCCCGGCGCGCGCAGGGCGCAGCGTCCCGCGCCGGAACGCAGATGGGACGGCGGCAGCGCTTCGTCATTCTTCGCGGCGCCGATCGCACGAAAGCCGAAGGAACCGATGAAGGTCGACGTCGGCACAAAGCCCGAGCCGCCGAAGAAGGCGACAAGCTTTTCGGGCAAGGTCGGCGATCGCGTCCGGCACAAGACGTTCGGCGACGGCGCGATCACGGGAACGTCCGGCAGCGGCGCGTCGATGATCGTGCAAATTCAATTCGACAACGGATCGGTCAAAAAACTGGCGGCGGGATTCGCGCCGCTCGAAATACTGGAGTGAAATATGGTTACGGAACGGCAGAAAGAATTGGTTGCGATCCTGAATCGCTATGCGGCGGCGTACTACGAGCAGGACGCGCCGCTCGTGTCCGACGCGGAATACGACAGGCTGTACGACGAGCTTCTGGCGCTTGAGGCGGAAAGCGGCGAGGTCCTTCCTTCGAGCCCTACCCTGCGCGTCGGCGGCGCGCCTCTCAAGAGCTTTGAAGAGCACGTCCATCTCGGGCGGCTTTGGAGTCTTGACAAGGTCCGCACGCGCGAAGGGCTGATGGATTTTGTGCGCAAGGTCACCGCGGCTTCGCCCGTGCCGCCGCTGTTTGCGCTCGAATACAAGTTCGACGGGCTGACCGTCAATCTGACTTACGACAACGGAGTGCTCGTGCAGGGCGCGACGCGCGGCAACGGCGTCGTCGGCGAAGCGATCCTGCCGCAGATCCGGACGATCCGCAACGTGCCGCTGACCATTCCGTTCAAGGGACGCATGGAGGTACAGGGCGAATGCATCATGCGGCTTTCCGTGCTCGACGCATACAACAAAACGGCGGACGAACCGCTGAAAAACGCGCGCAACGCCGCGGCAGGCGCGCTGCGCAATCTCGATCCCGCGATTACGGCGGCGCGGAAGCTCGACGTGTTCTGCTACAACGTCGGCTATATCGAGGGGAAAGAGCTGCGCGATCAGAAGGAAATGCTCGATTTCCTCCAGGAGAACGGGCTGCCCGTCTGTCCCTTCGTTCGCTGGCTCAAAACGCCCGACGAGATCATGGCGGAGATCGATCTTGCCGAGCAGCGCCGCGACACGCTCGATTTTCTGATCGACGGCATGGTGGTGAAGGTCACGGACTTTGCGCTGCGTGAAGAGCTCGGCGCGACCGAGAAGTTCCCGCGTTGGGCGATGGCGTATAAGTTTGCCGCCGAAGAGCTGACCGCAACGGTCCTCGACGTGACCTGGGAGGTTGGCAGGACCGGCAAACTCACGCCGCTTGCGCACATCGAACCGGTCGAATTCTCCGGCGTGACAGTCAAAAAAGCGACGCTGAACAACTGGGACGACGTGCAGCGGAAGCGTGTCGGCATCGGATCGCGCGTGTTTATCCGCAGAAGCAACGACGTAATCCCGGAGATCCTCGGCGCGGTGCCGGACGATCAGCCGATCCGCCCCGTCGAAAAGCCAACGGTCTGCCCGCAGTGCGGCGCGCACGTCGAAATGCGCGGCGCGCACCTCTTCTGCACGAACTCGCTTTCCTGCCGTCCGCAGATCGCGGCGCGGCTTTCGCACTATGCGTCCCGCGACGCCATGGACATCGACACGTTCGCGGGCAAGACCGCCGAGCAGCTCATCGACGCGTTCGGTATCAGCACAATTCCCGAACTGTACGCGCTCTCGCACGAGCAGCTTTCCGCGCTTGAACGCTTCGGGCACAAGAAAGCGCAGAACCTCCTGGACGCGCTCGAAGCCAGCAAGCACCGCCCGCTCGCGTCGTTCCTCTACGCGCTCGGCATTCCGAACGTCGGCGTGAAGACCGCAAAGGATCTTGCGCGGCACTTCGGAACTTTGGATGCTGTGCGGCATGCGACCCGTGAAGAGCTTGCCGCGATCGACGACGTCGGCGATATCGTTGCGGACGGGATCGTCTCGTTCTTTGCGGACGCGCGGATCGCGGACCAGATCGACCGCCTCCTCGCGCTCGGCGTGCAGCCGGAGGAAGCGGTGAAAGCCGCCGACGGTCCCCTGCCGCTTGCGGGACTCACCGTCGTCATTACAGGAACTTTGGCGACGCTTTCGCGGCGTGACGCTGAAGCGCTTGTAGAAAACAACGGCGGCAAGGCGGCCGGAAGCGTTTCGAAGAACACCTCGTTCGTCATCGTCGGCGAAAACGCGGGCAGCAAGGCGGACAATGCGCAGGCGCTCGGCATCCCCATGCTGACCGAAGAAGAATTTTTGAAGCGGATCGGAAAATGAAACTCGGAAAACTTGACAACGATACATTGGAGCGGCTGATCCTTGATCGGTTCCGTCATACGCGTCCCGAATCGTTCGGCGCGCCGCGCATCGGCATGGACTGTGCGATGCTGGATTTTGACGGCGATCTGATCGTGTGTAGCTGCGATCCCATCACGAGCGCGGATGCAAAGCACGTCGGCGCGCTGTCCGTGCATGTCAACTGCAACGACGCGGCGGCGGGCGGTGCGGAGCCGGTCGCGCTTCTGGTGACGCTCCTCCTCCCACCTTCCGAAACCGAGGAAACGGTCGCCATGATCGCAAAGGATCTGCAGCAAGCCGCGGAGCTTGCGGGCGTCGATATCATCGGCGGACATACCGAGGTGACCGACGCGGTGACGCGCGTCACGACCTGCACCACAGTGATCGCACGGACGCCGAAGGCAAAGATGCTCTGCGGCGCAAAGGTCGGCGATGCGATCGTCATGACCAAATGGGCCGGTCTTGAAGGCGCCATGCTGATCGCGTCCGATCACGCGGATCGGCTTGCTTCCGTGCCCGCGGATATGATCGAACGCGCGAAGTCTCTGTCGCGGTATTTATCCGTTGTGCCGGACAGCCGGATCGCGATACAACACGGCGCGCACGCCATGCACGACGTCACCGAAGGCGGCGTGCTCGGCGCGGTCTGGGAGCTTGCGATGCAGGAGCGCCTCGGCGCGATCGTCGATCGGGGCGCGATCCCGATCCTTTCGGAGATCAAGGTGATTTCCGACGCTGTCGGTCTCGATCCGTACCGGCTGATGGCAAGCGGCTCCATGCTGATCGCGTGCGAAAACGGATCGGATATGGTAGCGGCATTACGCGAAACAGGCATTCCCGCCGCGGTCATCGGGCGCGTGACCGAGGGTGATTTCCGCTTTGCGGACGGTTCGCCGCTCGATCCGCCCGGCGCGGACGAGCTGTATCGGCTGTTTTAAGCCGAATTTCATGAAAAAATCCGGTTCCGCACTTGTGTTTTCGGAACGGAATGTGGTATACTGTGGATTTGCGGAGGTAAGTGTATGAAAAGCATGACCGGATACGGAAAAGGCGTCGCGTCCAACGACGGACGCGAACTGACCGTCGAACTCAAGAGTGTGAACCATCGGTTCCTTGACGTTTCGATGCGTCTTCCGCGCGTGCTTTCATGTATTGAGGATCCGATCCGTCAGACGATCGCCGCACGGCTTTCGCGCGGGCACGTTGACGTATTCGTGAACTATCGCAATACGCGCGACGACGCGAAAGACGTGCGCATCGATGAAAACTTGCTTCTTGCCTATATTGTCCGTGCATGTGAAGCGAACGAAAAGCTGAATCTTACCTATGATCTGACGCTTTCGAATGTGCTGCGTCTTCCGGACGTGACGGAGATCGTTCCCGCCGACGAGGACACGGACGCGCTCATTGCGCTTGCAAAGGAAGCGACGGGCCTTGCGCTGAACGGTTTGATCGAGATGCGCGCCGCGGAAGGAACCCGACTTCGCGCCGCGCTGCTTTCCGGTGTCAATGCAATGGACGCGTATCGTGAGGAGATCCTTGCGCGCGCGCCGTTCGTTTCGGAGGATTACCGCAAAAAGCTGAACGAAAGGATCGAATCGGTGCTTTCAAGCAGCGAGATCGACCGCACGCGGCTTGCAACGGAGGTCGCGCTGTTTGCGGATCGCTGCTGCATCGACGAGGAGCTTGTCCGGCTGAAAAGCCACATTGCGCAGTTCCGCATCTATCTCGATTCGAAAGAACCGATCGGAAAGAATATGGATTTCATCGTGCAGGAAATGAACCGCGAGTGCAACACGATCGGCAGCAAGGCAAATGACGCCGCGCTGACCAAAGCGGTGCTTGCCTGCAAAGCGGAGATCGAAAAGCTCCGCGAACAGATCCAGAACGTGGAGTGAGCGGCATGACGGACAATTCTGCACTCGTTTCGGTCGGGTTCGGAAACATCGTTTCCGGCGCCCGCATCATCGCGGTCGTTACGCCGGATTCGGCGCCCGTCAAGCGTCTCATTCAGGACGCGCGGGAACGCCGTCTTCTGATCGACGCAAGCTGCGGCCGCAAGACACGCGCCGTGCTCGTCATGGACAGCGGACACGTTGTGCTCTCGGCGCTGCAATCGGAAACTGTCGCGCGACGGCTGAACGCCGAATACCGTGCGGAAGGATAAGGAGCATCGTATGGCAAGGAAGAGAAAAGGACTTTTGCTCATTGTGTCGGGTCCGGCAGGCGTCGGCAAGGGCACGGTGAACGCCGCTTTGATGGCGAAGCACCCCGAGATCAAAATGTCTGTCTCCGCTACGACGCGCGCGCCGCGTCCCGGCGAGATTGACGGCGTGCACTACTTCTTCAAAACGAAAGAAGAGTTCGACCGCATGATCGAAGAGGACGCGTTTCTCGAATACATGCATGTGTTCGGCATGAACTACTACGGCACGCCGAGATCGTTCGTTGAAGCCGAGCGCGAAAAGGGCAACCACGTCATCTTAGAGATCGACGTGCAGGGCGCACGAAAGGTCAAGGCCGCCTGTCCTGACGCTGTGCTGGTGTTCATCGCTCCCCCGTCGCTTGCGATCCTGAAGGCGCGTCTTGTGGGACGCGGGACCGAAACGCAGGAATCAATCGACGTCCGCACCGCAACGGCGCTCGAAGAGCTCAAGGCGCTGCCGGAATACGACTACATGGTGATAAACGACGTTGTGGAGGAAGCGGTCGGCGAGATGGAAGCGATCCTTTCCGCAGAGCTTCTCCGCACCGGAAGAAATACAGAACTGATCACGAAACTGAATGGAGGCGAAACGATATGATGAATTATCCTTCTCTGAACGAGCTGGTGGAGAAAGCGGGCTGCCGCTATATGCTGGTCACCGCCGTTGCGAACCGTGCGAGACAGCTCCAGGATCATCCGGAGAAGCTCGGTACCAACAAGCCCGTTTCGATGGCCGTGGACGAATTGTACCACGATAAACTGATTCTGAACGCACCGAAAGACGCATAAAAGCCATCTTTCCGCCCGCTGCGTTCGCGCACGGGCATTTTTTATAAGAGTCGGACATGTTTGCCGAAGTGATCGTTGACATTGCGCATACCGCGGTGGACCGCAGGTTCACCTATCGCGTTCCCGAGGAGCTTCCCGTTTCCGTCGGGCATCACGTGCTGGTGCCGTTCGGACAGGGAGATCACCAAAAGGAAGGCTTTGTCGTCGCACTCAAGGAAACGGCAGACTATCCGGAGATCAAGGACATTCAAAAGATCATCGAGCGCTACCCCGTCCTTTTGCCCGATCAGATCACGCTTGCCGAATGGATGAAGGACGCGTATCACTGTCTGTTCGTCGACGCGCTTCGGCTGATGATCCCCGCGCAGATGCGCGGCATGCGGATCAAGGAGAAAAAGATCCGCACCGTACGCATTGCCGAAGGCGTGGACGTTGAAGCAGCGCTCGAATCGCTGAAAAGCGCGCCCGCGCAGAAGCGGGTCCTCGAACTTGTCGCGAAGATCGGCGCGGAAGCGTCCGTTCCCGACATCAACGCGTTCTACCCGGGCAGCACGCCCGCGATCGGCGCGCTGATCAAAAAGGGGTACCTTGCGGAGCTGTCCGAAACAGTCTTTCGCCGTCCGGAGAAACTGCGGACGCATACGCCGGTATACGAACTGACCGACGCGCAATCTCTGGCGGCGGACGCGATCAAGGCCGCGTCGGAACGCGGCGCGGGCGACGTGCTTTTGCTGTACGGCGTGACCGGAAGCGGCAAAACCGAAGTCTATCTCAAAGCGATCGAGAACTGCCTTGCGCTCGGCAGGCAGGCGATCGTGCTTGTACCGGAGATTTCGCTGACGCCGCAGACCGTCGGACGGTTTACGGACCGGTTCGGCGACCGGATCGCGGTGCTGCACAGCAGGCTTTCCGCAGGCGAACGCTTTGACGAATGGCGGCGCATCCGTCTGGGGCTGGCCGACATCGTCATCGGCGCGCGCAGCGCGGTTTTTGCGCCCGTGGAACGGCTCGGGCTCATCATCATCGACGAGGAGCACGAATCGAGCTATCAGAGCGAAACGCAACCGCGCTATCTCGCAAATGAGATCGCCGCAAGGCGTGTGAAAACCTCCGGCGGCGCGCTGGTTCTCGGCAGCGCAACGCCGTCGCTGATGAGTTATTCCCGTGCGCTCAGCGGAAAGTATCAGCTTTTGACACTGCCGGACCGTGTCGCGGGCAGGCCTTTGCCGACGGTCGAGATCGTCAACATGCGCGACGAGCTTCTGATGGGCAACAACAGCATCTTTTCCGATAAGCTCGCGGAACGCCTCAGTGAATGCCTTGCCGCGAGGCAGCAGGCGATGCTGTTCATCAACCGCCGTGGATACGCGACGTTCGTCAGCTGCCGCAGCTGCGGATACGTCCTGAAATGCGACAACTGCGACATTTCCATGACGTATCACAAGACGGAATCGCGCACGCGCTGTCACTACTGCGGAGCAACGAAACCGCTTCCGAAGGAATGTCCGAACTGCAAAAAGCCGTTTATCAAGCAGTTCGGCGTCGGTACCGAGCAGGTCGAGGAAGCGGTGCATCGGCTCTTCCCCGCCGTACGGACGCTTCGCATGGATACCGATACGATGCGCGAAAAGGGCAGCTACGAAAAGCTTCTTTCGGCTTTCAAGCGCAGAGAAGCGCAGGTGCTGATCGGCACGCAGATGATCGCAAAGGGACACGATTTCCCGAACGTCACGCTGGTCGGCATCGTCGCCGCGGACACGACGCTGAACCTTCCGGACTACCGCGCGCCGGAACGCACGTTCCAGCTTCTGACGCAGGTTGCCGGACGCGCCGGGCGGGACAACCTTCCGGGCCGCGTCGTGCTGCAGACCTATGAACCGAATCACCCGATCATCCGCTTTGCGAAGGCACAGGACTATCCCGGCTTCTTCCATTACGAGATCGCCGAGCGCAAAAAGATGCTCTATCCCCCGTTCTCGCTCTTCCTTCGCGTGGTCTTTGCGGACCGCGACGAACAGACGGCGGAACACGCCTGTCTCGAATACGCAAAGGCGCTGGAAACGGAGCTCCGGACCGTGCTCGGCAGCGAAGGCAAACAGGATCTTCTGCTGCTCGTTGCGGCGGAAGCGCCGGTCGCGCGGATCTCGGGCTATACAAGATACCAGATCCTCATCAAGCTGCTTCGCACAAAACGGCTCAAGGACGCCGTAGATGCCGTGTCCGCATTCCATGACGCGCACCGCGGCGTGTGCGAGGAAACGCAGCTTGAGATCAATCCGCAGGAGATGTTCTGATATGAAAAACAAGAAACGATATAAACCGCTGTTTCTGCCCTCCATGAAGGGTACGGGCGGGTACTTTTTCCTCGGCGCGATCGAGGTGATCCTCGGCATCGTGTCGCTGTACTGCGCCGCGATCGTGACGAGCTATACGCTTGACTGGGTCCTTTTGGGCAAGGATCCCTCGATCCCCGACACGCTGTTTCAATGGCTGAGATCGCTCGATCCGATCGGACGGAATTACTGGCTTTGCGGCACGTTCTTCTTCCTGTTCACGGTGCTCGAAGGTCTGTTCATCTTCCTGCGCAGACGGAACGTCGCGAAAGGCGCGGAGCACATGGCGAAGAATATGCGCGACAAGCTCTACCGCAAGCTGAACGCCGTCCCGTACGACTATCACAAGCACGTATCGACCGGCGATCTCGTGCAGCGCTGCACGTCCGACGTGGACACCGTGCGCAAGTTCGTCACGAACCAGCTGATGGAGATCGTACGCATTGCCGTCATGTTCGGCGTCGCCGCCGCACTGATGTTTGCGATCCGTTGGGAAATGGCGCTGATCTCCATGGCCGTCATGCCGATCCTGACCGTGTCAAGCTTTCTGTACTTCCGCTATGTGCGTAAGTATTTCACCGAGGTCGACGAGGCGGAAGGCGCGCTTTCGACCGCCGTGCAGGAAAACCTGACCGGTGTGCGTGTTGTGCGCGCGTTCGGGCAGCAGCGCGCGGAATACGACAAGTTCACGCGGCTGAACGATGATTTCCGCAAAAAGAACATCCGTCTCGTGAACCTGCTCGGGCTCTACTGGGGCAGTTCGGACGCGATCGGATACATTCAGATCGCGCTTTCGCTCGTGTTCGGCGTGCTGTTTTACGTCAGGACAGACGGCAGCTTTTCGCTCGGCGACATCTATCTGTTCCTTGCGCTGACGAGCCGTCTGACCTGGCCCGTGCGTCAGCTCGGTCGTGTGCTCGCCGACATGGGCAAGGCGACCGTATCCCTCGACCGTCTGAATGAGATCATGGAGGCGGACAACGAGACCGAACCCGGAAAAGCGCTGTCGGACTGCGATCTGATGGGCGACATCACGTTCACCGACGTCACGTTCGGCTATGATGCGCCGAACGACGTGCTGGACGGCATCAGCTTTACGGCAAAGGCGGGACAGACGATCGGAATCTTAGGCAGCACCGGCAGCGGAAAGAGCTCGCTCGTGCAGCTTCTGCAGCGGCTCTATCCTGTCACCGGCGGCGAGATCACGATCAACTGGACGCCGATCAACGACATTGATCACGCACTCTTGCGCAGAAGCATCGCGATCGTGCTGCAGGAACCATTCCTGTATTCGCGTACGATCCGCGAGAACATCATGCTGACCACGCCGGACGCGACCGAAGCCGAGCTTTTTGAAGCGGCGCGGGAGGCAGCGGTGCACGACGTCATCGAAAAGTTTGCGGACGGCTATGACACGGTCGTCGGCGAACGCGGCGTCACGCTTTCCGGCGGACAGCAGCAGCGCGTTGCGATCGCACGTGCGCTGATGCAAAAGGCGCCGATCATGATTTTCGACGATTCCATGAGCGCGGTCGATACCGAGACCGACGCGAAGATCCGCGACGCGCTGCGCCGTCATCACGGCGACGGGATCCTGTTCATCATCTCGCACCGCATCACGACGCTCAGGGAAGCGGACCGGATCCTCGTGCTCGATCACGGCAAGCTCGTGCAGCAGGGCACGCATGATGAGTTGCTCCATGAGGAGGGCCTGTACCGGCGCATTGCCGAGATCCAGGATTATCATGCGGAAGGAGGCGAAAACGCATGAGTTACGATTACGAAGCCGAGATCGACCGGGAAGAAAAGGTCGACGTAAAACTGTGGAAGCGGCTGTTCGGTTACGCGATGCGCAACCGTGCGCTGTTCCTCCGCATTCTTCTGAGCATGCTGATCGTCGCGGTCATCGACGCGCTCTATCCCATTCTGACGCGGTTTGCGATCGATCATTTTGTCCGCCCGGACGCTGCGCCTACCACCGACGGGCTCTGGCTGTTCTTCGGGATCTACGTTGCGCTCGTCGTGCTGCAGGGCTTCTGCACCACGCGGTTCATCGGACGCTCCGGCGAGATGGAAATGGCGATCTCCTACGCGATCCGGCAGGAGGCGTATCTGAAGCTGCAGACGCTGTCGTTCTCGTTCTATGACAAAACCTCCGCGGGTTACCTCATGGCGCGTATGGTCAGCGACGTCGCAAGGCTTTCCGATATGATCGCGTGGAGCATTACAGACTTTTTGTGGTGCGGATTCTATACGTTGTTCTGCTTCGGGGCCATGTTCTGGTTCAACCGGAAGCTGGCGCTCATCGTGCTTGCGGTCATTCCGCCGCTTGCGGTCGTCAGCTTATATCTTCAGAAAAAAATCCTCCGTTATCAGCGCGTGTCGAGAAAGCACAATTCCCGCATCACGAGCGCGTTCAACGAAGGAATCATGGGCGCCATGACGACGAAGACGCTCGTCCGAGAAGAACAGAACGCGGTGGAATTCGAAGCAATCACGACCGATATGCGCAAGGCAAGTGTGAAAGCTTCCGTGCTGTCCGCGACGTTCTTCCCGCTCGTCGTTTCTCTCGGCGCGGTCGGGACCGCGCTTGCGCTGATCTTCGGCGGCGCGGGCGTCAAGGCGACCCTCGGCGGTGCGGAGACCTTTCTCGGCGTGATCACCGCCGGTACGCTCGTTTCGTTCATCAACTACGCTTCGAGCCTGTTTGACCCGATCCAGCAGCTTGCGGGCATCTTTGCCGACATGCAGAGCGCGCAGGCAAGCGCCGAACGCGTCCTCTCCCTGCTCGATACGGAATCCGAGGTCAGTGACACGCCGGAAGCGGAAGCAAAGTACGGCACGGCAATGGATCCGAAGCGCGAAAACTGGGAACCGATCGAAGGCGACGTCGTGTTCGATCATGTCGATTTCTGCTATAAGGAATCCGAACCGCTGCTTCGCGATTTCAACCTGCATATCCGTGCGGGCGAAACGATCGCGCTGGTCGGCGAAACCGGCGCGGGCAAATCCACGATCGTCAACCTGATCTGCCGCTTCTATGAGCCGAAACAGGGACGCATCCTGATCGACGGCAAAGACTACCGCGAACGCTCGCAGCTTTGGCTGCAATCCTCTCTGGGCTATGTTCTGCAGAGTCCTCATCTGTTTTCCGGCACGATCCGCGACAATATCCGTTTCGGCTGTCCCGATGCGGACGAGGAAAGCGTACGGCGCGCCGCGGCAATGGTCCATGCGGACGAGTTCATCGAACGGCAGCAGAAGGGCTATGACACTGAGGTCGGCGAAGGCGGCGTACGCCTGTCCACCGGGCAGAAGCAGCTGATCTCCTTTGCGCGCGTGATCCTCGCGAACCCGCAGATCTTCGTGCTCGACGAAGCGACGAGCTCGATCGACACCGAGACCGAGCAGTTGATCCAGAGCGCGATCACCGAGGTTCTCAAGGGCCGCACGAGCATCGTCGTCGCGCACCGTCTTTCCACGATCTGCAACGCCGACCGCATCCTCGTGATCCGCGCCGGCGCGATCGTCGAGGAAGGCAATCATGAAACGCTGCTTGAAAAGCACGGATACTACTATGACCTCTACATGCATCAGTATGAAGAGGACGCGATGAAGGAAGCGCTGAAATAAGACAACATACAAAACCGGCCGGGAGCTTTTCCCGACCGGTTTTTGTTTCTTTGTTATTCGTACTTGACCTGCAGCGTGCCGAAGTTCACGTCGGCGCGGATGATGATCGACTGCGTTGCGTCCGGGCTCGGTTCGCCGTAGGTTGCGAAGGAACCGAACGACGTGTCGGAGCTCTTCACGAGACGCACGTGCTGCGGCATGAAGATCGTCAGGCTTCCGAAGTTCTGATCGATTTCAAGGAGGCAGTTGTCCGTGAACGTCCTGACCCTGCGGAGATCGACCTTGTAATCGCCGAAGTTCATGTCGATGCTGCCGCCGCGCAGCGTATCGCCGTCGTAGGTGATGACGCCGGAACCGAAGCTCATGTCCGCGTCGAGGTAGTTGTCGTCCTGCGTGACGTCGAGAACAGGCGTATGGTCCGTGTTTTCGTCATCCTTCTTGACTTTGCAGATGAGATGCTTTTTGCCGATCAGAACGAGCAGCAGCACGACGATCGCCATCGCAAGAAGAATCACGTACCAGGGAATCGCGGGAAGCGTTGCGATCTGATAACCGAGCAGCACACGACGGACGAATTCATAGCCGCCGAACGCCATCATCACGCCGCCGAACGCCGGATGTTCGATAACGGAGCTCAGACCGAGCGTGAAGACGAGCAGCGGCCAGACGTAGTTCCATCCTTTGAGGACCAGATCCCCGTCGAACGCGAACGGCGAATACGGGAACATTCCGAAACTGTGGAGCAGGAAGAACAGGCAGACGAGGATCGCGCCGATGCAGAACGAGATCGTACCCCATCTTGCAGACTTCTTGTGCTTGTTCCATTCCCAGGAAAACGAACGGTTCTTCTTTGCTTCCTCTTTGGGCGTTTCATCTTTATCTAAGATAATGACGTGCGGCTCGATCGGCTTGACGCCCAAGAGTTCGTCGACCGTGACGCCGAGGATGTCCGCAAGCAGCGGCAGCAGCGTGATGTCCGGGCAGCTGACGTCGTTTTCCCATTTACTGACCGCCTGCGCGGAGACGCCGACCTTTTCGGCTAATTGTTCCTGAGTGAGTCCCTTTTCTTTTCTCAACATGGCAATGCGCTTGCCGAGCGTTTCTTTGTTTTCCATGAAAGTTTCCTCCTTCTTTCGATGGCTGAATCATAGCATCTGCGGATTATGTTTTCCACCTACTGTCGGTTGAATTTCGCAAAATCTCTCTACCCTGTCGGTTGAGTTGCCGGAATTCTCTCTCCACGTTCGGTTGAATCGTCCGTTTTTGCTCTCTACGTCCGGTTGAATCACTTGTTTTCTATGATATTTTACCGATTTTGTTTACAAAGGTCAATAAAAAATGTATAATAAATATTTGAAATGGAGGCAGCATATGGCGAAACGAATCATTCGTAAAAACGACGATCCCGTATTGTACAAAGTGTGCAAGGACGTCAAAAAGTTCGACGCAAAGCTCTCCGAGCTGATCGACGATATGATCGAAACGATGAACGACGCGGACGGCGTCGGTCTTGCCGCGCCGCAGATCGGCATCCTGCGCCGCATCTGCGTCATCGACGTGGGCGAAGGACCCGTGGAGTTGGTCAACCCAGTGATCCTCGATTCATCCGGCGAGCAGGGCGGCATCGAGGGATGTCTGTCCTTCCCCGGCGAAAGCGGCTATGTCGTGCGTCCGAACTGGGTCAAGGTGGAAGCGTACGACCGTCACGGCGATCTGTACGAATACGAGGGCGAAGGACTCTTTGCGCGCGCCGTCTTTCATGAGACGGATCATCTCGACGGCAAGGTGTATCTGCGCCTTGTGACCGAACCGCCCGAAGATTTCAAGGAGTAACGCATGCGCATCGCTTTTCTTGGCACGCCGGTATTTGCTCTGCCGTCCCTCGAGGCGCTGATCCGCCGCGGGGATACGCTTGCCGTATTCACGCAGCCGGACCGTCCCGTCGGACGCAAGGCGATCCTTACCCCGCCGCCGGTCAAGGTGCTTGCGGAAAGCCACGGCATTCCGGTATACCAGTTTGAGAAGATCCGCTCGTCGGAGGGACGCGAAGCGCTCGAAGCGTTCGCGCCGGACCTCATGGTGACGGCGGCGTTCGGGCAACTTTTGTCCTCGAAGAATCTTGCGATCCCGCGGCTCGGCACGATCAACGTGCATGGCTCTCTGCTGCCGAAGTACCGCGGCGCGTCGCCGATCCAGAGCGCGATCATCGCGGGTGAATCCGAAACGGGCGTCACGACCATGATGACCGAGATCGGCATGGACACCGGCGACATGCTGCTGAAAACGGTCACGCCGATCGATCCGGACGAAACATACGGGGAGCTTTCCGACCGCCTTGCCGTGCTCGGCGCGGAACTTCTGAATAAAACGCTTGATATGCTTGAAGCCGGCATGCTCGTCCGCGTTCCGCAGGACCCCGAGCAAGCGACGGTCTGCCATATGCTGACCAAAGAGGACGGACATATCGACTGTATGCGGACCGCAAAGGCGGTGCACGACCTCGTGCGCGGCACGAACCCGTGGCCGTGCGCGTTCGTTCTGCTCGACGGACAGCCGCTGAAGATCTTTGAAACGAAACGCACGGACGAGACGTTTTCCGTCGCGCCCGGAACGCTTTGCGAACGGAACGGCAAGCTGTATCTTGTCTGCGGCGACAGTGCTTTGGAGATCGTTGCGCTGCAGGCAAGCGGCAAAAAGCGCATGGACGCCGGGACGTTCTTACGCGGATGCCCGCTGGACGGGAAAACGGTATGCTGAACGTACGGCGCGCCGCGCTCGAAACGCTCGTCTGCATTCTGGAGGACGGCGCATACGCAAACCTTGCGCTGAAAGAAGCGGCGTCCGCGGTCGAGCCGAAGGACGTTCCGTACCTCTACGCGCTGGTGAACGAGACGATCGCGCGCGCTTCGTACCTCGATTATGTTTTCGCGCACTTCTGCAAACGGCAGAAACGCGCGGTCCGGAATATTCTGCGCATGACGGGGACGGAACTGCTGTTCCTCGACACGCCTGCGCACGCTGCGATCGACGAGGCGGTCAAACTCTGCCGGTCGATCGGAAAAAAGGACAGCTGCAGGCTTGTGAACGCGGTCCTGCGTCGGCTCGACCGCGAACGCAACGCCCTTCCCCCGCTTCCCAAAAAGCCCGTCGAACGGCTTTCGATCTATTACGGCGTTTCGGCGTTTCTCGTCGCGGAGTGGATCGATGCATACGGCGAAGCGGAAACGGAGGCGCTTCTTTCGCATCCGCCGCTCGGAACCGTCATCCGTGCGCAGTATCCTTTCACAACGGAGGAGCTGCGAAAAGCGCTGCCGGTCGCATCCGTCCCCTGTTCGCACGATCCGAACGGGCTGCGTCTAATCGAGGGGTTCGATCTCGCGCACGATCCGTTGTTTACCTCCGGCAAGCTCGCCGTGCAGGGCGAAGGTGCGATGCTGATCTGCCGTGCTCTGGGCGACGTGCACGGTAAAACCATACTGGACGCGTGCGCCGCGCCGGGCGGAAAGAGCGCATACATTGCTTCGCTGTCGGAAAACACGGCGAAGATCACCGCTTGGGAACTGCATCCGCACAGGAAGGAACTGATGGACAAGGCATTTGCTCGTCTGCACATTACGGCGCAAACGGATTGCCGTGACGCGGCTGTATTCGATCCGGCGTTCGAGGACGCGTTCGATGCGGTGCTTTTGGACGTTCCCTGCAGCGGATTCGGGCTTTTGAGTGAAAAGCCGGACGTTCGCCTGCACAAGGACGAAAATGCCGTAATCGCGCTCACAGAGGCGCAGGATGCGATCCTCTCCGCCTGCTGCCGCTGCGTAAAGCCCATGGGCGTGCTCGTCTACGCGACCTGCACGATCTCCCGGCGGGAAAACGAAGAACGCGTCCGCGCGTTCCTCGCGTCGCATCCCGATTATACGCTCGAAGAGGAGCGGCAGCTTTTGCCGACGCGCGACGGCACGGACGGATTCTATTACGCAAGAATGAGAAGGAGCTGAACCGATGTACTGGATGGACATGACCGATACGGAGATCGCCGACGCCGTCGGCGCATTCGGCGTACCGAAGTTCCGCATCGGACAGGTCATGGAATGGCTTCATAAGGGTATTCGCCCGCAGGAAATGACGAATCTTCCGAAGGATCTGCGCGCGAAACTCGAAACGATCCCGTTCGGCGGCGCGACGATCTATGATAAGCGCGTGTCCGCAAAGGACGGCACGGTCAAATATCTTTTTGCGCTCGAGGACGGCAATCTCGTCGAAGGCGTTTTGATGCGCTATTCCTACGGGAATACGGTGTGCCTTTCTACGCAGGTCGGCTGCAACATGGGCTGCAAATTCTGCGCGAGCACGCTCGAAGGCTGCGTGCGCTCGCTGCGACCGGGCGAAATGCTCTCCTTCCTCGCTGAGATCGAGCGCGATGAACCGCCCGCGGACGGCAAACCGCGGACGGTCACGAACATCGTACTGATGGGCAGCGGCGAACCGCTCGACAATTACGACAACGTCGTGACGTTTCTTCGCCGCGTAACGAGCGAACAGGGACCGAACATTTCCGCACGGAACATTTCGCTGTCCACCTGCGGGATCGTGCCGAAGATCTATCGTCTTATAGAAGACGCGCCGCACGTGACGCTTTCGATCTCGCTCCACGCACATTCGAATGAAGTGCGGTCCGAGCTGATGCCGATCAACAAGGCGTATCCGATCGAGCAGGTGCTGGAAGCGGCTAAGGCTTATGCCGAAAGGACCGGGCGGCGCGTGGTGTTCGAATATGCGCTGATCGGCGGAAAGAACGATTCCGAGGCGGACGCCGACGCGCTTGCCGCCAGGCTGAAAGGATTATTGTGTCACGTCAATCTGATCCCGCTGAATCCGGTCAAGGAACGCGGACTGGACGGCGTGACGAGAACATATGCGCACCGATTCCGTGAATGGCTCGAAGCACGGCACATTTCCGCGACGGTGCGGAGAGAAATGGGCGCCGATATCGAAGGCGCGTGCGGGCAATTACGAAGGAGGGTTCTCAATGAAATTCGCAGGTAAGACGGAAACGGGTCTCAGAAAGCAGAACGAAGATAACTTTATGCTTCTGCATACCGATACGCTGGATGCGGTCGCCGTGTCCGACGGTATGGGCGGGCATCAGGCGGGCGAGATCGCAAGTCAGCTTGCCGTGGAAACGCTTGAAACGCGGCTCCTTTCGAATGCCTCGGATCCGGAAGCGGCGCTGTCCGGCGCATTCGCCGAAGCGAACGCCGCCGTGTATACACACGCGTCTCTGAACGACGATATGTACGGCATGGGCTGTACGCTCGTCGCCGCGATCCTGGAACCGGACCGGTTCGTCGCCGCGAACATCGGCGATTCCCGCCTCTATCATTTCGACGGCAAAACGCTCCGGCAGGTCACGCACGACCATTCGTTCGTCGCGGAGCTCGTTCGCCGCGGCGCGATCACGCCCGAGGAAGCCAAGACGCATCCGCGGCGCAATCTCATCACGCGCGCGATCGGCACCGAGCTGCGCGTGGTCGCCGATGTGTTCTGCTGCGAATGGAAACCGAACGACATACTGCTTCTCTGCTCCGACGGGCTCTGCGGCGTTCTGGACGACGCGGAGATGTCGGCGTATCTTCGTAACTGCACCGATCTTGACGCGACCTGCACGGCGCTCATTCAGCGTGCGCTGACCGCGGGAAGCCGCGACAATATCACGGTGGTGCTCGCCGCAAACGACGGAGGCAACGCATGATCGGAACGATCCTCGAACGAAAATACAGGATCGTTGAGCTGATCGGCAGCGGCGGCATGGCGCAAGTCTATAAAGCGGTCAATATGACAAACCGCAAAACCGTCGCCGTCAAGATGCTCAAGGACGAATACAAGAGCGACGCGGAGTTTTTGCGTCGGTTCTCTCTCGAGGCGAACGCGATCCTGACGCTCTCGCACGAAAACATCGTGCGCGCGTACGGCGCAGGAACGTATGACGGCCTCCCCTACCTCGTGATGGAATACGTGGAAGGGCGCACGCTGAAGGATCTGATATCCTCGAACGGCGCGCTGCCCGTGCGTACCGCGATCGGCATCACCTGTCAGATCCTCGACGCTCTTTCCGCGGCGCATGCGCACGGCATCATCCATCGCGACGTCAAACCGCAGAACGTGATCGTGACCGACAAGGGCCGCGTCAAGCTTGCGGACTTCGGCATTGCGCGCGAGGCGAAGGCGTCGACGATCACCTTCTCCGGCAACAAAGTCCTCGGATCTGTGCATTATATTTCGCCGGAACAGGCAAAGGGCTCCGTCGCGACCGAACAGAGCGATCTGTATTCCGTCGGCGTCTGTCTCTATGAAATGCTGACCGGCACAGTTCCGTTTGAAGCGGATTCGACCGTGACCGTCGCTCTCATGCATCTGCAGGAAAAGCCCGTCCCGCCCATCCAGATCGTTCCGGACCTGCCGCGTTCGCTGAACGATATCGTTTTGAAAGCGCTTGAAAAGGATCCGGAAAAGCGATACAAAGCGGCACGCGACATGCGTTCCGATCTCGTCCGTTCGCTTTCCGATCCGAACGGGACGTTCGTCAACGATCCCAACGACAAGGGTGCAAAGAACACTTCGCGTCCGTCGATCTACATTCTGATCGCCGCATGCGTGTTTCTGCCGATCCTGCTGATTGGGATCTTTGTGCTGATCTACGCCACCTCCTGCCGGACGCCCGCTCCGCGGGAAAACGAACCGCAGGCCGCCGTCTCCGCTTCCGCATCCGGGACCGCAGCGCCGGAGGATACCGTCTCGGACGAAGAAGTCGTCACAGTCAATCTGGCCGTGCCCGAGCTGATCGGCTATCCGCTGGACGACGCGCTGCGCATTCTGTACGAGACCTACGGCTTTACGAATCTGTCCGTAGAATTTACCGACGACGCTGAGCGGTATTCCCGCACGAACACCGTCGTTGCAATCGAGATCCCCGCGATTGAATCGGAACTGCTGTTTGAAGCGCCGACGCCCTCGCCCACGCCTGTTCCGACGCCCGAACCTGCGACGCCTGAACCGGAAACGCCGACGCCGGAACCGACACCGACGCCGACACCGAACGGCGATACGGACACGATCTATGCGGAACCATCCGCGACGCCGCCGGTCGATACCGTTGCACAAAACGACGGCACACCGACGCCGGAACCGACGCCGACGTCTTCGCCTACGCCGGAACCCACGCCGACGCCCGAGCCCTCCCGCGAACCGCGGCTGACCCTCAGGTCCTATCCTCGCAATACGGAGATCCGTCTCCTTGTTTTCAGAAGCACGCTCGGCTCGTGCAAAGCGGATATTTCCTTCCCTCTGACGTTTGCGGAAGATGAGACAGCTTTGCTCGTGGAGATCGGTTTTGAGACCGCCACGTTCGAGGAGATCCCGTACCGCGTGATCCTGCATTCGCGCGTGCGGCAGAGTGAGATCAAGCCGGACGTTCTTGAAACGGCGACCGTGTACTGGTATGAGCCGGTCACGCGGAATATGTACCTTTACGTGAACGGGATCGCGCAGTCCTCGCCGCAATCCGTCTCCTTTGCAAAATGACGGAACCGGGACTGCTTTTGAAAGGGATCGGCAGCTTCTATGAAGTGCTGACGGAATCCGGCGAGATCGTGACCTCGAAGGCGCGCGGTGTATTCCGCAGGGAGGGAGTCGTCCCGACCGTCGGAGACCGCGTTTTGATCGAACGCAAGGAGCAGGGATACGCGCAGCTTACGGCGATCCTGCCGCGTAAGAATCTGCTCGTCCGCCCGCCTGTCGCGAACGTCGATCAGCTTCTGATCGTGGTCTCCGCATCCGTACCGGAGCCGGACTGGCTGCTCGTCGATCGGATGATCATTTCCGCCAAGCGAACAGGCGTCGAACCGATCCCCGTGCTGAACAAGCTCGATACGGCGGACGAAGGGATCGTGAACCGGTTCCGGACGGAGTATCATGCGTTTCCCGTACTGTTGTTGAGCGCCGAGACCGGCGAAGGTCTGGACGCGCTGCGGGAGCGGATGCGCGGAAAGGTAAGCTGTTTTGCGGGGCAGTCCGCCGTCGGGAAGTCTTCGCTTCTGAACGCGCTGATCCCCGAGCTGCACCTTGAAACCGGCGGGCTGTCAAGAAAAACGGATCGCGGGCGGCATACGACACGCCACGCGGAGCTCTGGCCTTACGAAAACGGCGCGGTGCTCGACACGCCGGGATTCTCCATGTATGAAACGGAGTGCCTCGAACAGGACGAACTGGACGCCTGCTATCCCGAATTTTTACACGCGTCCCCCTGCCGCTTCCCCGGCTGCATGCATATCAGCGAACCGGACTGCGGCGTCAAACCGCTGCTTTTGACCGGCGAACTGACGCAGGAACGATACGAGCGATACTGTGAGATCGCATTGGATTATCAGATGAGGAGGAAACACCGTTATGATTAAGATCGCGCCTTCGATCCTTTCCGCAAACTTTGCCGCAATGGGCGAAGCCGTTTCCGGGCTGTCCGCGCAGGGCGCAGACTGGGTCCATTTCGACGTGATGGACGGCAATTTTGTCCCGAACATCACCTTCGGGCCGGATATGTGCAAGGCGCTGCGGCCGCTGACGGATCTTCCGATCGACGTACATCTGATGGTCGAGCATCCTTCTGACTGGATCGAACCGTTCAAAAAGGCCGGCGCGGATATTTTGACGATCCATGCGGAATCCGCGGAACGCCACCTGCACCGCGCGCTGCAGGCGATCCATGCCGCGGGTATGAAAGCCGGCGTTGTTCTGAATCCCGCAACGCCGATCAGCGCGTGCGTTCACCTTCTGCAGGAATGCGATCTCGTTCTTCTGATGAGCGTCAATCCCGGCTTCGGCGGACAGTCGTTCATTCCGGAAACGCTCAATAAGATCCGCGCGTTGAAAGCGGAGATCGAAGCGCGCGGACTTCCTACGCTCATCGAGGTCGACGGCGGCGTCAACCCGGACACTGCAAAGCTATGCATCGAAGCGGGTGCGGACGTGCTCGTTGCCGGAAGCGCTGTGTTCAAGGCCGACGATCCCGCCGAAATGATCCGGGCCTTACGGGGGTAACATAAAAAAGCATAGAAAAACGCGGTCGCATTGACCGCGTTTTGTCGTTGTTACCGTTCTTCTTTTTTCGGGAATCGTATGCCCCAGATCCTGACAGGATGTTGTCTGTTCGACCGCTGATTGTCCAGAAACGCCGAAAGCGTCATCGCCGCGGGCTTCGTGAAGTGGTTGTAGAAGGTATACGTCCCGTCGCGGTTTGCGATCCCCGCAACGTAGTGCGCGCCGAACCAGTACCACGCAAGCACGATCACACCGTCGAACGGCTCAGTGCTGTTTGCCTGCTTCGGACGGAATGACGTTACATCGAAGCCCCTCCTTTGCAGGTTCTTCGTAACCGAAGACGGACGCGTTCCCAGAAGCCCGAAGAAATTGGTCTTGATCTGCTTCCGGGCGGCATAGAACGGCTCGAACCGCGTTCTGTCGTCGGCCGCGCGCTCAATGTTGTACAGCGCAATGATCCCGCATCCGTTCTTTGCCATCGTGCCGAAGCGTCCGTAACGGCGCGCGCCGTAGCGTTCATCGGTCTGCGAGTTCAGCAGCCCGTAATCGGTCGATTCATTCATTTCGCGCTCCTTTCAGCCGTTGATATCCGTGTAGCGGTCATAATCCGGGTCCTTGTTCACCGTATAGATGCCGTTGCTTCGTTCCATCCACCCCATCCCGATGAAGCCCCTGCGCACCGTGCAGTAATCCGGATGCACCTCGGAGATGATCGCGTTGACCTCTTTCTCGGTATATGTGCGTCCCGGCTCGAAGCGTGAAAAGATCTCACGATAGACGATCATGCGCTTCTTGAGCTGCGCCGGCATTTGTTCGCAGAAACCGTTCGGCATAAAGCTTTTCAGCACCTTGCGCCGATACTGCTCCTCGCGCAGCGCTTCCGCCGTTTCTCCGCGGTCCTTGCGGAAGATCAGCTCCTCGAGCGTGTGCGTGAACACTTCGCGGCGCAGCGAATAGACCGTATAATACTGCTCCCGCCTTGCGTCGACAAGTCCTGTCTGCATCAGCTTCTTCATGTGAAAAGAAACTGTCGCCTGCGACAAGTTCAGCCGCTCCGCCAGAAGCTCGGCATAGCTGTCCTTTTCGTCAAGCGCGCGCAGAATGCGAAGCCGCGTCTCGTCTGCGATCGATTTCAGCAGGTTCAGCGTTTCATTCTCCATTCCGTTCCGCCTCCCGCAATGCGTCCAGCGCAAACTGCACTGTGATCGCTTTCTGCTCCGCGCGGTCCGACGCGTCGTAATCGCCAAGCTTGCGCTGCCATTCCGCTTCCTCGGAGAAGGATCCGATGAGCGTTTCGAGCGCGTTCGGGCGTTTGCCTTCATGCTCCACACGTCCGAGCACCTTCAGCATATCGCCGAGCATGCTCGCTTTCATCAGATGGATCGACTGCGTACGCGCATCGCCCTTCTTCGCCGCTTCCGCGGCAAGCGCCGTTTCACGCTTTGCTTCTTCCGCAAGCGCAGAATTGTACCGTTCCAAAACCTTCAAAACAGACGCCTCCTTTCATTTCGATATTCATCGAAATCATTTTAGCATCTGTTTTGATATTTGTCAATATGTTTTTAGTTGAAATCCACGATAACTTCGTTGAATTTCTTATTCTTCCCGTAATTGTATGCCCAGGGAGAATTGCCCCAGCCCGATCCTGTCGGTGCAAACGGCGTTGTAATGTTCTTGACCTTGGTGTAATCGAAGGTCTTTGCTACCTTGATCGCAAGCGTCTGCACCTCTTCCAGCTTCTTGAGATACTGTTGTGACTTATTGGTCAGGTCGTTGCTCTTGCCGTTCCGTGCCTTTTTCGCTTCCTTGTTCGCCTCCGTACGGATCTCTTCCAGCTCCTTGATGCACGTCTTATACTGTTCGAACAGATCGCGGTCTTCCGCCGAATACATCCGTCCCTCTCCGTTCGTCGCATAAACCACGCCGCGCGAAGCGAAATCATTCAATGCTCCCCCGTTCCCGGAATCGTCCGGTTCGGTCGGATCCGGCTCCGGCGGATCGGTGGGATCCGGTGCGGGCGTATCGGTGGGATCCGGCTCCGGCGGATCGGTCGGATCCGGTGCGGGCGTATCGGTCGGAGGCGGCGTTTCATCCGTCGGCGATTCGCTCGGCTCCGGCGTTTCCTCCGGGATCAGATCATCCTCGTCGATCTGCTTCTGCACATACTTGGTGAGCGGATCGAGCAGCTCCTTATAATGCGTATAAAGCAGATCGCACCAGCGATAGCGTCCGTACTGCAGTGTGTACTGCGAATACTGCTTGACCTTCTGGTGATAGACTTTGTTGATAATGTCCACGCGATTTGCCTGATTCGTGAAGCAGAAGTTCCATTGGAACAGGGACGTGAGCGTGCCGCTCATCGAATACATGCCGATGTTCTCCGGATCAAGGTTATAGGCAAACGCGGCAAGCGAAGCCGTCTGCGCAAATGTACAGTTGGTGAACAGATCGCCGTCGAACGTATCGACGATCTCGGGGATCTTGGTGATCATCTGATCGGCCTTCATTTGCCTGAACATCGCGATCAGCATACGTTTCTGACGGTCGACGCGTCTTGCGTCGGTCGTTTCACTCACGGAAAGGCCGTTTTCCGCTTTGCGGACGCGGCAGTAATCCAAGAATCCCTGCCCGTCGATGTGCTGCAGTCCCTTTTCATAGTACCTGCCCTGAATATGGAATTTGATATCCATATCATAATCGAGTCCGCCGCAGAGATCGACGAGGTCTTTCAGGGACGTCATGGTAACGGCATAGTAATAGTCTACCGGGATATCGCCGCCGAGCATCCACTCCGCCGCCTCGCATACCTTTTCAAGTCCCTTCGGGTTCTCGGAACCGTCCGCGTTATATAGACCGCCGCCGCAGTTTAAAGACGCGTTCAGCTTATAGATACCCTTGACGCCCGGGATGCTTGCGTATGTATCTCTCGGAAGCGAGATCAGGTCGGCGCGGTTTTCCGCAAAATTGACCGCAAGGATCATCATAACGTCGGAATGCCATTCCTTCTTGCCGTTCCACGTTTCACGCTCGGTGGAATAGTCGACGCCGATCAGAAGGATATTGACAATGTCCTTCATCATCTGCGGATCCGCTTTCTCCAGCAGTTCCTCATACGGATCGACCGTCGGCGAAGGCGTTGCCGTCGGCGCCGGTGTTGTTCCGGCAACCGGTGTTCCCGCAGGCAGAGTTTCCTCCGGCGTTGTCTCCGGATCGTCCGGCGAAACGATGATGATCTGCGTATCCTCCGTCTCCGACAATGCCGCTTCGCTGCTGCGGTCTTCCTTTGCCGCGCACGTCCCGCCGTTTTGGAAAGCCGTTCCTGTTCCGAGCGAGCTGAAGATCAATGCCGCAATGACGCCGAGCAGCACAGCACAGCCGGCGATGGAAGCAAACAGGATGATCTTTTTCTTGGTTGTCATTTCAAACGATCCTTTCGGAGCTTTTTCTTAATCATACTCTCCTGAATTCAAAAATGCTACGATATGGAGAATTCGTTACGAACATTTTACAAAAACAACGAAATTCATTTCCATTCATGAAATAATACTCCGCTTCCTTTGAATTGGATGCAAAAAAGTCTTTTCTTTCGGAGGAATTGTGCTATAATGTAATGTGAACTAATATGGAGGATTATACATGATCATTGTCATTCCTGCGTACGAACCGGATGAAAAACTCATCGGCGTACTCAAAGAATTCACCGAGCAGACGACTTTCCCGATCGTCGTCGTCAACGACGGCAGCAGCGATTCCTGCCGTCCCGTATTTGAGACGGTCAGGAGTTATTCGCGCGTCACGCTGCTCGAGCATGAGAAGAATCGCGGCAAGGGCGCCGCTTTAAAAACCGCGTTCGCATATATCAAAGATCACTTTCCTGCCGATGAAGGCGTTCTGACCGTCGACGCGGACGGGCAGCATCTTTTGAAGGACTGCCTCAACGTCTGCGAAGCCTTTGAGAAGCATCCCGATCTTCTGGTGACCGGCTCGCGCCGTTTTCAGGGAAAGGTCCCGATCCGCAGCCGTATCGGAAACAGCATCACCCGCGGGGTATTCCACCTGACGACAGGCAGCCGCGTATACGATACGCAGACGGGTCTGCGCGCGTTTTCCGCAAGCCGCATTCCCGAAATGCTCGACCTGCACGGCGATCGGTACGAATATGAGATTCATCAGCTTCTGCACTGCAGTTCGAAGGGTGCGTGCGTTCTGGAAGTCCCGATCGAAACGGTCTATATCGACGATAACAGCTCGTCTCATTTCGACACGCTGCGCGATTCCGCGAAGATCTATAAGGTCATCTTCAAGTTTCTCGGGCCTACGTTCCTGAAATTCATGTCGACCTCGTTTCTGAGCTTTCTGATCGACTTTTTGAGCTTCTGCCTCATTTTTTACGGCGTCGTCGCCGCGTTCGGCGGATTCTCCGTTGCGAAGGAAATGTTCTCCTTCCGTCGCGAGGTCTCCGAAAAATGGGCGGAAACCCTGCTTGCCCTGAATCCGATCGTATTTGTCGGCGGCGGATCCATTCTCCGGATGGTATCGCTCGTGCTGGCGCGTGTGATCTCCGGCTTCTGCAATTATCTGCTGAACCGGCGATTCGTATTTGACAGCTCGCGTAAGGAAAATAACATTCTGAAGTATGCGTTGACGGCTGTTTCGGTTTTGCTTCTGAACTGGCTGTTCATCGAGTTGTTCACGCATCTGGGCGTGCCCGCATGGCTTGCGAACATCCTTGCGCAGCTGATCTGCTATCCTGTCTCATTTGCGCTGCAGCGCATCTTTGTGTTCCGCGGCAAAAAGCAATCGTAAAACCATGTCCGAAAAGCGTCTCGTTCTTTCAAAAACCGTACAGGCGGTGATCACTTTGATCGCCGTCCTGTTTCTGAATCTCGGGATCGTATTCTCCGCCGTTTATATCCTGTTTCATCTGCTCGAATACTACAACCCGCATTCGTTCATCTACGCGAACATGCCGTGGCTCCCGATCGTCATTCCGATCCTGTTCGTGCTGTCCGTGTTGCTGTTCGATTTTCTCCGGATCTGCGGCGCGTTCAAAAACCGGCATTTCAACAAGACGCGCATGATGCTGATCATCCTCTGCGACCTCATTCTGTTTGCCGCGCTGTCGCTGACGCTTTACATGAAGACCTGCACGACCTCGCTGGTCGATCTGAACACGATCGAGGAATATACCCTGCCGACGCCTGTTTCCGTCGATCCGCAGACGCCGATCCCCGTCACGGATTACGAACCGACGGACGACGAACCGACGAACAACGAACCGGAACCTGCGCTCTTTACCCCCGTGCCGACGAAGGAACCCGTCGTTATACCGCTTTCCGAGAAGTTCCCGGAGAAGTTCTCCGAAACGCCGACCGAACAATCATATGACAAGTCCAACGTCATCGAAACGCTCTCCGACGGCACCGAAAAGGCGCTCGTATACACGTACAGCGGAAAGAACGCGGCGGTCGACATCTGTCATTATCAGAACGGCAAGCTCGAATACCAGGTCGCCGACATCTACGTGCGCGATGCGAACTGCTTCAAAACGAATTACAGCATTTCGTACCACCACAACCAAAATACGCAGTTCTATGCAGCACAGATCGACGCGATCGTTTCAACGAACGGCGATAACTTCAATTCCGGCAAGATCGAGGACGGGATCGTGATCCGCAACGGCGCGCAGCTTTATCCGAAGGACGGCTCAAAGCAGACGAAGTTCACGCGCGATCTTTGCGTGCTCTTTAGCGACGGTTCGATGCGCGTGTACGACTGCGTGCTCGACACGATCGACTACGACGAGATCCTGTCGAACTATCCGCGCCAGGCGTTCTATTTCGGTCCGAGCCTGTTAAATCCCGACGGTACTGCGAAGACGAAGTTCAATTCCAGTCTCGGCAAGGTCAACCCGCGCACGGTCCTCGGCTATTACGAGCCGGGGCATTACGCGCTGGTTGTGGTGCTCGGAACGCGCGACATGATCGATTACCGCGGAAAGAATCACGGCAACGGCAAATCGCCCGGCATGACGCTGATCGAGCTTTCCGCGCTCTGTGAGGATCTCGGATTCTCAATGGCGTACAATCTCGACGGAGGCGGTTCCTCCAGCATGGTCTGGAACAAGACCGTCTTCGGGCACAACGACCGCACACACAGCGATATTCTCGCCGTGGTGGACCCGTAAGGAGGCGCTTATGAACAAAAAGATCCGCAAAATCGCAATGATCCTTGCGCATATCGGTCTGATCCTCGCGATCGTTTATCTCGGATTCTTCATCGTCTGCTCCATCCGCGCAAATCACGCGAGCGCGGCAAGCGCCGACAGCAGCGACCTGTATCTCAGTCAGGCGATGCACGAGCACGATTTTTCCTTCTATACGGTCGGAAGAGCGCTCTCCGACCGGAACGATCCCGCGCGCGAGAATCTTCTCATTGCGCTCGATCTCATCGTTCCGCTGCTCTGTCTTATTAGCGGCGTAGTTTTACAGCTTGCCATGATCCGTCCGCGCCGCAAACACAAGGCGCAAACACCGTCTCAGTCAACAAATTTCAGGAGGTAAGTTATGAATCAGTCCGATCTTGACCGCACCAATGCCCTGCTCGATTTCATCGAGCGCTCCCCCGTGAGCTTTGCGGCAGTTGAAACCGCGCAGTCCATGCTGGAAGCGGCGGGCTATTCCCGTCTGTCCTTTCAGTCGGAATGGAAGCTTCAGCCCGGCGGAAAATACTGTGTCACGCGCAACGGCTCTTCGTTGATCGCGTTCATCGCGCCGGAAGCGCCGAACGCCGGCTTCATGATCGCGGCAAGCCACAGCGACTCCCCGTGCTTCAAGCTGAAAACGGACAGCGAGGTCGTCATGTTCGACCGTTACATCAAGCTGAACACCGAAGGCTACGGCGGCATGATCTGTTCGAGCTGGTTCGACCGTCCCCTGTCCCTTGCCGGACGTGCGATCGTGAAAAACGGCGCGGCGTTCGAAACGCGCGTCGTGACGTTCGATCGCGATCTTTGCCTGATCCCGAACGTCTGCATCCACTTCAACCGCGAGATCAACAACGGCTATAAGTACAACAAGGCGGTCGATACGCTGCCGCTGCTGTCCAATACCGTCGAAAAAGGCACGGTTCGGAAGCTTGTCGCGGACAAGCTCGGCGTCGAGCCGGACGCGATCGTTTCGATGGACCTGTTCGTCATCAACCGCACGCGCGGGTCGGTCTTCGGCGCGGACGACGCGTTCTTCTGCGCACCGCGCATAGACGACCTGCAATGCGCCTTTACGACGCTTTCCGCTCTTCTCGAAGCGGAAAGCCCGAAGACGATCCCGGTCTATGCGCTGTTTGACAACGAGGAGGTCGGCAGCGAAACGAAGCAGGGCGCGGCAAGCACGTTCCTGTTTGACGTGCTGACCCGCGTCGCGGCGCATTACGGACGCACGCTGCCGGAGATGCTTCCCGCCTCCTTCATGCTTTCGTGCGACAACGGTCACGCGCTGCATCCGAATCATCCGGAACTGAGTGACGCCAAGAACGCGCCGCATCTGAACGGCGGCGTCGTCATCAAGCACAACGCGAATCAGCGCTACGCGACCGACGCGCTGTCCGAGGCGCTCTTTGCGGAGATCTGCCGTCGTGCGGAGGTGCCCGTGCAGCACTTTGCAAACCGCAGCGACATTGCCGGCGGCGGTACACTCGGGAGCATAAGCAACACACGCGTTTCGCTGAAAACGGTCGACATCGGGCTTGCACAGCTTGCGATGCATTCCGCAGTCGAAACCGGCGGCGTCAAGGATACGGACTACATGGTCCGCGCGGCAAAGGCGTTCTATGAGAGCGCTTTGATCCTCACGGACGAAGGCGCGATCGAACTGAAATAAAACAAGAGAATATGGAAATGAACCATTTCTATTTCAATCAATTGGCACAAAATATCTTCGATTTTTCCGGAACCGAAGACTTCACGCCTATTGATGAATATCCGATTTGGAAAAAAACAGATCCATTTGGCAGATCGTATTTCGGTGTTTGTCATTTCTGCGATATGGATATACACATCGAAAAAGATTGTGATTTATCATGGTTAGAATGGGATGGGAACGAAGTATATCTTTCCGGCAATGACAAAGAAGCTCTTTTTCGAAAAGCAATCGGAATCTTCAAAAGCTGGCAGGCGCAGTTGCAATCGCAGTTCCCGGAGGATCAATTTGCGATGCTTGCTTCTTTCGATGATGGGAGTCTTTTATTTGAACCTGAAAGCGAATCCGATCATCAATCCGATCTTCATCAATCATTTACCCTACGGTTTTGGTAAATCCGAGAAGGTCAGGGTCCTGATGAACGGATGGATTCCGATCAGCCTGTGATTACGTGGGGCAGCGATTGACAGTCAAATGTGATCAATAAATAAAAAATGGCTTCCCCTTGATCAACCGCTGAATAAAGCGGTTACTCGAGGGGAAGGCTTATTTATTTGCTTTTCAGAAACGTTCGGATCGCAAAGAGCTTCAGCCGCTTCGGCAGAACGTCATACAGACGCAGAAGCGGGTTCCGGTTCAGACTGTATGCAAAACGCGGACGTCTTGCTTTGAGCGCGCTTTTGACTTTATGTGCGACCGCCTCCGGCGGGACCGCCTTTGCTTCGACCGAGTTCGTGACCCGAAGGAACTTTGCGGCGATATCCGGATACAGCTTTGTGCGCGCGGTAAACGCCTCGATGCTTTTCACCGAGCCATTGAGAAGCGGCGTTTCTACCGCGCCCGGACGGATGACGGAAACAGTAATGCCGAGAAGCTGCAGCTCCATGGCAAGCGAAAACGCAAAGCGGTCGAGCGTACCTTTGGTGATCCCGTACAAGCCCGTAAACGGCAGCGGGTCGAGATCCGCAAGCTCGCTTGTCACGAGCACGACGCGCGAACCGTCGTGCAGCATCGGCAGAAACGTCCTGATCACGCGGTACGCGCCGAGCACGTTTATCTCGAAAATGCGGCTAAGGCGCGCTTCGTCGATCTCGACGAGCGAATCCGCCTCGTAGATCCCCGCCATATACACGATCGCGTCAAGCGTTTCCGCTTTGACTGCTTCATAAGCCGCCGTGACTGCATCCGCCTCGGTCAGATCGGCGTACAGCGGAACGACGCCTTCCGGCATCTCTGCACCCGGACGGTCCATACCGAGCACGCGAACGCCGTCTTTCAAAAACATTTTGGCGCAGGCGGAGCCCATTCCCCCGCCTGCGCCGATGAGCAATACCGTTTTCATTACTGTTTCGAAGCTTTCAGAAGCGCTTCCCATTCCTTCACGATCGCGCGGTCGTCAAAGTAGTTGATCCGCATGGCGGCTCTGACGCGGGCAAGCGTTTCGTTGGTGATCTCCACCGCCTTCTTCGTGCCTTCCAACAGCACGTCATAGACCGCGTCGATGTCCGCTTCCCATTTCGCGCGCTCGGCGCGGATCGGGGCAAGCTCGGATTCGAGCACGTTGATGAGAAACTTCTTGCACGTTCCGTCGCCGAGTCCTCCGCGCGTATAATGCGCCTTCATCTCGTCGAGGTTCGCGTATTCCGGCAGAAATTCCGCAAAGTGCGCGTCGGTTGCGAGCGCGTCGAGATACGTGAATACGACGTTGCCTTCGAGATGACCGGGATCCTCGATGCGAAGGTGCTGCGGATCGGTGAACATCTTGCCGTTGACCTGCTTTTTGACGGTCTTCGCGTCGTCGGACAGATAGATGCAGTTGCCGAGCGATTTTGACATCTTCGCCTTGCCGTCGACGCCGGGCAGACGCCGCTGCGTCTCGTTCTCGGGGATCAGCGCCTTCGGGAACACGAGCGTTTCGCCGTAGATGCGGTTGAACTTTTCGACGATCTCACGCGTCTGCTCGATCATCGGAAGCTGATCCTCGCCGACCGGGACGATCGTCGCGTTGAACGCCGTGATGTCCGCCGCCTGCGAGACCGGATAACTGAAAAAGCCCGCCGGAAGCCCCTCGTCCGCAAAGCCGCGCATCTGGATCTCCGCCTTGACGGTGGGATTCCTGGACAGCCGCGCCGTCGTCACAAGATTCATATAGTAGAACGTCAGCGCGTGCAGCGCGGGAAGCGCGGATTGGATGCAGATCGTGGATTTCTCGGGGTCGATCCCGACCGAAAGATAATCCAGCGCGACCTGAATGATGTTGTCGCGGATCTTCGCGGGATTGTCCGCGTTGTCCGTCAGTGCCTGATCGTCCGCGATCAGAATGTTGATCGCGTCGAACTTGCCGGAATTCTGCAGTTCCACGCGGCGCTTCAGCGAACCGACGTAATGGCCGAGGTGTAACCTTCCGGTCGGACGGTCGCCGGTCAGGATGATATTTTTTTCTTTATCCATAATAACTTGCCTCCGCAGGTAATTTTCATATATGGTGCATTATACCGCATTACGCGCGGTTCGTCTATACTGAGTTTCTTGATTCCGCCCGATTTTTGTGATAGAATACAGAAAACGGAGGGTTGTATGGAATTGTTACGCTTGACAAACGAAGATTTTGACGCGCTCATTCCGCTGCACGCAGCTTATAAGAAAGCTATCGGCGAGAACGCGCCGTCGTCAGCCGATCTATGCGCGCTGAAGGACGCGATCGAAACCGATCGCATCCTGTTTTTCGGCTGCCGTGAAAGCGGGCAACTCGTCGGCTGCTGTTCCGTCTCGGTCACGTTCTCGACATTCTGCTACGCCTCGTCCGGCGTATTCGAGGATTTCTATATCCTGCCCGCATACCGGCACAGAGGCATTGCCCGTGCGCTCGTCCGCTTTGCCTATGAAGACAGCGGTGTGAACTCTATGACAGTCGGCTGCGCGGATTGTGATCTTCCGATGTACAAAGCCCTCGGCTTTTCGGTCCCGATCGGGAACCTGCTCGCTTACGAATCCTAACGAAAAACGCACCGTCTTTGCGGTGCGTTTTATGATTCTTATTCAAGGAAATCCTTGAGCTTTTTGCTTCTGGACGGGTGACGAAGCTTTCTCAAAGCCTTCGCCTCGATCTGACGGATGCGTTCACGCGTGACGTTGAACTCCTTGCCGACCTCCTCGAGCGTACGTGCCTTGCCGTCGTCGAGACCGTAGCGGAGACGCAGTACCTTCGCTTCACGCGGGGTCAGCGTGTTCAGCACTTCCACGAGCTGTTCCTTCAGAAGCGCGACCGCAACGGCGTCCGCAGGCGCGGGCGCGTCGTCGTCGGGAATAAAGTCGCCGAGGTGCGAATCGTCCTCTTCGCCGATCGGCGTTTCGAGGGAAACCGGCTCCTGCGCGATCTTCAAAATCTCGCGGACCTTGTCCTCGGAGATGCCCATTTCCTTTGCGATCTCGTCCGGGCGCGGATCACGGCCGAGCTCCTGCACGAGCTGACGGTTCACGCGGATCAGCTTGTTGATCGTCTCGACCATGTGGACCGGGATGCGGATCGTGCGCGCCTGGTCCGCGATCGCACGGGTGATCGCCTGACGGATCCACCACGTCGCGTACGTCGAGAACTTATAGCCCTTGCGGTAGTCGAACTTCTCGACCGCTTTGATGAGACCCAGATTGCCCTCCTGAATGAGGTCGAGGAACAGCATGCCGCGGCCGACATAACGCTTTGCGATCGAAACGACCAGACGCAGGTTCGCTTCCGCAAGCTGATGCTTTGCGTCGAGGTCGCCTTCCGCCATGCGCTGTGCGATATCGATCTCCTGCTGTGCGGTGAGCAGCGGGACCTTGCCGATTTCTTTCAGATACATGCGGACCGGGTCGTCGATGTTGATTCCCTCTGTCGGCGCGAGCATCGTTTCGATCTCGGCAATCTCCTCGTCCATGTCCTCGGGGACCTCGACCTCTTCTACGATGTCGATGTTCAGCTCTTCGAGTTCGCCGTAGATCTTATCCATTTGATCGGCGTCGACGCCGACTTCGTTAACCACGTCCATGATTTCATTGAACATCAGCACGCCCTTCTGCTTACCTCTGTCCAAAAGCTCACGGATACGCTGTTCGGCGTTGGCGGGCTTTGGCTCGTCCTCTTCGTCCTCGTAATCGTCCATCGGTTCCGGCTCTTCCTCTGCCGGCTTTTCGATCTTTTTCTTGCTCTTTGAAGATTTCTTCGGCTTTTCCGGAACAAGATCGTCCTCCAAAACAGGTTCGGGTTCCGGCGCGGGTTCGGCCGCCGCTTCGACCGGTTCAGGTTCAACGGCTTCCTCTTCGGGCTTCGGCTCCGCCTTTTTCCTGCTCTTCGTCGCCTTCTTCGGCTTCTCCGAAACAGGCTCGTCCGCCGGGACGGCTTCGGGTTCCGGCGCGGGTTCGGCCGGTGCTTCGACAGGCGCTTCGACCGGCTGCTCTTCGGCCGCGGTCTCGGCCTTCTTCGGCTTTGCTGCGCGTTTGGTTGTCTTCTTCGGCGTTTCCGTTACTTCGACCGGTTCCGTCGCTTCCTTGAGTTCTTCCTGCTTGGACTTCTTGGTCTTTTTCGTGGTTTTTGTTTCTTCCATGTCCCGTCTCCTTATTTATTTGCCCGTATGCGTTCGGTAATCTCTTTCAAAACGGCGTTGCGTTCTTCCGCCGTCAAATCCGGTTTTTTAAGCTTTGCCTGCAAACTCGCGATCTCTTCCGCTTCGTTTTCTTTGCGCATGCGGCGAATGCAGTCGATCGCGGTTTCGGGCGCGTTTGCCATAGCGTCCTCTTCCTTCAATACCGCAGACGCGGTCTCCGCGTCTTTTTCCGGCAGTTCGCTGATGTAGGCGGCGGCCGAAAACGCGCTGCCTTGCTTGCACATCTTCAAAAACATGGCTCGGTACGTTTCGTTTCGGATCAGGTCCGCCGCGTTCTCTCCGATCGCAAGGCCGAGCGCTTTCTTATCGTGCAGGCACGCCAATATGAGTGTGCGTTCGATGACGTCGCGCGGGTCCTCGTCGCCGTCGATCCGTTTGCGGAATCCGCCGCGGATCGGCATCCTGTTATCGGGGATCTGCAATCCGCCGCTGCGGACGCCCTGCGCTTCAAGCGCTTCCAGCGCATAGCCGGTCTTTTTTGCGATCTGCTTATAATAGCGCTCCTGCTCGATCGGCTGCAAGCCCGCAACGAACGCGCAAGCCGCCTTTGCATAGCGCTCGCGTCCGTTTTCGTCGTTCAGATCGCAGCCCTTTGCCATCGCTTCGAGCTTGAACGCGTTCAGCGAAAGCGCGTTTTCCTTGAGCCGGTCGAAGCCCTCCTTGCCGTAGATCTGGACGTATTCGTCCGGGTCAAGGTCATCCGGGATCGTGATGACCCGTACCTCGAGCCCTTCGGCTTTCAGAATGTCGAGCCCGCGTACCGTGGCGCTCTGCCCCGCCGCGTCGCCGTCATAAGAGATGTAGACCTTTTCGACGTAGCGTTTCAACAGCCGTGCCTGCTGCTGCGTGAGCGCCGTGCCCAGGCTTGCGACGGCGTTTTTCACGCCCGCTTTATAGAGCCCGATCACGTCCATATAACCCTCGACCATGATGAGGTCGTCGAGCTTTTCGTTCTTGTGCAGATACAGTCCATACAGATTGTTGCGCTTGTTGTAGACCGGCGTATCGCCCGTGTTGATGTACTTCGGTTTTTCGTCGCCCATCACGCGTGCGCCGAAGCCGAGGACCTGTCCGTTCACGCCGAGGATCGGGAAGATCAGCCGTCCGCGAAACGCGTCATAGACCGTGCCTCGCTCGGCGTTATGCACGAGAAGCCCTGCGTCGACGAGTTCCTTTTCGGAATAGCCTTTGCCCTTCAGAAGCTTCAACAGCGAATCCCACGTGTCCGGCGCGTAGCCGATACCGAACCGCGTCACGATGTCCGCGTTCAGCCCGCGCCTTGCGGCATACGCCTGCGCTTCCTTGCCCGTTTCGGGATCCAGAAAGCATCTCGAATAATACCGCGCCGCTTCGGTGTTCGCCTCGATCATGCGCTTTTTATACGCGCGCTGCCGCTGCATTTCGCGGTCATTGATCTCGTTCGGAAGCTCCATATTCACGCGGTTCGCAAGCTGCTGGACCGCCTCGTAGAACGTCAGACGCTCCATGTCCATGACGAACTGGATCACGGTCCCACCCGCGTGACAGCCGAAGCAGTAAAAGAGCTGCTTGTCCGGTGAAACGGAAAACGACGGCGTTTTTTCGCCGTGCAGCGGGCAGCACGCCCAGAGCTTGCGGCCTTTCGGCTTCAGCTCGACGTACTCCGAAACGACGGAAACGATATCATTTTTGTGCAGCAGCTCATCGAGCCATGCGCTCGGAAACGCCATCGTGCGACCTCCTTTCTCCGAACTTTACGATCCGATCAGCTCCAGCTTTTCGGAACAAACAGATGCTCAAACGTGCTGATTGCGTAAATATCGCTCATGCCGGCGATGAAATCCGCGACCGCGCGTTCCTTTCCCTCGGTTTCAAGCGTGCGTTGATACTCGTCGTCCAAAATCTCCGGATGCTCGAAATAATACTCATACAGCGCGCGCACGACGCCCTTCGCCTTGCCCTCTTCACTCTTGGCGATCGGATTCAGATACACGCGTTCGAACATGAACTTGCGTAAAACCTTGAACTCCTCGGCGAACTCCGGCGAAAAGCGGATCTCGGGACTTTTTTGGCTGTTCTCGATCACGTTGATGATCAGACTGTTGATGCGCTTTGAGTGCGTCGGTCCGAACAGCTCGATACACGAACGCGGCAGGTCTTCCTCCGACAAAACGCCTGCGCGCATGGCGTCGTCAATGTCGTGATTGATGTATGCGATGCGGTCCGCAAGCGAGACCACCTTGCCCTCGACCGTACTGGGACGTCCGCTGCTCGTGTGGTTCACGATGCCGTCTCTTACTTCCCATGTAAGGTTCAGCCCCTTGCCGTCGTATTCGAGCTTTTCCACGACGCGCAGGCTCTGCTCATTGTGTTTGAATCCGCCGGGCAGCAGCGCGTTCAGCACCTCTTCCCCGGCATGTCCGAACGGCGTATGCCCGAGATCGTGTCCCATGGCGATCGCCTCGGCAAGGTCCTCATTCAATCGCAGCGCCCGCGCGATCGTCCGCGCGATCTGCGTGACCTCGAGCGTATGCGTGAGCCGCGTGCGGTAATGGTCTCCCTTCGGTGCAAGGAACACCTGCGTTTTGTGCTTCAGTCTGCGGAAGGACTTGCTGTGCAGGATGCGGTCGCGGTCGCGCACGAACTCGGTGCGGACGGGACAAAGCTCCATCGGAACCTCACGTCCGCGCGTATTGACGACGAGCGTCGCATAGGGCGAAAGCATCTCCTTCTCCCATTCTTCCCGCATTTTTCGGACCGATCCCTGCTCCATACACGCCTCCGCGAAAGTATTCTATAACTATATACGCCAAAACTCCAAAAAATCCTTTTTTCTTTTCAAAAAATAAACGGAAAAACGAAATGGTACGGAATACGCAGAAAAAGAGCGGGAGATCGCTCTCCCGCCCTCTTTGTCGGTTATGACTTACTTATAAAGTCCACGTTCAGTATAGTGCGTATGCAGCAGCTCGTGCGCCTTGTGGCTGTTCGGCTCGCCGAGGTAGTCGCGATAGAGCGCCTGCACTTCGGGGTTCTCGTGGCTCTTGCGAAGCGGCATATTGTCGTCCTCGCCGTAGAGGCCCGCCGCGCGCTTTGCACGAAGATCCACAAAGTTGCGGACCGCGCCCGGCTGGATCGGCTGACCGCCGCCGTTGACGCAGCCGCCGGGGCACGCCATGACTTCGACGAACTCGTACTGCTTCTCGCCGCTCTTGATCATGTCAAGGAGCTTGGACGCATTTTCGAGGCCGCTGGTGACCGCAACGCGGACCTTGACGCCGTTCAGATCGTATTCCGCTTCCTTGATGGCTGCAGTGCCGCGGACGTCGTGGAACTCGACCTTTTCGAGCGTCTTGCCGGTGACCTTTTCGTACGCGGTACGCAGAGCAGCTTCCATAACGCCGCCGGTCGCGCCGAAGATGTGACCTGCGCCGGACGCCTGGCCCAGCATCGGGTCGCAGACCTCGTCGGGCAGCTCCGTGAACTTGATGCCCGCACGACGGATCATGCGCGCAAGCTCACGCGTGGTGAGGGAAACGTCGACGTCCGGTCTGCCGTCCGTGCCGAGCTCGGGACGCTGTACCTCGAACTTCTTCGCGGTGCAGGGCATGATGGAGACGACGAAGATCTTCTTCGGGTCGATGCCCATCTTCTCGGCATAATAGGACTTGACGAGTGCGCCGAACATGCCTTGCGGCGACTTGCAGGAGCTCAGATTCGGAATGAATTCCGGATAGTAGTGCTCGCAGAACTTGATCCAGCCGGGGCTGCAGCTCGTGATCAGCGGGAGCTTGCCGCCGTTGGTGAGACGGCCGATGAGCTCGGTGCCTTCTTCCATGATGGTCACGTCAGCCGCGTTGTCGACGTCGAACACCTTGTCGAAGCCGAGACGGCGGAGCGCCGCGATCATCTTGCCTTCGACGTTCGTGCCGATCGGCATGTCGAATTCTTCGCCGAGCTGTACGCGGACGGACGGCGCCGGACCGACGACCACGTGCATTTCGGGATCGGCGAGCGCTTTCCAGACCTTTTCGGTGTCGTCACGTTCGGTGAGTGCGCCGGTCGGGCAGACCGCGATGCACTGGCCGCAGTTGACGCAGGACGTAGTCGCCAGCGGCAGATCGAACGCGCTTGCGATGTGGGTCTTGAAGCCACGCTCGTTCGCGCCGATGACGTTGCAATGCTGGTTATATTTGCAGACAGCCACGCAGCGGCGGCAAAGGATGCACTTCGAGTTGTCGCGGATGAGGTGGATCGCGGAATCGTCGAGATCCGGCTCGGTGGGTGCGCCGTCGAACTTATGCGCGTCGCAGCCGTATTCCTGAGAGAGCGCCTGCAGTTCACACTTGCCGCTTCTGACGCAGCTCAGGCAGTCCATACGGTGATTCGAAAGCATCAGCTCGAGGGTCATCTTGCGGGATGCGCGAAGCGCGGGCGTGTTCGTCTGCACTTCCATGCCTTCGGCGACCTGCATGAGGCACGCGACGGGGTTAGAGCGCGCGCCCTTGACTTCGACAACGCACATACGGCATGCGCCGATCGCGTTGATTTGCTTCATGTAGCAAAGGGTCGGAATCCGGATGCCGGCAAGCTCCGCCGCTTCCAGAATGGTGGAATTCGCGGGAACTTCGATCTCTCTTCCGTTGATTTTCATTTTAACTGTATCCATGGTCGCCCTCCTTATTTCTTGATGATGGCCGAGAACTTACAGCCTTCCATGCAGGCGCCGCACTTGATGCACTTCGACTGATCGATGACGTGCGGTTCCTTGACCTTGCCCGTGATCGCGTTTGCGGGGCACTTACGCGCGCAGAGCGTGCAGCCCTTGCACTTGTCGGGCTGGATTTCATAATGCATGAGATTCTTGCAGACGCCCGCCGGGCAGCGCTTTTCGACGACGTGCGCTTCGTACTCGTCGCGGAAATACTTCAGCGTGGAAAGCACCGGGTTCGGCGCCGTCTGACCGAGTGCGCACATTGCGTTCGCCTTGATGTAGTTGCAGAGCTCTTCCATCTTGTCGAGGTCTTCGAGCGTACCGTTGCCGGACGTGATCTTGTCGAGCATTTCGAGAAGGCGTCTCGTACCGATGCGGCACGGGGTGCACTTGCCGCAGCTCTCATCGACCGTGAAGTCGAGGAAGAAGCGTGCGATATCCACCATGCAGTTGTCCTCGTCCATGACGATCAGTCCGCCGGAACCCATCATGGAGCCGATCGCCTTCAGGGATTCGTAGT
>JAFXVP010000044.1 GCA_017524445.1 Clostridia bacterium | reverse complement strand
CTTGAACTGGACGCGCTCGCTCGTGTACTTGATCGCCTCGAGGATCGCGCCTTCGCCGATGCCCAGCGCCTGCGCCGCGATACCGATGCGGCCGCCGTCGAGCGTTGCCATCGCGATCTTGAAGCCCGCGCCTTCCTTGCCGAGAAGGTTCTCCTTCGGAACGATGCAGTCCTCGAAGATCAGATCGCAGGTCGAACTGCCGCGGATGCCCATCTTCTTCTCATGCTTGCCCTGCGAAAAGCCCTTGAAGCCCTTTTCGACGATGAACGCGGAAATGCCGCGATTGCCCATCTTCGGGTCGGTCATGGCAAACACCACGAACACGTCCGCGACGCTGCCGTTCGTGATAAAGCACTTACTGCCGTTCAGCACGTAATGATCGCCGTCGAGGACCGCGGTCGTCTGCTGACCGGACGCGTCGGTGCCGGCGTTCGGCTCGGTGAGACCGAACGCGCCGATCTTACGCCCGCTGCAAAGATCCGGCAGGTATTTTTTCTTCTGTTCCTCGGTGCCGTTTTCAAAGATCGGCGCGCAGCACAGGGACGTGTGCGCGGACACGATGACCGCGGTGGTGCCGCAGACCTTCGCGAGCTCCTCGACCGTGATCGCATAGCTTAATACGTCGCCGCCCGCGCCGCCGTACTCCTTCGGGAAGTAGATGCCCATCATGCCGAGCTTCGCCATCTTTTCGACGGTCTCCATCGGGAAGCGTTCTTCCTCGTCGATCTCGGAAGCTAAGGGCTTCACTTCGTTTTCTGCGAATTCGCGGACCATTTTGCGAACAAGCAGCTGTTCCTTCGTCAGCTTAAAATCCATTCGTATTCTCCTTTGACCTTACTTGTTGTACTTGAAGAAGCCCTCGCCGGTCTTGATGCCGAGCTTGCCCGCGCGGACCATCTTACGGATCAGAACATTTGCGCGATACTTCGAATCATGCGTCTCGTTATAGAGCACATCCATGATGTTCAGCACGACGTCCCAGCCAATGAGGTCGCCGAGATGCAGCGGTCCCATCGGGTGGTTGCAGCCGAGCTGCATCGCGATATCGATGTCCTCCGCGGATGCGACGCCCTCCTGCAGGACGCAGACGCCCTCGTTGCAGTACGGGATCAGGATCTTGTTGACCACGAAGCCCGGCGCCTCGTTGACGACGACCGGCGTCTTGCCGATCTCGACGCAGAGGTTCTTTGCCCATTCGACAAGCTCGGTCGGCGTGTTCGCGCCCGCGATGACTTCGACGAGCTTCATCACCGGGACCGGATTGAAGAAGTGGAGACCCACCATCGGGTGCATGAGGCCCTTGCCCATCTCGGTGATCGACAGCGAAGAGGTGTTGCTTGCGAAGACCGCGTCTTCCTTGCAGAGCGTGTCAAGACGCTGCAGAAGCTCCTTTTTGACCGCCATGTTCTCCGCAACGCATTCGATGATAAGATCCGCGTCCGCCGCCGCCGCGACTTCCTCAACCAGAATGCGGCTCATGAGATCGTCCGCGGCTTCCTGCGTCATCTTGCCTTTTGCAACGCGCTTATTGAGGGACGCCGCGAGCTTGTCCTTATGCCGCTGCGCGCTTTCTACGCTCGTTGCGTACAGAAGCGCGGTGTGTCCGTTCGCCGAAAAGACCTGCGCGATGCCGCTGCCCATGGTTCCTGCACCGAAAATGGCTACCTTCATGTTTGTTTCCTCCTGAATTGATTTTTATAGTTGATTCGGACCCCTGTCCGTTGGTTTACCTCATGCGGCAAAGCCGCAATTCATGTCCGCAAGGACAATTCATGCCCGCAAGGCGCAATTCATTCATCCGCGAAAAGCTTATGCTTTTCCGCGTGTCCACCTCATCCGCCTGACGGCACCTTCCCCTTTAGGGGAAGGCATGTACAGAGGCTTCCCCCTCGGGGGAAGCTGTCACCATAGGTGACTGATGAGGGGTCGTCACGTCCGCAACCCATTCATCAGAACAAACGCAACATCACAAGATCCGTTGTTCTGCTGCTTGGCGGGGCGTCGGGGTCGACGCCCCCTACGGTCCGTTGCAGTAATCTTGCCCTCCCTGTGCAAAGGGGGCAGCGATCTGAGCGCTGCCGGTGGCAGATGCAGCGAGGTGAGCTGCGACCGAAATAAGGAGCCATAGGAAGTGAATAACGACGCACGGCGACTATATTTCGGGATCGGTGCCGAATGAAATGAGGCGGGAGGGTTGTCAGCAATTCCGATACGGCTCGTGCTTGCGCTTTTCAAGGAACGCGCCCATACCCTCTTTCTGGTCCTCGGTCTCGAAGCAGCCGCCGAACAGCTTTTCTTCGAGCACGACCGCCTCGTCCATCGGAAGCTCAAGCCCTTCGTTGATCGCCTTCTTGCACGCGCGCACCGTGATCGGCGCGTTCTTCGCGATCGTTTCGGCAAGCTTTTCCGCAGCGGGCAGCAATTCCTCCGCGGAGTAGACCGCGTTGACAAGCCCGATCCTAAGCGCTTCGTCCGCCTTGATATTGCGCGCCGAATAGATGAGCTGCTTTGCCATGCCGGGACCGATCAATCTTGCAAGGCGCTGCGTGCCGCCGAAGCCCGGCGTGATGCCGAGACCCGTTTCGGGCTGCCCGAACACCGCCGTCTCCGCGCAAATGCGGATACCGCACGCCATAGAAAGCTCACAGCCGCCGCCGAGCGCATAGCCGTTCACCGCCGCGATCACCGGGATCGGAAGCGTTTCGAGCTTCCGGAACACGTCGTTGCCCTTTTTGCCGAACGCCTCGCCTTCGGCCTTGGTGAGCGTTGACATCTCGCCGATGTCCGCACCGGCGACAAACGCCTTTTCGCCGCTGCCGGTGAGGATCAGCACGCGGATCCCGGGATCGGCTTTCACTTCGTCGACAAGCGTATTCAGATCATTGAGGACTTCGGAGTTCAGCGCATTCAGCGCTTTCGGGCGATTGATCGTCGCGATCGCGACGCTGCCCTTCTTTTCCAACAGGATGTGCGTCAAAATAATTCTCCTTTCATGCTGCAATGTTTCTTTGACTTGTTAACTGTCCACCGGATTCTTTGTTTTGACGATGGTCCCATCCGATTTTAAGCCGATTGACGGTCCTCCCGCATAAATAGCTGCAATACCTGTCCAATCTGTTACATCGCAGTCTCCGTTATCTGAATATCCGCAAGCTACGACTGTCCCGTCTTTTTTCAAACCGAGCGTATAAGAATCAGCAGTACTGATTGCAACGATATCCGTCCAACCCGCAACATCGCAGCATCCGATATCCTCAGTTATGAATTGATCGTCCTCGAGATGCGAATGCTCAACATACCCACAGGCAACGACCGTCCCGTCTTTTCTCAATCCGATCGTATGCTCTCGTCCTGCACTTACCGCAACAATATCCGTCCATGTTTCAACATCACACTGTCCATGATCATTCTCTCCGCATGCAACGACCGTTCCGTCTCGTTTTAACCCGACGGCGTGATCATGGCATGCAGATACTGCGATAATATCTGTCCAGCCGCTGTAATCCAAATAAATGCCGCTATTATGCGTTGAAACAACCGTCCCGTCCTTTTTGAGCCCTACAATGTCATAATCGCAAGTTATGATATCAATGATGTCGGCCCACCCTGACACGGCTTCAAGTTCATCATTAATATTTCCACAAACAACGACTGTTCCGTCTTTTCTCAGTCCGACCGAAATGTTGTCCCCTGCTGCGATCGCAACGATATCTTTCCAATCGCGGACGTCCAATACGCCGTATTCATCAAAGCCTTCGGCGATAACCGTACCGTTCTCTTTCAGTCCCAAATAATGAAATGTACCTATGCTGACTGCTTTCAGCTGCTTCTCTTTTTCGAGGGAACCTCTGTACGGGCCGAAAACACATCCGAAAGAAGCGACAAACAGCATTAACGCCATCAAAATACCAACCCGGAATAATATGTTCTTTTTCCGAAAAGACAACTTCAATGCCAATATCCTCCCATCCATTATTTTGATTTTGCAGGAATGATTCGGGTCTGCCCGCAATCGGGCAGTTTATAACATATTTATTATAATACATT
>JAFXVP010000008.1 GCA_017524445.1 Clostridia bacterium | reverse complement strand
GCCGACCGAAGCGCCGACCGAAGCGCCGACGCCGGAGCCGACCCCCGAGCCCACACCGGAGCCGACGCCGGAGCCGACCCCGGAACCCGCACGCATTTATCAGCAGACCAATTTCGATGAGCATTTCTTGGACGACGGAGAGCCGGAATACGTTTCGATCGACAACGAGAAGGGAGAATGGATCTATCGTTCGGACATCCTTGCGGTCGAGATCACGCGGACCTCAACGACGTATCAGGTCGGCAGCGGCTCTCAAACGAAACCGGTGATGTACTTTGTCGCGCATATTTACGAACGCGAATACGACAGCTTCCGTCCGACCTTCGGCTCATGGCGGCATAACGGCGCAGATCTCAGGGACGCCGTGGAAATGGCGACGGACGCAAAGTGCGTGCTTTGGATCACCGGGGACAACATCATCAACAGCGACGCCGAAAAAAAGGGTACGCTGATTCGTGACGGGTATCTGTTCCAGAAGACGGCACGCATCGATTCCTGCTGGCTGAACCCGAAGACGCATACGCTGGAGCTTGTTAAAAAGAACGAAATGAACGGTCAGGACCTGATGGAAAGCGGCGTCGAAAACTGCTTCTCGTTCGGACCGATCATCATTGAAAACGGCGAGATCACGAAAGCTGCGACGCAGACGAGAAGAGAGAATAATCCGCGCACGATGATCGGTATGATCGAACCGGGACATCTTGTTGCGGTCGTTGTCGACGGAAGACAACCCGGCTACAGTGAGGGCATCAACGGAAAAGAGAGCGCGGATATCATGCATGATCTCGGCTGTCGGGTCGCCTACAATCTTGACGGCGGCATCTCCGCGACGATGATCTTCATGGGCAATAAGATCAACCGCCACGGGACGGAACGGTATAACGGTCTCAAGTCTTCGCCGCGTACTATGCCGGACGGGTTGACGTGGGGATATTCGGAACTGTGCGGAACATTCCGCAATCTGCAGGAGGATAACGGCTGACGGTATGAAACGGCAGGCGGACGACAAACGACGTATACGGAATTGGATACTGACGGGCGCGGCGATCGGTTTTGCCGCGCTCGCCGTCGTTGTTTGCCTGCTTCTGCGTCCGAAAGCAGGTGCGGCGGATCGGTTCGTGATCCGCTACGGAGACGGTCAATTGCTGTCGGTTCCTGCGTGGGAAACACGCACGATCGTCATACGCGACGGAAAGCTCGCCGATGAAGCGACCGGCGAAGGCGCGGAAAACGTCGTTCATATCGAAAACGGGGAAGCATGGATGGAGCAGGCAAATTGCCCGCACAAAGAATGCGTGAAGCAGGGCGTTCTGAACGCGGAGACGGTGCAGTCCCGTCCGCTCGGCACGTGGATCGTCTGCGCGCCGCATCAGGTCTATGTCGAGTATACGGGAGGCGGAGAGTGAAGGTCCGCACGCTGACGAGAATGGCGCTTCTCACCGCCGCCGCGTTGATCCTCGGCTATATCGATTCATTGATCCCGCTCGTACCGTCTGTACCGGGCATCAAGCTCGGACTATCCAATCTGGTTCTGCTGTACGCGATATTCTACATGCGTCCGGCCGAGACGGTGATCCTCATGCTCCTGAAGGTCGGATTCTCATCCCTTTTGTTCGGGAACGCGGTCGGCGCGCTGTACGCGCTCGCAGGCGGCGTCCTGTCCGTCACAGCCATGCTGCTTTTACACCGCATCCCGCACGTTTCCGTGATCCCGGTCAGCATGATCGGCGGGATCCTGCATATCGTCGGGCAATGCATCGTCGGATGTATCCTGATTTCTTACAGACCCGTTCTGTTCTACGCGCCGTGGCTTTTGATCAGCGGGACCGCAACGGGACTGCTGCTCGGCGTTGCGGCAAGAGGCGCGTTTTACGGGATCGAACGGTTTGAAAGGAGGAGCGGCGCATGAAACGGGCACTTTTATGTTTGCTTGTCCTTTTGCTGCCGATGTTCGGATGCAGAACGGAAACAGCGCATTCCGCAGCGGGAATCGCGTGCGATACGGTCGTTACGATCACGGCATACGCACCGCAGGAAACGGTAGACGGGACGCTGCGCATCTGCGCCGACTATGAAGCGCTGCTCAGCAAAACGGTCGAAGGCAGCGACGTATGGAACCTGAACCACGCGGACGGAACACCGGTCGAGGTGCATCCGGAGACGGCGGAACTTCTTCGGCTTGCGATCGAGATCGGGGAAGCGAGCGACGGCGCGTTTGATATCACGATCGCGCCGGTCTCTGCCCTTTGGGATTTCACGGCGGACGAACCGGTTTTGCCGGATCCGGAAGCGCTGCGCTCCGCCGCGGCGCGCGTCGACTACCGGAATATCGGGATCGACGGGAACACGGTCACGCTGAAAAACAATGCCGAGATCGACCTCGGCGGCATTGCAAAGGGCTATATTGCGGATCGCGTCGCGGAATACCTTCACAAGCAGGGCGTCACAAGCGCCTGCATCAATATGGGCGGCAACGTGCTGACGATCGGCACAAAGCCGGACGGAACCTCGTGGACGATCGGTATCCGCGATCCGAACGGCACGCCGGAACAGAGCGCGGAGGTACTGAAGCTCGGCGATGCGTCAGTCGTCACAAGCGGGAATTACGAACGCTTTTTTATGCTTGACGGCGTACGGTATCATCACATCCTGGATCCGAAGACCGGCATGCCCGTATCGAACGGACCGGCTTCGGTCACGGTCGTCGGAACGCGGTCCGATCTTTGCGACGCGCTGTCCACGGCATGCTTCGTCCTCGGGGAGGAGAGGAGCAGGCCGATCCTCAATCGGTACGGCGTGCAGGCGATCTTCCTGTACGGAGACGGAAGCCGGTCGGCATATCCGGAAAACTGAACATATAAAAAGATCCCGCGGATTTCCGCGGGATCAGTGTATTTTTCAGCCGATCGGCGTAATGGATTCGATGCGGATGGAGTTGCAGTAAAGCGACTGCAGATGCGGACGGAACCGCGCGACCAGCGTGCCGCGATAATTGCCCGCAATACGCGTCGAGTGGATCACCGTATTGTTTCCGAGGTAGATCATGACGTGGCCGGTCTTGTTCCGACGCTCATTGAGCAGAAAAACGAGATCGCCGCGCTGCAATTCGGCAAGCGCTTCTTTGTTGTCGCGGGGGATACCCGTGTTGGCGAATACGATGCGGTTCTTTGTATTCCGTAATGCTTTGACGTTGTTGCTCCAACCCGCTGCGGTGATATCAAGGATCGGTTCGTTCCCGTTTTCAGCGAGATAGTCATAGCACCGGAACAGCCAGTTGATCAGCCCCGAACAATCGTATGATTTGTCGCCGATCCGCCGGATGGAATTGTACGGCGTTCCGAGACGATCATAGGTCATCGAGATCAGGCATTCGATCAGATGCGCCTTTTCATCGACCACGGTTGTGGAAATGCGCCGCGCACAGTCAAAGTATTTTTGCAGGAGGGGATCGATCTCCACGTCGACCACGACCCCGTTGCGAACGGTCAGCATGCGTCCTTCGCCGAGGTACAGCCCGCAGTCGGTCAGGTCGCCGGAATATTTTCCGTGCAGAACGACCTCGACGTCCGGTACGACCGCCTGTCCCTTTTCGAGCTCATTCGAGAAAAACAGAAGATCGCCGGCTTCGATCGAATCGAAATCGCCGATATACCGCCATTCGGTCTCTTCGCCGTTGCAGGTGACGAGATCGCCTGCGCTGTTGAACAGCTTGAAGATCAGCGTGTTGTATATGGGCGTCACATAGAGATGGTTCGGGTAAAGCGTTTTTTCCTCAAGCGGCTTTTTGTAGAAGACGTAGTAGGCTTCGTTGAAATGCAGCCCTTCGTTCCGAAGCAGATCAAACAGGAACGATGCAGAGTCGACATAGGGCTCTTTGACGTATTCATACGCGTCTTCCGCAAGCGTGTCGAGCGAGAAAGCGCTTTCCGGCGTTTCGCAGGACTGATGCAGCAGCGATAAGAACGTTTCTTCGTCGACGAACTGGATCTGTCCGAGCTGCACGAAGCCGGTTTTGTCCTCGCCGGTCACAACGGCGGCATAGCCCTTTTCCGCATCGACCCCGATCACGCGGACGACTTCGTAGTCGGCATGTGCGGCGATCGGCGCGTCGGTCGTACGGGCCGAATAGATGATGCCGTGCGGGCGGACCATGACCGCATACGGGCTTTCCGGTTCAGTCAGCCGTGTATTGTACGTGTAACGCGTTTCAATATATCCTTCGCCTTCTGCGCCGATCGGACGAAGATGATAATAGGTACGCTCGCCGGACTGTACCGTTCCGAGCACAATCCATTCGTGCGTACTGACGCCCTCGACCGGCTTGAACGGATAAATATATGTTTTTTCCGATGAATCAAGATTGCCGTATAGGGACGGTTTGGAACCATAGGTAGCGACGGTCATAAAGGACTCTTCGCCGTAGCCGAGATAGAGCTGCTTGATCACTTCCGCATCCTCGTCAAACGGGATGGGCGTCGGCGTGGGCACCGGTGTGGGCTCCGGCGTCGGCGTAGGTTCCGGCGTGGGCGTCGGAACGGGCGGCAGCGTGGCAGGCACTTCGGTCGGCGGCATGGTGATTACGGGATTCTCGTCCGGCGTTGCGGCCGCCTCGGTGACGGTCGGCGTATCGACAGGTGAAACGGACGCCTGCTGCGCAGAGGTGCCGCAGGCGAACAAAATGACTAAAATACTGATAAATATTATAAACAATAGGTATTTCTTCATAGATTGTAGTTTAGCGTCGAATATTTCAAATGTCAATTGTGCAAATGTAAAATATTGATGGCGTCTTTACAAATACGCCGCTGTTGTGTACAATACGGACACGGAGGAAACCATATGAAACAGGAACATATCGACCGCATCAACGAGCTTGCAAAAAAGGCAAGGACGGAGGGCTTGACGCCCGAGGAGACGGAGGAGCGCGACCGCCTCCGAAAGGCGTACATTGCGGATTTCCGCAGATCTCTCGAATCTCACCTCGAAAACACCTACGTCGTCGACGTTAAGGGCAATAAGACAAAGCTGCAGAAGAAGCATTGAACGACCAAAAAACAGGTTCGGTACAGAAGCACCGGACCTGTTTCTTTTTGTTCAAATCAGAACTCGGGCGGGGGAACGGGGTCGTCTCCGCGGAGCGCGGCTTCGCGCGCGCGGCGCTTCTGCTCGGCGGCTTCGGCGTCCTTTTTGCGCTGCTCCTCGATCTGCGCCTTGATCGTGTTTTCGATCTCCTGGCAGACCTCGGGATTGTCCTTCAGGAACAGCCGCGCGTTTTCGCGGCCCTGCGCCATGCGCATATCGCCGTAGGAGAACCACGAGCCGGACTTGATGATGATGCGGCGGTCGATCGCCATATCGAGGATGCAGCCCTCCTTGGAGATGCCTTCGCCGTAGAGCATATCGAACTCCGCGGTGCGGAACGGCGGCGCGACCTTGTTCTTGACGATCTTGACGCGCGTGCGCGAACCGACGGCGTCGTTGCCGGCCTTAAGCGTTTCGATGCGGCGGACGTCCATGCGGATGGAGGCATAGAATTTCAGCGCCTTGCCGCCGGTCGTCGTCTCGGGATTGCCGAACATGACGCCGACCTTTTCACGCAGCTGGTTGATAAAGATCACGACGGTGTTGGTCTTTGCTACGCAGCCGGTGAGCTTTCTCAAAGCCTGCGACATCAGTCGCGCCTGCAGACCCACGTGCGAATCGCCCATGTCGCCCTCAAGCTCCGCCTTCGGAACGAGCGCCGCGACCGAGTCGATGACGATCACGTCGATGGCTCCGGAACGGGCGAGCGCTTCCGCGATGTCGAGCGCCTGTTCGCCGGTGTCCGGCTGGGACACGTAAAGATCCTCAATCTGTACGCCGAGATGCTCGGCATAGACCGGATCGAGCGCATGCTCCGCGTCGATGAACGCCGCGGTGCCGCCCATCTTCTGCGCCTGTGCGACGATGTGCAGGGCGATGGTCGTTTTACCGGAGGATTCCGGTCCGAAGATCTCGATCACGCGGCCGCGCGGCACGCCGCCGACGCCGAGTGCGAGGTCCAGGTCGAGGCAGCCGGTCGGGATCACGGAGACCGGTACGCGCGACGCGTCGCCGAGCTTCATGATCGCGCCTTTGCCGAAGCTCTTTTCGATCTGACTCAGTGCAATTTCCAATGCTTTTTCTTTTTCCAACATGTCGTTTTCCTCTCTTTCAAATCTTGCACGTTAATTGTATGATAGCATCTGTCCGTTATTTTGTACAGAGGTTTCTTCGCAAAAGATCGAGCGCGTTCAGCATCGCGGAATGCCGGATGCGGTCGCGGTCGCCGAACAGGTTCAGCCGCTTGACGATCGTGCCGTCCGCGCTTGCGAGCGCGATGAACACCGTGCCGACCGGTTTACCCGGTTCGCCGCCGTCCGGCCCCGCATAGCCGGTCGTGGACAGCGCAAAGTCCGTCCCGGCGGCTTTGCGCGTGCCTTCCGCCATCTCTTTTGCGCATTCTTCGGAGACCGCGCCGACGGTGTCCAGCGTTTCCGCTTTCACGCCGAGACGCCGCATCTTTGCGTCGTTCGAGTAGGTCACGTCGCCCTCGATAAAGTAAGCGGAGCTGCCGGGATAGTTGATGAACGCGTCCGCAAGCCGGCCGCCGGTGCAGCTTTCCGAAACGGCGAGCGTTTTTCCGCTTTCGATCAGCGCATGATGGCAGACCTCGGCGAGCTCACGCCCGTTCGTGTCGTAGACCACGTCGCCGAGCGTCGACTTGATCGTTTTGATCACAGGAAGAACGATCGCTTCGCCCTCCGCGTCGTCACGGCAGCGTGCGGTGATGCGAAGCGTGACCTCGCCGGTCTTCACATACGGCGCGATCGTCGGGTTCGTCTGATGCTTGATGAGATCGTCGAGCCGATACGTCACGTCCGATTCTCCCATGCCGAAGATACGGACCTCGCGCGAATAGAGCCGATGTCCGGCTTTTTCGAGCAGCCAGGGGAGAACGTGATTTTTGAACATCGGCTGAAGTTCACGCGGCGGTCCCGGCATCAGGACTGCGGCCTTGCCGTTCGCTTCCATGATGCAGCCCGGCGCGGTGCCGTTCGGGTTCGGCAGAATGATCGCATCGGCGGGAAACATCGCCTGCTTTTTGTTGCTCGGCGCGATGGTTCTGCCTTTGGATGTGAACCAAAACACGAGTTTTTCCCATTCGTCGTCAAAGAGGACAAGCTCCTGGCCGAGCGCTTTTGCGACGGTCTCCTTTGTGAGATCGTCGTCGGTCGGTCCGAGCCCACCGGACAGCAGCACCACGTCCGCACGGGAAAGCGCGGTCTCGACCGCTTCGGTCAGCCGCTTCGGATTGTCGCCCACGACGATCTGGTGATACATGTCGACGCCGGACGGCGCAAGCTCCTTCGCGATAAAATACGCGTTGGTGTTCAGGACCTGTCCCATCAAAAGCTCGGTCCCGACGCAGATCAGTTCAGCAATCATTGAGGTTCAAAGCTCCTTTGTTTTTTACGATGTATTCGACCGCGGACACGACCGACAGCGCAAGCGCGACGTACACCAGCGCCTCGATCAGATACCGGAGATACGGGTTCAGCCAGAAGAACGGGAACTCGTCATAGAGCAGCAGCGCGATCACGATAATGTCCTGAAACGTCGTTTTCCACTTGCCGAGCTTGCCCGCGGCGATCACAACGCCCTTCGACGCGGCGATCTGCCGCACGCCGGAGATCAGGAATTCCCGCGCGATAAAGATGATCGTGATTACCGGATGCAAAAGATACTTCGGATGCGCGGCGTCGGTCGTGCAGGAAAGCATCACGAATGCGGCGACGATCAGCATCTTGTCCGCGATCGGGTCCATCAGCTTGCCGAAATCCGTGACAAGGTTATGCTTTCGCGCATAGTTGCCGTCGAGAATATCGGTGATCGCGGCAGCAAGGAAAATCATTGCCGCAACCCAATGGCTGTACGGCGCGAACGCCGGCCAGAGATTCGGCAGAAGCAGCGCAAGGATAAACAGCGGGATCAGAAGGATCCGGAGGATCGTCAGCTTGTTTGCGGTATTCATACGCATTCTCCGATCATGTCATAGGGATCCGCGCCAGTGAGACGCACGGTCAGATACTGACCCGGTTCGTGTCGGTAGCTCGGCGCGACGCAGACCGTACCGTCGGCGTCCGGCGCTTCGCGGATCGTTCTGCCGTAGGTGCCGTCCATGCCGGTCTCCTCGACGAGCATGGTGAGCTCACGTCCGATCCAGCGCTCGTTGCGCTCCTTTGAGATCGCCTGCTGCTGTTCCATCAGCGCGGAAAGGCGCGCTTCCTTGATCTCATCCGCGATCTGATCCGGCATCGACTCTGCCGCCGTGCCCTCCTCGGGAGAGAACGCGAACGCGCCGACGCGGTCGAACGGATAGTCGCGCAAAAACTGCATAAGCTCCTCAAACTGCGCGTCGGTCTCGCCGGGAAAGCCCACCATCATCGTGGTGCGCAGCGTGAAATCCGGGTAATTCCTGCGGATATGGTCGAGAACGCTTTCGATGTGCGCCTTGCTCCCGCGGCGGTGCATGCGGCGAAGGATCTCGTCATTGCAATGCTGCAGCGGCATATCGAGATACGGTACGAGCTTTTCGCCTTCCGCAAGCGTGTCCAGAAGCGCAGGCGTGACCGTGTCCGGATAGGTGTACAGAAGCCGTACCCATTTCAGACCGTCGATGCGGTCGAGCTCCTTGAGAAGCGGGATCAGCCGCGGCTCGCCATACAGGTCTTTGCCGTAGCCGGAGGTGTCCTGCGCAATGACCGAGAGCTCGGTCACGCCCATATCGGCAAGCGCTTTCGCTTCGTCAATGAGCTGTTCCATCGGCGTGCTTTGAAGATCACCGCGGATCAGCGGGATCGCGCAGTACGCGCAGCGATTGTTGCAGCCGTCGCCGATGCGCAGATACGCGCGGTACGGCGGCGTGACGAGCAGGCGTTCGGGCTGAATGATCGGGGAACAGGGGAGGTCCAGCTTTTCGGCGATCAGACGCGGCAGCTTTTCATATTCGCGTACGCCGAGAAAGATGTCGACCTCCGGCATTTCCTCGGTGAGCTCCCTGCGGTAGCGCTCGGAAAGACAGCCGGTCACGACGAGCAGCCGGCACCGCCCGGATTCCTTGTACTGCGCCATCTCAAAGATCGCGTCGATCGATTCTTCCTTGGCAGGCGTGATAAAGCCGCAGGTGTTGACGATCAGGATATCCGCGTCCTCGGGCTCGCCGGTAAACGTATAGCCCGCGGCTTTCAGATAGCCTAACATCGTCTGCGTATCGACCTGATTTTTCGCACACCCGAGGGAAATCACGCCGACGTTCATGCTTCGGTATCCTCCTCAAAATCCATTTCGTCCGGTTCAACCGGCTCGTCATCGGAGACGGGCGCGCCGCCGCCGAATACGCGGTTGTACTCCGCGGGCGTGATCAGCACCTGACGCGGTTTGCTGCCGTCGAACGGGGAGACGTATTTTTTCTGTTCCATCATGTCGACGAGACGCGCCGCGCGCGCATAGCCGACGCGAAGCCGCCTCTGGATCATCGAGATCGAGGCCTGTCCGTTCTCCATGACGATGCGGACCGCTTCGCCCAGAAGATCGTCCTCCTGCTTGCCTTCGCCGAAGACGCCGCCCTGCGCGCCGCCTTTGGCTTCGTCGTTGATCTCGTTCAGAACGTCGTCGGAGAACTGCGTGTCGGACTTCTTGAAGCCGGACATGACGCGCTCGACTTCCTCGTCCGAAACGTAGGCGCACTGCAGACGCGTCGGCTTCCCCGCGCCGTTCGGATGGAACAGCATATCGCCGCGTCCCAATAGCTTTTCCGCGCCGGTCGCGTCGAGAATGATGCGCGAGTCGATCGCAGAGCTGACCGCGAACGCGCAGCGGGACGGGATGTTCGCCTTGATGAGACCGGTGATGATGTCGGCGCTCGGACGCTGCGTCGCGACGATCAGATGGATGCCCGCGGCGCGGCCGAGCTGCGCGATGCGGCAGATCGAATCCTCGACGTCGTCGGGCGCGACCATCATCAGGTCGGCAAGCTCGTCGATGATGATGACGAGCTTCGGGATCTTTTTCTTCGGGTCGTCCATAAGCGAGTTGTAGCGCGCAAGCTCACGCGCGCCGACCTCGGTGAATTTCTTATAGCGGACCGTCATCTCGTTGACCGCCCAGCGGAGCGCGCTCGCCGCCTTCTTCGGTTCGGTCACGACCGGGATCAGAAGGTGCGGCAGCGTACCGAAGACGGAGAGCTCAACCATCTTCGGGTCGACAAGGATCAGCTGCAGCTCCTGCGGAGAGGATTTATAGATCATCGAAATGATCAGGTCGTTGATGCAGACGGATTTGCCGGAGCCGGTGGAGCCCGCGATCAGCATGTGAGGCATCTTGCCGAGATCGGCGACGATGATCTTGCCCGCGATATCCTTGCCGAGCGCCATCGTGACCGGGGATTTCGCGTTTGTGAATTCCTCGCTGTCGATGATGTCGCGCAAAAGCACGGTAGCGGCGTCCTTGTTCGGGACCTCAATGCCGACGGCAGCCTTGCCGGGGATCGGCGCTTCGATGCGCACGCGCGGCGCGGCGAGCGCAAGCGCGATGTCGTTAGAAAGCGTCGTAATGCGGTTTACGCGCACGCCCGGCGCGGGCTGAAGCTCGTAGCGGGTGACGACGGGACCGACGGAGATGTTGATGACCTTTGCCGCAATGTTGAAGCTTGCAAGCGTCTCCTCAAGCAGATGCGCGATCGCGGTCGGATTCTCCGCACTCTTTGCGAATGTCTCGCGCGGCTTGTTGAGACAGTCGATCGACGGCGGTTCGTATGCGGGCGCTTCCGGCGCGGGCGGCACGACGATCGGGATGTCCGATTCTTCGTCCGGATCGGAAGGGGCAGCCGGTTTCTTTGCGGGCTTTGCGGGCTCCTTCTTAGGCTGTTCGGGCAAAAGCTGCTCGGCGAGTTCGGACACGGAAGACGGCTTCTTCGCGGGTTTGCGCGCAGGCGTCGGCGTGATGATGAGCTCATCCTCTTCATCCTCGGAAAGAACCTGATCCGCCTGTTTGCCCGTACGCACATCTTTGCCGGGCAGATCAAGCTCGGACACAGCGGGCGTCTTGCCGGTGCGCTTGCGGGCAGGGGCGGTTTGTTCCGGCTCGGGTACTTCGAAGAGCTCGTCAAACGGGATCGGCTCATGCTTCTTTCGCGGCGCGGACTTCTTTGACGCGGGCGTTTCGTCCTCGTCGATCTTCGTGGAGAAGCCCTTTTTCCACGGCCGATATGCGGTTTCGACGTCTTCCGGGTTGTCGTAGTTGTCGTAATCCTCGTATGCGTCGTCTTCCTGATCGCGCTCCGCGATCTTTTCGCGAACCTTTGTTCCGAAGGCGTCGGTATACGCCTTGATCGAAATGCCCGTGCAGAGCAGAACGGAGATCAGAAATCCCGCGATGATGACGACCCAGCACAGAAGCTTACCGCCGATCACGTACAAAAGCGTCGGCAGGAGCATGCCGAGCACACCGCCGCCGATATGATGGGACACACCTTCGGTCCACGCGACAGCGAACTGTTTGAAATACTGACCGAAATAGTTAAAGCCCGCCGTGCCCAACGGCTTCAGCTCGTACAGCGTTTTGCTGGTCCACATATGCAGCGCGCAGAGAATGAACCAGAACGCGAGCAGTCCGGTGATGAGCGTGCCGCGCGCGGGCTTTTTTCTGCCGCCGAGGATCAGGTAGAATCCGACGACCACAAAGAGCACGGGAACCGCGTAGGCAACGCAGCCGTGCATGCCGAGAAGGTATCCGGAAATGATCTGGCCGAGCCAGTCGTCCGAACCGCTGTACACATAAACGGCGAACAGCACGCCGAGCGCGATCAGCGCGATGCCGAAGATCTCAATGCCGGCATGCGGCGCGCGCTTTTCCGTCGCGTTCTTGCCTGCAGCGCCTTTCGCAGTATTCTTTGCCGTGTTTTTTGCCGGTGCCGCGGGTTTCTTTGCGCTGCTCTTTGCAGGCGCTTTCTTTTTCGCGGTCGTTTTATTTGCCATGGATGATCCTCCGAATAACCATTTTCTATCGATTGTATTATACTGCGAAACACACGCCGGTGCAAGTAAAAATTCTCGGCGCTTGCGGTACGTCTCCAAACATGGTAAAATAACACAAATTTCGGAGGGAGAGAACTGCAGTGTATCCGAAGCTTCTGATCTGGGACTGGAACGGAACGATCATAGACGACGCCGAACTTTGCCTTGCGCTTGAAAACGAACTGCTGCGGGAACGCGGCATGCCGGAGATCACGCAGACGTGGTATCTTCAGCATTTTTCGTTTCCGATCCGGACGTATTATGAAATGATGGGGTATACGTTTGAAACCGAGTGCTTTGAAACGGTCTCGGAGATCTTTATGGAACGGTATCGCGCCCGATTTGCGGACTGTCCGCTCCGCGAAGGCGTGACCGACGTACTGAACGCGATCAAAAACCGAGGCGTAAAACAGACGCTTCTTTCACTGACGCAGCAGGACGATCTCGTCGAGCAGGCGACCCGGTTCGGCGTCGCGCCGTACTTTTCGGAGATCCTCGGACAGGACGATATTCTGGGACATTCGAAGGTGGAGCGCGCAAAACGCTACATCGAACAATGCGGGATCGACTCGGGCGACGCGCTGTTTGTCGGCGATACCGATCACGACGTTGAGGTCGCGAACGCCGTCGGCTGCCGCTGTGCGCTTCTCGAAGGCGGACATCAGGACAGGTCCGTACTGCTTCGCTGCGGCGTTCCCGTCTATGCGTCGGCAAAGGCGTTCTGCAAGGCGGTGTTCGGCTGATATGGCGGATTCGTTTTTTCAAAAGGTCTATGCCGTTGTCGCCTTGATCCCGTGCGGCAGGGTGTTGAGCTACGGCGACATCGCAAAGCTGATCGGGTATCCGCGCCGTGCGCGGTTCGTGGGCTTCGCAATGCGCGCATGTCCGGAAGGACTGCCGTGGCATCGCGTGGTGATGGCGGACGGAACGATCACGGGCGGCGATTTCGCGCCGGTGCGGGAAATGCTTCTGAAACAGGAGGGCGTTCCGTTTCTGCCGGACGGCAGGGTGGATATGAAACTGTGCCGCGCCGTCGTCGGACAAGACTTCGCGGAATCGTGAAATCATTGCAAACTGCATTGCAACCGATGCGGGTTTATGATATGATATTAAGTTGAAAAGTCAACTATTAAGGAAGAAAACTATGAAACGAACGGATATCGGAGGGCAGGCGGTGATCGAGGGCGTCATGATGCGCTCCGAAAAGGGTACGGCGCTGGTCGTGCGCCGCAGCGACGGCTCGCTTGCGAATGAATTTCATCATAAAAGGACCAGATATAAAAAGGGCTCGTTCCCGACGTGGCCGGTCGTGCGCGGCGTATACGCGTTTTTCGGCGCGCTGTCCGACGGCATGAACATCACGACCCGCGCGGCGGAAATGCTGGGCGAGGAAGAGGAGGAGCCGTCAAAGTTCGAAAAATGGCTTGCGAAGCGCTTCAATAAATCCGCAATGGACGTGGTGAAGTGGGTCGCGATCGTCCTTGCGCTCGTTCTTGCGATCGGGTTGTTTTTCCTATTGCCGATCGGCGTCGTCTCGCTGCTCGAGCTGATTTTCGGCAAAATGAGCGCCGTATGGAGCGCCGTCGTGCAGGGGCTGATCCGACTGGTCATCTTTTTATTGTATATCTACGGCATCTCGCAGATCAAGGATATCAAGCGTGTATTCATGTATCACGGCGCGGAGCACAAAACGATCGCCTGTTACGAGGCGGAGCTTCCGATGACGCCGGAAAATGCTGCAAAGTGTACGCGCCTGCACCCGCGATGCGGAACGAACTATCTGTTTCTGACCATGGCGGTTTCGATCATCGTCACGACCGTTGTATCCGCGCTGTGCACGCTGATCCCCGGATTCACCGCGTGGCATGACGCAAGCGGACTGAACAGCTTCCTGTTCCGCATCGCGCGCATCGTGCTGATCCTGCCGATCGCGGGTATCTCCTATGAAGTCCTGAAAGCGGCGGCAAAGCGTGACAATCTCGTCTGCCGAATCGCCCGCGCACCGGGCCTTGCCCTGCAGCATCTGACCACAAAAGAACCGACCGCGGACATGCTCGAGGTCGCGATCGCGTCGTTCGAGCTTGCGCTGCATCCGCCGAAGGGCGATTTGGAATTCGACGAAAAGGCAGCCGCACAAAAGCAGGAGACACCGGAAGAAACGCCGCCGTCTGAAGAACGTAAAGAGGAAACGGATGCATGATCGTTCGCAAAGCGGAACAGAAGATCGCGGAATTGCTGAGACCGGTCGCGGGCGAGGACGCGCGCGCGGAAGCGGTATTTTTACTTCGCGCAAGCGGCTTTCATTCGCCGTATCAGGAGCTTTCCGAGACGGACGCAAAGTCGCTGGAGCCGCTGATCGAACGCCGACTTTCCGGCGAACCGCTGCAGTATGTGCTCGGGGAATGGGAGTTTTACGGTCTGCCGTTTTATGTGGATGAAACTGTTCTGATCCCGCGTCCGGATACAGAGCGGCTCGCGGAGACCGCACTTTCGATGTTATCGGAAGACCGGCGCGACGTGCTCGATCTCTGCTGCGGAAGCGGCTGCATCGGGATTGCCCTTGCCGCATTGGGCGGCGCACACGTTACCGCCGCGGATATCAGCGCGGACGCGCTTTCGATGACCGAACGCAACGCGCGGCGGAACGGTGTGTCTTTGAAAACCGTACAAAGCGATCTGTTTGACAGCATCGAAGGGACGTTCGATCTGATCGCATCGAATCCGCCGTATCTGAGTCAGGCGGAAATGGACGCGCGGGACGAAAGCCTGCGCTTTGAACCTGCGCTTGCGCTGTACGGCGGAGAGGACGGACTGGATTTTTACCGGCGGATCGCAAAGAATTATCGGCAATATTTACGACCCGGCGGCGCACTGCTTCTGGAGATCGGCTATACGCAGCGGGAAGAGGTTGAAGCGCTGTTTGAAAACAGCGAATGCATCGAGGACTACGGCGGACGACCGCGCGTGATCGTGGTAAGGAACGATGATCGAGAAACTGAAAAAATGTAAAGAACGATATAACGCGCTGACGGAAGCGCTGTCAAAGCCGGACGCGGCAAACGACCGCGAGGCGTATACCGCGCTTTCGCGCGAGCATGCGGAGCTTTCCGAGATCGTCGCGGCGTACGACCGGTATACGGAGACCGCGCGTGAACGCGACGATTGCCTTGCGCTGCTTTCGGAACAGCCGGACGCGGAGATGAAAGCGCTTGCCGAGGAGGAACTTGCATCGCTGAACGCTTCGCTTGCGGAGCAGGAAAACGAACTCAAGGCGCTGCTGCTCCCGAAGGACGAAAACGACGACCGCGGCGTGATCCTTGAGATCCGCGCAGGCACGGGCGGCGACGAAGCGTCTCTGTTCGGCGCGAACCTTCTGCGCATGTACCTGCGCTATGCGGAGCGCCATGGGTTCAAGACCGAAACGCTGTCAGAGAACGTCACCGAGCTCGGCGGCGTCAAGGAGATCATCCTGTCCGTTTCGGGCAAGCGCGGCGCATACGCGCGGCTGAAATTTGAAGGCGGCGTACACCGTGTGCAGCGCGTGCCGGAGACCGAATCGCAGGGACGCATCCATACGAGCGCGGCGACGGTCGCCGTCATGCCGGAGGTCGACGACATTCATATTGAGATCAAAGATTCCGACCTTCGTATCGATACGTATCGTTCCAGCGGCGCGGGCGGACAGCACGTCAACAAGACGTCCTCCGCGATCCGCATCACGCATATCCCGACCGGCATCGTGGTTGCGTGCCAGAACGAACGCAGCCAGCTTCAAAACAAGGAGCAGGCGATGCGGCTTCTGAAAAGCCGGCTTTACGAGCACTTTGCGTCCGAACAGCACGCGCAGCTTGCCGACCAAAAGAAGAGCATGGTCGGCAGCGGCGATCGCAGCGAGCGCATCCGCACCTATAATTTTCCGCAGAGCCGCGTGACCGATCACCGCATCGGGCTGACGCTCTATAAGCTCGAGCAGTTCCTCGATGGCGACATGGATGAGATGATCGACGCTTTGACTGTCGCGGAGCGCGCGGCAAAGCTCTCGGGGGAGGCGGACGCATGAAGACGGAGGTCATCCAGACGATCCGGCAGGAGGACGCCGGAACGACGCTCGGCGCGCAGATCATTCAGGACGGCGGGCTCGTCGCGTTCCCGACCGAAACGGTCTACGGGCTCGGCGCGAACGGCATGGACGGGGAAGCGGTCAACCGTATCTTCGAGGCGAAGGGCCGCCCGAACGACAATCCGCTGATCCTGCATATCGCGAAAAAGAGCGAAGTGAAGCTTCTGTGGGCGCACGTACCGAAGCTTGCGAACACGCTGATGGATACGTTCTGGCCCGGACCGCTGACGCTGATCTTCAACAAGGCGGACGAGGTTCCGTACGAAGTGACGGCAGGGCTTGAGACCGTCGCGGTCCGCATGCCGTCCGACAAGACCGCGCGGCTTCTGATCCAGAAATCGGGCGTGCCGATCGCTGCGCCCTCCGCAAACCGTTCGGGCAGACCGAGTCCGACGACCGCGGAGCACGTGCTTGAGGATATGGACGGACGCATTCCGCTGATCCTGGACGGCGGTCCGTGCAGATACGGCGTTGAATCGACCGTGCTTTCTCTGGTCGGCGAGCCCACGATCCTGAGGCCAGGCGCGATCACGCGAGAAATGCTCGAAGCGATCATCGGGCCGGTGTGTCTCGCGCCGAGCATTCTGAATCCGCTCGGCGAGCGTGAAGTCGCGGCGTCGCCCGGCATGAAGTATAAGCATTACGCGCCGGACGCCGAGGTGCACGTCGTCGAAGGCGAGCCGAAGCCCGCGGCGAAGCGCATCCGCGCGCTGTATTACGAATACGAAGGCGAAGGCAAGACCGTCGCGATCCTCGGCACCGAGCAGACGATGGCAAGCTACCGGAACCTGAACGCGTATTCGCTCGGCGATCGGGACGAGCCGGAAACGCTCTGCGCGAATCTGTTCCGGCTTTTGCGGGACGTCGGAGAGCATTGCGACGTGATCCTCGCGGAGGGGATCGACACGAAGGAGACGGGACTTGCGTTTATGAACCGGCTTTTGCGGGCGGCGGGCTTTTCACGCGAAACGGTCTGACCGCGTTCCGAAAAAGTTGAAAATCGCCTCTGTACAAACGAAGGTAAATTTGATATAATCATTTGGAATGATCGGAGGAGGTACGAACATCTGTGAAACTGTCTATCGGATCCGACCACGGCGGCTACGCGTATAAGGAAGCCGTCAAAGAGCATCTTATCTCGCAGGGACATGAAGTGATCGACTGCGGCTGTTTCGGCACCGAAAGCGTCGATTACCCCGAATTCGGCATCGCGGCTGCGGAGCTCGTGCGCGACGGCAAGGTCGATCGCGGCATCGTGATCTGCACGACCGGCATCGGTATGTCCATCGCGGCAAACAAGGTCCGCGGAATCCGCTGCGCGCTTTGCGGAGACCTCAAGTCCGCGGAAATGACAAGAAAACACAACGATTCAAATGTTTTGGCGATGGGAGCGGGAATTATTCCGCTCTCTTTGGCATTGGAAATCACCGACGTATGGCTGTCGACCGAATTCGAGGGCGGCAGGCATGCGAGACGGATCGGAATCATTACCGCTTATGAGGCGGGGAAGGAGCAAGTATGAAAGTTACCGTAATCGACCATCCTCTTGTACAGCACAAGCTCAGCAAACTGCGCGACAAGAACACGAGCAACAAGGAGTTTCGCGAGCTCGTCAGCGAGCTTGCGATGCTGATGTGCTACGAGGTCACGCGCGATCTGCCGCTCGTCGACACCGAGATCGAAACACCGATCTGCAAGAGCACGTTCAAGGTGCTCGCGAACGAAAAGATCGCGATCGTACCGATCCTGCGCGCGGGTCTCGGCATGGCAGACGGCATGATGAACCTGATCCCGAGCGCGAAGATGGGCCACATCGGCATGTACCGCAATCCCGATACGCTGAAGCCGACCAGCTACTATTGCAAGCTTCCGTACGACATCGAGGAGCGTGACGCGATCCTGGTCGACCCGATGCTGGCGACGGGCAATTCCGCGATCGAGGGCATCCGTGTGCTCAAGGAGGGCGGCGCGAAGAGCATTCGCCTCGTCAACCTGCTTGCCGCGCCGGAGGGCATCGAAGCGATCCGTAAGGTCTACGACGACGTGGATATCTACGTCGCGTGCATCGACCAGAAGCTGAACGAGCACGGCTATATCGTCCCGGGCCTCGGCGACGCGGGCGACCGTCTGTTCGGCACAAAATAACCATTTGAAACGGAGAAGCGTATGACAAGTATCATGGAACGGATCGCGGAAGCGGAGTCCCGTGCCGACGCGATTCTCGATGAAGCCAACCGCACCGCAAGGGAACGCGTTGCAAAGGAACGGACCGACGCGGACGAAGCGATCGCCGCGGCGGCTGAATCCGAGCGCACCCATACGGCGGAAATGCTTCGTCAGGCGCAGGAGGACGGGGAAGCGATGGCGACCGACGTGACCGACAGGGCGAGAGCGGAAACGCAGAAGCTGATCGGCGCCGCGGAGCGGAACGTCCCCGAAGCGATCGCATATTTGATGGAAAGGATTGAAGCAACGGTATGATCGTAGCGATGAAGCGCCTGTCTCTGGTCGCGCTGAAATCGGATCAGGACGCCATCCTCGACGCGCTGCAGAAAGCCGGCACCGTGGAGATTATCCGCCTTGCCGACGGCGATGCGCAGAACGGGGAAGCGGACGCGATCAACGCGCGCATTCAAAGACTTGCCGAATCCATCAGCGCCGTCAAGCCATACGCGAAGAAAGCGGGCTTTCTGAGTCCGCAGAAGCGCGAAATGACGCTTTCCGGCATCCGGGCATATGTTCCCGCAGCCGAAAAGACGACGGAGGAGATCGAGGAACTGATGCATACGCAGGCGCGTCTTCTCGCGGAGCGCGAGAAGGCGGTTTCCGTGCGCGCCTCGCTCGAACCGTGGACCGCGCTGACCGTGCCGATGGATTCCGTGAAGAACACGCCGCGCGTGCATTACTTCATCGGGCTATGCGCATCGAAGGACGTGCAGCGCGTAAAGGAACAGGAATACCTTGAAGCCGAGTTATTGAACGAAAGCGCGACGGTCCCGACGATCCTTGCATGCAGGGAGGAGGACACGCGCGCCGTGCAGAACTTCCTGAAGACGATCGACTGGCAGGATTACGTATTCCCGAAGCTTGCGGGTACTCCGCGCGAGGCGATCGAATCGCTCGACCGCAGGATCGCCGAGATCGACGAACAGTACGCCGAAACACAAAGGCAGCTCGAAGCGCACGGGGATTCGATGGAGACGCTGCAGAACGCTTTGGACGCCGAAACGATCGACGCGGATCGGCTTTCCGCGCGAAACGATCTCTCCTATACGGCGCACGCATTCGTGCTTGAGGGCTGGGTGAGAGGAGATGAGGTCGAAAAGACCGAGCAGACGATCAAAGACGTCACCGATGCGTACAGCTTTGAAACGCGCGATCCGATCGAGGGCGAGGAACCGCCGTCCGTCGTCAAGAACAGCAATTTCGTAAAGCCGTTCGAGGAGGTGCAGACGCTGTATTCGCGTCCCGCCTACGGTACGATCGACGGCACGCCGTACATGACGCCGTTCTACATCCTGCTGTTCGGTCTGATGCTTTCGGACACAGGCTACGGCATTCTGCTGATGCTCGGCTCGCTGCTCTATATCAAAAAGAAAAAGCCGACCGGCATGAGCGCGGGCATTTCCCGCGTGCTGTTCTGGGGCGGACTCTCCACAATCATCTGGGGCGTTCTCACCGGCTCGTTCTTCGGCATCACCAAGGCGTCGGCGTCGACGATCGCGCTCGGCGGCGTCTTCGATCAGATCTCGCAGCTCTTTGAAAAGCTCGGTATCTTCCCGATGCTGCTCGATCCCATGAGCAATCCGATGATCATGCTCGGCCTTTGCTTCGGGCTCGGCATTCTGCACATCGTTGCGGGATTCCTTGTCGGCGCGTTGGACAAATTCCGTCAAGGAGACTGGCAGAGCGGGGTCTTCGATCAGATCTCATGGGTGCTGATCACGCTCGGTCTGGTTGTCGGATTCTTCCCCGCGATCGCAAATATGGCGGGATTCACGATCCCCCTGCCGAAGTCCGTTACCATGCCCGCGCTGATCGCGGCAGGCGTCGGAGCGCTGCTGGTCGTTCTGTTCAAGGGCAGGGGAAAGAAGAACCCGCTGAAACGGCTGACGAGCGGGCTCGGCGGATTGTACGACGTTACAAGCGTTCTGGCGGATATTCTGTCGTACGCGCGTCTGTTCGCGCTCGGCATTGCGACCGGCGTCATCGGACAGGTGTTCAACATGCTCTGCAGCATGCTTGCGGGCGCTTCGAATCCCGTCATGAAGGTCGTCGGCGCGATCGGCAGCATCATACTGCTCGTGCTGCTGCACACGTTCAACGTCGCGATCAACGCGCTCGGCGCGTTCGTGCATTGCGCGAGACTGCAGTATGTCGAGTTCTACGGAAAGTTCTATGAATCCGGCGGAAAGGAATTCCGGCCGCTTTCCTATAACACAAAACACGTTCAGGTAACAAAATAAAAAATCTAATAAGGTAAAGGAGAAACAAACAACATGAATTGGGGTGCAATTTGGGCCACCGCTGGTGCGGTCATTGCAGCATTGATGGCAGGTATCGGTTCCGCGATCGGCGTCGGTATCACGGGTCAGGCGTCTGCGGGCGTCGTTTCGGAGAATCCGGATCTTTCCGGTAAGTGCCTGCTTCTGCAGCTTCTTCCCGGTACGCAGGGCATCTACGGCCTGCTGATCGCTATCGTTATCATGAGCAATTCCGGTCTGATGGGCGATGCGGCGAAGCTTGCGGCGCTTGAGGCGAACACCGCGCTCGGGATCCGTTTCTTCCTGGCGAGTCTTCCCATTGCGTTCGGCGGTCTGATCTCCGCGATCTATCAGGGCAGAGTCGCAGTCGCCGGCATCAACATGGTCGCGAAGAAGCCCACCGAAAGCGGTAAGGGCATGGTCATGGCGATCATGGTCGAGACCTACGCCGTTCTGTCCCTGCTCATCTCCTTCCTGCTCGTCTTCGGCATCATGTAAGAAACGAGGCACGGTATGGGAAACGAGAGTGCAGCAAACCTCATCGACAGGATCATAGCGGACGCAAAAGAAGCGGCCGATAAGATCCTTGCCGACGCGGAGGCATCCGCAAGCGGCATCCGTGAATCCCGGGACGCAGAGATCGCCAAGAAAGCCGAGCAGACGGAAAGAAAACGCAAGCAGCAGATCAGCGTGATCCTGAACGGCTGCCGTACGCGCGCAGAGCTTGACGGACGCAAGGAAACGCTTCGCGCAAAGCGCGCGCTCATCGATAGCGTGTTCACCGAGGCGTATCAGAGAATGCTTGCGCTGTCCAATGAGAAGCGTGAAGCGCTGTTCCGTTCGATCCTTCTAAAAGAAGCGAAGGAGAACGACGTCGTCGCGCCTGCGGCGGTCGATCGCGAAGTGCTGAGAATCGTGATCGCCGCGCTGCCGTTTGCCGTGAAGCTGTCCGATAAGGACGCGAACGCGGAAGCGGGCTTCATTCTGTACAGCAGCGGTTACGAGAAGGACTGCTCGATGAAAGCGATCCTGCGTGAGCTCCGCGACGCGGAGGAAACGAACGTCGCAAAGATCCTATTCCGGTAAGAGAGGAGAAAGCTATGCCGCAACCGAGTTACGCATACGCATGTGCGAGACTGTCCGCGCTGAATAAGCGGCTCATCGAGCCGCAGACGATCCAGCGCATGCTGGACGGTACCGCTTCGGATGCGATGCGCGCGTTGTCCGACGTTCGCTACGGCAATCTTTCCGATGCGACGGAAGCGGACGTCGAGCGGATGATCGAACGGGAAATGACCGACGCGATGCAGGAGGTCAGAGAGCTTTCCCCGAATCCCGCGATCACGGATCTATACCTGCTCCGTGCGGACGTACAGAACCTCAAGGTGCTTATAAAGGCACGCCTTCTGAACCAGAGCGAAACGGTATTCACGCCCGGCGGATTGTATGACAGGGAAACGCTGACCGCATATGTCAAGGACAAGCAATACGGCGCGCTGCCGGAGATCCTTCGCGACGCGCTGAACGAATTGGAAAAACGGTTGGAGATCCGCGTTGAACCGCAGAAGATCTCGGTCGCGCTCGATCGCGCGTATCTTGCGCACGCGCTGAAGCAATCGGAAAAGCATCCGGTCTTTTCGCAGTATTTCCGCGCGATGGCGGACTTCGATAACGTACTGACGTTCCTGCGGCTTCGCGCCATGGGCGCGTCCATCGAAACGCTTGATGAAGTCATTTTGCCCGAGGGCGGCGTCACGTACGCTGATCTTTACGGCGCGTACGAACTTTCATTTGACTCGCTGAATAAGGTCCTCGGGAAAAGCGTGTGTCAGGAAGCGCTGCTTGCGGGTCTTAACGCCATGCTGCGGACGGGCAGCATTGCGGAGCTTGAAAAGGCGCGGGACAACTATCTGGTCTCGCTGCTTTCGGTGCACAAGTACGAAAGCGAAACGATCTATCCGATCATCGGCTATTATCTTGCGAAGGAACGCGAGGGGAGAGCCGTGCGTCTGATCATCACTGGAAAACGCAATGGCCTTGCTGACAGCGTGATCCGCGAAAGGTTGGTGAAACTGTATGGCGAACGGTAAGTGCGCCGTGATCGGCGACCGGGATTCCGTTCTGCTGTTCAAGGCGGTCGGGATCGAGGTATATGACGTGACGGACGGCGAAACGGCAAACAGAACGCTGCACCGTCTGGCACGGACGGGGTATGCCGTCGTGTACGTGACGGAAACGTATTATCCCGCCTGCGATGAAACGATCCGTGAGTTTTCGGGCGAGCCGTATCCGGCGATCATTCCGATCCCGGACGCGTCCGGGACGCAGGGGATCGGCATGCAGGCGATCAAGGACAACGTCGAAAAGGCGGTCGGTCTGGATATTTTGAGCAATTCATAACAGGAGAAAGAGTATGCAAGGTACTATCGTAAAGGTTTCGGGGCCGTTGATCGTGGCAAGCGGCATGGGCGACGTGCAGATGTTCGACGTCGTCCGCGTATCCGACAAGCATCTGATCGGCGAAGTCATCGAATTGCGCGAGGATAAGGCGTCCATTCAGGTTTACGAGGAAACCGGCGGCATTGGCCCCGGCGAACCGGTCTATTCGACCGGCGCGCCGCTTTCGGTCGAGCTGGCGCCGGGCCTCATCGAATCCATCTACGACGGCATTCAGCGTCCGCTGAACAAGATCCGCGAACAGGCGGGCGACCGCATCACACGCGGTATCACCGTCGATTCGCTGGATCATGAAAAGCTCTGGCATTTCGTTCCGACGGCGCAGGTCGGCGACGAGGTCACGGGCGGCGACGTGCTCGGCACCGTACAGGAGACCGAGGCGGTCCTGCATAAGATCATGGTTCCGCCGAACGTGTCCGGCAAGCTCACGTGGATCTTCGAAGGCGACGCGAACATCGTCACCCCGATTGTAAGAATTGAAAAAGATGGGAAAGAGACCGCGCTTCCGATGCTCCAGAAATGGCCGGTAAGAAAGGGCAGACCGTATGCGGAAAAGCTCGCGCCGAATGAGCCGATGATCACCGGACAGCGCGTCATCGACACGCTGTTCCCGGTCGCAAAGGGCGGCGTCGCGGCGGTTCCCGGTCCGTTCGGCAGCGGCAAGACCGTCGTGCAGCATCAGCTCGCAAAGTGGGCGGACGCGGACATCATCGTCTACGTCGGCTGCGGCGAACGCGGCAACGAGATGACCGACGTTCTGATGGAGTTCCCGGAGCTCAAGGACCCACGCACGGGGCTTTCGCTGATGAAGCGCACGGTGCTTATCGCGAACACGTCCGACATGCCGGTTGCGGCACGTGAAGCATCCATTTATACGGGCATTACGATCGCGGAATATTTCCGCGACATGGGTTACAAAGTCGCGATCATGGCGGACTCGACGAGCCGCTGGGCAGAAGCGCTCCGCGAAATGTCCGGCCGACTCGAAGAGATGCCCGGCGAAGAAGGATACCCGGCGTATCTTTCCTCCCGTCTTGCGGAGTTCTATGAGCGCGCGGGCAGCGTGAAGACGCTCGGCAGCGAAGGACGGCTCGGCGCGGTCACGGCGATCGGCGCGGTTTCCCCGCCGGGCGGCGATATTTCGGAGCCGGTTTCGCAGGCGACACTGCGTATCGTCAAGGTCTATTGGGGACTTTCCTCCAAGCTGGCGTACGCGCGTCACTTCCCGGCGATCGACTGGCTGCAGTCCTATTCGCTGTATCAGGATCGCTTGTCCCCGTGGTTCAATAATCAGGTCAATACGGAGTGGTCGAACCTCGTTTCCCGCACCATGCATCTTCTGCAGGTCGAGAGCGAGCTCGACGAGATCGTTCGTCTCGTCGGTATCGACGCACTGTCCTTCAAGGACCGTCTGACGCTCGAAGCAGCGCGCAGCATCCGTGAGGACTATCTGCACCAGAATGCGTTCCACGAGACCGACACCTACACTTCGCCGAAGAAGCAGTTCATGATGCTCAAGGCGATCATGACCAACTATGAAAAGAACCTTGAAGCGCTTGACAAGGACGCTTCGTTCAGACGGCTGCTCTCGCTTCCGGTCCGTGAACGCATCGGCAGATTGAAATACGTGCCCGAAGCAGAGGCGGAGGACGAATACAACGCGATCATGAAGGATATGACCGAACAGATCACGGCGCTGACGGAAGGAGGACAGTTCTGATGCGTAAAGAATATCGTACCATTTCCGAGGTCGTCGGCCCGCTGATGCTGGTCAAGGACGTCGAAGGCGTCAAGTACGACGAGCTGGTCGAGATCGAGCAGGCAGACGGGAATATCCGCCGCGGCCGCGTTCTCGAAATCAACGGCGACAAAGCCATGGTGCAGCTCTTCGAGGGTTCGCAGGGCTTGCGCATTTCCGACAGCAAAGCGCGTTTCCTCGGTCACTCCATCGAGCTTGACGTTGCGCCCGATATGCTCGGCCGCGTCTTCGACGGCATGGGCAAGCCGAAGGACGGCGGTCCCGCGCTGATCGCGGAAAAGCATCTGGACATCAACGGCACGGCAATGAACCCCGCGGCGCGCGACTATCCGTCCGAGTTCATTCAGACGGGCATCTCCGCGATCGACGGCCTGAATACGCTCGTCCGCGGACAGAAGCTCCCGGTGTTCTCCGGCAGCGGTCTGCCGCACGCAAATCTCGCGGCGCAGATCGCGCGTCAGGCAAAGGTCCTCGGCAGCGACGAAAAGTTCGCGGTCGTCTTTGCAGCGGTCGGCATCACGTTCGAGGAAGCGGACTTCTTCATCAACGACTTCCGTGAGACCGGCGCAATCGAGCGTACGGTCACGTTCATCAACCTCGCAAACGACCCGGCCATCGAGCGTATTTCCACGCCGCGTATGGCGATCACTGCCGCGGAATACCTTGCGTACGACCTCGGCATGCAGGTGCTCGTCATCATCACGGACATCACGAACTACGCGGAAGCGCTGCGCGAAGTCTCCGCAGCGCGTAAAGAGGTCCCCGGCCGCCGCGGCTATCCGGGCTACATGTATACCGACCTTGCGACAATGTACGAGCGCGCGGGCCGTATCCGCGGCAACAAGGGCTCGATCACGATGATCCCGATCCTGTCCATGCCCGAGGACGACGTCACGCACCCGATCCCGGACCTCACCGGCTACATCACGGAAGGACAGATCATTCTTTCCCGCGAACTGTACCGCAAAGGCCTGACCCCGCCGATCAACGTTCTGCCGTCGCTGAGCCGTCTGAAGGACAAAGGCATCGGCAAGGGCAAAACGCGCGAGGATCACGCGGACACGATGAACCAGCTGTTCTCGGCGTATTCGCGCGGCAAGGACGCAAAGGAACTCGCGGTCATTCTCGGCGACGCGGCGCTGTCTGATACGGATAAGCTCTACGCAAAGTTCGCGGACGAATTCGAGGCGCGCTACGTTTCGCAGGGCTACTACACGAACCGTTCGATCGAGGAGACGCTGAACCTCGGTTGGGAACTTTTGCGGATCCTGCCGAAGTCCGAGCTCAAGCGTATCAAGGACGTCTACATCGAAAAATACTACGAGGAGGCGTAAGCCGTGGCGCTGCAGTATAAGCCCACGCGAATGGAGCTAAGCAACCTGAAAAAACGCAGAACAGTTGCCATTCGCGGACACAAAATGATGAAGGATAAGCGAGACGAGCTCGTGCGCCGCTTCATCGTTCTTGCGCGCAAAAACAAGGCGCTGCGTCAGGAAACGGAGAAAAAGCTCGGCGAAGCGATGCAGAACTTCGTGCTTGCTCGCGTCATGATGAGCGGAAACGAGATCGAGGAAGCGCTGATGTATCCGGCGCGCGCGATCAAGGTCGATGCGGGCAAGCAGAACATTTTGTCCATTCCCGTGCCGAAGCTTTCGCTCGATACGCAGGACGGCTTCGTCTATCCGTACGGCTTTGCTACGACCGGTGCCGATCTCGACGGCGCGGTGCAGGCGCTTGCGGAGATCCTTCCGCTGATGCTGGAGCTTGCCGAGGTCGAAAAGGCGACGAGCAGATTGGCAGACGAGATCGAAAAGACCCGCCGCCGCGTCAACGCGCTTGAATACGTCATGATCCCGCAGTTCGACGCCGCGATCCATGACATCCAGATGAAACTGGAGGAAAACGAGCGAGGAAATACCTCGCGTCTGATGAAAACCAAGGAGATGCTTGCAAAGGAAGCATGACGGACGTTTTTGCACTTGCAAAAAACGCGGGCTTCGCGGAGGGCTTTCTGCTTCCCGTCGCCCCCTATACGAACTGGACACGCCATCGACAAGATGGCGTGTTTCATCCGAACACGGTGCCGCTTGCGGACGATCCGAAGGTGCGCTATCCGTGGGCGAACGCCGTATTCATCTGCGTGTATCCGTACACGCCTTACGACGACGAAACGCTTGTCGCGTCCTATTATATCGCAAGCAACCGCGCGTATCACGCGATGAAACGGCTGCTTGCTGCGCTGAATGAGAACGGTGTCCGGGCAGAGCGTGCGGAGACGCCGTATCGCGAGCAGATTGCGTCCTACGGCGTCGGTTCGCGCATGGATAATCAATTGCTCTTCCTCGAACCGTACGGCACGTATTTCGGCTTACAGGGCGCGATGCTGGCATTGCCGGAGCCGGTCCACTACACGCCGCGCCGCAACCCGAAAGAAATCTGCGATCATTGCGGGCTGTGTCAACAGGTTTGCTTCGGCGCGATCAAAGGGGATTACGCGTTCGACTGGACACGTTGCGTTCATTCCTATATGGAAGGCGATCAGATCCCGCAGGACGCAATGGAGTGGCTTCCGTCCCTGCTCGGATGTATGCGCTGTCAGGCGGTCTGCCCGAAGAATCCGAAGGAAACGATCCCGATCCCGGACGATGTCAAAATGGTTCTCGATCCGATCGCGATCCTTATGGGAAACCGCAGGGAGGCGGAAACGCTCGTCGGCAAAAATCTTGCGGCGCCGAAACGTCTTTTGCGTCAGGCGATCGTGCTTGCGGCAAATCGCGGCAGGACCGATGCGCTGCCGTATCTAATGGAACTACGCAAGACAGAGGGGGAGCGGTTCGGCGCGGAACTCGATTACGCAATTTCCCTCTTGCAAAAAGAGTGAGATGCGGTTATAATATGCAATGCACTAAGCGGGGAGTTAGCGGTGCCCTGTACTCGCAATCCGCTACAGCGAGGCCGAATCCCCGTCCCGAGGCCAATTGTTGTGAGGTCGGTCTCAATACGGAACGTTGATGCGCGGGTCCCGTGCAATCGCACGCCGTGAACCGTGTCAGGTCCTGACGGAAGCAGCACTAAGCGGAATGTACGATGTGCCGCGGGGTCACCTGCGCGGAGTCATCGGTTGAGTGTCCACTCGGAGCAAGCGGTCGAAGGACGGGTGTGCAAGTTTTATAGAGAAAAACCGGGCACACGCTCGGTTTTTTCTGTATCAAAGGAAAGGGGCAGCATGGAAGATTTCTCGGTATTTGACATCATCGGTCCGCGCATGACGGGACCGTCGTCGAGCCATACGGCAGGCGCGGTACGCATCGCGTATATCGCAAGGAAATTGATCGGCGCGGAGGTCAGCCGCGTGCACTTCACGCTGTACGGTTCGTTTGCCGAAACCGGACGCGGGCACGGCACGGACAAGGCGCTGATCGGCGGGATCCTTGGCTTTTCGCCGGACGACGAACGCATTCCGCATGCATACGAGCTTGCCATGGACCAGGGCGTGCAGGTCGCGTTTACCTATTCCGACGCGCCTGCCGATCATCCGAACACGGTCAAGATCGAGCTTGTTGACGTCAACGATCGAAAGATGGAGGTCGTCGGGCGTTCGGTCGGCGGCGGAAACATTCTGATCACCGAGATCAACGAGCAGGCGGTGGAGCTTTCCGGCGAATATCCGACGCTGATCATCAGCCACAGAGACGAGCCGGGCGTTATTGCCGTCGTTTCGCAGGTGCTTGCACAGCTGAAGGTCAATATCGCGTTCATGCGTGTTTTCCGGCACGGACGCGGCCGGAACGCCTATATGTGTATCGAGACCGATACGCCCGTCACGAAGGAGATGCAGGCGATCATTCGCCAGCTCTGCAGCGGGATCACCGATATGTTTGCTGTATAAGGAGGAGCGGGTATGCAGTTGATGGAAGCATTTGAAAACGGCGCGGCTCTTTGCCAATACTGCACGGCGGAGAACTGCACGATCGCCGAAGCCATGATCCGGCGCGAGGTTTCGCGCGGGGAAATGATGCGCGACGCCGTCATGGAAGAGATGCGGAAAAACCTGGAGGTCATGCGCGAAGCCGTCCGGATCGGACTTGAGGAGCACGTGGAGACGGTTTCCCATCTGTCCGGCGGAGAGGCAAGGCGGCTGTTCCTGTATGCAAAATACGATCCGTTCTCCGGCGGCAACACCTGCCGCGCGGCGGCGAGCGCAATGGCGGTCTGCGAAGTCAATTCATCCATGGGGAGAATCGTCGCGGCGCCGACGGCCGGCGCAAGCGGTATCCTGCCGGGCGTTCTGATCGAATGCGGCATGGAGCGTAATTGGACCGACGATCAGCTCATTCAGGGGCTGTTCACGGCAGGCGCGGTCGGACTGCTCTTTGCGCAGAATGCGACGATCTCCGGCGCGGACGGCGGCTGTCAGGCGGAGACCGGCGTCGCAAGCGCAATGGCGGCAGCAGCGATCGTCGAGCTTTCCGGCGGATCGCCCGAGCAGGCACTGGATGCGGCGGCGATCACGATCAAGAACATCATGGGTCTTGTGTGCGATCCGGTCGCGGGTTTGGTCGAATGCCCCTGCATCAAGCGGAACGCTTTGGGCGCGGCGAACGCGCTATTGTGCGCGGACATGGTGCTGTGCGGCATCACGAGTCTGATCCCGTTCGACGAGGTTGTTTCAGCCATGCTGCAGGTCGGAAGGGACATCCGCAAAGAATATCGCGAAACGGCCAAGGGCGGGCTTGCGACGACGCCGACCGGCAAAGCGGTCGCGGAGAAGGTCAGGCGATTCCAGAGCTATTCCGGCGAATACTAAGAGAATAAAAAGAATAAAGCACACGGAGCGATCCGTGTGCTTTTGCGTTATAAATGGAATCAGAGACCGAGCATCGGCAGTACGATCGCTTCGATCCGCTTTGCAATTTCGTCGATCGGCAGAAGGACGCCGTTTTCCGTGCAGAGGACAAGTTCTACGTTCGGAATGCGCTGTGCGTATTCCGCGTATTTTTTGCGCGCACGGGTCTGGATCGAGTCGATGCTTTCATAGACGTCGCGCGCGTTCCCGATATACTCGCGGAAGCCCTTCTTGTCGACGTTTTCCGCGGCGCTTTCCGTGTCCATATCCAGAACGAGATGCAGGTCGGGGACGGGAATACCGAAGTGCTCGTGCTCAAGCGAAAGGCAGAAATCAAGAATGTCCGGCTTGTCGATGTCAATGTCGCGAATGCTCTGATAGACCGCGTTCGAGAGCACATATCGGTTGATCAGCAATACGTCCGCGTCGGAATAATCAAAGTGTTTGAACGCTTCGAAACGGTCCAAAGCGAACCAAAGCGCCATGCTTTTGCCGTCGACGGTGTTTGCCGCGATCCCGTCCTTTGCGGACAGATACCGTCCGACCATCTCCCCGAAAAACGTGTCGTACATGGGGAAGGAGATTTCCTTCACCTTCAGTCCGCGGCTTTTCAGCGTATCGGAAAGATGCGCCATCTGCACACTCTTGCCGGTGCCGTCGATGCCCTCGAATGCAATGATCTTTGTCATATGGTTCCTCCCGAAAGCACGGTTGTACGAAAATTTCCCGCCGATTTCTGTTTTGTATTATAGCATATCCGACAGCATGGGGCAAGATGATTCTGCAAGATCGGATCGAAACGGCGGGAACGGTTCCGCATCCGATCATAACGGATCGGATCGGGACGATGAAATCAAAAATACAAGGGACATTGATCGCCGCACAAACACGGGTATGAATCCGTATGATGCGGGTATGCGGAAAAAGAACGATGTTACGGAAAACCGAACGGAAACGCTGATCGGCACGGCTGTGGTGGTCGGCGGATTCCTTCTTGCGCTTCTGCTTTCCCGCGTCCGGATCCATGGGTTGCACGCACCGCTGGCACTCGGACTGTTGCTCGGAAGTCAGCTCGCGGGATATGAACCGGCGGCGATCGTTGGAGGGATCATCCTTGGTGCGTTTTCGGAGTCGAAGCCGTATTGGCAAGGCGTCTCCGCGGCGCTGCTCTATTGGGGGATCACGCGAATCGTTCTGATCGCCAAAAAGAAATGCCGTCCGACGGTACGCTTTCTGATCTTTGTACTGTGCATGCTGGTAACGCTTCCGATTTCGGCGATCTGCGGAACGGAGGAACTGTTGTACGGGTTGATCTCGCTGTCCGTCTCCATGTTGTCGTCCATGTGCTTTCGGCGCATCGCTCTGACGGTCAAGACGGTCAGCCACACACGGCTGATCACCGATATCGAACAGATCGCGATCGCGCTCGGCGTCGGCGCGCTGCTGCTTTCCGTGGCGGACGCTGCGTTTCTCAGTTGGTCGCTTCCGGTTTCGCTGCTCCTGCTGTTTACAATGGTCGCTGTTTCGGTCCGCAGCGTCGCAGGCGCGGCGGCGGGGATCCTTTGGTCGGTCATATTGACGCTGTATACCGGCTGCGATCCGATGCTGATCGGGAGCGTTGCGCTCGGTGCGCTGACGGCTTCGGTACTGCAGGAGAAAGGTAAAATGCTTATCATCGGCGCGTTTGCGCTGTCCGCACTGCTGTTTAGAACCATCGCGTCAAAGGAACCGTATATGACGGGGATCCCGAACCTTTTGTGCAGCGCTTTGTTCTTTGTATTGATCCCGAAAAGCTGGATCGCAGCGATCCGGAACCGCGTCGATCTGCGCCTCTTTACGGAGCAGATGGCCGCGGAAAACGTAAAGCGTACGGAACACCGTGTTTCGCGGGAACTGGAACGGATGGGGAAGCTGCTCGGCGGATTTTCCGGCATGTTTCACACAGAGCCGGAAGAAGATGACGTGATCGACCGATGGACCGTGCAGGGTGCGCTGACGGTCTGCCGCGGATGCGAGGTACGGCGTCTCTGCTGGAGGGATCCGGATGCGATACAGGAAGCGATCACAGAGCTTGCCGAAGAAGCGGCGAAAGGGTGTCGTGTTGAACCGATCGATCCGATCGATGAGAACTGCAGACATTTTTCCGATCTTTGCGCATCCGTTCTGCTGGCCTATCAGCAAGCCGTTAACCGCAACGCGCTCGACAAAAAAGCATGCAGACAGACAGGCGTTGCCGAGCGCCAGCTTTCGGGCGCCGGCGCAGCGCTTTGTTCATACGCACGTCAGATGCGAAGCCGTTCCCGCAGCATGTCGTTTGCCGACCGAAGGATACGAGAACGACTTACGCAGGCGGGATATGACGTCGAAGCGCTTGATATGTACGAAGCGGACGGATCGGAATTGATTTCCGTCAGCATTCGCCGTCCGATCAGAACGCGTCATTCGGCGATCCAATGGGAGATCGAGCAGTCCTGCGGATACCGGCTTCGCTGTATCCGCACCGCGCAGAACGAAAGCTGCGCGACGTTCGTTTTTGAACAGGACGCCGAGCTGCATGCGGCGATGCAGGTATGCAGAACGAACGCCGGAAAAACAGTCAGCGGAGACGCGACCGGCGAATGCCGCATCCCCGGCGGATATGTCTGCTTTGCGTTGTCGGACGGAATGGGGAGAGGTCGGCAGGCGCGAAACGAAAGCGAAGCGGCGATCCGTCTGCTGTTCCGACTTTACAACGCAGGCGTAGAAAAAGAATTGGTCTATGAAAACGTGAATCGCATGCTGCTTGCGCAGAACGAATCGGAGACATACGCGACGCTTGACGCCGTCTCGATCGACCTGAATACCGGAGATGCGGAGCTGCTGAAATACGGCGCGCCGCCGAGCTTCCTTCTTCGGGACGGGCAAATCAGCGCGATCACAGGGGAGGCGCTTCCGTGTGGGATCCTTGCAGAGGCGAAGCCGAGCGTGATCCGCATGAAACTGAAGCGCAACGACCGTATCGTACTGTGTTCGGACGGCGTGCAGGATGTGCTGCCGGAGGGCGTGGAGGAAGCGATTCGTATTTCGGAGGAGGAAGAACGGCAAACAGGAGATGCGCTGCTGAAGCTTGCCGAAGAGCGCGGCGGATCGGACGATATGACCGTGATGGTGATCAGCGTCGCATGAAGATCACGATCGAGCCGTTCCTTCTCGACAACACGCTGATGAATTGCTGTGTGTATCTGATCGCGGCGGCATGGATGGGCGTGCGGATCCGCATTCTCCCGACCGTTGCCGTTTCGCTGCTCGGGGCGATCTATGCGCTGTTATCGCTTTTTTACTGGACGGTACTGCGTGAGCCGCCGCTGAAGATCACGTGCTTTCTTGCGGCGTCGTTTTTGCTGTTCAGACAAGCCGGGGCATGGAGATCGCTGCCGTTTCTGCTGTTTTCCGCGGCACTGACGGGCGGGACAGCTATGTTCCTGACGCTGCTGTTCGGCGGCAACGTCTATGCGGACGGAACGCTCGTCGGGACGGTTCCGGTCCGAGCTGCGCTGCTTTCGGCGTTTGCGGCGCTGTGCCTGCCGCGGATCATTCGCACGCTTTTGCGCACGCGTCGGAACCGTTCGATGCATACGGAGGTCGAAGTTCGACTTGCGTCACATACGTATCGGCTGGACGCATTGATCGACAGCGGGAATCTGCTCAAAGAACCGATCACGGGTCTTCCCGTGATCCTGATCGATCGCGCGGTTGACCGGCCGCTTATGCCGATCCCGTTTATGAAGTTGTCCGGCAGCGGCGTACTGTACGGAGAGCGTCCGCGATCGGTCAAACTTTCCGCGTTCGGAAACATGCCGGTCGATTGCATCTGCGTGCAGTCGCCGGAACCGATCGGGAAGGCGCAGGCGATCGTGCCGGAATGCCTTTTACCGTATGATTGGAGGACAAGAAATGATCGGATGGCTATATCGAATCTGGGCTCGCCTGCTCGTGCGGCTGCGCGTTGGCAGACGCGATATCTTATGGTACATTCATGCAAACGAGGGACTGCCGCCGCCGCTCGATCCGGAGGAAGAAGCGCGGTGCATCGCACTTGCGCAGACCGATAAGGAAGCAAAGGACAAACTGATCGTCCACAATCTCCGTCTCGTCGTTTATCTCGCGCGGAAATTCGAGAACACCGGCGTACAGACGGAGGACCTCATCAGCATCGGGACGATCGGACTGATCAAGGCGGTCGAGACCTTCAAGTCGGAAAAGAAGATCAAACTCGCCACATATGCGTCGCGCTGTATCGAGAACGAGATCCTGATGCATCTGAGGCGCACGACGAAGCTGAAGATGGAAGTCAGCTTTGACGAACCGCTGAACGTGGACTGGGACGGAAATGAGCTGCTTCTGTCGGACGTTCTGGGCACCGATCCGGACGTTGTCAGCCGCGATATGGAGGACGAGGTCGAGCACGAGCTCCTTCAAAAAGCGCTCGAAAAGCTGACGGATCGCGAACGGGATATCATTGACATGCGCTTCGGACTCAAAAACGGGCAGATGCGCACGCAGAAGCAGGTTGCGGACGCGATGGGCATCTCGCAGAGCTACATCAGCCGCCTCGAAAAACGGATCATGAAGCGGCTGAAACGCGAGATCGTACGGCTGCAGTCATAACCGTACGTATTTTTCCAACTGACGGAGCGCACTCTTTTCCAGACGTGAGACCTGCGCCTGCGAAATTCCGATCTCATTTGAAACCTCGACCTGCGTTTTACACGCGAAATACCGGAGATTCAGGATCTTCCGGTCACGCTCGCCGAGATGCGATATTCCTTCCTTCAGCGCGATCGCATCGATACGCTTGTCCTCGCTGTCTTTCGGATCGCAGATCTGATCGAGCACACACATCGTATCGTCGTCCGCGTTGAATACCGGGTCATAGAGGGAAACGGGATCGGAGATCGCATCAAGCGCAAAGACGACTTCCGATTCTTTGACGCCGAGTTCCTTTGCGATCTCACCGACGGTCGGCTCGCGCGAAAGCGTGTCGGTCAGGCGAAGCTTTGCCTGCATGGCACGATACGCCATGTCGCGCATGGAACGCGGCACGCGCACGGCGCTGTAATCGCGCAGATGCCGCCGGATCTCTCCCGCAATCATCGGGACGGCATAGGTCGAAAAACGCACGTTCTGCGATAGATCAAAGCCGTCCACGGACTTGATCAGACCGATGCATCCGACCTGAAACAGATCGTCCGCAAGCTCGCTGCGGCCCGCAAACCGCTGAACAACGGACAGGACAAGCCGAAGATTCGAATAGATGAACCGTTCGCGCGCTTCGGCGTCGCCGGCTTTGGCGCGCTCCAGAAGCGCGCGCATTTCTTCCGGCTTAAGACGCGGCAGCTGCGACGTGTCGAGATTCGTGATCTCCACTTTCTGCAAAGAAAACCACCTCCGAACCATAGTCTGTCCCTGACGGCATTCGTTCAAACGAGACAGTGCTGATTTGACAGACTTTTCCAATCGTGGTACGATACAGAAAAGTTCGTTCGGAGGAAGCATTGTGAGACATTTTCGGATGTTTTTGGTTTGGGTGCTGGTGTTGCTGCTTTTGATCGGCTGCGGCGGGCAAAGCGCGGATCAGCCGACGGAAACCGCAGCACCGCAGCGTGAAGAGGAGGATACCGTTATCGTCTCATCGGTCACGCCGAGGGAATCGATCCTGACTGCAACTGTGCCGCCAACGCTGCAAGCGATTGCGGAGCCGACCGCGGAACCGACGGCAGAGCCCACAGAAGAACCGACGCAGGCGTCGCAGCGATACGCAGCGGAGGACGGTGTATACACGATCGCCTGGATGAGCGACGTGCAGCATTATTCCAAAAAGTTTCCGGAAACATACTATGCGATGACGTCGTTTTTGCGCGATCACTGTGACGAAATGCGGCTTGCTTATATCATCAATACCGGCGATCTCGTGCACAATACCGATCTGGAATCCGAATGGGACGTTGCGGACAAAGCGCAGGCAATGATCGACGACATCCCGAACGGCGTGCTTGCGGGCAATCATGATGTGCTGGATCCGATCGGATACAAGACGTTCTGCGCGCGCTTCGGTGAGAAACGGTACAAGGACAAACCGTGGTACGGCGGCAGCTTTGAGAACAACCGCGGGCATTACGATCTTCTCACGATCGGTGAAACGGAGTATCTGTTTGTGTATATGGGATTCGGTCCGACGAAAAAGGCGATCCAATGGGTTGCGGACGTGTTCAAACAGTATCCGGAGCGTGTCGGCGTACTGTGCCTGCATGATTACTATACCAAACAATTAACGCTGTCCGCGGACGGCAAGAGATGGCATGACTCGGTCGTTGCAAAGTCGTCGAATCTCTACATGGTCCTTTGTGGGCATAAGTACGGCGCGTATTGCTTCCCGGAATCGTTTGACGACGACAAAGACGGCAGGGAAGACCGTACCGTCTATCAGATGCTGTTCAATTATCAGGCGTCGCTGCAGGACGGCGGTGGCGGGTATCTTCGCCTGATGCAGATCGATGAAGCAGAGGGAACAATGCACAATCTGACGTATTCGCCGTTGTTGGAGGATTTCAACCGATTCGACGATCCGGCAAACAGGGAGGACTACTATCCGTTCGACGAAAAGAATGAGGAGTTTACGCTCCCGCTGCCGTGGAAGATCGAACACGGATCATAAGAGCGAAAAAGAAGCGGAACGAACCGCTTCTTTTTGTATACCTTGAAATACGAATGTGAACAATGATCATGCCGCCGCACGATGATGGGGAAGACACGCGGCGGATCAGCAGCGTCGGTCAAAATAAGCTGCAGAGCAGGGAAGTCAGCTTCCGGTAAAAGACATGCGACCGAAGGTGCGAAGCACGTTCGATCCGACGATACAATTTCTTCATTTCCAAGTTACTCATCACAAAATCTCCTTTCTTGTATCTGACTAAGAGTATAAAGGAGAAATATGTCAGAATTGTCGAAAGTTTATGAAGGAAACGCCAAAAAAGAGCGATAAAAATATGAATAATACTTGAACTGATTATGAACAAGGTGTAAAATATAATGGGATAAAATATGTCAATATATACTTGCGTCGATCAACGCACTATAAATACGCGATATATCGAATATATAAGAAATAACACGAAAACGGTCCGATTATCCGCATACAACAAAAAAGGAGGCGGATCGCCTCCTGCTCAAATGAACGTTGATTCTATGAAATTGCCGGCCTGTCGTCAGGCCCCCTGAACAGGGCGCTTTTCAACCGGTGCGGATCACAAGCGAAGGAAGGGACTACTTTGCGTCGAGCATGGCAAGGATCGCTTTGCATTCGGACAGCGTCAGATAGTTCGGAGCCGACTGACCTGCACGGTTTGCCTGCAGGATCTCGACGGAATGTACGCCGTTCGTATAAAGGATCACGCCGCCCTTGGAAGAAGTATAGAAGGTTTCTCCGTTCTCCGTCTGTGCCTCATAGGTCGAGGAGAGTCCCTTAACCAAAGCGCCTTTATCATCCGGCCGGATCAGGATCTCCAGATTGCAGGCGTCGGTGCGGTACTGCGCGTTCCACTCGGCGTCACAGAATATGATCCCGGATCGGGGTGAAGTCGGCTTTTGGATCAGCGCGATCGCATCGTCCATCGAAAGAACACTTTCGATCCGGAACATATCGGCTTCGCGTCCGATATAGTAGCGGAAGCTGCCGGTATAGCATTCGTAATACGAATTGAGCACGGTATCGCTTTTGCCGGACGCTTTGAGCTCGCACAGCGCATAGACGATGCCGTTTTCCGTACGCGACTCTCTCACGTACTTGGACATGCCGGTCTCCTTGCTGTTGCGTGACGCCTCGAGATAGAATGTTTCGCCGTTGACCTGATATGTTGCGACGTAGCTCAAGGTACTGTAGTTTACCGGATAGCGCGTGCCGAGCGTCCAGACGTCGGAATGTTCAAGTGCGCGCTCGCCGTTTTCGCTCTTTCCGCAGGCGATCAGAAGGATGGAAAAGAGCAACAAAAACGCTGCCCGAAAGACTTTATGCTTCATAGAGCTTTTTCTCCTGTGATATGATGTCATATCATACCATAACGAACCGAAATTGTCACGTAAATCGTAACGTTTTTTGTAACGTTCAAAAGATATATCGAAAAAATTACAAAATATGCTTGACAGAATAAGTGCCTTTGCCTATAATAGAAAAGGTCCGCCAAAGTAGCTCAGTCGGTAGAGCGACGCACTCGTAATGCGTAGGTCAGGGGTCCGAGTCCCCTCTTTGGCTCCATGTCGAGGCGTAGCGCAGTTTGGTAGCGCGTTTGGTTCGGGACCAAAAGGCCGCTGGTTCAAATCCAGTCGCCTCGACCAGCAAAAACCCCGGAAACATCCGGGGTTTTTCATATGCGAACGGTTTATGACTGGCAAGGTCGATAATACATGAGATTGAGAGGCGGAACGGTATGACGGTTCGATTTGCACGGGAAACGGAATCGGAGCGCGTGAATGAGCTCAGAAAACAGGTGAATGATCTGCATGTGAACGGAAGGCCGGATATCTTTAAACCGGGTTTTTCCCGGGAGCTTGCGGATCATATCGATACCATATGGAACGATCCGGATCAGAAGATCGTCGTTTGCGAGCGGGAAGGCGTGATCTGCGGCTTTGCGGTGCTGCATCATATCCGTAAGCCCGAAAATCCGTTTATGTTTGAACGGGACTTTCTTGATATCGATGAGTTCTGCGTGGACGAGGCGCAACGCAGGACGGGCGTCGCGACGGAGATGATCGCGTTCATCCGATCATATGCAAAAACGCAGGGCTTCGACCGGATCGAACTCAACATGTGGGAATTCAACGGCGATGCGCTTGCGTTCTATGAGGCGGTCGGCTTTACGACCTATCGAAGATATATGGAGATGCGGATATAAGAAACAGCGGCAGTTTGGTTAAAGAACTGCCGCTGTTGTTTGTTAAGGGGTGGTTTCGTCGGCGACGTAATCGATCAGGTAGACGATATCCGACATGTCGCGGTCACCGTTGCTTGGCTTATTGTAGATGCCGCCGTTCCAATAGAGGGATGCGGATCCGCCGCCGTCAAGATTGAACGCCGCCTTGCAGCCGAGCGTTTCCATGAGCTTTGCAAGCTCAACAAGCTCGAGCCCTCTGGAATTCTTCTGCCTGCCGTCAACGGTGACGAAGCAATAATGCCCCGGCTCGTAATATCCGATCACGCAGCGCGGGTTCTGCGGCTTGATATTTGAGTTCGTAAATTTTTTAAGCGCATGCCCGTCCGCGTCAAGAAGGGAAGGGCCGAATTGCCATGCCTGCCAGACTTCCTTACTCGGTCCGTTCTGCTTATATTCGTCTACGGTCATCGGCTCCATCGTGCCGTCCGTATACAGAAAACAGACCTCCCAGTTACTGTATGCGATCGTGTCGTACGACACGCCGTTGCGGATCACAAGACGGTGCGTATGCGCGTTGAACATATCGCCCGAGATCGCCAGAAGCGCGCCTTCACGCGCAGCGATCCTGGCAACGGAGTCGCGTCTCGAGGACTTGAAATCCTTTGCCGCAGCCGTGCGAAGGCATCGGATATCGCGCAGATAAATATCGGTGACGTAGTAAGTCAGAGCATGGTTGAACATCTCATCGTCGGAGATCGTGGAGACAGTAAAATGCAGGTTCTCTCCGGCATATTCCGTCTCGGTGATAAACTGTTCTTCCCGCGGGACGAATCCGCCTGTACTCCATCCGATCAAGCCTTCCGGCTCCGGCGTGGGGGGAGGGGTCGGCGTCGGCGTCGGCTCGGGCGTGGGCGTCGGCTCGGGCGTAGGCGTCGGCGGCTCGGGCGTATCGGTCGGGACCGGAGAGATGTAGACCAATACATCCTCGGGTATGATCTCCGGCGTTGCGACAGCCGCAGGCGAAGGCGTTACGTCTGCAGGCTGTCCGCCGCAGGCGCATAAAAACAGCACGGCAAGGAGAAGCAGAATGGGGATCGACCGTTTCATTTCGAAAGACCTGCCTTTCCAAAATAGAATCGGGATTCCTGATACGGCTCATACGCAACGTATACGATATCCGCGATGTCGCGTCCGCCGCCGCTCGGCTCGTTGAGTACGTCGTAGTTGTAGTAAAAGTGCGCCGACGCACCGCCGTCCAGATTATATGCCTGCTTGCAGCCCAAGGACTGCATCAGAAGCGCGAGCTCTTCCAGCGTCACACCGCGGGATTTCTTTTGCCTTCCGTCAACGACGACGAAACAATAGTGCCCCGGTTCATAATACCCGATACAGCTCCGCGGGTTTGCAGGTGTGATGTGGACGCCGGGAAACACTGAGAGGGGTTTCCCTTTGCTGTTGAACAGCGCAGGACCGAATTGCCATGCCTGCCATGGGTCTTTCTCCATGATTTTTGAAAGACTCGTGGACTGACCCTTTACGATCTCCATTTCTCCGTTTCTCAGCAGCAAACAGATATCGTTGTAATTTGTCTTGCTCTTATACAGCTCTCCGTTATACAATTCTCCGTTGCGAATGACCAGTGCCGGAACGAAGTCCCCGGAGATCGCAACCAAAGCATTCTCGCGTTTTGCTGTTTCTTCGATCGGTCCGCGGCCGGGTTTGCTGAAATTACCGTTGGTACAGCCGGTTTTGATCTGCGTGACGTCGGAAACACGGACGTCGGCAACGTAATAAATCAAGTTTTTTTTGAACATCTTCGAATCGGTGACCGTCCTGACCGTAACGGATATATCAGGACTCCGGTACGTATCATTGACAAAGAGAACGCCGTCTGACCAGTAAGGATACGCAACGTCCGCAAGATCGGCGTCCGGTTCACTGTCGGCAGAGATCGGTTCGACCGTAGGCGCAGGAGAGGGCGATGCCGAAACAGCCGGGCGAAGGATCGGCGTCGCGTTTTGCATTTGCGACGGGTGCACGATCTCGGTATACTGACCGTCGACGCGGCTATTCAGAGAGAGCGCGTATCCTGTTACGACCGCCAGCGCGATCACGACTGCGATCAATGCGATCATTGGAATTACGTTTTTCAAAGATTTCTTTTTCATAAAGTAAGGATATGCAGGTCCAGCGCGGCAGATACGGCGTCGCAGCGCAGAAAGTCCGGAAGAATGCCGAGCGCTTCCAATAAAACTTTTATTCCGATGAGGATCAGCACGGCGCCGCCGAAGATCGTAGCAGCGCGATGGTATTTTAATCCAAACCGATTTCCGATCCATACGCCGATCAGCGAAAGCACAAAGGTCGTGACACCGATCACGGAAACGGCGAGGAAGATACTCGTCCCGCCGGTAAGCCAGACGACGCCTTCCTGCATCGAAAAAGAGACGCCGACCGCAAATGCGTCGATACTGGTCGCGATCGCAAGAACGAACAGCCGACCGATCGTGCCGACGTCCGAAGGAGCCTCTTCCTTATCCCGAATACCCTCGATCAGCATTTTGACACCGAGGATAAGAAGCAGCGCGGCGGCGATCCACGGACCGATCGTAACGGCAGAGGCGAAGGTTGAACCGAGCGAAAAGCCAAGCAGCGGCATCAAGGCCTGGAACCCGCCGAAAAACAGCGCGATCAGCGCAGCACGTCGAAGGTCCAGCTTTTTCATGGAAACGCCCTGACACATGGAAACTGCAAACGCATCCATCGACAGCCCGACACCGATCAAAAGAATATCTGTAAAGCTCATAAATGCCTCCCAAATAATCTTACACAGTATAGCAAAGAATAGACAAAATCGCAATCATTTCGATATGATTTCATTCTATCTTTACATTTATAACACATCATTTCCGCTTTACACGGGATACAGACTGCGGTATACTGAATCAGAGAAAGGAAATGAGGTATGAAACGGGTATTGGGCAGCATCCGCCGCGCGGATGAAAAATTCCACATGATCGAGGACGGGGACAAGATCTGCATCGGCGTGTCCGGCGGAAAGGATTCCCTGCTCTTAATGCAGGCAATGAAGCTGTATCAGCGCTTTTCCTATACAAAATTCGACGTGATCGCCATTATGCTTGATCTCGGGCTCAAGTACCAGAACACCGCGCCGATCCGTGCGTATGCGGAACGGATCGGGATCCCGTTCGAGGTGATCCCCACCGAGATCGGCAAGGTCGTTTTTGAATACCGCGCGGAGCGCTCTCCCTGTGCGCTTTGCGCAAAGCTTCGGCGCGGCGCGCTGAATACCGCGGCAAAGCAGCGCGGCTGCAATAAAGTCGCGCTGGGTCACAACCGAGAGGACGTTCTCGAAACTTTCCTGATGTCGATGCTGTACGAGGGGCGTATGAACACGTTCGCGCCGGTCACATATCTCAACAGAAGCGATATCACAGTGATCCGTCCGATGATCTATGTGCCGGAAAAATACTGTCTTGCGGTCGCAAAGCAGCTTGAACTGCCGGTCCTGCAGCCGAACTGCGAGATCGCGGGCAAAACAAAACGGGAAGAAGCAAAAGACCTCATCAAATACCTTTGCACGATCGTACCGGACGCGGACATCAAAATGATGCACGCGATCACGAATACGGACAAATACGGGCTTTGGGACCGTATGCGGCTGAAACCTTCTGCAGTTGAAAGCTGCGAAGCGGAAGACGGGGAGGAATGATCAGTACAGATCCCGGATCCGATCCGGCATCTCCGAAAGAAGCGTTTCACGAAGACGGTCGCGGTTTTCGGGATCGATCCTGAATACGTCCGCTCGCGGATGCGAACGAACGGCGTCAAGAAACGGCGTCTCTTTATCGCGTACCGCCGCGATCACCAGCGGCGCTTCATCGAGCGTTCTCAGAACGGCTTCCGTGAACCGCGGCGCGCCGCTTTCCAAAAAGCCAAGCTCGTCAAATACGATGACGCCGCCTTTCGGAAACGCCTCGGACGCCGCAAACCGGTCGAACGCCTCCGGGAACGCAACACTGTTTCCTTGAGAGCAAAGACCGATGCGGTTATCGACGTTGTATTGCTTCGGCGCTCCGTAGGCATGGATATAGACGGGACAGAAGCCGTCCGATTGAGGGGCTTCTTTTTTTGTGATAACGCCGTGGACCTGCACGGGGATCGTTTCCAACAGCGCACGGATCAACGTGGATTTGCCGACGCCGTTGCGTCCGACGATCAGGATATGCCGCATGGGATCTCCTTTCAAAATGCAAAAAACTGCCGATGACGGCAGCTTCAAGGATCGCGAATGAATTCGATCAGGACGGTTTGCGGGATCGCCTCCGGATCGGATTGGACCCGAACGGTAAACTGCCCGATATGCTTCGAATAGGTCTCGCCGGATTGCACGACTTTTTTGCATTGGCTGACGATCACGTCGCTGTCGGAGACCGTGCGCTTAAGGACCGGCATAATGAGATCAAGAAGTTCCCGTATCGCATGAAGCGACCGTTTATTCTCCGCGATCAGGGATCCGGAGATCACGCTTTCCTCCTCCGGATCCGCGCAGAGCAGCGTTTCGAAGGACAACCCCGTGATCCCGTTATCATCGGATTGCATGCGCATCTCGATCGCCGTGCCGTCTTCGGACACGAGATCGTAGTGATCCTGTCGATAGGTGAGGGTAAAGGCGGAACCTTCGATCGCGTCGAGGACGTTCTTGCCGCGGATCGACGGATCGTCCGTCGGAACGGGAGAGGGTGTCGCTTCGATTTCGACGGGATCGGTCTCACCGTGATTTCTGCCGTAGAAGATCGCCAAACCCAAAAACAGAAGCACAACAAGTCCGATACAGACGTACTCGATGATCTTGACGCGATCGATCCTTGGAACGCCGCGCTTCTTTTTTGTTCTGTCAGTCAACATCATGCAGGACCGCTTCCGGTTTTTTGTCCAAAACGTGCGGGTTGCGGAAATACGTTTTGAAGAGCTTGAAGGACGAGGCAAGATAGAACCCGTCGCAGATACGTTCGTCGCAGACGATGTTGTAATCGATGTACTTGCGCTGTATCGGCGTACCGTCCGCCTTGAGCTCGGTCTGCTTATACTTTGCGCCGAACGAAAGGAAGACCGGGATATTGCCGAAGTCATACAGATGATGGTACACCGGCGGAATGCCGAGGGAACCCATCGATGTGATGAACATCGAACCGTGGAACGGACTGATCTCGATGAGTGATTTCGGCATGAGCCCGAAATAGTCGAGGACCTTCAGAAACCAGACGGCGTTTTTAAGGAGCAGCCCGGGGATGAAGTTAAAGATCTTTGCCGTGTTGTCAAAGTTGCTGTCCGGGTTTGCGTCACGGTTCTCGTCGATCAGTTTCTGGAGCTTTGCGTACACGTCGTCTGCTGTGTCGGTCGGCGAAAAATGCACCTTCACGATGGTCTCTTCCGCTTCAAGCGTCATGTCGCGCTTGATGGTCAGACAAACGACGATGTCCTCATCGTGCGAGTAGATGCGCTGACCGGAGATGAACCGGTTGGCGGCGGGGCGCTGCGAAATGACACGCACGTACGCGGCAAGCAGCAGATGCATGAAGCCGAAGCCCTTGAGACCCTGATTCCTCTTTTTGCGGATATAGTTTTCTGCCTCGGTGATCTCAATGGACTCGTGAAAATAGACGCTTGCGCCGGAACGGTTCGGCATGATGTAGGGCGAGACCTTCGACATCGGCTGCAGCGAACGCAGACGGTAGCCGTCCGAGCGGTCGCCGATGCGGCGCTTTCTTTTTTTCGGGATCTCCGCGGGAACCGGAGCCGTCTTCGGCGGATTCTGCGGCATCTGTACGTTGTTGTCTTCCATGAAACAAACCCCCAAATAATCTTTTACTATTTTAGCAAAAGCAGCTTTCCTTGGCAAGAGAAAAATGCGGTTGCAAAACCGGTTTTCGCTCGGTATAATAAGACGCATGAGAAGAAAAAACGCCGACAATCCGGAAATACTTGCTCCGGTCGGAACGGAAGGATCGCTCGAAGCTGCGGTATACGCAGGCGCGGACGCGGTCTATTTCGGCGCGGGCGCGTGCAACGCACGGCGAAACGCCGGGCAGTTCACCGGCGACCGGCTGATCGAAGCGGTCCGTTTCTGCCATGCGCACGGCGTCAATGTCCACGTGACCGTCAATACGCTTGTGTGGGACGAGGAACGCCGCGACGTCGCCGATACGCTCACGGAGATCGCCGCGTCCGGCGCGGACGCGATCATCGTGCAGGACCTGACGGTGATGCGGCTTGCAAAGCAGATCTGCCCGGAGCTGCAGCTGCACGGTTCCACACAGATGGCGGTGCACAACGCGTCCGGCGTCAAAACGCTGGAGGATCTCGGATTCACCCGCGTCGTGCTTGCAAGAGAACTGTCCATTGAAGAGATCAGGAAAATCCGCACGGAGACGCACGCGGAGCTTGAATGCTTCATTCACGGCGCGCTTTGCATGAGCGCGTCCGGCATCTGTTATCTGTCCGCCATGCTCGGTGAGCGCAGCGGCAACCGCGGCATGTGCGCACAGCCGTGTCGGCTCCCATTCGTCTGCAACGGAGCGGAATATGCGCTTTCGCTGAAGGATATGTCACACATCGCGCACTATAACGCGTTTCGGGAGATCGGCGTATCGTCGCTGAAGATCGAAGGCCGTCTGAAATCGCCGGAGTACGTTGCCGCGGCGGTCGACGCCGTGCGGCGCGTGCGCGACGGGGAGCCGTATTCCGAGCAGATACTCAAGGATGTGTTCTCCCGCGGCGGCTTCACGGAAGGATATTATACGGGCAGACGCAACCACACCATGTTCGGCGTGCGTACACAGGAAGACGCAAAGCGCGCGCAGCCCGTGCTTTCCGGGATCCGCGAGCTATATCGAGGACCGCGAAATGACGTACCGATCTCGATGGAGATACGGATCGCGAAAGATCGGCCGACGGTACTTCGGGTCTCCGACGGAACGCATTCCGTGTCCGTCACGGGCGACGCGCCGGAACTCGCGATCCGAACGGCACTCAGCGAGGAAACGGCAAGGAAGAGCCTGTCCAAAACGGGCGGCACACCTTTTTCGGCGGAATCCATAAAGTGCGAGATCGGCGAAGGACTGATGCTGCCGATGTCGGCGCTGAACGCACTCAGAAGAAACGCGCTCGACGCGCTGTATGAAGCACGCGCGGCGGCGCCTGTGCGAACGATCCGCGAGCCGGACCTGACGATTGCGGGACGTCCGAGAAACGCTTCGCCGAAGCTTTGCGTACGGTTTGCTTCCTTCGAACAGTTCACGGACGATCCTTCGATCGCGTGGTATTCGCTGCCGGTCGACGCACTCTCGGCACATCCGGAGTGCATTTCCGACCGCGCAGTCGGCGAGATCCCGATCCTGATCTATCCGGATGAGGAACCTCGTATCGCGGAGACTTTGCGCGGCTTAAAGAATCGCGGGCTTGTTTACGTGCTTGCGGAGAACGTCGGCGCGATCCGCATGGCAAAGGAAGCGGGCTTGATTCCGGTCGGCGGGTATGGACTCAACGTGACCAACAGCGACGCGATCGAGGCATATCGCGAAATGGGCGTTTGCGCGCAATTCGTGTCTTTTGAGTTGTCCGCACCGAAGATGCGCGACCTCAGAAGCGATCTGCCGCTCGGCATGATCGTTGCGGGACGGCTGCCGCTGATGCAGCTTCGATCCTGTCCTGCGCGAACCGATAAGGGCTGTGCGAACTGCGACGGGCGACCGGTCGTGACCGACCGCAAAGGCGCAATGTTCCCGCTGATCTGCCGGGAACGGCGCTATTCCACGCTTCTGAACAGCGTTCCGCTGTACTTGTGCGACAAGCAGCTTCCGCCGCTGGACTTTTACGCAGTCTGGCTGACGGTCGAAACAAAAGACGAGGCAGCGGCGCTGATTCGCTCTGCGATTGCAGGCGATCCGCCGGTAACGCCGCATACGACCGGACTTGCGTTCCGAAAACTCCTTTGAATATCGAATCAACAACGCCGTTCGACGGATCTCGTCGGACGGCGTTTTCATATCCGCGTCCATCCATGCATACAGTTGAAACCAGGAGGGACGAGCATGGAGCACTGGAAACGACAATGGCTGCCGCTGATGCCGAAAAACGTTGCGGAGGTGCTGGAACGTCTGGACGACGAAGCGCCGCTTCTCGAGATCCGGCTCCGCCGCGACGCGCCGCTCGAACTCGTGTTCGACGGCGCGGACCGGATCGTGTACGGAAACAACGGCGCTTCGATGATCACGTCGGATGATCTCAGAGACCTGACGGCGCGGCTCACCTCGTTTTCCGCTTACGCATGGGAGAACGAACGCAGGGACGGATTTGTTACGGTCGGCGGATGTCGTGTCGGCCTGTCCGGCAGGATGGTGCGGACGGAGAGCGGCGTGATCGGCTTTTCGACGGTTTCCGGCGTCTGCGTGCGCATTGTTCGAGAGGTCAGAGACTGCGCGAAGCCGCTGATCCCGTATCTGTCGGATCAAACGCGATTTCTTTCCACGCTGCTCGTATCGCCGCCCGGATGCGGCAAAACGACGCTTTTGCGCGACCTTATCCGCATCAATTCGGACGGACTGTACGGCGTAAGACCGTCCCGCATCGGCGTTGCGGACGAACGGTTCGAGCTGTGCGGGGACGCGTCAGGCGCGATCGCGTTCGATCTCGGCATGCGGACGGACGTTATCTCGGGGATCTCCAAGGCGCAGGCAATGGTGCGGATCGTATCGACGCTCTCGCCGGATATCCTTGCCATGGACGAATTGAACGACGCAAGGGACGCGGCGGCACTGCTTGACGCGCGCGGAAAGGGCGTCACGATCCTTGCGACGGCGCACGGCGGCGCGATCGAAGAATTGCGATTGCGTCCCCCGATCCGGATGCTGCTGCGCGAACGCGTCTTTCAGCGGATCGTTATTTTGAAATGCGTCGGGCGCTGCGCGGCGATCTATGACGGCGACGGAGCTCGGATCGACGGAGCTGAGGCATGAAGACGGCAGGCGTAGCGCTTTTGTTCGGCTTGTGCTGCATGATCGGGTTTCGGCTCGGAAGAAAAAAGACGGGACGGCTCAAAGCGATCCGATCACTTCGGAGCGATCTGATACTGTTCTCCGAACGGATCGGCTCGGGGTGCGGCACACTGAAAGAGCTTCAGAGTGAACTGAACGGTGCGCTCGGCGAGATCCTGAAGGTCTATCTCGATATGCTTGATGCGGGAAAACAAGAGGTGGACGCGGCGGAAAGTGCGGTTGAAGAGCATCGCGATAACGAAACAGTCGAAGAGGAGATCCGCATGTTTCTTACCGGACTGTCGACCGCGTCGCGAACCGATCTGATCCGAAGAACGCAAACGCTCGGCAAACTGCTGGAACGTGCAGAGAAAGAAGCCGAAACGGCGGCAAAACAGGCGCGCATACTGCAGATCTCCGGTGTGCTGACCGGCGCGGGACTGGCAATTCTGTTGTTGTAGGAGAGATATGGACGTCAATCTTCTTTTCAAGATCGCAGGGATCGGGATCCTGGTCACCGTGATCGTGCAGCTTCTCAAACAGAATGGCAGGGAGGAGCTCGCGACGGTCGCGGCGATCGCAGGACTGGTTCTTGCAACGATGCTCGTGATCTCGATGATCGCGTCGCTTCTGGAAACCGTGCGGCAAACATTTTCACTGTACTGAGATGGAGCGGCTTGTGTTAATTGCGCTGATCGGTACCGTCACGGCGATCCAGATGCGTTCGGTACGGCATGAGTACGCGATCCTGATCGGCGGCGCGACAGCAGCCCTGCTGCTGATCGAGGGGATCGTGCGGTTTACAGGACTGTCAAACGCGATTTCCGCCATCTGCAACGAATACAGCATACCTGCCGATATGCTCACAACGGTCGTGAAGATCCTCGGGATCGCATACCTGACGGATTTCGGCGTGAATATTGCAAAGGACGCTGGACAGGCGGCAATTGCGGGCGCACTTGAAACAGGCGGCAGGATCCTGATTTTGACCTGCGCTTTGCCCGCGCTGGTCGCACTGCTCGAAACCGGCGCGTCCCTGATCCGGAGCGCTGCGTTATGAAACGCACGGCGATCGTTTTGCTTGTACTGGTCCTGCCGCTGCTGCTGTTTGCGGAGAGCGACGAAACGCAGGACGCGGTCGACGCGCTTGTCGGGACGATCGACCTTTCGGAGTGGGACGCATGGTTCCGGGACAACGACGCGGGCGACGTCCTTCCGTCCGAGATATTAAAGCAGCTTGTCGGGACGCAGACTTCCGACACCTTTGACACGGCAGGGATCCTGCGGAAGCTGACGCCGTCGCTGAAACCAATGCTTGCGAAAACGGCGCTTCTCATTGGACTCGCAGCATTCGGCGCGGCGATCGACGGAGTTACGGATCCGCGTGCGATCGGAGACACGGCAGGCGCGGCGTTTCGGGTCTGCGTGTCGGTCGCCGTTCTGGCGCTTTCGCTGACGGAGATACGCGACACGCTCGCCGCCGTCAGGACCGTCGAACGAACGGGCGAGATTCTCCTGCCCGCGATCGTCGGTTATCTGACGTTCAGCGGGTTTACAAATTCTGCGTCGCTCGTACCGGCGTCCTATGCGCTGCTGTCCGACGTCGTGCTGCGCGTGCTTGAGGGGTGCGTCGCACCGGCGGCGATCATCGGCGGTGTGCTGATCGTGCTTGATGCGAACGGGACCGGTCGGTTGACTTCCGTCGGAAGACTCCTGCAGCGCGCGGCAAAGTGGGCTCTCGGAATGACGTGCTCCGTATATCTGCTGATTACCGCGGTACGCTCTGCTGTCGCCAAAAACGCGGACGGTCTGCTGCTGAAAACGACGAGGCTTGCCGCGGGGAGCATCCCGGCGATCGGTTCGCTGCTTTCGGAATCGGTCGATTCGGCATATCAATGCCTGCGCTTTGTAAAGAACGCGCTAGGACTGACGGGATGTATGGCGCTGTTGTCTGTCATATGGGAACCGGTGATTTCGGTCTTTCTGACCAGAAGCAGTCTCCGCGCCGCGGCGCTGTTGTCCGAACCGCTTGCAGGCAAACCGTATGCGGAGCTTTTGCGGGGTATGGGAGACACGCTGCACGTTCTGATGCTGTCCGAACTGGCCGTGACCGCAATGGCTTTGATGATGCTGGCGCCGATGCTCGGAACGGGAGGGTGATATGGAACGGATCGTTCGCGCGGTGCTGACGCTTTCCGCGTACGGGCTTGTGCTGACACTGCTCGAGCAGGCTTTGCCGCGGTCCGGCGTCGGAAGGTCGTCGAAAGCGGCGATCGGACTGCTGTTTCTCCGATTGCTTGCGGAACAGATCGCAGGCATATTGCGGTAAAGGGAGGACTATAATGCACAAGAAGGACGGCGGGACGGCGGCTTCATGGTGGAAGGCGCAAGTGAAAAAGAATCCCGCATTGACCTATCTTCTCTATGCAGCTGTCGGGCTTATCGCCGTCCTTTTCTATCTGATCGGCAGCGGGATGAGCTGCGACCGGAAACAGCAGGATCCGGCCGTCAAAACGGAAACGGACACGGGAAAGACCGGGGAACGGGACGCGTTGGAACTGCGGCTCATAGATGTGCTGTCAAAGATCCGCGGCGCGGGCAGGGTGGATGTGCTCGTAACGTACGAGACGAACGGGGAGATCGTCACCGCAACCGTACGGCAGACCGATGAGGACGTAAGGAACGCGGACGGTACGGGAGGAAGCGAGACCTCGCGCTCGGTGCGCGAGGTCACCGAGCCCGCGACGGTCGAGACGGGAAACGGACATGCGCCGATCGTCCTGTATGAAAAGGAGCCGGTGATCCGCGGCGTGATCGTCGTTGCGGAAGGCGCGTCGGATTTTTCCGTCCGGCAGAAGCTTGAAGCGGCGGTACACGCGGCGGCGGGGATCCCGGTCGAACGCATCGAAGTGTTTGAAATGTCCTATGAAGGACCTTGATCCAATACCAAATTCAGGAGGAAAACAATGAAACAACTCATGCAACGTTACGGGAAATGGCTGAACAAACGCGTACTGACGGCAGCGGGGCTTTGCCTGCTCCTTGCCGCCGCGATCGTGACGAACGTCCTTGTCAACAAGAATAAGACGATGACGGAAAAGACCGGCACGCAGAACGCGCCGGAGGTCACACAGGTTTCTGCGCAAAGCGGTACGCAGACGAATTTTTTCGCCGCATATCGCGACGAGCGCGATTCCGTCCGCACCCAGGAATTGGCGTATCTGGACGCGATCGTTGCGCAGGGAGCGGATACGGAAACGCTTTCCGACGCGCAAAAGCAGAAGATGGAATTGGTCAACGCCATGGAAACGGAGCTGACGGTCGAGAACCTTGTCCGCGCAAAGGGCTTTTCAGACGTGATCGTCTCGATCCACAAGGGCAATATCAGCGTCGTGGTCGGTGCGGAAACGCTGAATGACGAGCAGGTCGCGCAGATTCTGGATATCGTCCTGCGTGAGACAGGCAAGAGCGCGGAGAACGTCAAGATCAGCACGGCGCTTTGATGGGGAATTCGCTTTGATGGGTTTACTTTTTGGAAGAAAGATGGTATACTACCTGCGTATATAGCAATTTGTGAATTGGAGGAACCGAAATGAGCGAATATAAGGATATTACCATCGAATCCGAAGAGAACGACGGCAAAATCGTATTTGCTGAAGACGTCGTCGCGACGATCGCAACGCTTGCCGCCGCCGAAGTTGAAGGCGTTTACGGTATGAGCGGCACCGCGTTCGAAGGAATCGGCGAAAAGCTCGGCAAAAAGAACTACACGAAGGGCATCAAGGTCGAGGTCGGCGCAGTCGAATGCGCGGTCGATATGAGCATTGTTGTCCGCTACGGCTTCCGCATTCAGGAGGTCTGCCGCAACGTACAGAACGCAGTCAAGAATGCGATCGAGACGATGACGGGTCTCAAAGTCGTTCAGGTCAATATCGCGGTCAATTCCATCGTGTTCGCGAAGGAAGCGCCTGTCGAACAGCCGAAGCCCGAAGCCCGCGTCAAATGATCGATCTGCCGAAGAAATCTTCGGCAAAGCTTTGCGGACAAGCATGATGAAAGGGAGCATTGCATGAAACGAACGGTCGGGATCCTTTCCGGAATTTTGGCGTTCGCAGCTGTTGTGTCCGGCGTCATTCTGCTTCTCGCGGCGATCGGGTGGCCGATCACGACGGAAGGATTGCAGACCATGATCGCGGGATCGCGTCGAATGCCGGCAGTACTGTTCTTGATCCTTTTCGCGCTCGTCTGCATAGCGATCGGCGTAATTGTATTGTACGGAATGATCTGGAATCGTTTGAATCGCAGGACAACCGCGTTGCTGGAAAAGAATGCGCTCGGCGAAACGGCGGTGTCGTTTGCGGCACTTTCGCAGATCGTCGATCGCACGCTGAAAAACAGAACAGACGTCAAAAGTTCCAAAACAAGAGTCTACGCGATCGGCAGCAGCGTCCGGATCGAGGTTCGCGCCGTGACGTCTCCGACGGTGTCGCTGTTGAAACTGACGCATTCGCTGCAGGACGAGATCCATGCGGCGATCGTCGCGCTCTGCGGCGTGTCGATCGGAAGCATTGACGTTACGGTCGACCAGGCGGAGCTTCCGCCGAAAAGAAATTGATCGAACAGGACGGAGGTTGGATCAAAGTATGAAAGAGTTTATTCAGGAACACAAATGGGCAGTGATCCTCAGTATTATTGCCCTTATCATCGTTTTGTTGATCTACCTGATCGGCTGGTGGACGCTGCTCGTCGGCATTCTGATCGCCGTCGCGATCTTTTTCGGACGAATGATCGATAAAGGCGGATTTGATGCGGTCAAGGACTTCTTCCGCAATCTGTTCAGAGGAAAACGCGTATGAACCATACGTTATCAAGAGAGATCGCCATGAAGCGTCTCTATGCCGAAACAGTCGGCGGCGTCGATTCGATCGAGGACGCGTTGGAACAATCCGATAGCACCGCGCTTTCGGAGGAGGACGCGCTGTTTTCGGATCGCCTGTATGAAGGCGTCCGCGCGCATACGGAGGAGATCGACGCGGAGATCGAAACACACGCGACGGATTGGTCGATCGGTCGGATCGCAAAAGTCGACCTTTCGATCCTTCGGATCGCCGTCTATGAGATCCTGTATGAACGATCCATTCCGGTCGGCGCGACCGTCAACGAGGCGGTCGAGCTTGCAAAGGAATTCGGCGGCGAGAAATCCGCGGGATTCGTCAACGGCGTTCTCGGCGCCGTGATCAAGGCACATTGAGCATGCAGGGATCGCTGAGCATCGGGATCGACACGAGCTGTTATACCACCTCGGTCGCATGTACGGATGGAAGGAGCATCGTCTTTTCAAAAGGGACGATGCTTTCCGTAGCTTTTGGAGATCGCGGGCTCAGACAATCCGAGGGACTGTTTCAGCATGTGCGACAGCTGCCGCCGATACTTGTCGAACTCTTTTCGTCGATCGACAGGGATCGCGTTTGCTGTATCTCCGTAAGCGCCGCGCCGACTGCAAAACCGGACAGCTATATGCCGGTGTTTTTAGCGGGGCTCGGGCAGGCAGAGACGATCGCGGCAGCGCTTGATGTACCGCTGATCCGAGCAGATCATCAAAGCGGACATATCCGCGCTGCTTTATACGGAAACGAGGAATTGCTGGATCGTGAGCGGTTCCTTGCCGTGCATATCAGCGGCGGAACGACCGATCTGCTGCTCATCGAGCCGCATTGCGATGCGCCGTACCGGATCGAAACGATCGGGTGCTCGAACGATCTGCACGCCGGGCAGTTTGTCGATCGCGTCGGCGTTGCGCTGGGATTGCCGTTCCCTGCGGGAAAGCATCTCGAAGCGCTTGCAATACAAGCGGAGCAGAAGGACGTCAAGCTTGCAAGCGCGGTGAAGGGGAAGGAGTGTTCCTTCTCCGGCGCGGAATCCGCGGCGCAGCGGCTTCTGCATACCGTTCCGGACGCGGAGCTCGCGTACGGCGTTTATGACTGCCTTGCGCGAACGCTCGTGAAGCTGTTTGAAAACGCAAAGAAGATATACGGCGATCTGCCGGTTCTGGTATGCGGCGGCGTCGCGTCATCCGGGCTGCTTCGCATGATGCTGAAAAAACGGTTCTCCGGAAAACTGTATTTCGGAAAACCGGAATTGTCCTCCGACAACGCGGTCGGCGTTGCGTTGATCGGAGCGGATCGGAGCGCGGCATGGAACCGATAAAGCCTGTTTTTACGGTGCATGAGTTAACCGAATACGTGGATCTGATGCTCGGCTTTGATCCGAACCTCAAGGAGCTTGCCGTGGAAGGCGAGCTGCAGGGGGTGAAGCGTCATCCGTCGGGACATCTGTATTTTACGCTGAAGGACGAGCTTGCCTCAGTCAACTGTGTGATGTTCCGGCAGAATGTACAGGGTCTTCGGTTCATTCCGAAGGACGGACAGCACGTGCGCCTTGCGGGACGCGCCACGCTCTATCAGAAGGACGGACGCTTTCAGCTGATGGCGACGGGCCTTGTCGCAAAGGGCGACGGCTCGCTCTATGCGGCATTTGCGGCATACAAGGAACAGCTCAAAGTACTCGGCTGGTTCGATGAATCGGCAAAGAAGCCGATCCCGTTTCTGCCGAAAGCGGTCGGGCTTGTCACAAGCGCAGGCGGCGCGGCAAGGCACGACGTGGAAACCGTGATCGGCCGCAGATTCCCGTCGATGCCGGTCATTCTGTATCCGGCTTCGGTGCAGGGAACCGGCGCGGCACAGGAGATCGCGGAAGCGATCAGCCTTGCGGACGCCGAACAACGCTGCGACGTGCTGATCGTCGGACGCGGCGGGGGCAGTATGGAGGACCTTTGGCCGTTCAACGAGCCGCCGGTCGCAGAAGCGATCCACGCCTGTTCGATTCCGGTCATCTCGGCGGTCGGACATGAAACGGATTTTTCGATCAGCGATTACGTAGCGGACCTTCGCGCGCCGACGCCGTCGGCGGCAGCAGAGCTTGCCGTTCCGGAGAGGGATGCGCTTTATTTCGCGCTTACCGCGCTCGGCGGACGCTTAAGAAACGCACAGCAGAACGGCGTCCGTGCAAAGCGGGATCGAATGAAGCTTTTGTGGGGCGATGCGGTGCGAATGCGCATGGATCGCGTTCTGGAACAGAAGCGACAGGCGACGGACGAGGCGCACGCGGCGATCGCACAGCAGTGCGATCATGCGCTGGGGCAATACAGGAATCGTCTGGAACGCGAAAAAGAACGGCTCTATGCCTATGATCCGCAGCGTACGCTGGAACGCGGCTTTGCGCTTATAACGGGAAAAGAAGGAACGATCGTCACGACAACGCGACAGATCGGGACAGGGGACACGGTATCCATTCGGTTTGCGGACGGGTCCGTGCAGGCGGAGATCACCGGAAAGGAATCCATATGAAAGAACAAAGCTTTGAAGAAAAACAGGCATGCCTGGAAGCGATCGTCGCACAGCTCGAGACGGGCAACGTGCCTTTGGCGGAGATGATCTCTCTCTATGAGCAAGGAGAAGCGCTGTACCGCGACTGCGTGCAGATGCTCGACGCCTTTGAGAATCGGATGAAAGATACCGAAAAGGAGAATGGCTGATGGAGCGCACGGAACGCATCGAAGCCGCCTTGCGTATGTATATGGAGCAGGACGATTCCGCTCCGCTGCTGAACGAGAGCATGGCGTACGGACTTCTGGACGGCGGAAAACGCATCCGTTCGCGGCTTTTGCTGCTTGTAACCGCAATGTTCGGCGGAGACGAAGAGTGCGCAATGCCGTTTGCGTGCGCGCTGGAAATGATCCATTGCTATTCGCTGATCCATGACGATCTGCCCGCGATGGACGACAACGCGACGCGACGCGGTAAACCGAGCAACCATGTGCGCTTCGGTGAAGGCAACGCGATCCTTGCCGGCGACGGGCTTCTGACAAAGGCAGGACTTGTACTGCTTTCACAGAACGGATATGACGACGCAAAACGCGCGATCTTCGAAGGCGCGTACGCCATGGTCAGCGGACAGAGCGACGACCTGAATCTTCGGGAACGCAGCGCGGAAGCACTCGATCGGATCCATCTGAACAAGACCGGCGCGCTGTTCCGCGCGGCATGTACGGCAGGCGCGTATCTTTCCGATCCCGGTCAGGCGGAAGCGATGCGGGCGTTCGGGGACAGTCTGGGGCTGCTGTTCCAGATGACAGACGACGTTCTGGACGAAGAGAAGGATCGTTCGGAAGATAAACTGACCTACGTGACGTTCTACGGAATTGACGAGACGAAGAAACGAATCGAAGCGGAATATGATCGGGCAAAAGCGATCCTTGCGCCGTTTACCGGAGATGCGGCGGAGACGCTTCGAAAACTGATACAATCATTACGGAGCAGAACAAACTGATATGAGCTATCCGATCCTGGATACCATCAACGGAATCAAAGATCTGAAAGCGCTGGATGAAAAGCAGCTTCCCGCGCTTTGTGATGAAATACGCGCTTTTTTGATCGAGCACGTGTCCAAAACGGGCGGGCACCTTGCTTCCAGTCTCGGCGCGGTCGATCTGATCGTTGCGATGCATTACGTTTTTGACAGCCCGGACGATAAGCTGATTTTCGACGTCGGGCATCAGGCGTACGCGCATAAGATCCTCACGGGCAGAAAGAATGCGTTCGATACGCTGCGGCAGGAGAACGGCATTTCGGGCTTTCCGAAGTTTTCCGAAAGCGAGCACGATGTGTTCAATACCGGTCACGCAAGCACGGCGATCTCCGCGGCGCTCGGGCTCGCCCGCGCGATGCGGCTGAACGGCGACCCGCATATGGCGGTCGCGCTCGTCGGAGACGGCGCGATGACGGGCGGTCTGTCCTTCGAAGCGCTCAATGACGCCGGACAGGACAAGCTTCCGCTTCTCATCATTCTGAACGACAACCAGATGTCGATCTCCAAAAACGTCGGCGGACTCAAGAACTCGCTGACGTCGATGCGTACCAATCGCAGCTACAACGCATTCAAACGCTCTCTGACCGGCGTGCTCGAAACGAGCCAATTCGGAAAATATCTGAGCCGCCATATGGAGCAGTTCAAAAACCGTGCCAAGCGGTTCCTTGCGCCGAATCTTCCGTTTGAGGAGTTCGGGATCCTGTATCTCGGTCCGATCGACGGGCATAACGTGCGCAAGGTCGTCAAATACCTGCGTCGATGCAGGGAACTGAAAAAACCGATGATTCTGCACGCGATCACCACGAAGGGAAAGGGATATCCGTTTGCGGTCGATAACCCCGAAAAGTTCCACGGCATCGCACCGTTCGAGGTCATGACCGGCAAGGTCAGCCCGGAGCGGCAGAAGACGTGCTCCGAGATTTTCGGAGAGACGATGTTGCGGCTTGCAAAGGACAACGAAAAACTGATCGCGATCACCGCGGCTATGCCGAGCGGGACAGGGCTTACACAATTTGCCGAAACGTATCCGAAACGGTTCTTTGACGTCGGGATCGCGGAAGCGCATGCCGTCACGATGGCGGCAGGGCTTGCGCGCGGCGGTATGCGGCCGGTCGTCGCACTGTATTCGTCGTTTTTGCAGCGGGGATTCGATTCCCTTTTACACGACGTCTGTCTGCAGAATCTTCCGGTCGTGATCGCGGTCGATCGCGCCGGACTCGTCGGCGCCGACGGCGAGACGCATCAGGGCATATTCGATCCCGCCTTTCTCTCCGTGATGCCGAATCTCGTCGTGTATTCGCCGTCCTCGCAGAGCGAAATGGTCGCCATGCTTGAGATGGCGGTATCCCGAAAGGAGCCGAGCGTCGTCCGCTACCCGCGCGGTTCGCTTCCGGACGTTCCGATGAAAACAAATCCGGTTTTCGGACAATGGGAGATCGTCGAGCCGATGCAGAAGACGGTCATCGTCGCGCATGGCACGCTGCTGCCGCTTGCGCATTGGATCGCAAAGAAGAACGGGACCGGACTGGTCAATGCACGGTTTTTGCAGCCGATCGATCAGGAACTGATCCGGTATTTTCGGGACAACGATACGCGGCTTCTCGTTCTGGAGGAAAACACCGTATCGCTCGGCGCAAAGCTTGCGCTTGCCGCCAATCCGTGCCGCGTGCGTTCGATCGCGCTGCCGGCTGAACCCATTACGCACGCGTCCGTATCACGCCAGCGTGAGTGGTACGGGCTGACGGAGGAATCAGTCACGGAAGAGTTGAAGACATTGACGGAGGAAGCATGACAAAAGTACGTCTGGACGTGGAAATGGTCACGCGCGGGCTTTGTCCTTCGCGGGAGAAGGCTAGAGCGCTGATTCTTGCGGGCGAGGTCCGTGTGAACGGCGTGTGCGCCGAAAAGGCGGGGCAGGAGATCACTTCCGACGCAGAGGTCACGGTGGTTGAGGACGCGATCCCATTTGTGAGCCGCGGCGGATTGAAGCTTGATAAAGCCGTCAAAACGTTTCCGATCGATCTTCACGATCGTGTTTGCGCCGATATCGGCGCTTCGACCGGCGGGTTTACGGACGTGATGCTGCAAAACGGCGCAAAACACGTTTATTCCATCGACGTGGGCTACGGACAGCTGGATTGGTCGTTAAGAAACGATCCGCGCGTGACGGTGCTGGAACGCACCAACGCGCGATTCATGACGCCGGATTGGTTTTCGGAGCCTGTCACCTTTGCCTCCATTGACGTTTCATTTATTTCACTTCGGCTGATACTCCCGCCGCTGTACCTGAGCATGGCGGAGGAGGGCGAGGTCGTTGCGCTGATCAAACCGCAGTTCGAAGCCGGGCGTTCCGAGATCGGGAAAAACGGCGTTGTTCGCGACGCCTCCGTGCATGAACGTGTCATTTCCGAAATGCTGACGTTTGCGGATCAAACCGGATTCGAGGTATCAGGCCTCTCGTTTTCGCCCATTACGGGCCCGAAAGGCAATATCGAATTCCTTTTATACATGCGTAAAAGCGGTACCAAAAACGACGCATCTTTGCATAAAATCTCGGAAACCATCCCTGAAATTGTCAAAAATGCCCATTTACTGGGCAAAAATCGTTAAAGTTTATTCATAATTTCCTTGCCATTTTCAAGGTTCGATTGTATAATTAGTTCGTAATATTCACAAGTGGAGGTTGCGTTATGCACCTTGTTTTTGCGGTGCATACCGGAAAAGCATCGCTTGCGTCCGCTTGCCGTCGGCTGATGGACGTTGCCGAAGCGAACGGCTTCTCCTGCTCGCTTCTTCACGAGAACAGGATCCCGACGTCGGAAAACGACACAGCGATCGTTGCGGTCGGCGGGGACGGGAACTTTATCCGAACGTCGCAGATCGCCTGCCGCGATCACGTTCCGCTGTTCGGCGTGAATTGCGGACGGGTCGGATTTCTGACCGAATGGACAGAGGAGAGCTTTCCGGAAGCGCTGCAAATGCTGAAGGAAGGCGCATACACGATCCGTGAACGTGCCATGCTTGCCGTCAGCGTGAACGGAGAGCACCTTCGCGACTGCTTCAACGACCTGCTGATCTACAAGCACTCGTTCTCGGGCGTGATGAACATCTCGCTTGAGATCAACGACCAGGCAGTCGGAGATCTGTTCGGGGACGGACTGATCGTCGCGACATCGACCGGCGCGACCGGTTACTCGCTGTCCGCGGGCGGACCGATCGTCGCGGACGGTCTCGAAACGATGGTCGTGACGCCGATCTGCGCGCATACGCTGCATTTTCGTCCGGTGGTCTGCTCGATGGGGTCGACCGTCGAGGTCACTATGGACGGAAAAGGGGTGCTTGCAGCCGACGGAGACCGATTTCGTGCCGTATCGCGAAACGACCGCATCACGGTCACACGCTCGACGCAGGTCACGAAACTGATGACGTTCCGCGATCGCAACCTGTTCCGACTGATATCGGAAAAACTGAATTAAACTGAGGTATGGAGTAATGAAACCGAAAAGACACGCAATGATCCTGAAGCTGATCGCTGCCGAAAACATCGAAACACAGGAGGAGCTTGCCACGCTGCTTTCCGCACAGGGCTTTAACGTGACGCAGGCAACCGTTTCGCGTGATATCAAGGAGCTTCGTCTGATCAAGGTCCTGACAGGCGAGGGTAAGTATAAATATGCGACGGTGGAGAAAGCGGAATCCGATTTGCAGGAACGCTTTATCCGCCTGTTCGGAAACTGCGTCGTTTCCATCACGTCCGCCGGCAATCTGATCGTTATCAAGACGATGGCGGGCAGCGCCGCTGTGGCTGCGGAAGCGATCGACTCCATGAAATGGCCGGAGATCGCGGGTTCCATCGCGGGCGACAATACCGTGTTCGTCGCGGTTCGCGAGGGCAAGAGCGTAACCGACATCATCAAGAAGTTCCAGAAAATGATGAAATAACGGAGGGCATTGTGCTCACTCGTTTACAAGTTTCGAATATTGCTTTGATAGATAAGTCCGACATTGCTTTCGATGCGGGCTTTTCTGTATTGACCGGCGAAACAGGCGCGGGTAAGTCGATCCTGATCGAATCGGTCAGCTTTGTGCTCGGCGAACGCGCAAGCCGCGAAAGCATCCGCACGGGCGCTGACAAGGCGTCCGTCGAAGCGACGTTCCTGCTGTCCGCAGACTCCCCGGTTCGCGGATATCTGCAAAAGCAGCAGGTGGACAACGGGGACGAGCTCGTTCTGTATCGTGAGCTTTCCGCAAGCGGGCGAAATGTTTGCCGCGTCAACGGCGTATTGATCGGAACGGCGGAATTGAAGGCGATCGGCGATCTTTTGGTCGACCTGCACGGACAGCATGCGCATCAGTCGCTGCTGAATCCGGAAACGCATTTGCAGCTGATCGACGCCTACGCAAAGAGCGACTCCGACGGTTTGAAGACCCGCATGGAGGAAGCGAGACAGGCGGCGCTGAAAACGCAGCGCGATCTCGAGATCCTGAAAAACGGGCTCAGGGAGCGCGAACGCCGCATCGATGTGATCCGCTTCCAGATGAAGGAGATCGATGCGGTGTCACCGGTCGAAGGCGAGGAAGAGCAACTCGAAGCCGACCGCCTGCGCATGCGCAACGCGGAAACGATCGTGGAAGGTCTGAATGCCGCTTATGACGCATTGTTTGCCGAAGGCGGCGCACTGTCGACGCTGACCGACGCGCGAAACGCTCTGACACGGATCGGCGAATACGACGAATCCTACCGGAAGCTGTCCGAACGGACCGACGAATCGTATTATTCCCTCGAAGACGTCGCATATGAGCTGCGCGACGGACGAGACGCGTTCCGCTTCGATCCGGAGCTTTTAGAACAGACGGAAAGCCGTCTCGCTGCGCTGCAGAACCTGAAGCGCAAATACGGCGCAACGATAACGGAGATCCTTGCGTTTCGTGAACAAATCGAAAACGAGTATAGGGTTTTGAACGACGGCGACAATCAAATCGAAGCGCTGGAAAAGGCATACCGCACCGCTGTCGATACGTTCGGTACGCTTGCAGAGCAGCTGTCCGAACGACGCAAAGCCGCCGCGCAAAAGCTGATGCGGGAAACGATCGCGGAGCTGAACGGCATGGGCATGCCGCATGCCGCGATGGAGACGGAATTTACGAAGATCCCGAAGGAACAGCTTTCGGAAACCGGCGTCGATTCCGCGGCGTTTCTGCTTTCCGCAAACCGCGGTGAGCCGGTCAAGCCGCTTATCAAGGTCGCGAGCGGCGGCGAAATGTCGCGCATCATGCTCGCCATGAAAGCGGCGCTGTCGGACGCAGACCGGATCGAAACACTGATTTTCGACGAGATCGACACGGGCATTTCGGGCATGGTCGCCAATGCCGTCGCGGAGAAGATGCGCGCGCTCGGACAGAAGCATCAGGTGCTTTGCGTCACGCATCTTCCGCAGATCGCCGCATATGCCGACGCGCAGTACGTCGCGTATAAGTATTCCGACGAGGAAAAGACGCACAGCGTCACGCGAAGATTGACAGCTGCCGAACGCCCGAAGGAGATCGCGCGGATCATGGGCAGCGACGAACATGACGAAGCTGCCATGGAGCATGCAAAGCGGCTTCTCACATCGGCGGGAAACTAAATATCGACTGATCGAAAAGACCTGAACAAGGTCTTTTTTGTATGCTTTTCTCCGTCCGGCGCACGCTATCGGAAAGGAGATGAAGATCATGAAACGATTTACGCGCATCGTCGTTACGCTTCTTGCCGCGCTGCTGCTTGGATGGTATTTTTCACCGCAGGTATATCGCGTCCTGCATCTGCCGGACGTCATCGATCCATCGACTGAGTTGACCGCTCCGGCGATTGCCGCAGCTTCGTCCGACGCGCGTCTTGTGCGGAACAGCGGAGACGAGCGCATCGCGGAAACGTCGGAACTATCAAAACAGATCATACTCTTCGGGATTCTGCCGCTCAAAAGCGTTGCGGTCTCCGCAAATCAAAGAACGGTCGCGGTCGGAGGGAAAGCGATCGGGGTGGTCCTGAAAACCGAAGGCGTACAGATTGTAGGATTTGAAAAGATTGAAACGGAGATGGGCGGTGTATGCCCGGCGATCTCCGCGGGACTCAGGGAAGGCGATATGATCGTCGCAATGGACGGAAAGCCGATCGACGGATCCGACGCGTTTTCCCGTCTGTGTTCGGAAGCGGGCGACAGATGTACGCTGACATATCTAAGGGACGGAGGGACGTATACCGTTTCGCTGACCTTTGCGTCGGATCGGAACGGAGAAAAACGAATCGGCGCATGGGTCCGGGACAGCACATCCGGTATCGGAACGCTTTCGTTTTACGATCCGACCTTGGGAACGTTCACTGCGCTGGGACACGGTGTGACGGATGTGGATACACAGAAGCTGATCGCGCCGGCGACGGGCTTCGTTACGGAAGCATCGATCCAAAGGATCCGAAAAGGTGAGGGAGACCAGGCCGGCGAATTGATCGGTCGGTTCTCGGTCGATCCCAAGGATGCGATCGGAACGATCGAACGAAACACGCAATTCGGCGTCAGCGGCAAGCTTACCGCGCTTTCCGATCCCTCCGTGCGCGTAATGGAAATCGCGCAAAGCGGTGCGGCGCATAAGGGCGACGCGCATATCCTTTCCACGGTCGACGGGGAGGTATCGGCGTACGCCGTGCGCGTGATCCGCGTCGACGTACAGTCCTCGCCGGAGACGCAGGGGATGATGATCGAGATCACGGATCCTTCGCTGTTGGAGAAGACGGGCGGCATTGTGCAGGGGATGAGCGGCAGTCCGCTGATACAGGACGGAAGGCTTATTGGCGTCGTCACGCATGTCTTTATAAGTCAGCCGACGCGCGGATATTGCATCTACGCCGAATGGATGGCGGACGAGCTGCTCCCGTAATTGCCGTCGAATGTCATCGAATTACCGAATGATGTCATAATAAACCGGTAGATTTTTCCAACCAGTTCCGTCAGAATAAAAACGGATGAGGGGGAAGAACCGATGCGGATCTTATTGTTGACAGGCGACAGGAAAACAGCGCGGGCATATACCGACGCCGCCGATCAATGCGGCGGCGTGCGTGTTTGCACGCTGAAAAACACGGCGCAGGTTCTCGAACGGCTGTACCGCGAAACTTTTGACGCGCTGCTGTCCGACGATCCTGCGATCCTGCTTCCGCAAGTACGCAACTGCCGCGTTCAATGGCCGGATCATACGTTCCTGCTTGTTGAAAAGCCGTTTGAAACCATACAGCTTCCGGAATGCCTGACCTTTTGCTTCTCAAACAACAGCGACCCGAAGGACGTGCTGCGCAGCATCTCCGGTTTTCCGAAAAGCGCGCGGCATTTCCCAAGTACGGAGCAGACGATCTCCGGTTTTCTGCAGCAGGCAGGCGTACCTGTTTCCTTCAGCGGTTTTGCATATCTTAGCACCTCGCTGCGGTTGATCTTATCACAGGTTCATTCGTTCAACGTGCAGAGAATCCATACGATTTACACGTTTTTATCCATGACAGCAGGGGTGAACACGTCCGTTGCTGAGCATGCAATACGGACGGCGATCGACGCCGCGTGGATGCGCGCGGATACGGCGCTGCTCGAAAAACTGTTCGGATATACGGTTCGATCGGATCGCGGTGCGCCGTCGAACGCGGCGTTTCTGTTTCGGATCGCAGATCATATCAAATTGACAGAGGAGGAGACGATCAATGACTTTGGAAGAAATGCATGAGATGGAAGACGCGCTGCGGGCACGATACAGCGACTGGGACAGCTTGCTCGACGCGACGATTAATGCGGTCATGCGCGCGCTGTGCGTTCCCGCGAAGCTTTTGGGATATCGCTATATCTTTATAGCGGTACGGTTCATCCGCACGCGCCCGCCGCTTCTCAGGAGCACGACAAAGAAGGAACTGTATCCGTACATCGAAAAGTGCATGAATACGACAAAACCGATGATCATGCGCACGATGCATTATGCGATAGAACGCGCATGGAAACGCGCCGATCCCGACGTGCTGTATAACTATCTCGGACTGCGCGGCAAAAATCTCAAGGATCCGCCCGGCAATCTCGAGTATGTTTATCTGATTGCGGAACGCGTCCGCCTGATCATCGGCGATCCCGCATGGGAGGAGCATTATCAGCGTGTGATGGCGGAATTGAAACAGATCTACCCTTGGCTAAACTGATTGACGAAACGGCATCCGATATGCTAAAATATATAAAAATCAAAGCATAGAGGTATGGAGTATGAAGAAAAGAGCAATCCTGATCGTTCTTGACAGCGCCGGGATCGGCGCGCTGCCGGACGCCGCGGATTTCGGCGACGTCGGAGCAAATACCATCTGCAACATCTTTGAAAAGCGCGGCTATCTGAACGTGCCGAACATGCGGAAGCTCGGCCTTGCGCACATCGACGGCTGCAAGCTTCCCAAGGAAGACGGCGAGCTGATCGGAAGCTACTGCAAATGCGCTGAGCAGACGCATGCGAAGGACACCACCTGCGGGCATTGGGAGATGGCGGGGCTTGCGCTCGACGAGGCGTTCAAGACGTATCCGAACGGATTCCCGAAGGAATTTATGGATGCGTTCGAACAGCGCATCGGCCGCGGCACGCTCGGCAACGTCGTCGCAAGCGGCACGCAGATCATTCAGGAACTCGGCGACGAGCACGTCCGTACCGGCAAGCCGATCGTCTATACGAGTGCAGACAGCGTGTTCCAGATCGCAGCGCATGAGGAGATCATTCCGCTTCAGGAGCTGTACCGCATCTGCGAGATCGCACGGGAAATGCTGACCGGCGAATACTTGGTCGGCCGCGTGATCGCGCGGCCGTTCCTCGGCGAAAACGGAGACTATAAACGCACCGAAAACCGCAAGGACTACGCTGTCGCACCGTTTAAGGATACGATCCTCGACGCGCTCGCGGAACGGGGCAAGGACGTCGTCGGCATCGGCAAGATCGAGGACATCTTTTGCCATCGCGGCATTACGACCGTCGATCACACCAAGAACAATCCGGACGGCATCCGCGCGACGCAGCGTTTTTTGGACGAGGGTACGGGAGACTTCATTTTTACAAACCTCGTCGACACCGATATGCTCTACGGGCATCGGAACGATTGGGAGGGCTACGCAAAAGCGCTCGAATATTTCGATGCGCATCTGCCCGAGATGTATCTTTCGATGCAGGAGGGAGACATCCTGATGGTCACCGCGGATCACGGATGCGATCCGACGTTCCCGGGAACGGACCACACGCGCGAATACATTCCGCTTCTGATCTGCGGTAAGCACATAAAGCACGGCGTCAATCTCGGTGTGCGGAAGCAGTTCTCCGACATCGGCGCAACGATCTATGAATACCTCACCGGCGAAAGCTGGAGAGAAGGCGAATCATTCTTAAAGGATATCTGGGAGGATTGAAAATGGAAGACATCATGAACATCATCAACAATGCAGTCGCGCTGCTGAAAGAAAAAGGCGCGGACAAGGCGACGATCGGTCTGATCCTCGGAAGCGGCCTCGGCGATTATGCGGAGACGCTTGAGAACAAGCGCTTCGTGAACTATTCCGACATCGAGGGCTATCCAGTTTCGGGCGTGATCGGACACAAGAACCGTTTCGTGATCGGCGAAAAATACGGCAAGACCGTCATCGCGATGCAGGGACGTTTCCATTATTACGAGGGCTATCCGCAGGCAATGCTTTCGCTCGGCGTCCGTACCATGAAAAAGCTCGGCGTCGAAAAACTGCTTGTGACCAACGCGGCGGGCGGCGTCAACATGAACTACCATGCGGGAGATCTGATGGTGATCTCCGACCACATCAATCTGTCCGGCAGCAATCCGCTGATCGGAAAGAACCTGGATGAGTTCGGACCGCGCTTCCCGGACCAGAGCAATGTCTACGACAAGGACCTTCGCGCACGTCTGATCGAGCTCGCCAAGCAGAACGGCATCGCCATGCAGGAAGGCGTTTATATCATGATGTCCGGTCCCTGCTACGAGACGCCGGCGGAGATCCGTATGGCACGCATCCTCGGCGCGGACGCGGTCGGAATGTCGACCATTCCGGAGACCATGTGCGCAGCGCACTGCGGCATCAAGGTCGTCGGTATCAGTCTGATCACCAATATGGCGGCGGGCGTGCTGGATCAGCCGCTTTCCCATGCGGAGGTCACCGAGACGGCGGCGAAGGCAACCGTTCGGTTCACCGCGCTCGTCGATCTGATCTTACAGAAATTGTTCTGAGAAACAACAAATACAGAACGGCTGCCGTCCGATTGGACGACAGCCGCTTTTCATGTGCGAATCATTATTTCTTGCTTTGATCCGGATTCTTTTCCTCATCGTCAAACTCGAATGCGCCGGAAGGCATCGACGGACCGCGCACCTGCTGTTCTCTTGCTTTCTTCAGCTTTTCCTTGTCCGTATACTTGCGGGTCACAAGGAACAGCCCGATGAGACCGACGATCGCCAATCCGAGGAGAACGTAATTCAGAACGGAGAGCAGCTTCATAGAGACTGCACCGTAAAGCTTGGAAGCGAAGGATCCGTCGTTTGCGTCGGAACGGACGCTGCCGAACGCGGAAACGTATACGACATGACCTTTTTCACGATCGGCGTCGCTTTCCGGATAGACGGGGTTGTCAGCGTCGTCAAGAAGATCGGTCTGCGCGTAGTATTTCGAATAATCGACGCTGCCGCCCATGCAGCTCATCATACCGCCGCTCGTGACCGGGAATTTCGTCTGGTCATCCTTGTAAAGGCTGTATGCCTTGTTGATGAACGCGGAGATCTCCTGAAGCTCCATCTTTTCGTTGTCGGCGGAATACGGACCGTAGGTAACCTCCTGCCCGGAGGAAGCACCGCCCATACAGGAATAACCGCCCGAAGCGGATTCCGTCGCCGTATAGGACAGCGTACCGTCCTCGATCAGCTCGGGGAAGGTATCTTTGTAAGCGTCCGTGATCTTATAGTACGTCAGCTTATTGCTGAAAAGCGCGGACTGCAGACCGTTGACGACCGCCATAAGGAGCATGATCGCCGCAAGCGCAAAGTACAGGATGCGCAGGTATTTCTTTGCTTTGTCCCTGGAGTCATCCTTAAAGTTCTCCATGGTAAACAGCCGGCCGCTGCCTTTGATCGCGCCGAACAGCACATAAACGCCCATAGCGAGCAGAAGCACCGGAAAGAGTAATCCTAAACCCATATGTGTTCTCCTTTTTCAGAATTGTTGGTAAATCCGGAACGGCTTACAGCTTTTTCAGCTTTGCGCCTTCCTTGGTGTCTTCGACGGCAAATCCCATGCCCTTGAGCTGCTCACGGATCTCGTCCGCTTTTGCCCAGTCTTTTGCCTTTTTCGCTTCCTTGCGCGCTTCTAAAAGAACGATCGCTTCCTCGGGGAAGTCTTCTTTCTTTTCCTTGACGACAAGCCCCAGAACGCCGTTCAGCTCCGCATAACGGGCCTTCACCGCTTCGATCGCGGCCTTCGTATGCGCGCCGGTCGCAAAGATGTTGATCCAACGGGCGAAATCAAACAGCACACCCAAGGCGTCCGCCGTATTGAGATCGTCGTCCATCGCTTCGTTGAACCGATCGCGGAACGCGTCAAGCTCTGCGGCGACGTTGGAATCGTCCGCGGCTTCGTCGACTGCCGTATCGAACAGACGGTCGCGTGCCGTGTAAAGACGGTTCAGACTCGTTATGGCCTGTTCCATCAGCTCGCGAGAGAAGTTGACCGGATTGCGGTAGTTTGCGGTGAGCAGGAACAGACGAACGGCTTCAAGATCGTATTCCTTCGCGATATCCCGCACGAGGAAGAAGTTGCCGAGCGATTTGCTCATCTTCTGGTTGTTGATGTTGATATAGCCGTTGTGCATCCAGTAATGAACGAACGGCTTGCCCGTTGCTCCTTCGCTCTGCGCGATCTCGTTCTCGTGATGCGGAAAAATAAGGTCCATTCCGCCGCCGTGGATGTCGAAGGTCTCGCCGAGATACTTCATGCTCATTGCGGAGCATTCGACGTGCCAGCCGGGACGGCCCTTGCCCCACGGGGAAGGCCAGCTCGGTTCGCCGGGCTTTTCACCCTTCCAGAGCGCGAAATCCAGCGGATCGCGCTTCTGCTCGGTGGGAGCGATGCGCGCGCCGTTCTCCATATCGTCGATGTCCTGCCCCTTGAGCTTTCCGTATCCGGGGAAGCTGCGTACGGCAAAATACACGTCGCCGTTTTCGGTGGCGTACGCGTGGCCTTTTTCGATCAGCTTTTTGACAAGCTTGATGATGTCGCCGATGTGCTCGGTCGCACGCGGATTGACCGTTGCGCGCTCGATGCCCAATGCGTCCGCGTCCTGATAATACTCCTGAATGAACCGGTCGCCGAGCTCCTTGACCGTGATGCCGTCGCGGTTGGCGCGATTGATCATCTTGTCGTCGATATCGGTGAAATTCTGGACGTATTTGACCTTGTATCCGCGATATTCAAGGTACCGGCGCATCGTATCGAACACGACGAACGGACGTGCGTTTCCGATGTGGAAATAGTCATACACGGTCGGACCGCATACGTACATGGAGATCTCGCCCTCTTTGATCGGAACGAGAGGCTCCTTTTTACGGGTCATGGTGTTGTAAACCTGCATAGTGTCCTCCTCGGTTCAGTATACGAATGAATTGCTTGCATTCGAACGGTATGATCCGTTATTCTAACTAATAATAAGGAAATTCATGGCTTTTGTCAATAAGGATTTGACGAACGGCGATATTTGTACTATAATCTATAATCTAAGCAAGTATCGACAGGATCGGTACTTCTCCGATCCGAGAATGTCCGGCATCTGCGGACGAAAATAAAAATCTATCCGGAGGACTGTATATGAAGCGTATATTGGCTGTTATGATCGCTGCCGTACTGCTGTTTGCGGTACCTGTTCTGTCCGGCGTCGCGGCAAGCGATGCGGAGCTCGGCGAAATGCTGATCGAATCGGTTTCGGTGACCGGCGCGGTCGGAGATATCGTCAAGGTCAACTTTGAACTATATCCGAATCTTCCCGACGGCAGGAAAATGGATTCTCTTTCCGGTTCCATGAAATTCGATCCGGAATTCGTCACGCTCGGCGCCATCAACCAGGTCGATGAAGAAAACAACCTCACATCGCTGATGAAAGGCAAAGCGTCGTCTTTCCAGTATAATATTGATGAAAACGATAAAGGAATGATGCGCTTTGCGTTCATTGACGCTTTCGGCATTGAAGCAGAGGGCTTCTGGTTCCAGGCGGAGTTCCGCATCGAGAAAGAAGGCGCGACAGACTTTGTCTTCAACAGCATCACCTATACCGGCATGGATGAGGAATACAAGACGGTCACGTACTATATTGAGCCGAAGTCCGTAGGCGGGATCTATACCGAAGGCGAGAGCGTTCCTACGGACAGCGCAGCGGACGAAACATTTGCGCCGCTGACCCCTGCGGTCGCAACGCCGGTCGTCGTCACACCTACGCCGAAACCAAGCAACAGCGGACAGGTCGTTCCGATCACGTCCACACTTCCGACGGTGTCCGCGCAAGTGTCCGCGCCTGACGGTATTGTAACGCCGCAGCCTGCCGTCACGTCCATGCCTTTGACAACACCTGCACCGCATAATGATAAGACGGCGGCTCCGGACGACATACAGACGCAGCCGGTTGATCCGAATGCCGAAGCGACCGCGCCGCAGGGATCCACGGAGACAGGGGAACAAGGATCCTACACGATCGATGATGAGACCGGAGAAAACGGCACGCAGGGAACGCAGAACAACGGTGAAAAGCAGAATACGACGGGCGGAAATGAAACGCGGCAGTCGAATACGCTGCTTATCATCGGTGTGATCATCGGCATCGTGGCTGTGCTCGGTCTCGGTGCTGTGGCGATCGTTCTGATTCTCAAACGCCGCGGCATACAGGACTGATCGTTTTGAAGAACGGAAAGAAAGCTCTCAATTTCGAGAGCTTTCTTGCGTTTTGGAAAGAATCGTTGTATAATAATTAAGTTTGAAGACGGGAGGTGAGAGAATGCGTCGGATCACAACGCGACAGCTTACGTTTGCCGCAATGTTCGCGGCTTTGGCAGCGCTGCTTTCAATCTATCCGTTTACGTTTTATCTGCCGGATTTCAGCCGGATAACCTTCCGTGAGATCCCCATTTATCTGTGTTCGTTCGCGCTCGGTCCCGTGTGGGGCGGGCTGTGCGCGCTCGTTTCCGATCTGATCGGAACGTTCATCAGCAATTCCGGCAACGCCTGGAATCCGATGTTTGCTGCATCTGCAGTCTTGACCGGCGTACTGCCGGGGCTTCTGTTTCGTTACGTATTCAAAAAAGAAAAACTGACGCTTGCCACGACGCTGTCGATCATACCGGTCAATATTGCCGTAGCGCTGTTTCTGAATACACTCTGGTTTCAGCTTCTCGGCTTTACCGGCGGCATGCCGTTCTGGGCGTATCTGCTGATCCGACGCCTGTGGCTCGTCGCGGTCATGACGGTCGTACAGATCATCGCCGTCAGAGCGCTGTATCCGATCGTTCATAAAGGAGTTTTGGGAGGGGATCATTCATGACGTATGAAGAAGCGATTGCCTATATCCACGGGATGTACTGGCGCGGCTCAAAGCTCGGACTTGTTCGGGTGACGGAATTGTGCCATCTTCTGGGTGATCCGCAGAATACGCTGAAATTTATCCACGTTGCGGGAACGAACGGCAAGGGCTCGACCTGCGCCATGCTGTCAAAGATCCTGTGCGCACAAGGGTACAATACGGGGCTGTTCGTCTCGCCGTACGTCGACCGGTTCAACGAACGCATTCAGCTCAACAACGCGCCGATCCCGGACGACGACCTTGCCGCGCTCGTCTCGGAGATCGCGCCGGTCGTCGATTCCATGGAAAATCCCGCGACCGAATTCGAAGTGATCACGGCAGCCGCGTTTCTGTATTATGCAAGAAAGAAATGCGATTACGTCGTGCTGGAGGTCGGGCTCGGCGGGGAACTGGATTCCACGAACGTAATCAAAACGCCGCTGCTTTCGATTATTACGGCGATCGATTACGATCATATGCACATTCTGGGCGACACGATCGAGGAGATCGCAAGCGCCAAAGCCGGCATCGTCAAGGACGGCGGCACGGTACTGTTCTACGGACAGCATGAAAACGCGCTGCCGGTGATCGAAGCGTCATGCAAAAAGCACGGGGCACAGTTGCACGTCGTCGATCGTTCCACATTGAAAGAAGGCGCGTATGATCTGCACGGGCAGACGTTCGACTATCGCGGCTATCAAAACCTGCGGCTCGGACTTTTAGGCAAGTATCAGATGAAAAACGCCGCGACCGTGATCGACGCGGTCGAACTTCTTCGTAATAAAGGCGTTGCGATCTCCGACGAAGCGCTGCGCAAAGGATTAGCCGAAACGGTCTGGCCCGCGCGCTTTGAACTGCTGCGGGAGGATCCGCCGTTCTTCGTCGACGGCGGGCACAATCCGCACGGCGTCAGAGGCACGGTCGAGACGTATCAGCGGCTGTTCCCGGACCGCAAGGCAAAGATCATCATGGGCATGATGCGTGACAAGGACGTTTCGCAGTCGATCGGACTGCTGCTCCCGATCGCGAAGGAGTTTTATACCGTTACGCCGAACAACGACCGCGCGATGCCGAGCGAAGAGCTTGCCGCGCTGATCCGTACGTTTGGGGCGACGGCGACGCCGTTCTCCTCGGTCGCCGACGCGATCGAGACCGCCGGGCGAGGGGACGAACCTTCGCTTGCGGTCGGTTCGCTGTACATGGCGGGCGAGGTGCATGAGGCATTCCGCACGCTGATGAAGATGGGAACGTTCGAAGAATGAAGCTTTTGGCGCTCGACATCGACGATACGCTGGTCATGACCGGCAAGCTTCCGAGCGAACGGCTCAAAAAATCCGTCCGCCTTGCCGAGGACCACGGCTTTACGATCGTCCTTGCGACGGGACGCGGCTTTTTGGGTACGCAAAAGATCCGGGAATCCCTTTCGGCGTACGGCCCCTTGATCCATTACGGCGGGGCGGTCGTTTCCGACGGACGAACGGGCAAGCATCTTTACGTGAATTATCTGCGTCCGGAGGATGTAGTTACGGCGATCGCGGTAGCCGATTCGTTCGGGATCCACGCGCAGATCTACGAGGAGGATACGGTCGTCTTCCGTCAGGAGAACGCGTTTACGAAGCAGTATACCGGCATTCTGAACCTGCCGTTCATCGTCGATCCGTATCTTCTTTATCGGCCGCTTGACAATATTCCGAAGGTCCTTTATGCTGTCGATCCGGCGAAAGAGGCGGAGCTATACAAGGAGATCCGCGCGCTCTTGCCGAAGCACCTGTCCGTACTTTGTTCAAAGCCCGGTTTTATCGAGATCGGTTCTGTTTCATCAACAAAGGGCTCCGCGCTGGAGAAGGTCGCGGCAATGCTTGGAATCGATCGAAAGGACGTGACGGCGATCGGCGACAACACGCTCGATCTTGACATGATCGAATGGGCGGGGACGGGCGTCTGCGTCGCAAACGCCAACGCGCTCGTCAAGGAAAAAGCCGATCTGATCATCGGCTCCTGCGAAAACGACGGCGTCGCGGAGTATCTGGAATCCGTCTTTGAATAAAAGAAAGGAGCGCGAAGAGGCACTCTCTAAAAGGTGGTTTTCAAACGCATCCAAAAGCCTTCCCCTTGAGGGGAAGGTGGCGCAGCGTGAGCGAAGCCGGATGAGGTGGATATCTAAAAGCATCAGCTCTTACGGATCGGACGAACGCATTGCGTTCGCTTCCCTGAACACCTCATCAGTCAACTTCGTTGCCAGCTTCCCCTCAAGGGGAAGCCTCTTTTTTGTAAGAGCGCACTTATACACCGTCATGCGGTGGTGATACGCGTGCTTCAGGCAAACAAAAAACCTTCCGAAAAGAAGCTGTTTCCCGGAAGGTTCAAATCCGTTTCATTCCGACAAAACGGAATTTGCGCAGCTGGACTTCCTTCGCTTTGGGAGATTCTTACAGCTTAAAAAATGCCAGCAAATCGCCCTCATCAAAAGAATACAACCCAAGCGAACGGTAAAAGTGGACTGCCGGTGTGTCTGCGCCTGTGACAACAAACTTCTGTCGGACATCGGCATATTTATCAAATACTGCTTTCATCAACGTTTTTCCTATTCCTTTGCGCTGATGGTTTTCCAAAATGAGCAAATCTTGTATCAGTATAGTATGTTCACCATCTCCGATGCATCGAATAAAGCCTATAAGCTTATCATCGTCAAATGCACCAAGCGCAAACAGAGAATGGTCCCATGCGCGATACAGCCTTTCATCATCGCCGAGATATGCAGTCCACCCCAACGCATCATAAAGATGCTTTGCACTTTCCACATCATCTCTCGTTAATTGCCTATAAGTTATCATTTCCGGTTTTGTTGCCTCCGTCAAATCCCGATTTATCGTATTGATTCTATCATGATTACCGATAGGATACAACGAAAAAAAGCACCGCCGACCAAAGCCGACAGTGCCTTTGAAAATCCACCTTGACAGAACGCCTGTGAAGCTCCGCTTTTCGTACAATTGATTCATAGTTCGATATGATCCGAAAACGGCGGGGTGAATGAGCGTCCGACGCTCGTAAGATCCTGTGTAAAAACGTCGGTAAACCCCAGAGAAATACAGTAATCGAGTGCGCTTTCGTACTCGCGCTGCGTCAGCGGACGGTCCAGCGGCTTTTCGGTGCATTCGGGGATCGGCGTAAACTGCGACATCAGCGAGATCGGACAGTCGACGTCGAACCGGTCCTTGATCGCGTCCAGAACGCTTCGCGTATCGAATACGCATCCAGGCAAAACGAGATGCCGGATACGGACGCCTTTCTTTGCGATCCCGTTTTCGTCGGTCTCCATAAACCCGACCTGACGGATCATCTCGGTAATGGACTCGATGGCCGTATCAAAATAGTCCGCAGCGCGGGAGAATTTCAGTGATAACCGTGGATCGACGTATTTAAGATCCGGCAGATAGATATCGACAAGCCCTTCGTATGCGCGGATCGTATCAACAGACTCATAAGCGTTCGTGTTATACACGATCGGGATAGAAAGACCTTTCGATTTTGCAAGGCGCAGGGCGGCGACGATCGCGTCTCTGTGCGGCGTCGGCGTCACGAGATTGATGTTGTGCGCGCCGAGCGCCTGAAGCTTCAGCATAACGTCCGCAAGACGGGGAACGTCAAAGACTTCACCGAGCGTTCCGCTTGTCAAAACCATGTTCTGACAGAAAATACATTTCAGATTGCAGCCCGAAAAGAAAATTGTTCCGCTGCCGCGCGTTCCGCTGATGCTCGGCTCCTCATCGAAATGCAAAGCAGCGCGTGCGATGCGCACAACGGAAGAACAGCCGCAGAAACCGGCTGCGACTGTTCGGTCAATTTTGCAATTCCGGGGACAGATGTTGCATTCCATCAGTTGAATACCCGTCTTCCGCAGACAAAATGTTCGTACCAGTAAGAGGAGAAGGAGCTTTTTACCACTTCACCTTTACTGGAGCTTGCGTGTATGAACGAACCGCTGCCGATATAGATCGCCGTGTGGTTGACGCGTTCGCTCGATTTGCTGTTGAAGAACAGGAGATCGCCGCGCTGCAGATCGTCGACGGAATCGATCCGCTTCCAACTGTCATTTTCCGAGTAGGAATGCGCGCTTCTGCGGCTGACCGAAACGCCCGCCTTTTTCAGACAATAATAGACGAGGCCGGAGCAGTCGAAGGAATCGGGTCCTTCGTCGCCGAGAACGTACGGATCGCCGAGCTGATTCTTTGCGCAGCTGATCACACCGTCAACGCTGTGCGAATAACCGGAATCATCCCCGGACGAAGGCGTTTTGGTCGGCTTCGACGTATCCGTCGGCTTCGGTGTATTTGTGGGCTTCGGCGTGTTTGTGGGCTTCGGCGTTTTGGTCGGTTTCGGCGTCGCCGTGGGCTTCTTCGTGGCGGTCGGCTTCGGCGTAGGCGTTTTGGTCGGTTTCGGCGTTGGCGTCTTTGTCGGTTTTGACGTAGGCGTCTTTGTCGGCTTCGGCGTCGCCGTCTTGGAAGGATTTGCCGAAGCGGTCTTCGTCGGTTTCGGCGTAGGCGTTTTGGTCGGTTTCGGCGTAGGCGTCTTGGTCGGTTTCGGCGTAGGCGTTTTGGTCGGTTTCGGCGTAGGCGTTTTGGTCGGTTTCGACGTCGGCGTAGGCGTAGGTGTGGGCGTAGGTTCGGGAGTCGGCGTCGCAAGCGGGATCGCGTTGTCGGAATACAGAAGATCCCAATCATCCCGCGTGATCTGTCCGTCGACTTCTTTGTCGTTCTTCGCCTGGAACGCACGGACGGCGTCTTCCGTATTCGGCCCGTAATAGCCGGTGATACGGTCGGAATAATAACCGAGATCCCGAAGCTGCCGCTGAATGCTCCTTACGTCGGCGCCGCTGTCGTCAAGCTTGATGCGATACTCCTGTGCGTCGTCGGAGAACAGCATTTCCTGCAGCGCGGCGGAAGCGACTCCGTTCTGCTCGGTATCGGTCGCGCGCTGAAAAAGCGTAACGGCATTCTTGGTAGATTCATTATAAAGCGTGCCGGGATCGTCTGCTTCCATATAGCCGAGGTCCATCAGCTTCTGCTGCAGAGCGGAGACTTCCGCGTTGTCGTCATTCAATTGCAGTGTAGAATAATGGGAAATATCGATATGACTGTCCGTAGGCACGGGCGTAGGCGTTGCCTTGAGATCGAAAGCGGCAAGAGAAGGGCGCGGCGATGCGCTGCGAAGGGAAACGGAGTCTTCCTTTGTCGTCAGGTATTCGGATGCGGTATTGGCGGAGGGGAACGGGGAGATCTCGCGATCGCGCAGGATCAGCAAAAGCCCGACGGTGCAGAGAACCGCAGCAACGGACAGCGCAATCAGGCAACGCAAAGCGACCGGCATGGATCTGCGCTTTTTTCCGGGCAGCAATTTGATCTCTTTTTCCATCGTCCGACTCCTTTCGACTTTCATTATAGCATACGACTTGCAACATAATCTTGAAATTTATATAAACTATTTCCCAAACAGAGAAAGATGTGCTATACTGATTATAAATATATGTTTGCGGAATGACGGCATTACTATGGTATTATTGAGTGTTGACAACCTGAAAAAGTCCTTTGCGGATCGAACGCTGTTTTCGGACGTGTCCTTTGAGATCCGGACGGGTGATCGCGTCGGTTTGATCGGCGTGAACGGAAGCGGAAAAACGACGCTGATGCGGATCCTGATGGGAAAGGAACCGTATGACGGCGGCTCTTTCGGCATGCCGCAGGGGACGAAGCTGTCCTACGTGGAGCAGATCCCGAAGCTTGATGCGGATATGGATCTGTATTCGTTCACGCTTGAAGCGTACCGACCGCTTCTGGATCTCGAGTCAGAAGAAACGAGGATCCTGGAGAAGCTCGAACAGGACGAAGGAGACCGCGACAAACTCATCGCAAGGCAGGCGGTGATCGTCGAGACGCTTTCACGTGAAGACGGCGTGACGTTCCGCGCGCTGACACGTTCCGCGCTTTTGGGACTCGGATTTTCGGAAGAGGACCTTTTGCGTTCCGTTACGTCGTTTTCGGGCGGGCAGATCAGCAAAGCGATGCTTGCCCGCGCGATCCTGTCCCGTGCCGATCTGCTGCTTCTGGACGAGCCGACCAACAATCTTGACGTTACGGCGATCCGCTGGCTGTCGGACTATCTGAAACAGTTCAAAGGCGCGGTGCTGGTGGTATCGCATGATCGCGCGTTTCTGGACGATACCGTTACACGCATGCTGGAGCTGCAGCACGGAAGGATCCGCGGCACGGAAGGCAATTACACGCGCTACATGGAACTGAAGCTTGACGCGCGCGAGCTTGCCAAAAAGCAATATCTGCGCAAGCAGAAGGAGATCCGCCGCATAGAGGGGATTATCGAACAGCAAAAACGGTGGAATCAGGCGCATAACTACGTTACGATCGCATCGAAGCAGAAGCAGATCGACCGGATCAAAGAAGACATGGTCGAACCGGAACGCGACGAAAAGTCTATCGTGTTCCGCTTTCCGACTCCGCAGCCGACCGGAAACGAGGTGATCGTTCTGCACGAGCTCGGAATGCGATACGGAGAACAGCGCGTGTTCTCCGGACTGAACGCGATGATCACCGCAGGGCAATGCGTCTGTCTGATCGGGGCAAACGGATGCGGCAAGACGACGCTTTTAAAGATCCTGACCGGAAACGAACGTCCGACAGAAGGCACGTACAAGATCGGCGCCGGCGTACGGATCGGATATTTTGCGCAGAACACCTATGAACTGAACGACGCCAATACCGTGATCGAAGAACTTGACGAAGCGTTTCCTGCGATCGAGCGTAACACGCTGCGCGGTTATCTCGGCATGTTCCTGTTCAAGTTTGACGACATCGACAAGCGCATAGGGTCGCTCTCCGGCGGGGAAAAGACGCGCATCCGGCTGTTGAAACTCGTACTTTCCGGCGCGAACGTCCTTCTTCTGGACGAACCGACGAACCATTTGGATATCGCTTCCGCCGAAATGCTGGAAAGCGCTTTGGAGAAGTTCACCGGAACGGTCCTGATCGTCACGCACGACCGGTATATGGTGAGACGCCTTGCGGACCGCGTGATCCTGATGACCGATAACGGACTGATCGAACAGCAGGACGAGGAAGAGGATCTGTTCGAACGGATCGTCGAACGCAAGCCCGAAAAACCGAAACAAAAAGAACAAGCCGCTTCCGACAACCTGTTTTTGAGACGCAAAGAATTCAAACAGCGTCGGGCAAAAGCAAAGCAGGAACTGTCTCGGATCGAACAGCAGATCGCTCAGAATGAGGCGGCGAAAAAAGACGCGGAACAGGCGCTTATTGAAGCGCAGTCCGGAAATGATTTCCGGCGGATGCAGCAGTTGTATGAAACCATATCTTCGCTTGAAGCGGAGGAAACCGAGCTTTATGACCGACTGGAGCAGGCCGAAGCCGAGCTTGCCTGCATTGAAACGGAGGAAGAGGTATGATCTGGCATTATTTTCCCATCGGAATGCGTTTTCCGGTCGCAGACTTTTCCGAGAAAACGAAACGCGACTGCTGGAAGATCGCGCTTGACGCCGTATTCGCGTCCGACGCGACGCAGACGGGACTGTACGAGGCGTGTGAAACATTCGATCCGATCACGCAAAGCCCCGTGTATATCTGCATCGTGTGCTACGTCGGGATCAGACAATCCCGTGCGGCAGGTGAGACGCTGCATTCCCTGGATGCGCTGCTGACGCGTCTGTGCCTGCATCAGCCGCTTGTTCAGGCAAACACGCTTGAAAACTTCGGCCCGTATCCGATCCTTGCCGAGATCGACGGCGCGGGAAAGATCAATCCGACCGAAGCAGGCGCACCGTTTATACCGACGGAATCGCCTACGCCGATGCGGCCGTCCGATGGCAAGACGATCCTGATCACGCCGTCTTTTGAAGACGTCTGCGACGCGGAACGTTTGAGCCGCATGCTCGGCATTGCTGCAGCGGAACGAGGATTTTGTGTGCGCAGATTGACGGCCGCAAACGGCGGCAGGGGAACGGTCCGCACGCTGGTATCGGGAACGAACGGACGATATGAAACGGTAACGAGTGAGAACATCAACGGCGCCCGCGTCGGAATGCTTGTCGGCGTGATCCCGGGGCATATCGCGGTGATCGAATCGGAAGACGCCGTCAGATCATCCGAAAATACGTCGCCGCTTTCGGAGCAGTCGAGTGCATGCGTCGGTACGCTGATCAAAAAGACACTTGATCTCGGATTCCGGAAAATCTGGATCGGTCTCGGCGAAACATCGGCCGCCGATCTCGGACTCGGCGCGCTGCACGCGCTCGGCATGCGCTTTGCCGATGCGGACGGAGAGACCGTTGTTCCGTGCCGTGAATCCGTGCAAAGGATCGCAACCGTCGATCGCAGCGGATTGGATCCGCGCCTTGCGGAGACCGAGCTGACGGTTCTGTGCGCTTCCGGGACAACGCTGTGCGCGGAAACGCCTGTTATGGCGCTCGGCGGCGATCCGAACACGCCGGGCAGCGGCGCGGCGGGCGGACTCGGTTTTGCGCTTTCGTCCATCGGCGGCAGACTGGTATCGGGCGAACAAACTGTCCGCGACCGCATCGGACTTGCCGCTGCGCTTAAAAACGCCGATTTCTATATCGGCGTGTCCGGGCTCGATCAAAAAGAACTGCTGCAGGTGTATCCGAACCTGAAAGGCGTCTCCGCATGTCCGAGCGGGGAAGAATCGGATGAGACAAAGATCGGGGAATGGTTCGATCGTTCGATCCTTCCGGCACTCGGAAAAGGCGTTGTCAATCCCGCAGATTTATGATAGACTATACTATCCATTTTATTAGGAGGAACAATCATATGAGCATGGTCGATCTGATCGAAAAAAAGGTAAACGGCGGAACACTTTCCGGCGATGAGATCCGTTACGTCGTCAACGGCTTTACGGACGGCTCGATCCCGGATTATCAGATGTCCGCGTTTCAGATGGCGGTCGTGTTCAACGGCATGACCGATCACGAGACCGCCGATCTGACAATGGCGATGATGCATTCCGGCGAGGTCGTCGATCTTTCCGATCTGCGCGGCGTGAAGGTCGACAAGCATTCGACCGGCGGCGTCGGCGATACGACGACGCTCGTCATCGCGCCGCTCGTAGCGGCATGCGGCGGCACGGTCGCAAAAATGAGCGGGCGCGGGCTCGGACATACGGGCGGCACGCTCGACAAGCTCGAATCGATCCCCGGCGTCTGCATCGAACAGCCGATGGAACGGTTCAAGGAGATCGTGAACGAGATCGGCGTCGCCGTCATCGGGCAGACCGGGAATCTCGTTCCCGCCGACAAGAAAATGTACGCGCTGCGCGACGTAACGGCGACGGTCCGCAGCATTCCGCTGATTGCTTCGAGCATCATGTCCAAAAAGCTCGCGGCTGGTACCGACGCGATCGTGCTTGACGTCAAGACCGGCACCGGCGCGTTTATGCAGACCGTCGACGAAGCGGAAAAGCTTGCGCATCTGATGGTCTCCATCGGGAAACTCGTCGGCCGCGAATGCGTCGCGGTAATAACCGACATGAATCAGCCACTGGGCCTTGCGGTCGGCAACGCGCTGGAAGTGCGCGAAGCGGTGGAGCTGCTTTCGGGTAAGATCCCGGCAGGCGATCCGCTGTACGAAGTCTGTATGCTCCTCGGCGTACACATGATGCGGCTCAGCAAGCTTGCCGAAACCGAAGTCGAGGCACGCGAAAAACTCGAATCCGCGCTGCATTCCGGCGCGGGGCTTGCAAAACTCAAAGAGATGATCGCTGCGGAAGGCGGCGACGCATCGTATATCGGTCTCGATCGGATCGACGAGCTCTGCAAGGTCAGAACGATCCTGAACGTGTATCCGAAGCGCGCGGGCTACATCTCCTCGATGAATGCGGAGAGGATTGGTACCGCCGCGCAGATTCTCGGCGCCGGACGCGCCACAAAAGAGGAGAGCATCGATCCGGCGGTCGGTCTCGTGATGAAGAAACGTCTCGGCGACTTCATCCGCGCGGACGAACCGCTTTGCGTGATGTACGTCAACGACGAGAGCAAGGTCAACGCCGCGCTTGAAATGTTCCACAGCGCGTTTACGTATTCCGACGCAAAACCGGAATACCGACCGATGGTGTACGACGTCGTTCGCGCCTGATCCGACAGAATAAACGAAAATGACGACTCTGACGGCGCACCCGAGCATGGGCGTGCCGTTTCGGGAAAGGGAAACAATGAACCGGCTGCTTTTGGCGATTGATGGAAACAGCTTGCTGTTTCAGGCATACCATGCGTTTTTCAAAGCGAATCTGACCACGCGCGACGGCTTTCCGACCGGCGCGCTGAAAGGCTTTTTCACGAAGCTCCTCGAGCTGCTGAAACAGGAGCCCTCGCACGTTCTCGTCGCGTTTGACGTGCATCAGCCGACATTCCGGCACGAGCGTTATGCGGATTACAAGCTCGGCCGCAAGCCTGCGGACGAGGATCTCAAAAAACAGATGCCGGTCGTTCGCGAGATATTGAGAAGCATGGGCATTGCGGTCATCGAATGCCCGCGATATGAGGGCGACGATATCCTCGGGACCTTTGCGCGACGGGCGGAGGCTGAGGGGATGGATACGCTGATCGCGACCGGTGACCGCGATTCGTTCCAGCTGATCACCGAACACACAAAAGTGTATTATACAAAGGACAATTCGATCGTCGACACAGCGGTATTGCAGGAAAAATACGGGCTGACACCGGATCGCATGCGCGATCTCAAAGCGCTGATGGGCGACAGTTCCGACCATATTCCCGGCGTTTCGGGCGTCGGGGAAAAGACCGCATTGAAACTGCTTTCCGAATACGGCGATCTGGAGGGTGTACTTTCGCATGCTTCCGAAGTCAAGGGCAAGCTCGGCGAACGCCTCCAAAACGAAGCCGAAAACGCCCGCTTTTCCTATTGGCTCGGCACGATCGCGACCGACGCGCCGGTCAGCGAAACACTGAACGACTGTGCGTTCTCCTTTGAAAAAACGGGCGGCGCAAAACAGCGTCTGTACGATCTGGAACTGAACAGCATTGCAGATAAGCTGCCCGGCAGTGAAGCGCCCGAACAGGACGATGCGATCCATACGGCTGAAACCGTTGCGATCACCGATGCGGAGGAAATGCAAAAAGCGCTCGAAGCGCTTGCTTCCTGCGAGGCGGTCGCCGTAACGGCGTTCCCGTCGCTTGCGTTTGCCGGCTCTGCGGATACGGCATACGTTCTTACGGCGGGCGAAACGCTGTTCGACGCCTGCATGGACGAGGACGAGGCGTATCGCATGCTCGGCGCGTTTATTTGTGTCCATAAAAAGCCGATGCTTACGTTCGACGCAAAAACGATCTTCCATCGCTGCGGTTTCGACGCCGATTCGCTGCCGACGCTGTTGTTTGACGCGATGCTTTCGGACTATCTTCTGCAGAGCAACCGTCCGGTCGAGAACTTCGAAGCACTTTGCCGTGCCTGGCTGAAAACCGAGAAAGCAAGCCCTGCTTACCTGTTCGCGCTTTATCCTCGTATGTCCCGTGCGATCGAGGAAAACGGCTTGCGTACGCTGGAGCGCGACGTGGAGTTGCCTCTTCTGAAAGTGCTTTACGGTATGGAGAGAATCGGCTTTATGACCGATGAAGCCGTTCTGCATGCGCTGCACGATCGTTTTTCGAAGACTGCCTCGACGCTCGAAGCGCGCATCTATGAGCAGGCGGGGGAACGGTTCAACATTCTTTCGACCAAACAGCTCGGCCGGATCCTTTTCGAAAAGCTCGGACTGCCGTCCGGGAAAAAGACCAAGACCGGGTTTTCGACGGATGCGGACACGTTGGAAGCGATTGCGCCGCTGCATCCGATCGTCGGCGACGTGCTGCAGTATCGGTTCTTGATGAAGCTCGACAGTACGTTTGTCGAGGGCTTGCTGAAACAACGCGACGCAAACGGACGCATCCATTCGCGGTTCATGCAGTGCGTGACGGCGACGGGACGCATTTCCAGCACGGAGCCGAATCTGCAGAACATTCCGGTCCGCACGCCGGAGGGCAGAGAGATCCGCAAAGCATTTATCCCGAGCGAAGGGAACGTCCTCGTCGGCGCGGACTATTCGCAGATCGAACTGCGTCTGCTTGCGCATATCAGCGGCGATGAGGGCTTTATCGCTGCGTTCAACGGCGGAGAAGATATCCATGCACGCACGGCCGCCGAAGTCTTTCACATGCCGATTGCGTCCGTTACGAGCGAACAGCGCAGCGCGGCGAAGGCAGTCAATTTCGGCATCGTCTACGGCATCTCCGATTTCGGCCTTGCAAGGAATCTTGGGATATCCGTCCCGACAGCCGCCGGCTATATCCGCCGCTACTTTGAACGCTATCCGAAGGTGCAGGCGTATTTGAAGGAAAGCGTCGCGCGCGCCAAGGAACGCGGCTATGCGGAAACGCTGTTCGAACGCAGACGCCCGTTGCCGGAGCTTTCCGCAAGCAATTACAACGTCCGACAGTTCGGCGAGCGCGTTGCGATGAACATGCCGATCCAAGGTACGGCGGCAGATATTATCAAGATCGCGATGGTGCACGTCGACCGCACGCTGAAAGAAGGCGGATTCAAAGCGCGTCTCGTGCTGCAGATCCACGACGAGCTGATCGTCGATTGTCCGCGCAGCGAGGCAGACGACGTGATGAAGCTGATGCAGGACGCCATGGAGGGCGTCGCGTCGCTGTCGGTCAGGCTCGTCGCCGAAGCAAAATGCGGAGAAAGCTGGTACGAAACGAAATGACGCGCATCATCGGTATCACGGGAGGCATCGGCTCCGGGAAAAGCACGCTTGCACTGTGCTTTTCCGCACACAATATACCGGTGATCGACGCGGACGAGATCTCACGGTTTGCGCTGACGCCTGCATCCGAATGCTTTTCGGACGTGGTCGCACTGTTCGGAACGGAATCACTGAGACCTGACGGCACATTGGATCGTGCATATATCGCAGCCAAGATTTTTTCGGATGGCAAGGCGAGGGAAGCGCTGAACGCGATCGTGCATCCGTTCGTCATACGGGAAATGCTTCGCCGGACCGAAGCGTCCGAAGCGCCGATCGCGGTGTGGGACGTTCCGTTGCTGTTTGAAAGCGGCGTTGACGCGTTCTGCGCCTGTACGGTCGCTGTGCTGTGCGATGAGGAGATCCGCGTCGCGCGTACAGCGCTGCGGGACGGCTTGGACGAAGATTCGATCCGCGCGCGCATTCGGGCGCAGATTCCGGACGAAACACGCGAACGGCTTGCGACCTATACGATCCGGAACGAAGGAACGATCGCCGCGTTTCGCGAAGAAGCGAACGCGTTGATCGAACAGATACGGGAGGAACTGCAATGAGCGAAACAGTCGCGGAAGATCCGCGCATGAGTAAAAAACAAAAAACAACGCTGATCGTTCTTGCCATGGTCATGGCATGTCTGATCCTGACGTCCGTGATCGTATTCTGGGTGCTGCCCCGGATCATGCGATCGAGATTTCAGCTGAAATACGTGGATCTGATCCAAAAATACAGTTCGGAATACGATCTTGAACCGTCTTTCGTCGCAGGCGTCATTTGTATCGAAAGCAGATTTCGCGAGGATGCGGTCAGCCGTGCGGGAGCAAGGGGCTTGATGCAGATCATGCCTTCCACGGGAGAGGAGATCGCCGAAGAACTCGGCGTATCGTTCCATGTGGAGGATCTGTTCGACCCCGAGACGTCTGTTCACTTCGGTTGTTATTATCTTCGGCAGCAGTTGGATCGGTTCGATCAGAATTCTGCCGTCGCGCTCGCGGCATACAATGCGGGTCCGAACAAGGCGGCGCTTTGGCTTTCCGAATACGGACTTGACAGCAAGGGACGCATTGCGTATATTCCCTATGAAGAAACAAAAAACTACGTAAACCGCGTTCTGCAGGCACAGGAGAATTACGAGAATCTTTACCCGGAAGAACTCACGATCAAGACGGAGGAATAGATGTTGATTATTTGGGTCGCTTTCGCCGTACTGGCGCTTGATCAGATATCGAAATACTGGATCGTTTCGTCGCACGTCATCGGAACGCTCGGTTATGACGGATCGCTGTATGACATCTCTGCGCTGCGCGTGTTTCTGTCACAGAGCGCGATCGCGCAGAAGAATGCGATCCCGCAGGACGGCAAGTTCATCGTTCTGAGTTTTACGCCGAATGACGCCGCGCTGTGGGGCCTCGGCAGCGGGAATCCGTGGGCGTCCCGCCTGCTGCTTGCGCTGACGGCTGTTTTCATCTTTTTGCTGCTGTTTTTTACGATCCGTTCGGGAAAGAAAATGCCGAAGCTGTCGCGTGTGATCGCGGGGCTGCTGATCGGCGGTTCGATCGGCAATCTGTACGACCGGATCGCGTTCGGCTATGTCCGGGATATGATCTGTACGAAATTCATCGATTTTCCGATCTTCAATATAGCCGATTCTGCAATCTGTATCGCCATTGCGCTGCTTGTATTCGAAGCGTTCTTCAAGAAGTTCGGTCTCTTTGAGTGCTTTGAGGATGAATATCGGCTGCTGTTCCGCCTGCCGACCCGCGAGGAAGCCGCGGAAGCCGCAAAACAGCGCAAAAAGAACAAGCTTTCGCGCTTTGAAGAACTGATCCCCGAGGATGAGGAAGAGGATAAACCGGAGGAATCGCATGACGACGGAAACGATCCTGCTGATCGCGGAAACGGAAGCGCCGCGGATTGACGCATATTTGGCGGCAAATACCGAATTCAGCAGATCAAAACTGCAAAAACTGATCAAGGAAGGCGCTGTCGAGCAAAACGGCAAGCCGTGCAAGGCGAACAGCGAAGTCAAGACCGGCGACGTCATCCGTTTGCATGTCCCGGAGGAGAGCGACGATCAGCTTCCGGAACCGGAAAACATCCCGCTTGACGTCGTTTATGAGGACGAGGATCTTGCGTTGATCAACAAACCGAAGGGAATGGTCGTGCATCCTGCGCCGGGGAATACTACCGGTACACTTGTCAACGCGCTTTTGTACCGGTTCCGGTCGCTTTCCGGAACGGGCGGAGGAACGAGGCCGGGGATCGTGCACCGTATCGACCGGCTGACAAGCGGGCTTCTGGTCGTCGCAAAGAACGACGCCGCGCATGAAGCGCTCGCAAAACAGTTCGCGCTGCATACCGCGCATCGGGAATACCTGTGCATCGTTCACGGTAACCTGAAGGAGGACAGCGGTACCGTCGACGCGCCGATCGGTCGGCATAAGACGGATCGCAAGCGCATGGCCGTCACGGAAGACGGACGCCGCGCCGTCACGCATTGGCGCGTGCTCGAACGCTTCGGAACGGAAACGCTTCTGGATGTAGCGCTTGAAACAGGCCGCACGCATCAGATCCGTGTACATATGGCGTACATCAAGCATCCGATCGTCGGAGACGAGGTCTACGGCTCCGCCGCGCCGAAGCTCGGACTTTCCGGACAGGCGCTGCACGGATACCGGCTGACGTTCGTTCATCCCCGCACGGGGGAGGAGATGACGTTTACCGCGCCGCTTCCGGACGATTTCATGACCGCGCTGCGACGGCTCGGCGGAAACGTGCCGGTAATTTAGTTATAATTTGATATTTGTTGCCACATTTTGAGATGCTGAAGTGTCTTATCATTGGACAATGTTGACATACAACGGAAAGATACCAGAAAATACGTATTCCGCAAAGGAGAAGATGAAGATGAATCAAACAAAACGGTTTTTTGCAGGTATTCTTGCGGCGATCATGCTGCTCAGCTGTTTCGGATGCAGTATGATCGGGGCATGGCTTAACCGATGTGTACAGCATGCCTATAACGGCGGCATGCAAACGACGATCGAACCGAAACCGACGGCGGTTGCGCAAGCAACGGAAAAGTCGACTGAGAAGCCGACGGAAAAGCCGACGCCGAGGCCGACCGCGGAACCGGTCGAGCAAACGGAAGGCCAGAAAACCGCGGAAGCAGCGTTTCTGGCGTTGGACGAGGAACTGTTCCTCGACGCTGCAACATCGGACATCACGTCGCTGGATCAGTGGTGTGAGGATCCTGCAAGCTTCGGCATCGATGAATCGGCTGTTCCCGTTACGCTCGGCGAGTTTACCGAGGAAGCAAATAACGAATGGGTCGAAAAATGTATAAAGTGGCGTGAAAAGCTGAATACGATCGACCGCACGCTGCTCTCCGATCAGCTGCAGTTTGCGTACGACACCTATTGCCGCTATTTCGATATGGAGATCGAATCCAAGGACTGGTTCTATAACTACGAACCGCTCGATGAATATGTCGGCCTTCATATGAACATGCCGCTGTTCTTCGGACTCTATTCGTTCAAGGATGAAAAGGATATCGAAAACTATCTGACGTTGATGGCGGATGTGCCGCGTTACTACGGTCAGGTTCTTGCTTTTGAGCAGGAACGTGCAAACCGCGGATTCTTTATGACAGAGGAAATGCTGGACGTTATTCTCAACGATTTGCAGACGGTTGCGGACAGCGGAGAAACGAGTTATCTGCACGGCACATTCAAGGAAGCGATGGAAAAACTCGATTTTCTGACGGATGCGCAGCGCGAAGCGTATATCGCAAAAAACGATGAGCTTGTGAAAACCGCATGGGTCGAGGCATATCAGCTGCTCCACGACGGCCTGGAAAAGCTTCGCCCGAAGTGCCGCGCCCGCATCGGCGCGTATGAGCAGGGCGGTGCGGCGTACGATTATTACTGCTGGAAGATGAAGGCCGAAGCATCCAACAACCGCACGGTGGAGGAGGAGATTGCATTCCTTGAAGAATGCAATTCGACGGTTTATACGGTCTTCCTT
>JAFXVP010000001.1 GCA_017524445.1 Clostridia bacterium | reverse complement strand
TACGGCGGGCTGCCGAGGTCGTCAGCCCCTACGGTCCGTCGGTGTGATCCTGCCCTCCTTGTGCAAAGGAGGGTGGATGCCGAAGGCAGACGGGAGGATTGTCTCCAAAACCGTGCGAAACTTGACGGACGGGCAATGCCCACTTCGCTGACGCTTCGTTACATAGGTAATTCGCGCGGCGACGCGTTGCGTCGCCTGCCGCGTACCATCGTCCGTACTTGCATTTTCCCGCGTCCTGTGATATGATGCAATTCGTCCCGTGGCGGACGCAAACGGTGTCTCTTGCTAACCACCGTAAAAAAACAAGGAGTTTTTTGTTTCCGATGAAAAAAACCGTTTCCGAATTTCGCGAAATGCTGAAAACCGTTCCCCCTCTTTTGCTGACGCTGACGGTATTGGCCGTCGTCGGCATGAACCTTTTAGCCAACAAGAGCATCATAAACCGCGACTGGCTTGCGCTCGACTGCGGCATCCTGTTCTCGTGGATGGCGTTTCTGACGATGGATATCCTCACGCACTGCTACGGTCCGCGCGCGGCGACGCTGTTCTCGGTCTTTGCGCTCGTGCTGAACCTTCTCATGGCGGGGATCTTCTTTCTCGCAAGCCGCATTCCGGGCGTGTGGGGCGAGAGCTTTGTCGAAGGCAGCGAAGCGGTCATCAACACGGCGCTCGACAACACCTTCGGCGGCACGTGGTTCATCCTCCTCGGCAGCTCCACGGCGTTCATCGTGTCCGCGTTCGTCAACAACTTTTTAAATTACGGCATCGGCAAACTGCTGAAAACGCAGGAGGGCTTCGGGCGGTTCGCGCTGCGCTCGTATGTGTCCACCTTCCTCGGCCAGTTTGTCGACAACCTCGTCTTTGCCATGCTCGTGAGCCGGATCTTCTTCGGCTGGACCATGCTCCAATGCCTCACCTGCGCGGTGACCGGCGCGATTGCCGAGCTGGTCTTTGAGGTAGTGTTCTCGCCGATGGGCTATCGCATCTCGCAGCGCATCAAGGCGCGTCAGGCAGAACCGAAAGGAGAAATCGCATGAACGTACTCGTCACCGGCACAAGCCAAGGCATCGGCAGGGCGATCGCCGAACGATTCTTACAGGAAGGACACGCTGTCTTCGGCGTGGATCTCCGCCCTGCCGCGATCGAACGTCCGAATTATACGCATTTCGTCCGCGATATCCGCGACGATTCGCCTTTGAACGTCCCCGATCCGGAGATCCTTATCAACAATGCGGGGACGCTCGACGAAGCCGACGCGATCGGCGTGAACCTCACGGGAACGATCCGCTTTACCGAACGGTTTCTCGACGCGCCGACGCTCCGTTCGATCCTGTTCATCGCATCGGCGTCGGCGCGCAACGGCGCGGAGTTTCCCTATTACGTCGCGAGCAAGGCGGGGATCGTGGGCTACATGAAATACCTTGCAAACGCGCTGGGGCCGCGAAAGATCACGGTAAACGCGATCTCCCCCGGCGGCGTGGTCACGCCCGCGAACGCGCACATTCTCGAAAGCGAGACGCTGTACAAAGCCGTGCTCGGCGAAACGCTGCTCGGAAAATGGGCGGATCCCGAAGAGGTCGCAAACCTTGCGTACACGCTGACGGTCGAAAACCGTTAGATCACCGGCGAGGATATTCTGATCGACAACGGCGAAATGCTGAAATCGAATTTTATCTGGTGATCATGCCCGCAAGGGCAATTCATGCCGCAGGCAATTCATGTCCGCAAGGACAATTCACGGCGAAGCCAATTCATGCCGCAGGCAATTCATCCACCTCATTCGTCACCTTCCCCACCCGAGGGGGAATGCTCAGAAAGGATGCTTCTCCTTGAAGGCGCCGATCCGAGCGCCTCACCAACAAGGGGAGCTTGCATTGCTCACCTCCTTGACCTGCCCTTGTCATGGGGCAGCGATCCGAGCGCTGCCGGTGGCAGATGAAGCGAGGTGAGCTGCGACCGAAACAGGGAGTTGAAGGAGTGATGGTACGCGGTAGACGACGCTTTGCGTCGTCGCGCGATCTACCTCTGTAACGAAGTGGTGAAACGACGCGCAACGACCATGTTTCGGGAGGGTGGACGCCGAAGGCGGACGGGAGGGTAGTGAATGAATTGTGCTTCACACATGAATTGCAGCTGTGCCGCATGAATTGACCCGGGGTCATGAATTGACGGCGGTGCCGTCATGAATTGTGCTTTCGCACATGAATTGCGCCTGCGGCGTATGAAGAATAAGGAGGCAGCTATGGATTACAGAAGATTCAACGACACGATCGTTCTGCGCATCGACCGCGGCGAGGAGATCATCGAAACGCTGAAAGCGGTCGCGGAACAGGAGCACATCCGGCTTGCGGAGATCTCCGCGCTCGGCGCGACCGACGACTTCACCGTCGGCGTGTATGACGTCGACGCAAAGCGCTACGATTCGAAGACCTTCACGGGCCCGCACGAGATCGTTTCGCTCGTCGGCACGGTCACCGAAAAGGACGGCGCGTTTTATCAGCATCTGCATCTGAGTGCGGGAAACCAAGACTGCGCCGTGGTCGGCGGGCATCTGAACCGCGCGGTCGTTTCCGTGACGTGCGAGATGGTGATCCGCGTCCTCTCCGGCGCGGTCGATCGCCGTCCGGACCCGGAGACCGGGATCAATCTGCTGCGGTTCTGACAAGCGGCGATGCGAATGCGGAATGCGGAATGCGGAATGCAGAATGGATAAGGTTGTATGGGCAGATCGCGCGCCGCATGCCCCTTTGCCGGCGG